>NZ_JBBCBN010000018.1:0-2500 GCF_037203775.1 Phyllobacterium sp. CCNWLW183 | reverse complement strand
GGTCTTTGCGCCGAAAATGTACCGGGGCTAAAGCCATACACCGAAGCTGTGGATTTGCATGTAAATGCAAGTGGTAGCGGAGCGTTCTGTAAGCCGTTGAAGAGGGACCCGTGAGGGCCTTTGGAGGTATCAGAAGTGAGAATGCTGACATGAGTAACGATAAAGGGAGTGAGAGACTCCCTCGCCGAAAGTCCAAGGGTTCCTGCTTAAAGTTAATCTGAGCAGGGTTAGCCGGCCCCTAAGGCGAGGCCGAAAGGCGTAGTCGATGGGAACCACGTTAATATTCGTGGGCCTGCGGGTAGTGACGGATCGCGTATGTTGTTCCTCCTTATTGGATTGGAGGGGCTTCGGGGCGGTTCCAGGAAATAGCTCCCGCGTATAGACCGTACCCTAAACCGACACTGGTGGACTGGTAGAGAATACCAAGGCGCTTGAGAGAACTGCGTTGAAGGAACTCGGCAAATTGCACGCGTAACTTCGGAAGAAGCGTGACCCTTTTTTACGCAAGTAGAGGAGGGTGGCACAGACCAGGGGGTAGCGACTGTTTACCAAAAACACAGGGCTCTGCGAAGTCGCAAGACGACGTATAGGGTCTGACGCCTGCCCGGTGCTGGAAGGTTAAGAGGAGAGGTGCAAGCTTTGAATTGAAGCCCCAGTAAACGGCGGCCGTAACTATAACGGTCCTAAGGTAGCGAAATTCCTTGTCGGGTAAGTTCCGACCTGCACGAATGGCGTAACGACTTCCCCGCTGTCTCCAACGCAGACTCAGTGAAATTGAATTCCCCGTGAAGATGCGGGGTTCCTGCGGTTAGACGGAAAGACCCCGTGCACCTTTACTATAGCTTTACACTGGCATTCGTGTCGGCATGTGTAGGATAGGTGGTAGACTTTGAAGCGGGGGCGCCAGCCTTCGTGGAGTCATCCTTGAAATACCACCCTTACCTATATGGATGTCTAACCGCGGTCCGTTATCCGGATCCGGGACAGTGTATGGTGGGTAGTTTGACTGGGGCGGTCGCCTCCTAAAGAGTAACGGAGGCGCGCGATGGTGGGCTCAGACCGGTCGGAAATCGGTCGTCGAGTGCAATGGCATAAGCCCGCCTGACTGCGAGACTGACAAGTCGAGCAGAGACGAAAGTCGGTCATAGTGATCCGGTGGTCCCGCGTGGAAGGGCCATCGCTCAACGGATAAAAGGTACGCCGGGGATAACAGGCTGATGACCCCCAAGAGTCCATATCGACGGGGTTGTTTGGCACCTCGATGTCGACTCATCGCATCCTGGGGCTGGAGCAGGTCCCAAGGGTATGGCTGTTCGCCATTTAAAGCGGTACGTGAGTTGGGTTCAGAACGTCGTGAGACAGTTCGGTCCCTATCTGCCGTGGGTGTAGGAATATTGACAGGATCTGTCCCTAGTACGAGAGGACCGGGATGGACGTATCTCTGGTGGACCTGTTGTGGCGCCAGCCGCATAGCAGGGTAGCTATATACGGACGGGATAACCGCTGAAGGCATCTAAGCGGGAAACCCACCTGAAAACGAGTATTCCCTATCAGAGCCGTGGAAGACCACCACGTTGATAGGCCGGGTGTGGAAGTGCGGCAACGCATGAAGCTTACCGGTACTAATAGCTCGATTGGCTTGATCATTCTCATTACTCATATCCATCGCAAAGCGATGAAATAGATTGTCTCACGCGCCGTATCGCACCTTTGGTGCGGGCGCTGCGACAGCGCGCCGGGCAACCGGCGACGGCCAAGTCGGCCTTGTGGGCAAATGCCCGCAAGATCGATCATCGCCAACAATCAAGACAAACAATTCCAGCTTCTTCATTTTGTTGCGCTTTGCTGACCTGGTGGTTACAGCGGGGTGGCTGCACCCGATCCCATTCCGAACTCGGCCGTGAAACGCCCCTGCGCCAATGGTACTTCGTCTCAAGACGCGGGAGAGTAGGTCGCTGCCAGGTCTGCTAAACGCAACAAAATGCTGCTCAAATCACACAACAATACATAACAGACCAATCAGGCCGCGCCAGAATACGTTCAGGACGCGGCCTTTTTGCTTTTGGCAAACATTCCAGGTAATCTGGACAATATCAAAAGCACAATGGCAATGGCAGCAATGCCCTCCTGCCACAAAAGGGTGGAGCAGCACCCCGTCCGAAAGCCCGAAAAAGCACCTTCGCTTTTGAGGCCGGACAAACGGAGAAGTCCGGGCTGCAAACGGCGTCAGCGCCGGTCTTGGTAACGCGGGGTGGAGCAGCCCGGTAGCTCGTCAGGCTCATAACCTGAAGGTCACAGGTTCAAATCCTGTCCCCGCAACCAATAACTCAACATCCCCCAAAATACACCGCTACAATCCAACACACAAACACAGCACCAAGCCGCAGCAATGCACCAATGTGGCTGCAACCCGCAAGCCACAGTGCCAAATGTCGGCGCAAACCCCAAACCGGCCAATCAACGGCCGACGGTCAAGCACAACCGGACACAAACAGTTCAG
>NZ_JBBCBN010000017.1:0-13081 GCF_037203775.1 Phyllobacterium sp. CCNWLW183 | reverse complement strand
TTATCTTGCCAGCAGTGAGGCTGCCTACGTCACTGGCCAGACGATCCATGTAAACGGTGGCATGGCGATGATCTGATCATTCAATTGCCAAGTATCGACAGGGTGCATATACTTCATCTGAGTTAGAGGGCGATATCTCAACTTGCTCCAGGCATAGGAAGAGAATCGAGACTCTATACACGCGAACACTATAGCCAACCTGCATAACGAGCTTAGGTTCACCCCGATAGATGACTGCAATCTTCATACTGTTCAATGACAAATCACCTCAGGACTGCTTAAGGAACTTCAGAGCTGACGAGATGACGTACCTCATGCAGACGTTTATACAGCAAAGGATCATACGCAGCGGCGTGACGCAGTTCCGACTGGCGCTTAAGTAGCGCCCGCATGTCCAAGGCCCTTTTGCCCCGGCTCTGGGGCAGCGCCAAGTCGGGAAGGGCAGACATGGACCATGCTGGAGCTATGATTTCCGATGCGACCTGAAGAAATTGTTTGCTCACTCCGGTCAACGGATCATTACTCAGTGCCTTTCGATTCAGTATCTCTTTCAAAGCCAGAGCTTCTTTGGCGGCTAAGGACATGCCCTGGCCGTAAATCGGATTGACGCGACAGATGGCATCTCCAAGCGGGATCAGACCTTCAGGATATTCAGCAATATGTTCGAAACGTCGCCAATAGCTGTCGCGAAATCTGAACCCTTTTATACTCCTAAACTTAGCATTTCTGATGGAATTATATATGGTTGGTGTGCGTAAGGTCTGCGCGACATTCAGAAAACTGGCCTGGTCTTTTACTGCAGTTTCGGCGTGCCATTCGGATAGCAATGCCATCCAGCGATCACCCTCGATAGGTAGAAGAGCACCAACTCTCAGGTTTTCACTAAAATCTGGCATAGTGACGACAGTTTTCCAATCCTGGGGAATTGCAGGTAATTCTAACTCTGCAGTTGCACACTGCACATCAACGCCGACGGTTGTTTGGACCGGCCGTGAATAGCTTGCGCCATGCAGGGCGGCAAGTGTGAGGGCGCCCCTACCTGAGGCATCGACAACAAGGTTCGCTCGTTGAGTTTTACGCGACCCACATTCGTCCTCCCATTCAACCCCAGTTACAAACCCTTCCGAAATTACAATTGACCGTACGCGGCATTTATCAAGCACTGTTACGTTCGATTTACGGTTGACGCTATTGCGAATGGTTCGCTCAACAAAATGACGTGACATCGAGTAACCCTTTACTCCGATATCGAATTGAGGGTAAGGATCAAAGCCCGGATACTCCCTGCGATCATCCAGCCCGACCCATATAGGTACAGCGCCCGAACGTGCTAGTTCAGAATCTAAATGTGGGAAAATCTCGCAAAGAGCCGCAAGCCCTCCCTGCAACAGGTAGTGCAACTGAGACGACTGCGGAGCACCTGTTCGCGGTAGTTGGCTATTCGCCCCTCTTCCTCGCTCCATAATCGTAACGTGCTTAAAATGATCGGCCAATGCGCCGGCTGCGGCCAATCCACCAATTCCTGCGCCGATTACGATGGCATGATCTGATATTGCCAAGTCATTCTCCAATCTTTGACTAGAACCCAGGGTAAACGATTTCGGCTACGCAGCGGTTATTATTCATGGCGTTTTCATTTCAACTGAAACAAAACAGGTTGTCGCCCCGGAGCAGGCGCATGCCTTGCATCGACCGCTACCGACATATGGTGCCACTTCCAGCGTCCGCCGTTGTCTACGGGACCGTCGTTAATACGGGAAGCGCTTTCAATTTAGTTAAGAACCTAGATCCAACCTCCACTGCTGGTCTTACGCTAAGGACACTCTCGCAGATGCGGTCCGGCATGGTTCGGGACTGTAGATATCTGCGGGACAGCACTAATGACAGGCGTAATCCTGAAAGGAGTGGCGCGATTGCTACCCGATGTTGGAATTGCCACGCACTTCAGCTATGCGGCGTTTCGAACTCTGTTAAGGTCCCGTCTCAGTGAGCAGACTGGGCACTATTGACCGGTGATCGCTGATCAAACCATCATTTGAGGCGGCGCTGGCACTCACTGAATGGAGCAATTCTGAAAATTACTGAGTATTGCTACTATTGAAACAAGTTGGGCCTTGATTGACATCAACTCCAAATGAACAACTTCTAGCTCGCGCATTTTCTCCGCGGTGCTTTTTGGCATAACCGTTTGTGCACAACGTACAGGATCCAATGTGAAAATAACAGATACCTATATTCAAGCGAATTTTGGCAGCTTGGCAGTTCGTACTTACCTCCATAATGAAAGAACATGGAGTCCGACAATAATACTTTGCCATGGATTTTGCGGGATACGAGACATCCTGTTGCCGGCGTTTGCTGAGGCGTTCTCACACGCTGGGTTTAATGCAATAACTTTTGACTATCGAGGATTCGGCGACAGTTCTGGTGAGAGGGGTCGCCTTATTCCGGCTGAACAGATCCAGGACATCGACGCAGTGGTGAATTGGTCGACAACGCAACCGTTTGTCAATGCAAATCAAATTGGTCTGTGGGGTACCTCTCTGGGTGGCGGCCATGTCATTGAAGTTGCTGCGCGCTCCAATGTTGTCAAATGTGTTGTGAGTCAACTGGCTTTCGCGGATGGTCTCAGCCTTATCACCGGGGATTTGGCGCAGGGTGCAAGAATAGCGTTGCTCGATACTTTGGAAAAACTTTACCAACGAAAGGTTCACTCCGGGAAGGACATATTTGTACCTATTCCCAAAGTGCTGACAGACAAAGACTCCACCTCATTTTTCGAGGAAATCAAAGAACTTTACCCTAAAGTGGATGTAAAAATTCCGTTTCTTACAGTTAGAGAGATCGTTGGTTACGCGCCCGTTGCCGCCGCAGAGAGTGTCTCCCAACCCGTATTAGTGATGGCAGCCGAAAACGATATCGTGAATCCGCCGTCGCAAGCTCGAAGATTATATGATGCCCTTCCGGGACAAAAGTCGTACCATCTACAAAAAGATGCACGCCACTACGACTTTTATGGCTCCCCTCATTTTGAAACTATTTCAAAAATTCAGGCAGACTGGTTTGCTCATCATCTGACCGCATGATACTGTTAGCTTGTAAGGCGTCACGCGGCACGCACTGTATGGACGACCATTTACGTTCCTATGAAAACGCCAGTTTGCTGCACCTACCCATATTCGAAGCTAGGGACGATGGTTATCCCACATCAATCTCGCGGATGCCCGTGAAGCGTCAAAGGACATTGATGAGGGTTATAAGCTTGAGTCTCCGCGACCATACAAGCCTTTGCGGGCAGTCCCGAGAGGGCACATACTACCACAAAACGGGGATTCAGTTATCAAATCTACATCCGTCACTGCCATTCGTGGACGGGCTATCTACCCGGTTGAGGCTCCCCTCGCGCCAATAGCAACTCACAGGGCATTCCGTGGAGGATGCGTAGGTAAACTCACGATGGTGCTGTTTCAGACGAAAGCAAAGAGGTCCACGAGTTAGGAATCGCGCTACATTCGCAGCTCGTTTATTGAAGCCCTAGTAGAGTACCGGATGAGACCAATCAGGCCAAGACCAAGTATCTTGCGGTGTACATTCCGGTGATCAACACAGAATCCGGTTCAGAGTCGGACCAATTTTCCAGCACCAACATAGCTGTCTATTAATTGTCGCTCAGCAACGAATGGGTGATGCTTCCACCCCACGTGGCTAAATCCTGCAATAGTCGTCATCGCACTGGGAAACAATTGAAGCACGCTTGCTATCACAATCATACCGCTGCTGGGAGCAATGTAGGGCGCAGGATCGAACGCTTGGAGGGCGCCATCGACCCACTCATGGATAGCGAGGCCAATTTCAACGCATTTCTTCCCCGTGTCGGCACAAAAACGATGGAAGTCCTGTGTTTTGTCGTCACAAAGATCCCATAACTCAGGATGAAGGATGTTAATGAATGGTCGCATGGCTGCGAACTTTGCCCCACCGCGCACGCACCATATTTCGGTGGCCCCTATGACCGCCGGATGGTTGTGCCACTCCAGTGATTCAAGCATTGCCTTGGCCGGGCGACCAGTGTTGCAAACAGCTACTACATCAGTGCGCGTACCGCTTGTCACGTACGATCGGCAGTCATTGAATCTTATGACAAAGTCTGCCGCATCAATTGTCCTGGCGTGGCGTTCATCTACAGTTCCATTGCCGATTATCATAATTTTATTCATTGATAGTATCTTCCGGTCAGACGCTGTCGCCAGCGTTTCTACTGATGATCGATCAATGGCTCCGCACACGCACATTTCTGTAACGCGTGCCACGATGTTAGTTTTTGCAGCCGCCGGAGTTAGCGGCGCATTATCATATGATCGGCACCTGATGGCGCTCGTCAAAGCGGATAACGTTCATGGCATGGATCAACGGAACAATTCGACGTCTTCCCCAATGTTACCCATGTCCTCTTCGGACACCCTCACAAGTGAGATCCTGATCTAGCCGACGCGTCGATCATCGGCCGCATTTAAGCAAATCAACTTCGTCCTGATCCGACCATCCGCATGGCAAAGGCTGCAGGATGTGGCTCATTCACCGACAATAGCTGAGCTCCGCGGACTATGACCTGATCACACGTTCGCCTTCTTCGGATGTGCCGCGATCCGACCCTTGTCTGAGAGAGACAGCGTTCGTCGGCCCGAAGGCCGGCGAATTTCGGCTAATCAAGCTGCAGCCGAAGAGTAAATTGCCACCGGCACTTCAGAGATTGTTTTCAGAATGACGGAAGCGATCTGATAGGGGCAACCCTGCGAGTTCGGGCGACGGTCCTCGAGATAACCACGGAAACCATTCTTAACGAATGAGTGCGGAATGCGAATCGACGCGCCGCGGTCGGCTACACCATAGGAGAACTTGTTCCATGGAGCAGTTTCATGCTTACCAGTCAGGCGCATGTGGTTGTCCGGGCCGTAAACGTCGATGTGCTCTTTCCAGTTCTTGGCGAAAGCAGCCATGAGAGCTTCGAAGTACTTCTTGCCGCCAACTTCACGCATAAATTTAGTAGAGAAGTTGCAGTGCATACCCGAGCCATTCCAATCGGTATCGCCCAGCGGCTTGCAATGATACTCGACGTCGATCCCATATCGCTCGCAGAGACGCAACAGCAAATAGCGAGCGATCCAGATCTGATCAGCGGCACGCTTGGAGCCCTTACCGAATATCTGAAACTCCCACTGGCCTTTAGCCACTTCGGCGTTGATGCCTTCATGGTTAAGGCCCGCTGCAAGGCAGAGGTCGAGGTGTTCTTCCACAATTTTGCGGGCAACTGAGCCAACGTTTTTGTAACCAACACCAGTATAATAAGTACCCTGCGGAGCTGGATAGCCCTGCTCTGGGAAGCCGAGCGGGCGGCCATTCTCGTAGAAGAAATATTCCTGTTCGAAGCCGAACCACGCGTCCTCGTCGTCGAGGATTGTTGCACGGCTGTTCGACGTATGCGGGGTAATCCCATCCGGCAACATAACTTCGCAAATGACGAGCGCACCGTTGCTGCGGGCTGGGTCGGGATATATCGCAACAGGCTTCAGCACACAGTCGGAATTATGCCCTTCTGCCTGCTGGGTGGACGAGCCGTCGAAACCCCAAAGTGGCAACTGCTCGAGTGCAGGGAATTCATCAAATTCCTTTATTTGCGTCTTGCTTCGCAAATTAGAGACCGGAATATAGCCATCGAGCCAGATATACTCGAGCTTGAACTTAGTCATAGTGGACTCCTTTGGTTTTGGCAGGGGTTCTTTGATGCAGCGCCACTACCGCGGAGTTACAAGAATCCGCTACTTTGCTTCATCCGTAACATCTGCGCCCTCGGGAGCCAGCGGTTCTCTTAGACGCGCCCAGCTGGTGGCAACCGGCACCACGACGACCTCCTCACAAAGCCGAGGTCATGCATCGACGTGCACCATGGATGAGATTCGAAACGGCGGAATTCTCTACCTTATAATCGGTCGACTGGTTCAACCACCGACGGCTTCCAGAGGACTTCTGGATGTGAGCTTTCAGTAGGTTGTCCATTCGGGCCCGATTTGGGAGACGCGAGTTACAACACCACAATTAATAAGATAGCCCGAATAACGAATGCCACGGACGCCTTTGCATCGAGCAGAAATGTCCCTGTGCATGCTTGGTGGCCAGCTGTCGAAAGCGCAAGCTGCCTGCCTCGACACTCTTTACACTGGCTTGGAGGTGTATGTGTCTCGCCAGATCTACTGGAACAGATTACTCCCATTCGGAACTGTACTGCAAATGTAACTTTTTATATCCCTTCTGCAACTATCCTTATACGCAACTGCCGGAAATTACCCGCAACATTACATGCCTGCCAGCTTACGGAAGGCTTTTGGGAGACGCAGTTGATTATACCCCCCAAAAAATATGCACTGCTTGCGGTCGTCATGGTCGCGTTCGCATCTCTTACGACAGTTATCGTTACTCTATTGCGCGACGGCAGTTCCGAATTGGACGCGGAAATCTTCGTCAGCGGTGATGGGATAAATCCGCGTTCTTATTCGCCGTCGCAGATCACAGCGCTTCCTCGTAGCGTTCAGTCGATACCTGGCGAGGATGGCACACTAGTAACATATACTGGCGTAGATCTGAGTTATTTGTTGAGTCTGAGTGGAGCTCCAATCAAAGAGAAGCTTAAAAAAGTTGATGCCGGAAAGTATCTTGTCATAACGGGCCGTGATGGATTCTCTGCCGTTTTCGCACTGCCGGAGTTCGACCGAGGGCGCTTCCTACTGGTAGATACCATCGATGGCATGCCGCTATCGCTGAATGATGGTCCATTCCGCATCATTTCCCCCGACGATAAAACCCGCATGAGGTGGATTAGACAGATTAAACGGTTGGATATACGGACAGCCTTGACCTGCGCTCCCTTATTTCTGCGTGTATAGGTTAACTCTGTTCGGGGTTTGATCTGGCGCCAAGACCTTGCTGGCCTTAACGATGCGCGCCTTTTATCCACATCATCTTGTTTCCGCGCCAATAATCGTGACGTAAACAGGTGCCGGATTGCCAACTTTCTTACGATTGCAACTTTTTTCGACTTCTTTGAAACATGTTCGAAGTGCTGATCTGAGACAAGCTTGAATCGATGCGCCATAGAAATCTATGGCTAACAGTTATCATCGTATAGCTTTTCAGCTGACGAATTCGAAGTAGACGGCAAGGGATTCGATCTTTGAAGCACATTCTAGTTATCGACGACGATGCCGGCATGCGTAGTCTCTTGATCGATTATCTTTCTCAATATGCTTTCCGGGTAACGGGAGCTGGCGATAGTCAACACCTTTCCCGTATAATCTCCACAGATCCTGTCGATCTAGTCATTGTCGACCTGAATTTGGGCCATGAAGATGGTCTAGATGTCGTGAGAACACTTGCGAGCACATCTGATGCACCAATCATCATCATCAGTGGAGACCGACTGGAGGAAGCTGACAAGGTGGTGGGGCTTGAGCTAGGAGCGATTGACTACATTACCAAGCCCTTCGGAATGAGGGAGTTTCTGGCTCGAGTGAAGGCATCCCTCCGCGAGAAGCGTGTCATCAAAGGTAAGAAGGACCGAAGAACCTATTCTTTTGGAGAGTGGGTTTTGAGCGTACACTTGCGAAAGCTTGTGCGTGCAGGTGTTCACAACGTCAAGCTGACGGTGAGCGAGTTCAATCTCCTCATCGCTTTCCTTGATTCGCCCCGCCAGATCCTTACGAGGGAACAGCTACTGGCGGCCAGTCGGCTCCATAATGAAGAGATTTTCGACCGCAGCATTGATGTTCTGATACTGCGCCTCCGTCGCAAACTAGAAATCACCCCCTCAAGGCCCCAACTCATTAAAACAGAACGAGGTGTCGGATACATTTTCGATGACGATGTTACGGTCACCAATCGTGCGGCGCCCAACCGTGATCATTAACGCACCGGCCCAAAGTATCCGTGTTGTGTTAAAGCTCGCTCTTGCGGTCGCGGTAATCGGGCCAGCAATCACAATAACGACTGCTTTGTCGGTGGAATCCAGAGATTCTTTGAGTCCTTTGCCAGCGCCATCCGCTTTGAACATGGGCAAGGTAGAGCTTGGGAGAAAGCTTTTTCACGACCCTATTCTATCCAAAAAGCAGACACTATCCTGCAGCACTTGCCATGATCTGGCTGCCGGTGGCACAGTACACTCTAAGCGGACAACCGGCTATGACGGTAAGATGCACGAGTTTAACTCCACTACTGTTTTCAACGTGGGGAATAATTATCGCCTAGGATGGCGGGGGCGCTTCACTTCACTAACATTGCAAAATGAAAAAATTTTATTGGACGAGAATCTGATGGCTAACAGCTGGGAAGTGTTGCTCCCGCGCTTGAATGCAATGAACAGCTATTCGACTTCATTCCAGACCATGTACGGGGTACCACCCAATCGAGAAAATGTTCTTGACGCTCTTTCTGAGTTCCAGCGTTCCCTATCAACTCCTAACGCGCCATTTGATCTTTATCTGATGGGAGACAGCAATGCGCTGGACCCGCAACAAAAGCGTGGCTACGAGCTTTTTTTAAAAATCGGATGCGTATCTTGCCACCAAGGTTCGAATATTGGTGGCAATATGTTTCAACTCTTTGGTGTTTTCGCAAATCCAAGCGAGCGAACGCACTCATCTCCAACGTCGTTTGATTGGCAGCCAAGCGACCTTGATGGGACGGATAATATCTTTCGTGTCCCTAGCTTACGAAATGTTGAGGTCACAGCTCCTTACTTCCATGACGGAAGTGCAGATACGCTTGCTGAGGCAGTTGCAGTCATGGGAAAAAGCCAGCTCGGCCGGGAACTGACAGACTCTGACATCAAAACAATTGTCGAGTTCCTTAAGAGTCTGACCGGAGAATACAATGGTGAAAGACTTAAATCAGCCCCGGTTCAGCCTGCTAAGTGACCCATGGCTGATTGCAGTTGTAACTTCAGCTCTCCTTTTAGTCACTTTCGCTGTCGGACGAAACCCGGAGCAATCAAAGCACGAGTCAGTGATGACAACACTGCGCTCAATTGATCTTAACCACGCGTCCTTGCAACGAGACATACTACAGACACGACTTGGCTTATTGCGATCTTACGATCCCCTGGTTGCTTCAACTGTTGCACTTAGAAAGTTAACTACTGAGCTGAACAGCCTTTTCATGACCACCACTTTTGTCAGTGATGAACGTCTCAGTAATCTGCTTATTCGATTACAGCACGACATTTTGTCTGATGAAATACTCGTCGAACAATTCAAGACCAGAAATGCCTTGTTGCAGAATTCGGCTGGTGTTTTCAGTCAGACACTGACGACCCTTAATCAGTCCCAGGATGAAGCGATCAAGCAATTGATGTCCGAAGTGATCGATCTGGGTAATATGATAATGAGATTTTCGACTAAACCCGATGATAATCTCGCAATTGAAATTAGCAGGGATCTAGATTTGTTACTGAAATCCAATAAGGCAGGTATCCGAGACATAACTACGTTAGTAACGCATGCTCGCATGATAGTAAAAATACTTCCAGCCGTTGATTCAAAAATACTATCTGTACAGGGATCAGTAATATCAGATAGAACACAGCAAATACAGAAACTATACCTAGAAAATTATGGCAAAGAGGCCAAAAGATCAACTTGGGGCGGAATTATACTTGGATCATCTGCGATCTCTCTCTGCTTCTATGTATCGTTACTTGTGTATCAGCTCCGCAATCAGGCTGCCATACTTAAGAGACGCCTGGAATATGAGGAACTTACCTCGAGCGTGAAATCAAAGATCGCCAACTCGTCATCTCAGTTCCCAGAGTTACTTAGAGATGCATTGGTCCATCTGTCGGGGTTTTTCCAAGCATCTTCGCAAAAGTTTGCCATTCTCGACACAGAAACTGGAGAATTTAAAGAGTGTTGCGGATTCGTTGAGGGAAAAACTGAGTTACCGCCGCTTTTCCTTGAGTTTGCTCAAAGCCTCAAACGAAACGAAATCAGTTACCGGGATTTGTTCAGGCCAAACGATCTGACTTATACTAGGGAATCGACCGTTTCCGGCATCCTCGTCGGGTCGTTACTATCGTTGCAGCACGCAGCAGTATTGCTCTTAGAGTATGAGAGCTCTCGCCCGGAAATTAGTTTTGAGGAGTTGGCCATGATACAATCCTCGGTACAGCTGTTGGTGGAGTTTGTTGAAAATAACCGAAGTCGACAAGAGAAAAAGGCGCTAGAGAATCGTCTTGAGCACGCTCAACGCCTTGAAGCCGTTGGTGCATTGGCAGGCGGGATCGCCCACGAATTCAACAACGTTCTCGGAGCGATTCTTGGCTACGGTGAGATGGCCCTTCAGACTCTTCAGAATTCACCTACAACTCGACAGTATGTCGAGGCTATTCTGACAGGTGGTGAACGCGCTAAACACATTGTTGATCAGATCCTGACTTACAGTCGTAAACGGGATCAGGCTAACAAGCCATTTGACGTGGCGGAAGCTGTCAATGACATTCTGCCTTTACTGCAGGTAACGCTGGGCGATAAGGTTACCCTCGTTCCCAGCCTCGCTAATGGCCCATTGGTTGTCGCAGGTAATCCATTGGAGATGCAGCAGATTATCATGAACCTGTGCAAAAACGCTGTGGAGGCATCCGCAAGAGGTCAGGAAATCGGCTTACATGTCAGCATAGCTCACGTTGTAGCCACAAAGATCCTGTCACACGGCGAGCTGCGACCTGGAAACTATGTCAAGCTTGCGGTGCATGATCAAGGATGCGGAATACCCACATCTGTTTTGCCACATATATTCGAGCCTTTCTTTACCACCAAGCATCACCGCGGCGGCACAGGACTCGGCCTTTCAGCTGTCTACGGCAGTGTAACAAGATTAGCTGGATGCATCGATGTTAAAAGCAATTCGGTGACTGGAACGACGTTCCAATTGTTTTTTCCACAATGCGACCAGGCAGCATTCCCGATAGACGGATTCTTCAATGAGCGGACTGTGCCTATAGGCAACGGTCAGGCGGTTATCATTTTGGAGAAAGATCAATCGCTCCTGGAGCTGTATGAGGAGAAGATTGCGGCACTAGGTTACGAGCCACTGGGTTGCTCTAACTTTGACGCTGTTTTGGAGACATTGAACGCCGACCACACTTGCCCTCATCTCATCATAGTCGATGTCGGTTCGCTTGGAAATGGACTTCGGACAGCGGAAATCGATGCGATCGGCGAGTTACCCGTTCTTTTTTTGCTGGATAGAGAATCTGACGGTAAGATTGCCGTCCCCCACCCCAGGCATTCGGAAACCCTGAGAAAGCCGTTTAGTTCCCATGCGCTTGCACATGCCATTTTCGACCAAATACAGAGCTCAAAACATGATTAACACGTAAGAGTATGATTTCTGCAACACAAATTTCCTTTTAATGCAAATCAAGGAAGCGTAATTTTGTCCTTACTGCTCGAGAGGTAGGGAAATGGAGTGAGACGTTAGACCAGCTTATAGTCAGGAATCTGAATTGCATTTCGTAACACGCGCTGCCCCAAAAACTACCAGCATCCACGCTGCGGGACTGGCTGCCTTGGGTGGTACTTTGATTTTTTACGATTTTTTAAGTTTTGCATTTTTGATCCCGATAATTGGTAGGCTCTTCCTTCCAGCAGATACGGCACCCTATCTCGCAATTGTGCAGACGTTCGGAATATTTGCTGCCGGTTATATTTTCAGACCACTGGGAGGGATCGTTCTCGGACGCTTTGGCGATATTATCGGTCGCAAACGTATATTCGCGTTTTCCATTTTACTGATGACATTTTCGACCTTGGCAATTTCCGCATTGCCAACCTACCATACGATAGGTGTAGCCGCCCCGTTATTGCTGGTGGCCTTCCGACTTCTGCAGGGAATTGCCTTATGTGGAGAAGTTCCGGGCGCATGGACCTACGTCGCCGAACATTGCCCACGCCAATGCTTCGGCTTGATCTGTGGAATTACCACTTCAGGTTTTACAGTAGCTATTTTTATTGCGTCGCTGGTTACAGCCGGTATTTATCTGGTTTTCTCCATTGCCGAGATTGAAGCGTTTGCCTGGCGAATACCACTCTGGATTGGTGGTATCCTCGGGTTGCCGGCAGTTTACATGCGGTGGCGCCTTACAGAAACGTCGACTTTTATAAATCCAGTCCAAGAACAGCTCTTGATAGCAAAACTTCCGCTGGCTACTGTATTGCGGAATTACCCGAGCAATGTTGTTGTATCATTCCTGTTAACCTGGGTTGTGTCAGCTGTCATAATCGTTGCAATCTTGATGCCTGCTACCTTGCTGCAGACGGCGTATGGATATAGCGCCGAGCACGCCCTGATCTCGACATGTGTGGGTTCACTATTTCTGGCACTTAGTACAATTGTTGCCGGTGCTGTAATCGACCGGCTGGGTGTTGCTTTTTGCCTAATGGTTGGAAGCGTTTTGTTTGCGTTTGCTACTATCATGTTCTATTCGTCGATCGGAAGCTCTATTGGCACGCTCTACCTCGGTTTTGTTTTGATGGGGACTGCGGCGGGTATGCTTGCAGCTGCCCCCTACGTTATGGTCACTGCGTTTCCCGCACGTGTCCGCGTCACTGGAATATCATTTTCCTACAATGTATCGTACGCTGTTTTCGGTGCATCCACCCCTGTTGCACTGGCATGGCTGATTCATTTTAATAAGCTGGCCCCAGCTTATTATCTCATGTTCATAGCCCTCCTGGCATTTGGCATCGGTGTCTATATTCAGAAGCGACCCGGTACTCTGGAAAATGCTGGGGAGCTTGACGGATAGACTTATCATTTGACACGTAACTGCCATTTCACAATTGGCTCTGACCTTCATGCGGCACGTTAGCCGCTGATTGCACTTTTCCTAAACAATCTAATACCGGTCGACGGACCCGCATCCATCCTGCACCAATCGGAAGTGCGCTCTCTCGATGTAACATGGCATGCTCCTTTGTCAGTTAGATATAGCGTAGTTAATTGCAGAAATAGATATCGCGATAAATAATATGCTGGA
>NZ_JBBCBN010000016.1:0-38415 GCF_037203775.1 Phyllobacterium sp. CCNWLW183 | reverse complement strand
GCGCGCGGGCAATCGCTTCACCGATACCACCTGTTGCGCCCGTAATGAGAGCCTTGCGGCCAGTAAGGTCAAACATTTAGTCTCCTTTAGTACATGCTCCTACGCATTAGCACCGACCGTCTAGGAGGCACTGCTGAGGCGGTTTGCATCTTTATACGAATTTCTCGCACCCTAGCTGAAGCAAAAGATTTTAACAGCAACTTCCAGTCACGCTAAGACGGCTTATGCGAAGCGTATAACGGCCGTTCAACATGTTTGCTGATTGTGTAACAACGAAATATCGATCACTCGATTGTTCCGCGATCAACGTTAAGCGCGGATACCCTCACCCCAAGTCCGGAACTGCAAAAACATTCACATGGTATAGTAACTGATTATTTTTTGCCTTCCCAGCCACACAGCACATCAAATGGCTCTAATCCATCCCAATGCTCTGCAGATCCACTAGATGGTTTTCCCAACAAGCTCCGATTAATCCTAAACATCGGCCTCAAGCTGGTTTTTAAAAATTTGAACATTTTTACTTCCTGCGTTTTTCGACAATTTTAGCGCATTAAGCTACTCGATAATTACTCAATCAAGATTTCAGGTTACAAATGCAATTCGTCCTACTGGTTCCTTCACGTGGACTATTGGTGCGGTCGTGCTAGCGAATTTGGAATCTTCAACTATGCAAGTAGCGCTTATTTTGCTTCGGCACATTTCTGGCTCGACTGATTGTTCAGGCAAGCGAGCTTAGCTTCTTGGTGCTCCACTGATTACATCGGCCGCACTTGTGTCAGGGCTCTTCTTCTGCCGAATGGAAAACCATGCCCGTAGAATTAAGCAGCAGAGCAGGTGCCACGCGCTGCTCCACTACCAATGTAACGATTTTCATTCTGCTTGAAATAATTCTGATTGCATAAATGTTCATCATCAGCTGCACAAGCGATGTGCGCAAAGTGGAAAATTTCATCGCTATCAGCCGACTATCTTCTTTTGGAAACAGGTTATGGAAACGCAGATATCACCAAAAATAATGCGCCGAATGGTGCCCAAAAATCATAGTGCGACATCTCACTTGCAAGCGATAGCTAAATTGCTCTGCCTAAGCTGCAGGTGGAAGGGTGATACTCGGCAACTTAGCGAAATGAACGACCGTATGCTCAATGACATCGGCCTTAAGCGCACCGATATTGCATGGGATTCTAGTCGCTTTGACTACACTTATTTCATCTCAATGTGAGGAAAATTAAGCTTCACACCGTTGATTTGGTGAGCTCTCTCGAAAGTACTCCAATGTCCTATCCCCAAAACTTAAAGGTTTCAACGTGAAGGCCAATTCCCCCTTAGTGCAAAGACTGATCCTTGCGAAGGAAGATCCCGGCAAGGATAAAATACGTGTCTGGCTCAGCGCTAGCTCTGACGACAGCCTATTGGCATTCGGGTTAACCAAGCTCGATATTTATCTCTTGCGTGAGCATGACGTTGACAAAACTGGTAGGCAATTTTGGCAACAGAAATAACCAGGTGATACTTGCCTCGCAAATCATCGGATCCTGCCACATTTGTCACAACGGCAAAGTTTTCCAGTAAGTCTCTATAGCGATGACATGGGTGTTGACGCATTTGCACTCGGATCGCTTTCTTAACCAAGTTGCCAGGGTTGAAGAACAGTTGTCGTTTAACCACACGGCAAATGCGTGGAATGGCCCCGCCTGGCAGTGACCTGTGCAGTGGGGGCTGCTCGTTTATCTTCCGATTTGCCCAATATTATCAAAGGGATTGGCAGCAGCACACCGACAACGCCGGGGCCAAATCGCTGTTGTCATCGAACAGTTCTCTCCCGCCGTGTTGTCAGTCAGGCTTGCCAGTGAACGGTGCTAGGACTTCAAAGCCATTATCATTGGGTGTCTACCGAAACAGGCTAACCGGGAAGTACAGATGCTGCTACGTCTTGGGAGACCCCACTCCAGATTCCGATGCCCGTTCATGCTGCCACAGCACGAGAGGCTGTTCGTAGGATCAGAATTCTCTCTCCACTCTTTCAGTACATACATCAAATCTAAGTTCTTAAAAGGGTGTTACATATATCACCATCGCATTGAAACTGTAACCATTCCCGGTGTTGCGAATTCCTATGGAACAAGGATAGATAAGTGGCATCCGATGGTTTCCCATTCCATCCGATGTGTTCCCCTCGAAGGTTAATTCCTTCAAACTCGGCTACTGTCCATCGTGACAGTAGCCTTTTTTTCGCATGGTTAAGCTTCTGCAGGGGAAGGGATTGATCTGATCCTCGGGTCCGTGACAGCGCCATCTACGCACACTGTCGAACGGCAGGAAGGGACGTAAGTTATCGACATCTTTTCGGTCTGATAAGGCTTCTGGTTGATCATCGGCGCACAGCAGCCTAGACGCGAATGACAATAGCCATCGACAACGCAAGAAGCAGGAGGGGACATCCAACAGCGTATTTTTTCAGGACAGGATACGGTTACCGTCTATTCCCATTGAAGAATTGCGCTACCGCTACAGTACGCATGTTAACGTTATCAGAGACGGATAAATCATACCGGCCCCCAACCCTAGTAAGTTTCAATTGCAACGTGATTACTGAATTACTGTACTAGAGTGAAACCTATCACGCCTACTTTAGTCTGAGAGGTGCAGGCGCTGTGGTGTCAGATTTCAAAATGCATTGTGACGACCGGCTCACGTCAAATCAACCTAGGCAGGGAGTACGAATGGCTCAGCGTATATGGGTGAACAAGAGTGAGGAAACCCCACCCAAAAGAGTTGGTTCCCGATCTCGCTCTAAAATCGGCGCTGTCCCCGGTGAGGAAATTCTTCCAATGTGGTCATCGTTGCTCACCCATGAAGAGGAGAATTGTAGTCGGGAAATACCTCATCCCCTGCCGTATCTAATATGGTTTGTCGTAGCTACTTCCATGTTTTTACACTCAATTACTTATTATGTCGGAACTCCAAACCCGTTAAAACGAGATCCGGCAGTGATGACTTCGTCCGGGTCGGGTGTGCGAATGCAATCATATACGGATTGGCTTGCACGTGGGGGTAAGCTCCTTACCAGCAATTGAAATCAGATCTTCTATCAACGACTACTATGTAGCACGTGCAACATAAGCACAGGTCAAGTGGCATTCTTTTTTCTCAGAGCACGCCGCTGATATTTTGGCGATATTCACGTGCCTTATTCCCACTTCAGAGGATCTATATGCAATATCGTAAGTATGCTCTTATTCTGCCGCTCATGCTTTCAGCATGTAAGGACTATCGCCAAGAACGTGTAAAACTTCATCATAATTACGGTGTCAGCAATCAGCACTGCCCACAAGTGTGACAACAAGGACAGAGTTGAGGTGTGTCAACCGACTATCACGGTGGGTTCAGTCTCGCCATGTCTTTCGGGCTATAGTGAGATCGAAAGCCGACTTTAGAATGGGTGAATTCCTTCGATTCAAACGGGTTAAGCGTGAGGCGTACTGACCAAACATGGTCCTGGACTAATGCGATGGCGCTTGGTTGGTCTGGCCCCCGAAAAGTGATTCTTCATGAGTATGGCTTATGAGCCATGGAGGACGTTGAAATGGCAAAGAAAAGACATACAGCAGAAGAGATCGTCACGAAGCTCCGTCAGGTTGACCTATTGAATGCGCAGGGAAAATCGATGGCGGAGGCGATCCGTTCTATAAGGGTGACGGAAGTTACATACTATCGATGGCGGTCCGAATACGGTGGTCTGATTGGTGATCAGGTGAACCGTCTGAAGGAACTGGAGGCAGAGAATGCTCGACTTCGGCAGGCCGTTTCCGATCTCATGCTAGACAAGATGATTTTGGCAGCGGCCGCCAAGGGAAACTGGATAGCCCCTAGATTTGTAGACACCTTGTCCCCTAAAACGAGGCAAGGACGAATTTGAGCTAGATGCGATCAAACAGATAAAGAAACGCAGCTGGATAGTATCGTTTAAGAATTGGGCGTGTCTGAGAAGATGGGCATGCAGGGTTCTTGGCCAGCATCGTTGCACGCACAGCAAGATTGCAAAGACCCCGGATGACGCGGACGTTGACCGCCGAAATCGCGGCGATGCTTCGCCAGGCTGACTGGAATGTGAACGTCAAACGGGTTGAGCGCATCAGGTGGCGGGAGGGGCTGGAACTGCCGCGCAAGCAGCCGAAGCGTGGAAGGTTATGGCTGAATGACAGTTCATACCGGGCCATCTGGCGTATCAAAAAACCGCCTCGGCTCGAATCGGTGCCGGATAAAGCTGTGGTGTCAGGTTAACCAGTCACTGGGTAACGGTGGTATTTTCACATGGCCGATGGCCTCCGAAGGATGAAGCTACCTTCGAGCATCGTCGGTAGATTTCGACAACTTTGTAAAACCCAACTAACGTTCTGTTGTTATGTGAACTCCCGGCCGGGGTAGGAGCGGCGTCGATACCGATAGCAAGCTGAATCTGACAGTGGCCTATCAATGGACACCGAGCTGCTGGAATCGCATCGGGTGGATTCACAATAGCCGATTAATAAGGAGAGGCGTTTCTATATCGCCCTGGGGCCAGCCTGAAACCACAAATCTCTACAATTAAGCGTCGCTGCGCCGCCGCCCTCCCTTCTCGTCTAGACATGACAAATGCAAACCTACGTCCCACTTTGTCAAACACCTTTATAATGGGAAATAAACTATCGTGCGTCGTTTCGATAGGATCAAAATGATAGGGTTCGAGAAATTTGGATATCAACGGCGAGCGTGCCTTGGTCTGGATGTTTATGGTCGAAGCGAAGAGTGTTATTGAGCAACCACAGAAGATTTCGGGATTCATGCCCTCTGCTGATCTCGGGGGAAGCATCGTCACCGCTAAACTCGCGGTTCTGCCGTTTTGTTTTTGATCCGATTATCGCCGGCTCTGCACTCGCCGGTGCTGCAGTTTATCCTACAGAAAGTTTTCTCGCCTCCGATCCGCTTGGAAAACAGCAAGCACCATGGAAGTCGACTAAGTTATAAAGGGCCAAGTGGTGCACGTGTGACGTCCATAGGGAAGGGTGGTTCTCTACCTTATTCATGAGGACGGAAACGATTTCACGATGCTTCTCTTCATCATGCTCAGATTCACCATTCCACGGTCATGTCGGTGACAGAACGGATTCCAGCAAAGCCGCTCGCTATGGGACGCGGTCCAACGAGACGCAGTGAAGGCATTATCTCGACCAGCGCCGCAAGCCCTTCCTCCAACTCGGCTTTTGCAAGAGCTTCTCCGATACATCTGTGAGCACCACTACCGAACACCAAATGCCATTTTGGATGAGTGCGCCGAATGTCGAACGTATCGCCGGCAGGATAAATCGCGGCATCGCGCATTGCGGACATGGTGGAAAGGGCAATCGGTTGGTCCTTAGGAATGAAATGACCATCAATCTCGATATCTTCCACCGTAAACCGGGGAATCGAAGCCACAGACGGCTCAAAGCGCAATGACTCAAGAACCGCATTCGGTATCAGACCCCGGTCTTCCACTATGGCATTCCACTGCTCAGGATGCTCGAGCAACAGGCATACCTGCATCGCCATCGCCATTCGGGTTGTGTCACTTCCTCCTAAAACAATAGTTATTATTTGTGTGATTGCTTCAAAAGAGGTAAGAACGCCTTGCCGCTCCACGATTCCAATATACTCTGAAAGAAAATCGTTTCGTGGATTTCTGCGGCGATCCGCAAGAAGTTCTTCCACGTAATTGTGCATATCAACGACTGCCTGGTCGATCTCCGGAAGGTCTTTAGCCGACCATGAAGCGCCAATTGCTTTTGCTATCGTGTAAATGGAGCGTGTAAACCGGGATATATCTGAATCCGGAATACCAAAGATGGCAGCGATGGTCCTTGCAGGAATTGATGAGGCATATGTCTGGAGGAAATCCATCTGTCCGTCAGCATAGCCTTCACGGAGTATTTTGTCTGCGAGCGCGCGAATTTGAGGTCTGATTTCTGCAATCATCTTGAATGCAAACGCCGGTGTCATTGGACCTCGTCGATGACGATGGGTCGTATCGTTGGAGAAAAGCATCGAATTTCGGACAAACTCGTACAAAGGACCCTCTGTAACGTTTCGGATTCTGAGGAACTCGGTTTCCACTTGGCGCGTAAACCGATTGGACGCTAGGTTCAATACATCATTGGCCCTCAAGACAAATGGTACACCAATAGGAGACTTTATGAATGGGACTTTCTCTCTGTAATGCCGGAAAACGGTATGGGCATTATGATCCAGATCTTCATTGGGAATCATAACAATGTCCGGATAGGATTTGGTCTGTGGATTGCTAGACATCTACGTACTTACCTTTGCAATGTGCCTCAAAGCTCGAGCTAGGAGTGCAGACTGCAAGTTGAGTTTTCATTGCGAATTACAAAAACAGGCTACAATTGAAATTATGGTGGTCACAGCTCCGCTGCATTATCCTTGCAAACGTTACGGCAAGACAGATTATTTTTGGGCACCATCTATTGTGGTCTCACTCGCCTACCAGTGAGCTAATGGGTGAGTGATTCACCAGGATTCTGATAACAGATGAAGAATATCGGGAGAACTGTCTGTATAGCACCCATGGCTGTCGCTAGCACCAGATGCGGACCTTGGCAGATTGCTATCCATTGATCCCGATGTAAAAGCAGCAGACTCGTCTGAGCCACTAGCGCAGCCGGATAGATGGAGTGCCTCCCAGAATCAGGGTTATGATCTGGAATTATGAGCTCTGGCGCTGAAAGGCCATTGCCATCGTCGGCGGCTCTCAGAAACGCCGACAGGAAGTTTTCCCCGGGGAGATTCGGGAGCGTTCCTCCAAAACGACTTCAAAACAAACCCGCAACTGTTCGGCTGGCGTGGTACATGTTGGAATATCGTCGGAGGTTGAAAGGAGCTGAAGAATTTTGCCAGTATCACCGATGCATTGGATGAAATACTAGCCGAGCCGTCTCGTGAACGCCAAAGAGTTCGACAAGCGCGAGAATGGAAATCTTATTTACGAACTAGCTGGCAAAATCGACCCTATCCTCTGTTCCGCCAAAGCGCGGGCAATCGGAGAGCGGCGACGCTTGTGTACCGTCGTTCGCGATGTACCATATTAAAAAAATGTCAAACAGCGCACCGTGAGTGATGCCGCGGATTTGTGGAATTACTGTTTCAGTTGGCCGCAGCAAGGGTATGCGCTAAGCAGCATGATATCTGCATGGCGAAGAACGAAATATTCGCCTCCCTCGTATGCTACGACAGGTGTGTTTTGCACCAACGACCTAATCACCCTGGGGATCTACGTCAAGTTCTGCAGCTGTCAGGACGGGAAGCCCTCCTATTCCTTGGATGAGGGCTTTTTCTAGTACTGAGTTTTTCAAGGTTCGAGTTCCTTTAGTTGGACCAGAAATATCGTCATGTTTTCCGGAAGTATCATTTCATTCAGGTAGTTTGATCACACAATGGAACGGAGATCACGCAGGGCCCCGAGACGGAGCACTTTGTTGCTTCCCCAATTTGGGTAGGCAGTTAGCTTAAAAGAATGGCAATAAACACTGCGCCAATTAATCGGCATGCCTCAGTACCCAAGAGGTCCATACTCTTGGGTACTGTGCATCGTCAGATACTGCGGCTTAACAATCGCAATCCTGATGTTTAGGTAGGGCTCACTCCCCAGCTGCATTGCTCACGAACTCCGTCATTACAGCACTTCATCTGCGCAGCATCTCACGCCATTAACCCTGTAAAGGCCAAGCTAATCGTCCAATCCGATTGGAATGCCAAACCTCCATGAAGGAATGCAATGACTATTGCATTCCAAATTATAAAAAACAGTTTAGGCTTCGGCGATCACAATGCAATGTCAATTCTACGAAATTGCGTTGTGGCTGTAACCTTAGAGTTTAAGATCGCAACCGTTCTAGATTAATGGAATAATTGGTGTTGCAAAGATTCCGCAGGGCACCCACATCCGAAGCCACCCTAAATGCTCTCTGGTGGAAATGCACTCAATGCATATCATTACGGTATGGCTGTACTCTGAGGATGGGGTGCCTGCCTATCAGTTTTGATCGGAAAGGCATTCCCTGAAAGGTGAGGCGAGCGGTGCCGCCATTCCCCGTCGGCACTTCCAAATTTTCGTGGTGGGAGTGCTGATGTGAGTGCAACACACATTCTCAATCTTGCGTCAGGTCCAGTTGGCAAAGATTTCATATGCAATGGAATTACGAATTTCCCGAAATAATGCGCGAACGCTGGTGAGTAAAAAATAGCCATTGGTTGCTCAGTTTTTGGGCGCCTTGAATATTGATTTATCAACAAGAGGACCGTTATGAAATTGCATCAGTCGCGATACCTGACACCCCTGCATTCAATAATTGGCGCTTTGAGGCGCAGCCAGAATATTCGAAGCGCAGAGCAGCATCTTGAAGGATTAGACGACTCTCTGCTTGGCGATCTCGGTATCAGGCGCAATGATATCTACTATATTGTGCGCCAGGGGCGTGGTGGAATTGGATGAGCGTTCGGGTTGGGCGTCAGCTGAGTATGCTTCTCTAGTACTATGATAGCGCTCTGCCCATATCATGATTGGGCAGAGCGCTAATCATTGATGTGAGCTAAACTTGGTTCCACCGACTTTAATAACACGAACATTTATTTGTTATCTAAGCTGCCACGGCCGTCGTGTTGGTGCCCTCTAGCATATAGTTTCGAATCCAACCTTGTCGCGTCGATATGAGCGCAACATGTGGCATGAACTCGCCATGCTCATTACTTAGCATGGAGCGTAGCGATGAAAAGCTTCATGGTGTTAGGGCGAATGGAGGCTCTTGGAGGAGCCGAAAATCCGCGGATCCTTACATTTGAATAGCCAGAATTTGGTTCACCAACAGCCGGATTATATCGATATGGTGGCAGCCCGTGCTTTGCCGCGCGCCCTAGATAACGCCTGGATTTATATTGGATATATCGGCGATTTCATCGTGCTATACAGCCCTGCCAGTGACAGAGATAGCGAACCAACCGAAGAAAAACTAATTTGAGTGAACTGCAACTGCAAATCATACTTTTCCCCGACGTCAGACCCTCGCCATCATTGGCTGAATAAAACAATAGTAAATTGGAACTGCCGCCCTCAAGAAGCAGAAAGCTCTCAACGAGTTTTTGAGGTTTTGCAATGTAAATGTTTATGGCTGTTGTCCTTGAAAGGTCTGGATAGATATACCTATGCTGGAGTTCCGATAAGCATCCCGCTCCAAGACAGTTCGATTTTCCTTGCCCTGTGCTCGCCAGTAATTAGGCATTTTCTTCCGTTGGCAGGACATGTCCTTGTAGACTAGGCGCTGTCTTGTACCCTAGGATAGAAGATAGAGCACTGGCCAGTACTTCTTCCGCTTTGTCCCGTTGGGCAACGCGGCAGCGCCAAGCAATATACCCGTCAGGGCGAATGAGCAGGCATCCGTCGTCCTCAATTTCTCGGCGGCTGTTCCATTCGTAGTATAGGTCAGTAATTCTGCAGCCAGCCCCGATAGAGAATGACGCGATATCGAGACCAAACTGTTTGGAAACTACCTTCGCGGCCGCAATCCAGCACTCACCGCCAGTTCCGGTCAAGACAGTGAATCGCCCTCCACCGACGAGATCCAGTGTCGAGAGGCTCCTTCCGTCACGTTGCACCCATGCATGAGGCAGTTTTGCCCCAGGAGAAGTGGTCGAGTGATGATACAGTTCTAAATCATTTCCGTTACTATCCAGCTCAGGTCTATCGTTAATTACGGCACTCGAGCGATAAAACTGATTGAACTCGACCCCTCGCGCCTGAAATTCATAAATCTTCCGACGAACCGCAATACGTAGCGCTTCACGCCGCTGGGCCCCTGTCGGCGTAGCTAACCCAATTTCTGACAAGTTACGGGCTCCCTCGCTGGGCCCTGTGCCAATGACGCCTAACGCATCAAGAATCGGGGCATAACTTTGAAGGCTTTTCGTAGCGCGTTCGACGACTTGTTGACCGATAGGTGCTCGTTCGTCGCTATAGCTATCAAGTAGTCGCGGCATCGCCTTTCCGCGCACAACCAGTGCCAACTTCCAGGCGAGGTTATAGGCGTCCTGTATTCCGGTGTTTGAACCAAGCCCATTGGATGGGACATGTCGGTGGACCGCATCACCCATACAAAAGACACGGCCGCCGTGATAGCGGCGCGCATACAGTGCGTTCATTGGCCAGCGGTCGATGCCGGTAACCTTCAACGAGAGATCGCGAATGCCAAGATAGTCGCAAACGACGTCGGCAGCATCGGATTCGGAAAGTTCCGGCGTTCCTTGGCCGGAGGAATATCCTTTTATAAGAAGCCAGCTGCTCCACGGCTTGATACAGCGCAGAATGCCCAATCCGGCACCATCCTTGTCCTCAGGTGTACGCACGAGGAAATAAAGCATCCCGGGGCGATGAGCGACGTAAGGTGTGAGGTCACAAGTGAAATGTATGTTGGCACTTCCCCCGATTTCACCGGGTCCCTCGAAGGGAAGATTTAGCGTCTGGGCAACGAGGCTGCGCCCGCCATCTGCCCCGATTAGAAAGCGAGCCCTTACGGTGTCGCGTTTACCCGAAAGGCGATTGCTCATTTCAGCCGTTACCCCGTCAGCATCCTGCGTGAATGAAACGAGTTCCGTGTCGAAGCGTACATGCGCTCCCATCAAGGTCGCCGCGTCAAAGAGCAGTGGTTCCAACAAGTGCTGGGGTAAGTCAGCCATCGAGCATGGACTAACGTCATGATTACCACCTTCGGTGCCCATTCCTCTTACGCGGCCGAATTCCTCACCGACCAGCGAACGCATAAATAACTCGTCTGGCATCTGCTTATATGGGGTGGCAAGTGCCCTGGCACGCTCCTCAAGCCCAAAATCCCGCAACACCTCAAAAGTGCGTTGGTTGGTCACATGAGCGCGCGGCGTAGGGGACAGGCGACGGTGCTTGGTGATAACGAGAGTACGAATGCCCTGCTGTGCCAGCCCCACTGCTGCTGTAAGACCTGATGGGCCACTGCCGATAATGAGTACATCCGTCTCAATCACATTCTCGATCATGCTATTCCTCGTAATTTGAAAGATACTTATAGTTTTTAAAGCAACGTAAATATCAATATAGTATATATGACATATGTTATACAAATTTTAAAGCGTTTAGAGGGAAGAATTCAAGTATAAAATGATTTCATTTGTAATGATCTGATATCTCGCCGAATGACTGTACGCTTGCTAGCGGCTGAATCGGTACCTCTCATGGTCGAATTTCTTGGGGCGCTAATGCGCCATCTTTAAGCAATATGCCCAACATGGCATTCGTGAGAGGCGCGCCTCAATGTCACTGTCAAGGGTCGGAGTCATCCGTTCGCTTGCTCCGTCGATTGTTATGATTGCGTAATGGAAGCAATGCTGAAGTGTACCGACCTCGCTTATTATAGTCGGCCGATCCAGAACTCCGTAACCCTGTTTCAATTGAAAGTAAGAGACACCAGTTCAACATATTTGTTGAAAGCATGACGACTATTAATCCGACCACAAAGGTTTCGACCGGAAGGAACAATCATGCTGCAATATTTTCACTTGGTGTCCACAATAATCCCTCGCGGGTCGAGAGGAGCAGTTCTCGCTCTTGCAATGGCAGCATCGATGCCTGTCCCACATGGGGTTGCGGCGCAGTCACTGACGAAGGAGGCTGATCTCGCTGGGATTTATGAAAGTAAGATACTCAACTTCTGGAATAGTCGCGGCAAGCGCCGCGACTTCTCCGGCATAGACGGTGTGCGTATCGCATCCATGGTTTTTGCGCGTCCCGACAGCACCGAAGGAATTGTAATATTGAATGGCTATGGAGAGAGCTTTATCAAATATCGTGAAATTGTATATGATCTCTGGCAAGCAGGATATCAGGTTTATATTCTCGACCATCGTGGCCAAGGCTTCTCCGAGAGACTGATCAAGCCGAACAAAAAGCAACAAGCCGACCCAACGGTCGTGAAAAGCTTACATGACCTTGGCCATGTGGAACGCTTCGATGATTACGTGATAGATCTCAAAACCTTCGTGGAAAAAATTGCAAAGCCGAGCAACGCGCGATTATATCTTGTTGCCCATTCCATGGGTGGTACTATCGGATCGTTGTATCTAGAGAAATACGCAAAGGACTTTTCTGCAGTCGCTTTATCGTCACCTATGCATGAGCCCAATCTCAGCCCGGTTCCCAACAGTCTGTGTTGGTTGCTTCGGCTAGGGCCTCGCAACAAATACGTCTGGGGGCGGGGGCCATATATGGAGCATGGAGATTTTAACCCGGACCGCGATTTTACCAGTAGCCAAACTCGCTATGAAATTCTGAAACGCCGTGAGCTTAAATACTCCCCCGAGGCGCAGCTCGGAGGACCAAGCTTCAACTGGGCATATCAAAGCTGTAAAGCCTCTCGCCAGAGCGTGCAGAACGCATACCGCATCAAAACGCCGGTTCTGCTTTTCCAAGCAAGCAATGACAGGTTAGTGAAACCCGGTGGGCAGAAACAATTCTGCGATGCTGTGAATTCGTCTCGTAGGGGATCGTGTCGTATGGAGCTGATTGGTGGCGCACGGCACGAGCTTCTCATTGAAAGCGACCAGTATCGCAACGCCATTCTGAACAAAATCATCAGGTTCTTCAAAAAGCAAGGTGGTCGCGCCAATCGACCTGCTTCGACGATGACCCCTTGAATCCTTTCTATGTTGCAGACAAGAGATGGTGGCTGGTATTGTGATCACGCCCCTGAAGAGATCTCCATCAGGTACTGAGCAATGAAACTTGGTGCTTGGCTATGTTCCTCGTGGACATGGCTGGCATGAATGATTGAAATCCCACTCTGCCTATGACCGCGACGATTGCAAACGGTGACGGCGATAATGGGATTAGAAGCATCGGGTGCCTGAACTGTGTGTTGAGGCGTGTCCGAGATGCTCATCCATAAGTGATTCACGAAAATTTTAAGGAGGTTGAAATGCGTTCGGCGATTGCCACGGTAGTCTTTATGGTCATGCTTGCAAGCTACACGACGGCGTCAGCTGAGGAGCTGATGTCGACTCAGTCTTGTGTTCACGTCAGCCAGGATGACGTTGCACAACTTTTCGAGCGCTGAAACGCTTCACTTGCGATACAAAAGGCGGACGAGGTGGTGAAAAACTATGCTGAGGATGCAATCTTGCTTCCGACGGTTTCCAATATACCTAGGCTGACCCAAGCCGAACGGATCGATTATTTCCAACATTTCCTTGAAAATCATCCACGCGGAAGGATCAATTTTCGGCGAATAAAAATTGGCTGCAATACAGCTATCGACTCGGGAACTTATACGTTCACGTTCGGCGACGGGTTCAAATTTGTGGCGAGGTACACGTATACTTATGAGTTCAATGGTGATCAGTGGCTGATATCATCGCACCACTCATCTGCAATGCCGGAAAGATAAGTCGGGAGATCCACTTTATCGTCATTGGGACGACGGGCGCGACGCCCTCGTTGTAGTAAATGGTGAGCGGCCTGTGGTCGCTTGCCGATCAAGACACCGGGCTGAACCGTAAACTTAACCAGTTAGCGATGAATTCTTGTGACTTTAGTGATGACCGATGCTCCGAATCCCATTGTCGCCGTCACCGTTTTACAGCTGAGACTATCATCGAGGCGGTGTGTCGCTGTTTTGTGCTTGCCACTCCACTTCGCATGGTGGAAGATCTGCTTGCCTATAACGGTACCATCGTCACACACCAGCCAATTCGACGTCGGGAGCGGATCACGAAACAATTCAAATCAATCCGCCAGCT
Organism: Phyllobacterium sp. CCNWLW183; assembly: GCF_037203775.1. Classification (NCBI taxonomy): domain Bacteria; kingdom Pseudomonadati; phylum Pseudomonadota; class Alphaproteobacteria; order Hyphomicrobiales; family Phyllobacteriaceae; genus Phyllobacterium; species Phyllobacterium sp. CCNWLW183. The sequence continues at coordinate 24,564 of NZ_JBBCBN010000016.1, read as the reverse complement.
TCAACGCTTCGTTTCAATCCATGATCCCATTGCCAACTTCCACCATTTTCCTCGACCAATATTCATCGTCCGACTATCGTAATCATCGCAACGCTGCCATGGATGTCTGGCGCGAAATCGCATGCGTACAAGCGACATGGTGATCCGCTGCAAAGTCACTGGAGCGCCAAACCAAGATACGTCGGGTTAAGTTTGCCGGTTGATGGGGCAATCGGCAACAACCTGCAAATGGCCACTCTGCGGCAACATGTTCGTGGTGGAGTCGCCAGCGAAACCCGAGGATGATACGCTCCTAAGACGCGCAGTGCTGTAACTGAGCGGGAGGCCTAGCCAAGCCATCGTTGATGCCTTTAGCTCGCGCGAATGTTCCCTGTTTCGTCCGTGGCAAGTTTCAGGCGCGCACTGGCAAGGCGGCTCATAACGGTACCAATCGGGATACTTAGGAGTTCAGAGACCTCCTGATAGGAAAATCCTTCGACATAGGTCAAAAACACCGCGGATCGTTGCGCTTCCGGCAAGGCGTCGACCTTGCGCAGGATCTGATTGGCGAGCATTCGTGTCTCGATGTCGCGCTGCCCGTCTACGACAAGGGCGGTTTCCGCATCAACATAGCCTTGTCCTATACCAACCCTTCTGGTGCGCACTTCATCAATCCATATCGAATGGAGAATGGAGAACAGCCAACGGTCCAGGCGTGTCCCGGGTTGATACTGCCGAGACCGTTCCATGGCGCGCAAACACGTCGCCTGAACCAGCTCTTCAGCTACGTCTTTCTGACGCGAAAGAAGAAGCCCATAGCGCCACAGCCGAGCCATGTAGCCAACGAGCTCAACTTGGATGTCATGGTCGGTTGCTACAATGGTCTTTGTGCTCATATGCATTGCCGTCGCTTTGCAAACAGCTCGCCCCATGCAGGTGTAGATCGCTTAATCTGGCAGGAAAGATAACGGCGCGCTCGAAGAGAGTCAGCCATCACCAGGGGCTTGTCATCATTCGCCAAAGGCCCCGTTTGTGCATCAATCGTCCACTTCATGAGGTCACACAGCCAAGCCCTGATGCCTTTCGTCCTTGCCTGGAACGCTCTGGCAATCGTATTGTTATCAGTGCATCAACCGGAGAAGACTGATGCGCAAAGAGTCTCGGGCGGTAAGGAATGATTGTGGGTAGCAAATGAAAAAACTGCAGCATGACTGCTGCCTCCGGTCGAAATCTTTGTGATCGGATTAATAGTCGTCTTGCCTTCAACAAATATGTTCAACTGGTGTCTGTTGCTTTCAATTGAAACAACGTTCCAGAGATTGGGTTTGCTTATCCATGAAATATCTCCGCTATTTCGAACAGGGGATCTCCTTCTGCAAAATGTCGTCATCATCTCCGCCGCGTGATCTGATGGAGGGATGTTCCTTGGCCACATTGGTGCGACTAGTCAACAGGAGTCTTGAGCTGACGCCATCGAGGCGCTTAAATCCAACGCGCTGAAGTTGGCTAAGGAGATTACCACCCTCCATGCGCAGCGGCTGCAGTACCTCCAGAAGTGAGCTAATCGATAACGCCGAGGATGCACAGTGGGCCAGTCACCCTGCAGAATCATGCCAGCGTGCGACCTCAACTGATCAAGTGCTTTGGGGTGCAATTTGCTCCCCATGCGGAAGGTTTACCGTGCTGATTTAGCCTGGCATTGTGGAGATGATACTGAACCGTGCAACGTCCATCCCAACGATTTTGGATCTCCGACATACATGCTTCTAAGGGAGTTGAGACAAACGGTCTCTTGAGATGAGAGGGACCGTCGACTGCTCCAAAGCACCGGATGTGGTCATGCCGACACGCAAGTACACATATACAACAGCAGTCGCCGTATGATGCATCGGAAAGCATAGATATATCCGCGCGCCGACTGTTGCTGACCATGATGAGCATGGCGAAGCCGCCCTAGCTAGTCTCCATTGTAAGCTCCAGAGCGAACTCCAGAAATCGATGGTCTGTGAGAAAAAACTACCTCTCATTTGGTGCCAGTTGGTGAAGCAGCGAACCCTCGGCCGACCAGTTGAACAACGACATGACGCGTCGCCATCAGAACTAGTGAATCGACTGGAATGTAAACCTGTCGTCGATGGATCTCGCCATTCGAGTGCATTATCGCTGAAGCCAGCGATTTCCGTTGATGAGGTATAGATATATGCGAAGCGATCAAAGCCAGATGCCATCACGAAGTTCTTCAGGGCTTGACACATTAAACGCTCGTCCTGCACGAGATCAACGGCATCAATTAGAGCATAAAACTATCTTTCTAATAAACTTCCTACTTTACCGCCGATTATCGACGCACAGATAGATGCATTGTTCGCAACACCGAAGTCATCGTGTAAGACGCTGCAAGCTGGCGATGTGTTTCTCCGAGTGCTGAACCGGCGACAATCACGCCTCGTCGCTGAGGCCTGCTATAATGACCCTTGTATGGAGCTAGCACCACTGGATGCGCTGGAGGCCCCTAGACAGGCACTGCCTCGCGCAGTTGTTCAGCAAGCATCCCGAGTTTTTCAGGAGAGGCATGTCCGATCACTAGAAATGAATGCAAGGCCGTCGACCAGAAGACGATATTCATACCGTGGCGCTGTTCGAACTGCGGCAGCGCCGCACCCGAGCTGTTGGCGAAGACACACAGCGCCAGCGGTTCAAATTGTTCATCAAGATAGGTGAACTGCGCTAGCGGTTTGCTCTTGAATTGAAGCAGTTGCACGCGTTTGAATTCAAGGCCCGGCAAGGTCACATCCTTGCGTTCCACTGGCATTCCCAGCGCCTGGCTAACGCTGGCGATCTGCGCATCGAGCATTGCGGGCTCGATTAATAAATTCGCCAGCGTCAGAGTCGAGTACAGCGACATGTAGTGCGCCACTGCTATACGCCAGCCGTCTTCGTCTCCAGACTGTCGGTTACCCAGGAGCTTATCAATACCGATACCGCCGCCAATTCCAAGAGCGACCAAGCTAACTGCTGCGGCAATCATATGACGTCGGCTGAATGTGTGTGCGTAATCGTTCCGAACGGCTGCGCGCCAGAAATTTTCCGCCATCCGGTGAGTAGGGGCTTCATCCAGCAGCGCGTCAAAAGCATCGCGGACCGGCGAATGGCACGCCGCCAGAAAGGTGAGACGCTGAACCAGCACCTCATCTTTCTCCAACAGCTCAGCTACCACACGTTGCTGCTCCGGAGCGAGCTGCCGATCGAGGAAAGCGACGAGAATTTCGTCAGAGGTCACGCTGTCTCTATCATGTTCAGACATAGATACCTCCTTTCACAAGATTTGGGTGTTCGTCTGTTTCATTACCGCTAGCGAGCTTCGCGCGGGCCGTCGCAAGCCTGCTCATGACAGTGCCGATTGGAATACCCAGCAAATCGGCGACTTCCCGGTAGGAAAACCCCTCAACATAGGCGAGAAACACCGCTGCCCGCTGCGCTTCGGGCAGAGCGTCGACTTTCCTCAACATCTGGTTCGCGAGTGTACGGGTCTCAATATCGTAAGCTCCGTCGAGTATAAGTGCTGAGCTGGCTTCTACGAAGCCCTGACCCATGCGGACTCGCCGCGATCGCATTTCATCGATCCAGATCGAGTGCAAAATCGCAAAGAGCCAGCGGTCCAGACGCGTGCCCGGCTGAAACTGTTTGCTACGCTCAAGCGCTCTCAAACATGTAGCCTGCACAAGGTCCTCCGCCACGTCACGTTGGCGAGAGAGCACCAAGCCGTAACGCCACAGTCGATCCATGTGGAAGACAACGTCGTTTCTGAGATCATAGCCGTTTGCGCTTATTCTGTGAGTCCTCATCCAGCTAGGCCAAGATTGTTCCGTGCGAAATTGGCGCCAGCCGGCGACACGCAAAGGCACGGTGCATGAATCTCACGACGGTCTGCCGGTATCTCGCAAACCGCCATCACGAAACTCGACTTCCCTCAAAATTCAGCATGACCCTTAGATCGCCAACGTACCCTTTTTCGCGCTCTCATAACGCTCAGCGATCTTCGACCAGTTGACGACGTTCCACCAGGCTTTGAGATAGTCTGCACGGCGGTTCTGGTATCTGAGATAGTAGGAGTGCTCCCATACATCGTTCCCGAACAGAACGCGTTTGCCGTCCATCAGAGGCGTGTCCTGGTTGACCCGCGCTTCAATTGCCAGCTCGCCGTCGGGGCTCACCGTTACGAACACCCAGCCTGAACCGAAAACACGACCGCCAGTGGTGTTGAAATCCATCTGGAGTTTCTCGAGCCCGCCGAGATCGCGGTCAATCGCTGCGAGAAGCTCCCCGCTTGCCTTGGCGCCGTCGCCGCCCATGATCTGCCAGTACATCGAGTGATTGACATGTCCGCCCAAATTATTGCGTACAGTTGTACGGATGCTCTCCGGCACATCGTTCAGCTTAGAAAGAACGTGCTCCATCGGATGCTCGGCGATCTGAGGCGCCATCTTCGCGGCGGCGTTCAGATTGTTGACGTAGGCCGCATGATGCTTACCATGGTGCAATTCCATGGTCTGTGCATCGATCGACTGCTCGAGCGCATTGATTGCGTAAGGCAGTGCGGGAAGGACGAACGGCGCACCGGTGCCGGCACTCTCGGTGTTGTCGTACTGCTGCGCGAGGCTGAGACGGGTGGTTGCAAGGACAGCTGTCGCGCCTGCGGCAACGGTCAGAAGATTGCGGCGGGTCAGTGTGGTCATGTTATTGATCTCCTTGGTTCTACCATCGATTGGCTGCGGCAGTGGCCGGGAGCCCTCCAGCCAAGCCTAGCGGGCCGTTGGTCAGTCGCTGAGGAAGACGTATTCAGCGGTGTAGGGCTCAAGATGGAACATACCGGGCATGTTGCACGAGCCGCTGAACACGCCGCCCTTAGTATCGAGCCGCTGAATCGTGGTGGTCTTCTCGAGCTCCCCGGTGCCACGCCTCTTGATGACGCTCAGCTCCAGCACGGCGATGTCGCTTGGTGTCGCTCCCGGTGCCTGGGCCTCCACCTTGCCAACAACAGCGCTTCCGGAAACGAGCTCCCAGCTCGGGCCCGCGAAGTGGCGCCCAACCGTCTTGCCGTCCTTCAGAAGAGTGGCGAGCGGCTCGCGGAACTGCCATTTTAAGCCACCCACGGGATCAGCTTTGCACTCGTAAATCTGGACGCCTTCAGCATGCACCGTCAAAAGTTGGGTCTTCCCCTCAGCCGACAGGCCAGCAGGAAAATTCGCTGCCAAAGCATCAGAATCCACGGCAACTGCGGCCAGTAACATTAGAGCTGCAGCGATCGATGTGCGCCGTGCCACTGTTTCTGGCCTGACGGCCGGGCTGATCGATCCAGCAGCCCTATGCTGCCAGCTATCCTGATAAATTGTCATATTCTTCATGAGCCACCTTGTAATATCGCCGGCTCGTCACACAGACCGGCATCATGTTGTAAACGGTGGACTGAGATTTTTATTCATTCAACTCCGCGAGCTCATTCAAAAAATTTCAGGCTCCCTTCGGCATGTGACCAAGAGAAGAAGCACGGACCCTGGCAGGTCCGCGCTTCCCGCTTAGTAGCCCATCGAGCTGTGATCTTTCTTCAGCGTGATCGACTTTTGCCGCCTGTCGAACTGAACCTGGGCGCGGATCTCGCCGTTGGGGTTCGCTGCGGTGTGCAGATTAAGATAGGTCATGCCAGCGAGGATCACCTGGGCGGTCTTGGCATCGACCTTGGAGGAGCCAGCCATGCCACTCTTGTAAGTTCCTTCAATCGGAACCAGCACGGCGGCTTTTTCGCCAATAGATGCCGGACCGTGGAAATGGGCGGCAGTCACTGGGCCAGTGAGCCCTGACCAGGTGATCTTGTAGGACAGCTTGCGACTGGTCGTGTCGTAGGTTCCCCAGACCTTGCCCTTTCCTTTAGATATGACCGATCCTTGGACCGCGAGCGCACCCGAGAACTTCTTTACTTCAGCGTAAGCCAAACTGCTGAAGCCAAGCACAGCAGCAATCACCAGCGGCAGTGCCACACGAATATTGCGAATCATTGAATTTACCTTTGCGTTATGTTTGAGATGCGGGCAGTAAACGATCTAGGCGTGGATTTATTCGAGCGCGACGAACTGGCCCGGTGGCGCGGTACCCACGACGATCTGGCGCCAAGGAGCACGATGGCCCGCTGCATGAGAAATGTGATCGCCGTCAGGACGTGCGAGTTTCACGTTACGGGCAATTGCAGCCTCGAAGGATCACAGCTGAAAATTCCAGTCGTCAAACCGGCACTGTAAACGGAACCCGACGTATTTTGGTTTGGCGCTTCAGTGACTTTGCAGCGGATCACCATGTCGCTTGTACGCATGCAATTTCGCGCCAGACATCCATGGCAGCGTTGCGATGATTGCGATAGTCGGACGATGAATATTGGTCGAGGAAAATGGCGGAAGTTGGCAATGGGATCATGGATTGAAACGAAGCGTTGAAGCTGGCGGATTGATTTGAATTGCTTCGTGACCCGCTCCCGACGTCGAATTAGCTTGTGTGTGACGATGATAGTCCAGAAGCGTCCACAGATCAAAGCGGAGTTGTTTGCCCTTGGTATCAATGACTTCGACTTCGTCAGAGTCGCCTTTCGCCGGACTTATCAAAATGAGAATCTCCTGCTCCCAACTGCCAACCGCTTCGGTGGTTAGATTGAGAACAGACGTTATGCTACAACATCAAATACCAGCGAACACAGCTAGTCGCCATCTAGCTGTAAGGGCACAGAACGATGTCTGTCGGTACAAACTGTGAAGAATCTCGAAATTAAAGGCAAAGCGACAATTACAATTGCAATGCATTATTGTGTTTGCGAAATATACAAACAACCTCCCGAACATAATTAACAGATCATAAACTGCAATTTAAGGGGAGGTGGGTATCGTCACAATTTAGATCGATAAATATAGTCACCAATAGAGTGTTGTACGCAGCGTCAGACAGTCAGACTTTCTGTCCGAATTGAAAGTATAAACGTCTCTTTGCCGGAGGCGATCAATCACTGCCCCCCCTGGCTGTCGTCTATGTTTCTTTCAACGAACCACTGGCCTCATGAGTGGGTTCATTCAAGCATATGGAGTATTTCCGTGATTAAAACTGTTTTTGCCCTGGCATCTCTTGCCACCGTCGCCGGCTTGCCTGCTCAGGCTGCTGATTTAGGATCACCCGATTATCCAGCACAGGTGGAGTCCACCCCGTTTAACTGGAGTGGATTCTATGCCGGCGTCAACGCTGGATATGCTTTTGGCGGGGATGGAGATGTGAATTCCTCCGGCCAGTTGGGTCCGAACATTGCCAATATTGCAACTGGAGCTCGTCCAGGCTCTATCGAACTTGACCGCAATGGCTTTATCGGCGGCGCGCAGATCGGGTATAACTGGCAGACTGGCCGGTATGTATATGGTCTTGAAGCGGATATTTCATTCGCTGATGTGAATGACACTGGTAACTTTGTAACCCCCCAGATCAATACAGGACTTGCGCAGGGTAACGTGTTCAAGTCGGAACTCGACTATCTCGGTACAGTGCGCGCACGTGCGGGTTATGCATTTGATCGCACATTGGTTTACGGGACCGGTGGTCTTGCTTTCGGCCGGACAACTCAGAGTGTGGACATGTTCGCTCCAACAGGTGTGAAGCAGTTCACCGATGAGAAGGAGGAAACCAAGTTTGGTTATGCAGTCGGTGCGGGCGCAGAATACGCTATCACCCAACATCTTACGTTCAAGACCGAATATCTGTACTACGACCTCGGCAGCGAGAGTCTTGATGTCTCGGCCATTGCAGGTACCGGTGTTGTCGGCGGCTATAATTCCAAGTTTGAGAATGACGGCCATATTCTTCGGGTTGGCATCAACTACAAATTCTAGGATTCGTACCTACACAGCGATCGGCCCTTGCCCCTCGCTGTGTACTAGATCTAACTGTTCACAACAGGCGCGCATCCGGGAGGGGCGTCTTTCAATTCGGTGAACGCGCCCTGAGCTGGAGGTCTGTCTACAAAGTAGGTAGTCGATCACGGGTTGCCGCAGACGATCAGTGCCATCCGTCCAGTAAACACCTGAGATCAAAAGGGTTCCCAATGAGTTATAGTCGTTCAGCTAATCTCAAGCGTCCTGACAGTCAGGATTTTCGCCTATTGCTCAGCGGCGCCAAGGCCTTTGGGACAGCATTATTGTCTGGCTACATCCTTGTACTCGGTCTAGCACAGGCCTTTGCCGCAGATAAACCCATAGCCATTTCAACGGACGGAAAGACGGAAATCCTCCGGCTGCATGCAAAAGGTGTGCAGATCTACGAATGCAGATCGGACAAGTCAGGGCATATGAAATGGCAGTTTCGCGAACCCGTAGCTACGTTGATACAAAATTCAAAAACTGTAGGACGCCATTTTGCCGGCCCTACATGGGAGCTTGACTCCGGCAGTGCTCTCGTCGGCAAAGTCATTGCTCAGGCGCCGGCTGCTACTGTTCAGGATATCACGCTTCTGAAGCTTAAAGTTGTTCAGAGGCGTGGAAAGGGAGAGCTCACAAAAGCGACAATAATTCAGCGGCTTAATACTCGAGGCGGTACAATGAGCGGCTTTTGCACTAACTCCGGCGCGCTTCAACTTAAACCATATTCTGCCGAATACGTGTTCCTCGCCGGATAACAAGTAGTCGCAGGTCTAAGGATGAGAAACTATTTAAAATTTAGTTCCCTATGATTGTTTCCAAACGACGGTTACCATTCTGAATATGTTTTGGAGTTCAAGCGCAGGTAAATAGGCAGAATCCTCGATGCCGTGTTCAGCCACAATCCTTTCAGGTCCCGAGGGCCAAGATCATAGGCCAAATACGGCCGCAACAAGGACTCCAGATCAATTAGAATGGCGGCCCTTGAATATTGCGATTTCCCAGTTCGAGGCTGAACTTTTCAATCTCACACAGATATCATCACGGAAATCTTGCTACAGAACGGAACGATGATGAGCTTTAAAGTTCTCAGCCTGTAACGGTCTACCATTTCAGGTTCTTGCGGAGCTAGTCTTCAAATAACCCCATTTCGACGCTGCACAAAACTTTGCAACACAATCTTCCACACTTGGGTCCAATGAGAGAGGTGCCGCTTTTCGCACTTGATCTCAATGGTAGAGAACGCTTTGTTGTATTGACTGGACAGGTGGTGAATACTTGACTTTCGCGGCCAGGAGGGCAGCGAGAAGGTTCGGCATTAATGTATACGCGATTCATGCAATTAAAAGCTTGATACATTCGGCAAATCCGGATCCTTGTTTTGCACATATTTTCGTGATTGTATCAAAGGCTTCATTTTTATCTGGAGCCTACACTTAAGTGAACAAAATACTCACCACCGCGAAGGCCGCGCAACTGCTAGGCGTTTCGGTACGCACGGCTCAGTTGTGGGTGGAAAATGGCCAGTTGGAATCTTGGAAGACTCCGGGAGGGCATCGACGCATTAAACTGCAGTCCGTGCTTAATTTAACTGAGATTCCGCAAATCGCCGATCGCTCCATGACAGCTACAGCTGTTATTCTCGCCAGCGCTGGCAGATCTGACGCCTGGCTGAACCATGGCCTGAAAGGGCTAGGGCTGCTGCTCTGCGTTACTGAAACCCCCTTTAAGGCAGCGACCTTAGCGGCTGAACACCTTCCTATGTTAATTATAGTAGAGGATCCTGAGGATAGTGAAAGGAGCCATTTACTGGAAACGCTCTATCGCGATCCGCTCTTTCAAAGTGTGACGTTCGTAGCAGTTGAGACTCAGGGTTCTATAGAATTGTATCCCCGAACGAGATGCCTGCAAACGCCAAAGCATTCTAGTGTAAAAGCGACTGCAAATCAACTAATTAACGCGCTGAAGAGTGTAGAGAAGAGAACAGCAACCTTTCCCCTCCCATGGAATGAACAAGAACGCTTGCGCGCCGTCATGAACTCAAGCCTGTTGAGCTCAAGAATGGATCACGAGTTCGACGGCATTGTCCGGTTGGCAGCAAAGGCCACGCAATCTCCAATAGCAATGTTCACACTACTCACATCAGAGGAGCAATATTTCAAATCAAGAACAGGATTCGAAGGAGCGCGCACCCCTCGTGATTGGGCATTCTGCAACGAAACACTTATCGCAAACGAATTAACCATTCTTAACAACCTGACATCAGACGATCGCTTTGCATCAAATCCTACACTCAGCGATCCATATAACTTCCGATTTTATGCGGGTGCTCCCGTACGGGATAGTAACGGTTTCGCATTAGGCTCAATCTGTGTAATAGACTACGTTCCGAGGTTATTTACACAAGAAGACAGAGAAGCGCTGGCAACAACCGCGGATGTAGCGTCACGCTTGATCCAACTTGATGCCCCAGAGCGCAAGATGCGTAAACTCCAATCGATACTGGATGTCTGATATAGGTGGTCTCTTTTGTTTGCCACTTGCCGGACGGTTCCAGAACATAAGTGTCTATTCATCAACCGTGATCTGTGGACCTATGCCAACCAGGCTACTCTGGGCTTCTCTAGATCCGGAAAGCCGACGGACAACGGCTTTATCGAGGCATTCAATAGCAAGCTTTGCGCGGAGTATTTGAAGCACATTGGTTCTTAACGCTTGAAGATGCGCGAAAAGTTTGGAGGATTGGCGTCGACGCTATAATGAGGATCGTCCTCATACGTCAATCGGGTATATGTTACCGATTGTGTTGCACAATCTTAGCGGCGTCAACAGCCCGCCATTGGGATGCGAGCCGGAAAATTCTCATTCCCGTCGATTCAATCTTAGTGCATTTGGGACCAGTCTAACTGGAACGGCTCACTTTGCTCAAATGTCAGCAGTATGAATGTCCCCACGCTCGATTCCTGTAATTCTCGCCGCAGACTCGTCTTCCACTCTCGAGCAAAGGCAGCAATGTGATTGTAAGTCTTCTCATCGCCGCAGGCGCAGCAGGTCGGCATGCAACTGGTTCAGTGTTCTGTTCTATTTCTAGGGCCTTTTTCATTTCCTCTACTAGGCTGATAACCAGTCCGCGAATCGATCGAGCTTGCTATGCCGATCAGGTATCTTGAACTTCGATTCCGCATCGTCCAAACGCAGATATTTGCGGATCGTATTTCTGGATAAGCCAATCCAGCCGCAATCTCCGGATCGAGAAATCCTCTCGACAACGCCAGCATCGGATCATGCTCAGTAATGCCATGAAGTGAGCAACCCGTGGCGCTCTGCGAAATATATAGGATCACAAATGCATTACTGCGATACCTCGTTATGAGTTAAAGAATACTTATAATCGTAAGTGGGATAATCCTCAAAATATTATTTATATTTTATGGATACAAGAAAAAAATCATTACAATGAACCAAAATTAGAATAATTTACAGGTTTTGTACTATAAATAATATGTTTTAATGCATTTATATTTTCGGAAGACTCTTCGTGTGAAATAAATGCTGGCTGTTGGCCGAGTAGGGACGGTGGATTGCGCGGTAACCGTTCGAGCATTGCGGGACTTGAAATGATAAAAATGATAAAAATGTTGATTTTAAAACATTGGTAATGTACAGGCCTCAAACACTTCCTAGATCCATTAAAGGTGCACGAATGAACTGCCAGTTCGACGATGTTCATCATGATTGCGCTGCGAAGGAAAAACCAACGGACTCGGCGGCAATGCCTACGACAAAATTTTGATTTTATAGTTTGTGGCGCGGGTTCCAGCGGGATCGTCTGGCGGCGATCTTGATACCATGGCTCTGCAATAAGAAAGCACAGGTCTCAAAGCAGTCCACGAATAACTCTGGAGTTACCCATGTTAGTCACCCGCAACATGCCGAGTGTATTGATTGTCGATAATGACCCTACACTTGGAAAGACGATAGTGGAGTACCTTGCACGCAACGACATGTCAGCAGAATTGACGGCAACGCGCGTCGAGGCCTTGTCCATTTATCAAAAACTAGACCCGGATATGATTATTCTTGATTTGAAACTTCACCGGGACGACGGCCTTGACGTCCTGCGTGATCTCCGTTCGAGTGGAGATGTGCCCGTTATCATGACTGGTCACCAGCTTGAGGAAAGCGATAGAGTCGTCGGCCTTGAACTAGGAGCGGATGATTATCTAACTAAACCCTTCGGTATGCGGGAACTTCTCGCCCGAATCCGGGCAGTTATGCGCCGGCGGGCTGGCAGTGATCAGCGTCAGGCAGATAGGGGTAAATGGCGCTTCGGCGGGTGGGAATTGCGACTTAAAACCCGACAACTACTCGATCCTGAGGGCTTGCTAGTTCCTTTGACTAAAGGTGAATACGCTCTTCTGTTAGCATTCATTGAAGCTGCGGGACGACCCTTGTCGCGGGAATATCTACTTCAAGCCACCCGCATCCACGAAGATATCTTCGACAGAAGTATCGATGTCAAAATTTTGCGCTTGCGCCGAAAGCTCGAAGCTGATGCGAGTCTCCCAAAAGTGATAAAAACCGAACGTGGTATTGGATATACCTTTGCGATTCCTGCAACACGAGCTTGCTAGTTACAACCATGGCGCGAAACAATGTGAAACAGATTTAGTTAAGTTGGCACAAGGGATAATCTTATGATAGTAATCGGAGCCGGAATCGCCGGATTGGCGCTTACGCGAGAACTCTACCGTGGTGGGATCGATGCGAGAACGATTGAGAAGCGAGAAATCGCAAGTGATTCGGGACTCGCAATAAACTTACCTGGCAATGCTATGGCTGCGCTGCAACAAATGGGGCTACGCGACGCTGTAGCTGAAATCGGCTACCCCACCAAAAGACGGGAGTATCGAACTGAGAAGGGTAGACTCTTGTTTTCGGTCAACGAAACCGAATTCTGGGGACCTGATCATCAACCACGGTGCATCTTGCGTTCCGACCTTACGAGGATTCTACGACACGATCTGCCTGGTTACCTTTTTGAATTTGGCCGTGAGGTAAGTGCTGTCCGGCAAGAAAAACAACTCGTTACATTGAGTTTTGCTGACGGAAGTAAGCGTACAACTGATAGATTGGTGGGGGCAGACGGGGTTAATTCAACGGTCAGAGCAAAAGTTTTCGAACAAGCATCTCAAGCCTCCTTACTCTCGAGATTCAGTTGGCGCTTCATGGCTGACAATCCTGGTATTGATTGTTGGACCCTGTGGGCAGGCCCGACCAGCATGTTATTATTGATCCCTATAAGTAACGAACGCGTCTACGTTTGGGCGACAGTGTCGAATAGATACATAAACGATGATCCTACTGAGTTTCCCATTAAATATTTTGAAATCTTTCCCTCTATTGCACGCTCAATTATCGACCGAGTCGCCGTCGAGCCTTATCAGCTACATTATTCACCGTTACAAGAAGTACGAATGCAAAAATGGTTTAATGGCCAAACACTATTGATCGGGGATGCTGCCCACGGAATGGCACCGGTTTGGGCGCAGGGGGCTGCCCTCGGTATCGAAGACGCGGTTGAGCTGGCAAACTTGCTGTCGAGGAAGCTAAACTGGCACGATACTTTGCAACAGTTCGAGGCGCAGCGAAGACCTAGGATTGAACATGTTTTTAGAATGACGGACAAGATGTCTAAGGCAGCTCAATTGCCACCAGTCGTGCGCAAGTTTCTGTTGCCTGTCGTCGGTCGCCGCACTTACGCGACAACTTACAAACCCTTGATGGCCGGGACGAACTGAGACTATAAAAAACGTTGTTGCTTATAATCGTCGAGATGTTTGCGAACTCAGCGGCTTGAACACCGATACTTGTCTCGCCGTTTGCTACGCCTGTAGCACAGTGATCGTACAATGAAACTATACTGCAAGTTAGACGGATCATATATGCTGCTACGTATGAAATGATCTATTGGAGAAAACGTGAAACTGAGACGCATCCGAAGCGGTGATAAAACAACTGTTCAAGCCCTTGGGCCGAATGGGTGGGTTGCGGTCAGCGATGCTGCACTCCAGTCATCCATCAAATCTGGATTATGTGGCCCTATGACTTGGACTGAAAATATCATTGAATTCCTTGCGTTACCACCCGCGATCCGTGCTGACATTGAGAGTGCAGTCGCCAGTGTTGACCCTTCAAAACTGACTCCCTGTGTCATTCTACCTTTCGAACCGCGATCCTGTCGTGATTTCATGTTCTACGAGAGACATCTACACGATGCAGCCCGCGGATTTGTTAGAAAATTCTGGCCAAGGTATATGCCTTTGGTTCATCTCTACGAGATAATCTCAAGCAAGCCATTTCCAGCATTCCGGCCCAAGAAGCTTTGGCATCGTGAGCCGATCTACTACATGGGAAATCACCTTGCCTTTATCACAGATGACGATCAAATAGTTCAGCCGCCTTATACTGCAGCGCTAGACTACGAACTTGAATTGGGGTTTGTTTTGGCGCGAGGACTGTATAATGCGTGTCCGGACGAAGCAGAAGCCGCCATAGGTGGCTTTGTAGTTTTCAATGATATAAGTGCGCGCGACCTGCAATTTCTGGAGATGCAATCGGGGTTCGGTCCGCAAAAGTCCAAACATTTTTGTAATGCCATATCCTCCACATTGGTTACCGCCGACGAAATCCTGCCGATCTGGCAATCACTTCAGGGCTTTGTGAAAATAAACGATCAATTGGTATCCCAACCAACATCAGGTGGTGCTCGTTGGTCATTGGGGGATGCGTTATCCCATGCATCACGTTCCGAACGCTTGCTACCTGGCGAATTTTTCGGCACGGGAACATTTCCGGGCGGGAGTGGGATAGAGATCGGACGGCTACTGGAAGTCGGGGATGTCGTTGAAATTGGGATCGAAGGCATCGGATATATAAGAAATCACGTAGTTCGTTGAAAACCTTTGTGAAGATCATTCCGGACCAGCTATGGCCGCCGCCCAACTTAAACCTCAATAGCCTCTGGCAAACCCGGCACGGTTCACCTGTTCGCCGCCTACAATCCATGGAGTGGCCGAAGCCCTCGTCAAAACTTTCAGCGCGACTATGTCTCGGTCGACGTGGAACCCGTCATGCCCAACTCCCGTTGTATTCAAGCACTGCACAAGGGACATTAGGATATCAGTCGCGTTGTGAATTCTTGAACCGGCAAACAGAAATCTGATCCTGTCCGGTTTTATGGGCTCCAGCCACATTGTTGCGTAGTTAAAGCGGCAACGCCTCTAGTCACACTATTTCAAATGTATTCATAACATTCGTAAATGAAATCACGATGACATATCTGCATATCGATAATTGGACGAGAGATAACTAGCTCGTAGTTATCTCTGTATTAACCTAGTAAGCCCTTAGGAGAATGAATATGGCTGTACAAGGAGTTGGTGGTGGTGCGACGGGTATTAGCGATTCTATCAAGTCGATGACTGATGCATTCGACCAAGCGATTGCTAAGTCGGCAGAGATTACAAAAGTTACGACTGAAAAGAAGATATCGCTCGATGCAGCAAAGCAGCGTCCAAACGGTTAGTCAAATCAAGTGGGCGGCAGTCAGCGCCGCCCATGTTCTTCCTTTCGGATCCACTCGGCACGCTGTTGGGATTGTAGCAACAAAGTTAGTGCAATTCCATCACTAAGGGACTGGTGAATATGGAAGCCCTTACCAAGAATGCATTTAAAATGGCGTTGCAGTTGCGCGTGGTCGGCGGGATTCATGATGGCGCCGTCCTGCAGTTGGATAGGCAAAGGCACCTTGTAGGCTCAACAGCCAGTTGTGATTTGATACTAAGTGAAAAAGACACCCGTGGCCATCAAGTGGCTATTCGGCACCAAGGAGCAAACCTCGTTATAGAGGTTATTGAAGGGCAAATCATAGCAAATGGAATTACCCCAGTTCCATCTGGGTATGGATTTCGCGCCCGATTACCCGCAAAGATCGAGTTGCACGATATCGTCCTCGAATTTTCGTCTGTTATCGTGGAGAGGGGTAGGGGTTTCCGTGCTGCAACTGTCAGTCAATTGTGTGCGATTGCCACCGTGCTGGGTTCTTTTGTTGTGGCTATTGGCCAAGCAGAAAACGGCAGCCTAACAGGGGTCGGAAGCAGTACCGTCGACAAAGTTGTGGTGCCCTCGAACTCACAACCAGTGCCGACAGCGGCTGTAATAGAAGCCAAAATAAGAGAGGCGCGTTTGTCTGGCCTGACAGTGGAAGCAGATGGACCAAGGCTTACCGTTTCAGGCAGCTTAGAGGAAAAATACCAGCAGTCATGGGTCGAAATCCAAAGTTGGTTTGATCGCACTTATGGTGGCTCGTATATCTTGGCTAGTAAAATCCGTGCCAAAATGCCGACAGTAGTTCCGAAGTTCCAGTTCCGCGCCATATGGTTTGGCGAAAGGCCATACGCAATCGGATCGGACGGGGTGCTGCTCTACACGGGAGCTGCCTTGCCAGGCGGTTGGACGATTAAGGATATAACGGAAGGCCGTTTGGTCACCACCCGCATGGGAGAAGATTTTGTGCTTACATTCTAGGCCCTAGTAAAATGGTGTGAGCAAGACCACTGACCCTCGCCGGATTGTCGCACTTTCGAGGAAGCGCGTAATATGTACTTTTTATGTCTGGGTCGTCGAAGGTTGGGCACCGGCGAGGGTAAAATGTTGGATTAATGAGACGCGCAACGTGTTTCTATAGGAGAGTGAGATGGCCATAGCCCCGGTAACCCGAAATTCTACAACAACACTAGGTGAACAGTCCGCCGAAAAGTTCAAAGCTGTCGCTGATATGGCAAAAAGAAGGCTAGGTGAACAATCTGCCGACAAGTTCAAAGCTGTCGTTGATGTGGCAACAAGAAGTTTAGGTGAACAGTCTGCCAATAGGTTCAAAGCTATTGTTGATGTCGTTAATGTCGCAAAAAGAGAAGACGCCATTAGGAAAAGTCAGGAGGAAGGGTATGAATTAGTCAGTGGTAATCCATTTACAGATGATCAGATATACTCTGCTGTGATGGGACCGCCGAATGAAATTGCACCGGGAATCATCCGCGCTGAGATCCTTGTTGACAACGGCGATAGGCGGAAGGTGATGATCTCACAATCGGAGAATCCGGATCTTTATGATCGCTTCGTCGCGGTCGATAACAGTTTTAGAATCAATGATGCCCGCCAAGAAGCAAATTTACCTCCATCCAGTGATTTCGATGTGCTTAACATGGTTACCACTGAGAATGATCCACATAACCAAAGTAGAAAGCTCACGGTGAGTGAGCAGACTTGGAAAAGCCTGTTAGATGATTGGAAGGTTGGAATAGAAAACGGTTCCATCGCGGCGGACGACCCACGGGCAGAACTCTATACTGCGATGCGTGCTAAAGGCGTTCTTGATAACGGCATTGATATGACCGTCCTCGATATATCAACTGCCTATAGTGCTGCAAAAGTCAATCAACACGACGTTCGCGACATCATTGATGAGGCAAAACTCAACGCTAAAATTGAAGAGCTTTACGCCAGTGAAGCTGTTCAGTCCGACTTCCAGAAAAAGCAGACTGAAGCCGTAAATATGCTGCCTAACAAAGACGAGGTGTTATCCAAGTTGGATACCATGGCATTCAGCGAGGACTATGCAAAATATATTAAGTCGCTTGCGGATCGAGGACAAAAGGAGTTGGCTGAGGCAGACATCGCATCGACGTACTCTGCATTGGCGGCCCTAGACCCCGACAGGGCTGGAGATTTTGCGCGATCCATGCAACTCGACGGTCTAACAATGGATCTCGAGAAAGTAATGACCGACTCTAGCCTCGTTAGTGAGGCTAATACTCAATTGGCCACGGAAGATGTTGTTAAGACACTTGTTTCATCTGCCAAAAAAGGCGTCATCGACCTCACGCGTCGAACGACTGAAACCGAAAAGTTCATTGAGGAGTTCCTCGGTAATAAGCAAACGGCGGTTTCGTTCGGAAGTGCGCTCAAAGAACTTGGCGACATTCAATTTAGACGCGGTGAGATATCGCAAACCGATATCGATCGCGTTTTTGCTAAAGACATTTACAGTGGAATGTCGGAAGGGGCCCGTGGTGCGGCAGCGCGCTCCGCCAGCGAAATGAACACGCTGGGTATCCTCGGCTCCGCAGGAGGTCTCATTTCGTTAGCGTCAGGTGTATACCAAATTGCTGGGAAAGGCGGTTCTTTGGCAGATACGCCGGAAGAGCGCCTCGCTATCACTAAGGAATTTGTATCCTTCATAGCTGCCGGATCACATTTCACAAATTTTGCCTCGAGGTCGCTGGACTTCGTAAATGGAACTCATCTCACTGAAATGCTCGGACTCGACAAATCCCTCCCACAAATATTCAAAGGTAAAGGAACCAAGGTCGACGCTGCTCCATTGTCGACTAATGAAGCTTTACAAATGCGAGCGACATTTCAAGCCCAGCTAGATGAAGCCTCGAGGGTTGACGCTAGACAACTTGCGGACAGATTAAACTTGAATGAAGATCAGTTCAAGTTACTAATGGATGGTTATACAGAAGGCTCACACCACCTCACGACGCTAGGTAGCACTCCGACGACACGTGCTTTCTCGGCATTTCTTCGTGTTGCTGACGCCGGCGCAAATGTTTTTAGTGGTGTTGCGGACATTGTTCTGGGGGCGCTTAAGATCAAAAAAAGCACTGACTCCGGAGATCCCGCTGGGATCGCGCACGGCTCCATAACTGTAGGTGCTGGGGTGTTTACTGCTGCAGGAGGCGCCGCGCAGGCTGCCGGTCTGCTGGGGATAAATGCGGCTCGACTCGCCGCTGGTCCTTTGCTTTGGGCGGGGGCAGCTCTTTCAGTCGCCCTTTTGCCATTTCTCATTGTGGAAGACCTAAAAAATAAGGACCGAATGCTTGCTAATAAGGACGAGGTAAACAACTTCTTTAACAATCTGAATAGACAAGGTATTCTTGTTGAGGGTGGAATCGAGCGTTTTAAGTTTCTTGAGCAATATATGTATGACTTTGGTCAACGCGACGCTCCTGATGACATTTCGATATTCGAGTATCGCCGCGACGAGTATGAATTTTATGTAAGCAACGGACGGCTTCCCGAGAAAGGTCACGACGACGTTACGCATAACGATTTTGCGGGTGATGGCGCAAATCTTGAGACTCAGCTTTCATAACTCCACAAGTAAGCATACTGCTAAACTGTCCATTATTCGCGCCACACCCGTATATCACGGGTGTGGCGCACAGCCCCCCCACACCAAGGACCTCATTTGTGTCGTGCTCTGAAGGAGCAGGAGCCCGGAGGGAAAGCGCCTGATTTGCCGCGCGCATGGGATTTCGGAAGCGGGCCGATACTAAATTCTGTTCATGCTCGAAATCCTAGTTGCGTTAAAAACCGCCTGGTTCGGGCAGTTTTTGTCGTCAAGGACTCAAGCTTAAGTTAAGCACCCTCTGGAAACGCGGAGCGAAACCGCTTCAAATCCTGATCAACCCGTAATAAATGGCACGAAAGCGTGGCGGATGTGGCCAAATTCAACAGGATGGGACACGACATCCACTATGATCGTATCTACGCCTTGCTTTTTCAAGCGAGTAAAGCATGAGCGAATATGGTCGTAGCTTCCAACCAGGTATGGGCAATCGGATTTGTAATATAAGAAGGGATCCAGCCAATATCCATTGTCAAACTTTTGCTGCTTTATGGCATCGTCGAACAGCTTGCGTTTCCATGAAGCATCGGTATTCTTCATGGTATGCTCTAGGACCATTCGGTCTTCCATGTTCTGAGAAAACAGTGTCCGCGCGACCTCCCAAGCCTCAGCTTCGGTGGGTCGTGTGACGACCCCAACGTTGATGCCACGTGCACCTTCCAAATCCTCATCGAATTTCGGAGGTAGCATCTGCATGCGAATGCAGACGAGCCGCTCACGAAGCGCTATGGCGGCAGGCGACTAACCCGAAATCAGAAATTCTGGACGTATTGCATCATCTAATGCGGGTAGAATCTGCGTTATAGATAAGGATATCTTCTACCATGCGAAGGTTGAGTGGAAAGCGGAAATACAGCAACATACCGCCTCTGGGATAATCTCAGCTGCAAAACGGTGACGATGATGATGGAGATTAGGAGCGTCGGTTATCTCTCACAAGAACTCATCGGTAACTGGTTAAGTTCACGGTGCTAGTTGGAGACCGCTCTGATCTAATTCCGCTTAGAGTTACCATTGCAATTTATTGTGGCGAAACAGAAATCAAACTGCTTCATGGCCTGAAAATACTACGATTGGAAATTTTGAGGAGCATCTTTTGAAGAACTTTGAGAAAAGGCGCCAACTTTTACCGGGTAATGCAGTTAATATGGAATCCGAAGCAGTAAATGCTGAATCGGTAAAGGAAAGAATTGTCTCCCTATTTGAGGCGGAGATAAAAATAGATGCAACCGATATAGATTGGTCAACTCCGCTATCCGAGATCGGGTTGGATTCACTTGATTTAACGGAATTGATGTTTGCGATTGAGGAAGAATTTGACATTGCCTTGGACTTTAACGCAAGTGAAGCATCGAGCCAACTGGGCAGTTTGGACGACTTTGTGAGCGCCGTTCAGGCTGCGCTCGCTGAGATGCTTAAATGAAAAAACTAATCGTGCTTACCGGTCTCGGTGGAGTTTAAATTACCGGGAAGAAGACGCCGAGTGCAATCTTGACATCACACCTAACATTGCCAGGATCCGGCAAATCCGCGTAGCGATAAATAACAGCTTTGCGTTTGGAGAAACGAACGTCTTGGTAGCCTTCAATGAGTTTCAACAATATACGGGAACCCCGGTGACGCTACCATCCTCACTGGAAGCACGCTCAGTCGCGATCTGGGAGATACTTTGCAATTCACACGTATAATGTACCAATCTAGGCTTCGCGAATGTCTTTGGATAATCCGAAAAAATAAATCGCTATCACGTCAAATGCTGGCGGCGACGTTGAACATAGCCAATACGTCTGTCGGTATTTCAGTGCGTGCGTTAATAGACATGGAGTTGGTGATAGAATCACCAAGCCTGTTAACTAAGAAAGGGCGTCCGACTGGACTACTTTCGCTGAATCCAAATGGCGCGTACTTTATCGGAGTAGAACTTTGCACGGATAGAACTCAACTAGCAATACTTGACATGAAGGGCGACGCTATTGTTTGCAATATTGCGTTATGCCATCCATGTTCCGCTTACATCGGGATTTCGTCCGAAATCATGAATATTATACACCAAGCACTTACGGTTAAAATCTTGCCGGCGGGAAGGCTTTTTGGTGTAATGATTGCTTATAATGAGCGACCTCTTGATAATAAAACCTTGACGGAAGTGGGTCAGGGGACAGCATTCGCGGTAAATCAAGCAAGCGGTTCGTTAATAGTAGAGAAGCTCTCAGCAGATTGCATGGGCGAGAATGTTAAGCTTCTTACCCAGCATAGTGAAGGTCACAAAATCTTCGGCGATGCATCGTACACTCAACAAAGCATTAGCG
This sequence comes from Phyllobacterium sp. CCNWLW183, assembly GCF_037203775.1. Classification (NCBI taxonomy): domain Bacteria; kingdom Pseudomonadati; phylum Pseudomonadota; class Alphaproteobacteria; order Hyphomicrobiales; family Phyllobacteriaceae; genus Phyllobacterium; species Phyllobacterium sp. CCNWLW183. The sequence goes on along the minus strand of NZ_JBBCBN010000016.1, from coordinate 3,082 downwards.
CTGCGCTAATTTTGCGTGAAAGGCTTTTCAAGCGAGTCGATTGCGATTTTTATTGAGAAAAAGAGCTTGAATCTCTTAAGTTAGCGAAGCGATCGCACACACATTCATTCAATGTAATACCGATCTTCGGATATCATTTTGATGTAAGTATATAATGCTCGCTGAGCAAACCTAAAACTATTGAGGTATACACTTAGGGTGTCATTTCGCCTCCAGCCAGAAGCGACCCCTATAAGGGCACCATTTTCATGTACCAGGCAAATCGGCAGCGGTGGCGGAGAAATTTCCATAGGCGCACGCCACGCCTTGGCAACAAATGGCACCTGGATGAAGCAGTCGTTTCGTTCAATGGCAGAAAGCACGGGTTGTGGCATGTCGTCGATCAGGATATCTAATACCACCACAACTGCAAGGCGCACCGGAAGGCGACATTCGGCTCGGAAGCGACCATTAGACGCTTAATAAACGCATTATCGCTCGGCTTGCCCGGGCGTGAAAAATCCAAGGTCACGCCCTTGCCATATGCTCAAGGTCGAGATTGCGGTTGACGAACTAGCTGATCATGCATGAAGTCTATCGCCCACACATCGTTCGGGCCGATAGCTATCTAGCGATCTTCCCGAAGCCTGCGCTTCGGAGTCCTGTTTCGCAACTGATCGGTTCGCTTGATATTGGTACACCAACCCACGCATTCCAGGAGGGCATGCGCGCGACGATAGCCGTACCTCGCACGAGTCCCGCGGATCTCATGAATACGACGTTTCAGACCCGCTTGATCGGGACGGGAGAGGTGTAGTGGGTAGGTGGGTAAGTTGGCTGATTGAGGCTCAACACTCAACAGGCACGCCGGATCGAAACCATCCAATCGCGGCACATGCTATTTACCACCTCTTGCTTCGGGGCAGGCCTTAAAGCTATTCGGTGAATAGCATCCTGCAGTATCTCGCGGTCCAGCGTCCGATCCCAAACGATTTTATTCAATAGTGAATTCTCGTCCTTGGCTGCTTCAGCTTCTCCATCTCTGGCGGCTTATTAGTGCCAATTAAGGAGTGCGATTGCGTTACAATTGTAAAATAGTAAATGATAAAATTGATAGATCTATTGTTTTTGAAGTCATCTGATCTTACTAATGCGGGAAGATTTCCTGACGAATTATCCAAGAGGCTAAGTTGATGAAATGTGATCAAGAAGCAATTGCGCATGATCGTGCTGCGGTTGAAAACCAAATGAAACTGCGCCGTTCCCTGCGGCAAACTTATGATTTTATAGTGTGTGGTGCAGGTACTAGCGGAAGTGTCGTTGCAGCACGACTAGCTCAGCAGGACGGTGTGCATGTTTTACTTTTAGAAGCTGGAGGTGATGATGCAGGTCCAGAAGTAACAGACCCCGCCCAATGGCCATCAAACCTAGGTTCGGAACGTGATTGGGCTTTTTTGGGAGAACCCACGCCAACCTTGAATGGCCGACGATTGAATTTGAACATGGGAAAGGTTCTTGGAGGCAGCTCTAGTATCAATGCGATGGTATGGTCTCGCGGACACAAAGCAGATTGGGATCATTTTGCGGCTGAATCTGGAGATCCCGATTGGGGATATCAGTCGATTCTGGGTTACTACCGTCGAATAGAGCATTGGCAGGGTAGCGCCGACAGTGTACGGCGCGGGTCTGGTGGACCTGTTTATGTGGCACAACCTCAGTCCCCGCAACCTGTCGCTCAGGCAATGATAGAGGCGGCAACCAATCTCGGAATTCCAATGTTTGACAGCCCTAACGGCGAAATGATGGAGGGATCTGGCGGGGCTTCGATCGCCGAGTTGCGAATTCGCGATGGACAGAGACAATCAATGTTTCGATCGTATGTCTATCCCCTGATGGATCAGCCGAACTTAACTGTTGTTAGCAACGCGCTTGTGTCGCGTCTCATTATCGAGGGCGGAAAAGTGACAGGCGTTGAGGCCTTGATAGGTGGACAATTACAGCAGTTTAATGCTTCATGTGAAACCGTGCTCTCGCTTGGGGCAATCCATACTCCCAAGGTGCTCATGCAGTCTGGGATCGGGCCTAAAAAAGAGTTGGAAGCCCATGGCATAGAGACTGTCAGATGTCTTCCGGGTGTGGGTCAAAACCATCAAGATCACTTAGCATTTGGATGCACTTGGGAATATCTAAATCCACAGATTGTCGGTGGGGGCGGATGTGAGGCAACACTCTACTGGAAGAGTAAACCAGATCTGATGTCACCCGATATGCTACTCTGTCAATTGGGATTTGCTGTCCCCTCACCCGCTGAAGTTGGTTTGGACGTCCCGGAGCACGGTTGGACTATGTTTGCTGGGTTGGCTCAGCCGAAAAGTCGTGGCCGTGTCCGGCTTTCTGGCTCAAGTTTACACGATCCCGTCGTGATAGAACCGAACTCGCTAACTGAACCGGAAGACCTAGCCACCGCCTTTGCAACAATTGAGTTGTGCCGGGACGTAGGTAACAACGACGCATTTGGCGCGCTCGTAAAGCGAGAAATGGTTCCAGGAAAGCTAAATCGTCAAGAAATGGAACAGTTTATCCGTAACTCCGCTATGACATTTTGGCACCAAACATGTACCGCCAAGATGGGCCGGGACGATATGGCTGTGGTAGACCACAAACTCAAGGTTTACGGTATTGAGAATCTACGGATCGCTGATGCATCGATCATGCCGCGCATTACAGTCGGTAACACCATGGCTCCCTGCGTGGTGATTGGTGAACGTGCCGCTGATATAATTCTCGCGGCTCATAACCTTGTTAGCCCAACTGTATCTTAAGCCACACCTTAGCTTTCAACGAATGCGGTGGCGTGATAAATCTATGCTGCCGCATTTCTCCAGACGTTCCAACTATTGAGATAACGCTTTGATAAGTTGACGAGGGAAACCATCTTTAGCGCGAAATGGGCCCCGTTGTAATCTTCAATCCATCTGCCGATCTGCCAGAGGACATCGTAACCGGCAGTCTCGAGTCGCTTGAGGACCGGCGTCAGCGTACTTGATTCAAGCGCAAGCTTATCGGCGATGCTTCCCACAGATTCTTCGTGCTCGCGCCATAG
>NZ_JBBCBN010000015.1:0-43567 GCF_037203775.1 Phyllobacterium sp. CCNWLW183 | reverse complement strand
GCATTCGGCAACCGCCAGCGGCGCCCCGCCCTCGTTGTGTCGGTATATAGACCCCACTCCACAAAACTGTCAACAACGTTTTTGAACTTATTATGAAAAATATGACAGAGCCTGTGAATTTCGCTTTCGCATATAATTATGTGTCCCAAACTCCGCGTGGCCCTGTGGATAAACAGCGGGGTCACAAACATGCCCGATTTGCGAAATAGCGCTCCTTCACTGCGTGGTGGCTATCCACATAATGAGAGTTAAAGACACGTCGCGTTGACACAGCGATCTTACGGGGGCAAAACTGCGACCGCATGAAATAGCAAGGCGAGGCCGCAAGGCTGGTATGCTGATCATCTCGCAAAGCCTTAATCTGATAAATGGCGATAGGTTCGACACGTAATCGTATGAATGAGTATGAGGGGCATTCTCTGATCGATCCAGGCAATGAGCCTCCGCTGATTACAGACGGGCGCCGAGGCCCTCCGGATCGCCGTGAGGTTTCTGCGCGTTGGCTTGCGGGCACGTTTTTAACCGGCATCACGTCGAGTATGCTTATTGGTGTTGCGCTCTTTGCTGCTCTTGATGGGCGCGAACAGCTGGCTACGCCGCCTGAGCTTATGGCGCGCAATGCAATGCCAAGCGCCAATAATAGCGATGTTGTTAAAGGTGCCCGTGTTGCGGCGACCACCCCTATTCAGAAAAACCGCGACCGCCGACGCCTTGATGTATCAACGATGTTTAAAGAGGGCGAACGCGATGTTATTCGTACAATGCCTTTTGAACTCGTTCATATAGCGCTCGCAGATGTTCACAACACCAATCGCAGATATCCTTCATTTAACCCGCTGAATGTGTTTGCCGAAGCAAATGCCAACACCGATCCTGCCCCCCGAACCGGCTTGATCTATGGTGCCAAGGTTGAGAGTGAGGTCAGTCTGCGAACATTGGACTTTCCCTTGGCAACAGCCCAATACGATCCTTCTGACGATCTGAGCGTTGATGAGGTTGAAGAAGTCGTCCGAAATACCGGCGCATTGCTTTCCGATGGTGCCATTCAAGTCGCCTCACTTCATTATGTGGATCCATTGCGCTTTGGTTCCGATGAGGACCCTTACAATTTGCGCAGCCCCCTTGCGGTCAAGATTATTCAAGAAAATGTGAGCGTATCGCCCAGAATGGCTGAGGACGCTGTGAGCGCCGGCTATTCGGAGGAGCTGATTCCATTCCGGCGCGACAATGACGTACTCGCTGCGCTTAGCGATGCCGGCTATGAAGGAAGCGACGCCGAAGGCATGGCAGGGGCAATCTCAAAGCTGCTAAATTCCACGCGACTGAAAGCTGGCAGTGTGTTGCGGCTTGGTGTTGAGTCGGAAAACAATGCCGACCGGATCATTCGTGCCAGCGTTTATAATCGTTCGACCCATATTCTCACAATCGCTCTCAATGATAGTGAGCAATATGTTCCCGCTGATGAGCCGGAGATGACACCGGGACTTCAGGTCGCATTCGACGATAGCCCCCCCGTCATGCGCCGCGCTGAAGACCTGCCGACCGTCTATGATGGTATCTATAGAGCAGGACTGGCATATGGCATGACCGACACGATGATCCAGCAGCTGATAAAGATGCTGGCTTCCGATGTCGATTTCCAGGCTCAACTATCGCCAACCGACCAGCTGGAAGCATTGTTCTCTTTGCCAACAGGCTCCGAGAAAGCCGATGAACAGTCTGAAATTCTTTATGTAGCTGCCAATTTCGGCGGTGATCTGAAAAAATTCTACCGGTTCCATAGTGATGATGGCACCACGGATTATTACGACGAGAATGGCAAGAGCTCTAAACAGTTCCTGCTGCGCAAGCCTGTTCCAAATGGCGTCTTCCGGTCACCCTTTGGAATGCGTCGGCATCCAATTCTCGGCTATTCGCGCATGCATACCGGTGTTGACTGGTCAGCGCCTCGCGGCACTGCAATCATCGCGTCGGGCAATGGCGTGGTGGAGCGGGCCGGATGGACCAACGGTTACGGCAATCAGACTTTGATTCGCCATTCCAATGGTTATGAAAGCAGCTATTCCCACCAAAACGCTATTGCGAGCGGTGTAACCCCCGGTTCAAAGGTCCGGCAGGGGCAAGTCATCGGCTATGTCGGTTCAACGGGTCTTTCGACCGGTCCACACCTGCATTATGAAGTGATGGTGAATGGGTCGAAAGTCGATCCGATGCGCATACGCCTTCCAAGCGGCGGCGAACTTCGCGGAGATGAGCTCGTAGCGTTCAAGCGTGAACGCGAACGAATCGACCAGCTCATTCAGGATGATGGAACACCGCCGACCAAAGTGGCAGCCAGCGGCTGATCCTATTCGTGGAACTCTACCGTCACGCCTTTTTGCACGAGCTTTGACAGTTCCGTCGCGTCCCAATTGGTAAGACGCACGCAACCATGGCTGTTGGTCTTGCCGATCTTGGAAGGTTCCGGCGTTCCATGAATGCCATAAGTTGGTTTCGACAGTGCGATCCAAACCGTCCCGACCGGACCATTGGGGCCGGGCGGAATTGTCAGCACCTTGTCATTTTCGCCCTGCTTGAAGTTCAGCTTTGGATTATAGGTATAATTGGGATTGAGTGCGATGCGCTCGACCTGAACTGTTCCGGAAGGCGAAGGCGTGTCTGTTGATCCGATTGTCGCCGGATAAGCCACAATCAGCTTGCCCTCGGCATTATATCCACGCACCTGTTTGCGCCCCTTGTCCGCAATGATCTTGGTCACCGCGCCACCGGCATTCTGTCCCGTATTAACAACCTGAATCGTTACCCCGGGCGTATTGAAATCAACGCCCGGATTAATCTCTTTTAGATAATTCTCATCCATATGGAACCGTTCCGCCAGCAATTCGGTCACTGAAGTAAATGCCATGCGCTCAAGCTGAGCCTTGTGAGCATAGTCCTCGGGAATGGAAGCGACATAGGGGTATGCGGCATCCTCCGATGAGATCGTATAAGACGTGAAAGCGGGACCGCCGGTTTGCTCCAGCGAAGCATTGATCCCCTCTTCATTCAGCGGATCAAACTGCTGTCCTGTCATTTCTTCAAATGCGGCGACGGCTTTATCAACGTTACCGCCCTTATGGCCGTCGATAACGCCAGGTGAGACGCCAATTCTGTCGAGCAAGACCTGAATAGCCGTAATCTTCGCCTTGGCGCCCTGCCCTTTCGGCAGTTCGACAGTTGGAGCTGGATTTGGATGAGCTGGAATTTGCTCTTGAGGCGCATCGCTCAACCCGTCAGCTGGAAAATCAGGATCAATGAGATTGGGATCAGACGGCTGCAAACCGGGTTCGCCATTTGCAGGCGGCAAAGGCTCACGGGACACACTTCCATAGTCCTGCTCGGAGGGGCCAGATGGTTGCCCGCCATAGGGATCGTTGGGAATTGCGCCTGTACCGTAAGGATCTTGCGGCGCTTCGGGAAAGTAATCCGGGCTTTCGCCATATTGATCGTTTTGCGGCTCTTCGACAGATACAATCCTGCCGCGGCGATCTACCGTAACCCGGCGGCCATATTCATCAAAGTAGGATCGGAATGCTTCACGGCGCGGACGACGTTCTTGCGGCTCGAATAATTGTGCAACCTCAAAGGATTTCTGGTTGTTCGCATTCACGCCAGGTTCGGCAGCCGCCATTCCCATGCCTATGGTGCCCGCTGAAGCAGCGAGCAGAATCTTCATCAACGAACCGCGGTAGAACGTCATGCCTAAGCTTCCGATTTCTCTAATAACTTGTCATTAATCATAAAATGACGCGTTTTCATGTTTTTATGGTTAATGAACAGAATGATCGTCGCATTTATCGGATGAACGAGACATGAAAATGGCCGCTATGTGGCGGCCATTTTGTATCTTGAGAAAGCCGCCTACGCAGCTTCATTGTCCTCAATGACCGGACTCGCTTTCGAAGCCTTGAAATTGAGCCGGTCCGATCCAGACGTAATCTTGACAGTCGAGCCGTCCAGTATTTCGCCGAGAAGAATCTTCTCCGCTAGCGGATCCTGCACCTGCTTTTGGATAACGCGCTTGAGAGGGCGTGCGCCATAAGCCGGATCATAGCCCTTATCAGCAAGCCAATTTGTAGCATCGTCGTCGATTTTCAGAACGATCTTTCGATCGGCGAGAAGAGCCTGCAAACGCTGGAGCTGGATCGCAACAATGGTGCCCATTTCCTTGCGCTTCAAACGGTGGAACAGAATCACCTCATCCACCCGGTTGAGGAACTCCGGCCTGAACGAGGCTTTGACCACGTTCATCACATTCTCGCGCACATCCTCAACATCCTGGTCCTCACCCAGCGAAACAAGATATTCCGCGCCAAGATTGGATGTCATGATGATCAGCGTGTTGCGAAAATCGACAGTGCGACCCTGTCCATCGGTCAGGCGACCATCATCAAGAACCTGAAGCAGCACATTGAACACATCAGGATGCGCCTTTTCGATCTCATCGAAGAGAACAACCTGATAGGGACGACGACGAACCGCTTCAGTCAGAGCTCCACCTTCTTCATAGCCAACATAGCCGGGAGGCGCACCGATCAAACGGGCCACCGAGTGCTTTTCCATATATTCCGACATGTCGAGGCGAACCATTGCCGTTTCATCGGAAAACAGGAACGAAGCCAGCGATTTTGTCAGCTCGGTTTTACCCACACCTGTCGGTCCGAGGAAGATGAACGAACCGATAGGCCTGTTCGGATCCTGCAAACCGGCACGGGCACGGCGCACTGCTCTGGATACAGCTTGCACGGCCTCGCCCTGTCCAACCACCCGTTTGGCAAGTTCATCTTCCATGCGAAGCAACTTGTCGCGTTCACCTTCCAGCATCCGGTCAACCGGAATGCCGGTCCAGCGGGAAACGACCTGTGCAATATGATCCGGCGTTACGTTCTCCTCAACCATTGAGGTCGAACCATCATTCTTCTCCGACTCAGCCAGTTGTTTTTCCAATTGCGGGATCGTGCCATAGGCCAACTCACCCGCCTTTTGAAATTCACCATTACGCTGTGCTGATGCCAATGCATTGCGTGCGTCATCAAGCTGACGTTTGAGATCAGCTGCCAGACCAAGCTTCTGCTTTTCCGCCTGCCACGTATTGGTAATTATGGTCGACTGCTCTTCCAGGTCGACAAGTTCTTTTTCCAGTCTCTCGAGACGGTCGCGGGAAGCATTGTCTGTCTCAACCTTCAAAGCCTCGCGTTCGATCTTCAGCTGCATGATACGCCTGTCGATTTCATCCAGCTCTTCAGGCTTGGAATCCACCTGCATGCGGAGTCGCGCAGCACTCTCATCGATCAGGTCAATGGCTTTGTCCGGCAAAAACCTGTCCGTGATGTAACGGTTCGAAAGAGTGGCAGCAGCGACAAGCGCCGAATCGGAAATGCGTACCTTATGATGCTGCTCGTATTTTTCCTTCAAACCGCGAAGAATCGAGATTGTATCTTCAACAGTTGGCTCATCGACAAACACTGGCTGGAAACGCCGCGCAAGGGCAGCATCTTTCTCGACATGTTTGCGATATTCATCAAGCGTGGTGGCGCCAACGCAATGAAGTTCGCCCCGGGCAAGCGCTGGCTTCAGCAGGTTCGATGCATCCATCGCACCTTCGCTTTTGCCCGCGCCAACAAGCGTGTGCATCTCATCGATAAACAGAATGATATCGCCATTTGCAGACGTGACTTCGGAAAGCACACCTTTCAAGCGCTCCTCGAATTCACCGCGATATTTTGCACCTGCAATCAATGAACCCATATCGAGGGCCATCAATTGCTTGTCCTTGAGTGATTCAGGCACATCACCATTGATAATACGCAGCGCCAGTCCCTCGGCGATAGCTGTTTTACCAACGCCAGGTTCACCGATAAGCACCGGATTATTCTTGGTGCGGCGCGACAAGACCTGAATTGTCCGGCGAATTTCATCATCGCGGCCAATGACAGGGTCAAGTTTCCCCGCCCGCGCATCGGCAGTCAGATCTCGTGCATATTTCTTCAAGGCATCATAGCTGTTTTCCGCCGAAGCAGAATCAGCCGTCCGGCCTTTGCGGATATCGTTGATAACTGCATTGAGACCCGCAGCCGTAACGCCGGCGCGGCTTAATATTTCGGATGTCTTGGACGATTTTTCGATAGCCATGGCCGTAAGCAGCCGTTCTACCGTGACAAAGCTGTCACCAGCTTTCTGCGCCACTTCCTCGGCTGTAGCAAAAACTTTTGCCAGCGGCTGGGCAAGATAGAGCTGACCATTGCCGCCTGTTACTTTAGGCAAAGCGTCCAGTGCCGCCTGCAGTCCAAGCCGCACATCGGCAATTCGCCCGCCGGCCCTTTCGATCAAGGACGCAGCAAGACCTTCTTCATCGTCAACCAAGACTTTCAGAAGATGCTCTGGGGTAAATTGCTGATTATTGGATGAGAGGGCAAAAGTCTGCGCGGACTGTATGAAACCGCGAACCCGTTCGGTATATTTTTCAATGTTCATTCTTGTCTCCTTTTACCCGGCAACCCGATTTCGGCATTGCCTGGCGTGTTGGTGACGGATCCCCTGCAACGAGGCAGATCCATTCGCTCGATGCTGATATGGGAATATTATCCCCGGGGTACAAGACCGGATATTCTGCTTTTATGACGCTTTAAATCTAGCATGTATGCCCCCTCCTTGCCACGCCCGCTTTTGCGTCTGGCTATTGCTTGGTGGGAAAGACGGGCGGTCATCGAAGCGCGTCTTTGTAGTAGGTTAAGCGATCCGAAGACCGCCCGTCCGGCGATTTTGCATTCTGCCCGTTCCGCTTGGGAGGCCTCGGCTACCCAAGGCATGCCATTTGCGGCACGCCATGCGTTAGCCTTGCGCCCCTTAAAGTGCTCGTCCAGCACGCGCCGTTCCTAGTAACGGCAGGGGAACCCTTGGACAGAACGTCCCCGGATAGCGGGTCCGTAACCCGCCATCGGAGGCGCCCATCCTTCCCCAAACTTCGAACGGCTCCGGAAGCTGTTCCCCGCGGGAAGGACAGGAACAGAATAATTCAGAGCGGGAACTGTTGGATAAGTTTGTCGAGATTATTTTAGGAAGGCCTGATTTGCACAAGCCAAGTGCGTCCTTCGACAAGCTCAGGATGAGGAAGGTGGGTTGATTGCAGGGAGCTATATTCTGGAACGCCGAAGATTACCTGTGCAGTTCGCCAATCTTCCTCATGGTGAGCTTGTCGAACCACGCACCAACTTCAAATGCAGTCAAATAAAAACGCCACCCGCAGGTTTCCCTGCGGGTGGCGCATTATTCAACTCGATCGGATCAAACGTCAGATTCAGCCGCAGCGCGGCGCTTTTTGACTTCAGCCACAATACTGGCCGGAGAAAGATCCGACGCAGCTTCCGGAGCGTTTGCCGCTTCCGCAGTGCCTTCAGTTACCCGTGGCTCACGCGGACGGGCAGGTCTGCGACCACGCGGTGAACGGCGAACAGCGGGCTTTGCCTCCGCAGCTTCTTCCGAACCAGCAGCGACAGCTTCAACTTCCTGATTTTGAGCAGGTTGGGCCTGCGGCTGACGCTGGCTGACAGTGTCATCATCATAAGCAACCTCGGCGGGCGTGCCTTCGATGACGGGCTGAGGACCGCTGCCATTGATCGGCTGGTGCACAACGCGCTCGGGTCGGTCACGGCGTTCTGAACGTTCCGGACGATCCTGGCGTTCGTGGCGCGGCTGGCGCTCCTGCCGGTCTTGACGTTCAGGGCGTTCCTGACGCTCGGCACGATCCTGACGTTCAGGACGTTCCTGGAACTCCTGCTCGTTATTGCCGACATTGTTGCCGTCGTCTTCGTAATTATTGTCGTCATCCTGTTCCTGATCATCGCGATCATCGCGCTGATATTGAACGGGTGCTGCGGCCTGTGCAGCCATGATGATTCGATTGTAGTGTTCTGCATGCTGAAGATAGTTTTCAGCCATAACGCGATCGCCCGCACTTTGTGCATCACGTGCAAGGGTCGTATATTTCTCTGCTACGTGCTGAGCATTTCCCCGAATTTTAACGTCAGGACCGTTGCTCTCATAGTTACGGGAAAGTGGGTTAGGACCTTTGCTGCGGTTATTGTTGTTACCGCGTCCGCGCATGCGCCTATTCTGCTGTACTGGCCTCATACTTATCTCTTTTCAGAAAATCAGGGGCGCTCATTTGCTCAACATTTCGAGTCAAAAAGCTTCGCTTCTCAAGTGCCGATCTGAAGCGCGCCCCGCGCTTCAATCGCATCCAAAGTTCATAAAACTTTTGTGCTACCCCAAGAACCATTTCTCCAAAACAAATGTAGGGAGAAATCAAACCCCGGAAATTTGCGTATCAATTATCTTGATAGGCAGAACCAGAGTTGTTCGGTTTCGAGCGGTAACTGGAAACTAGCGGGCTTCTCCGCAAATTCCAAGCCTTTTTTCATTATTTTTCGATTGTTGTGAACAGAAGGGCGCGGTCGTGCCCTCCGAAATCCTGCCTCACACCGCTCATCACGAAATTCCTGGCGCTAAAAATCGCCTCAATATCCTGCCGCTGCCCTGCCCCGATCTCCAGTGCGACCACGCCACCAGGACGCAAGTAACCAGCGGCATGATCAGCAATGATCCGATAGGGCTCCAGCCCGTCTGGACCTCCATCCAGCGCCCGAACCGGATCATGAAGAACAACTTCTCTTTGCAACTGCGCAATATCGCTAGTGCGGATATAGGGCGGATTGGAAATAATCATGTCATATGAACCAGTTAGCTCCGAAAACCAGTTGGATGACAATGCCGCAAAACGCGAAGAAACATTCGAAAGCACCGCATTTTCACGCGCGGTAGCAAGGGCACCGGCTGATATATCCACGCCCACGGCGCGCAATTGCGGCAACTGATCGAGCAGCGAAAGGGCGATCGCTCCTGTTCCTGTTCCAAGGTCAACAATGTCGGCGACACCATGGTTGGAAATGCGGTTTTGGAGAAAGGGCAAAGCCAGTTCCACAAGCGCTTCCGTGTCGGGACGCGGCTCGAGCGTTTCTGTGGAAAGGCTCAATTCAATGCCGAAAAATGCCCGCTTGCCGATAATGCGATGCACCGATTCACCCTTGATTCGGCGAGCAAGCATGGCCTCAAGCGCCTCATATTCATGCTGGCCAAGCTCGCGATTCGGGTTACGGATTATTTCCAGCCTGTCGCAGCCTGCAATCCATTCAAGCAAAAGACGGGCATCAAGCTCCGCAGATTCTATTCCCGCTTCGGCGAGAGAAGCACGCGCGCTCCGCAGAACATTCATCAATTGGTGTCTGTGGTCAGAAGCCGTCATTCATCTGTGCCAGCAAAGCGGTCTGGTAATCGGAAATGAGCGCACCAATCAACTCATCCAGATCGCCTTCCATGATGCGGTCTAGCTTATAAAGGGTCAGATTGATCCGATGGTCCGTGACCCGTCCCTGCGGAAAATTATAGGTGCGGATGCGTTCGGAACGATCCCCTGAACCGACCTGGCTGCGGCGGGCTTCGGAACGTTCGCTATCTGCTTTTTGGCGCTGCATATCGAACAGGCGCGAGCGCAGCACCTGCATGGCGCGGGCGCGGTTTTGATGCTGCGACTTTTCGGCCTGCACAACGACAATTCCAGATGGAATATGGGTAATGCGAACGGCCGAGTCGGTTGTATTGACGTGCTGTCCGCCCGAACCCGATGCACGCATCGTATCGATACGGATGTCATCGGGGCGAATGTCGATGTCGATCTCTTCGGCCTCCGGCAGCACCGCGACAGTTGCTGCCGATGTGTGGATGCGTCCGCTGGCTTCGGTATCGGGGACCCGCTGAACGCGATGGACACCCGATTCAAACTTCAGTTTGGCGAATACGCCCTTGCCGGAAACCATGGCGATAACTTCTTTGTATCCGCCCGCTTCGCCGTCACTGGCCGAGATCAGCTCAACCCGCCAGCCATTGGCCGACGCGTAGCGTTCATACATGCGGAAAAGATCGCCGCCAAAAAGTGCCGCTTCCGACCCGCCAGTACCTGCGCGAATCTCGAGAATGGCGTTGCGCTCATCGGCAACATCCTTGGGCAAAAGCAGAACCTGAATATCCTTTTCAAGCTCTTCAATGCGCTCTTCGATTTCCGGCAATTCAGCTTCGGCAAGCTCGCGCATGTCGCGATCGGTTGAGCCATCATCCAGCATTGCCTGCAAATCAGCCGCTTCGCTGCGGGCGGCAAGAAAATCGCGGATCTTGAATACAACCGGCTCCAGTTCGGAATATTCCGAAGCAAGCTTCACATATGTTTCGGAATCGGGATTGCTCGCCATCTGCGTTTCCATCATCGAAAAACGCTTCAGCAGCTGATCCATGCGATCCTGCGGAATAGACATCAGATTAGCCTCACAGTGATATGCCTGCCCGCTCTGCAAATTTGGTCAGGATGTGGCGCAGCGAGCCGGTATCGCCATGATTATCCATGGCATCAGCGAGTTGCGCCCCAAGCTCGTTCACGTCAAGCGAACCAAGCATTGCCTTGATCGGCCCGATGGAAGCAGGCGACATTGAGATCGAGCGAAACCCAAGGCCAAGCAGTGCGAGCGCCGAAATTGGCTTTCCGGCCATTTCGCCGCAAAGCGTTACATCCGTATTATTGCGGATGCCTGCTTCGACGATCTGGCGAAGCACGCGCAGGAATGGCACGGAAAGATTATCGAAGCGGTTGCTAATGATCGAATTGCCTCGATCAACCGCCATGACGAATTGGAACAGATCGTTGGAACCAACCGAGACGAAATCAACCACCGACATCAGTTCGTCAAGTTGCCACAACAAGGAAGGCACTTCTACCATGGCGCCGATCTTGACCCGGGTTGGCAGATTGTGAGCAAAGCGCGAAAGGTGCTGCACCTCGCGGTTGATCAATTCGCTCGCTTTGCGAACTTCGGCGATTTCAGTGACCATTGGCAGCATGAGGCGCAGCTCGCGCCCGCCAGCAGCCTTCAACAAGGCGCGAACCTGTGTGCGCAATAGCCCCGGGCGATCAAGCGTCAGGCGGATCGCCCGCCAGCCCAATGCCGGATTTTCTTCATGGGTCTCGCTGCGGAAATAGGGCAGTACCTTGTCGCCGCCAATATCGAGCGTCCGGAAAGTCACCGGCTTGTCGCCTGCAGCTTCAAGCACGGAACGATAAAGCCGCTCCTGCTGCTCCGCCCGCGGGAACGTTGATGCAACCATGAATTGCAATTCCGTCCGGAAAAGTCCGATACCGGCCGCGCCTGCCTCAACGAGTTGCGGCAGATCGACCAGCAAACCCGCATTCATCAGCAAGGTGATCGGCACACCGTCCCTGGTCACCGAAGGACGGTCGCGCAATTCCCGATAAAGTGCCTGACGCTTGGCTCGGAACTTGACCTTCTCGGAATAGGCCGCTTCAACGTCCGATTGCGGACGTAAATGCACCTTGCCATCATCGCCGTCGACAATGATCGCATCATTGTTTTCAGCCATGGACACGACGCCCTTGACCTGACCTGCAACGGGAATACCCATAGCGCGGGCAACGATCACCACGTGACTCGTCGCAGCGCCATCTTCCAGCACCAGGCCTCGCAGGCGTTCGCGCGGATAATCCAGCAGCTCGGCAGCACCCATGGAACGCGCCACAATGATCGCATCCTTGGCCAGCGATCCAGCCATGGTCTTCACGTCACGGCCCATCAACTGACGCAACAACCGATTGGCGAGATCATCGAAATCGCTCAACCGCTCACGCATATAAGGATCGGTCAGATGCATCATGCGCGCACGTGTGTCGCTCTGCACTTTTTCCACTGCCGCTTCCGCGGTCAAGCCGTTGCGGATCGCTTCTTCAAGACGGCGAACCCAGCCATTATCATGGGCAAACATGCGATAGGCTTCCAGCACCTCGCGGTGCTCGCCCTCAAAGGCCACGTCACGGCGCGACAGCATGTCATCAATAGAAACACGCAATGATCCAAGCGAGCTTTCGAGCCGGTCGATCTCGGCATCAATATCTTCATTGAACAGGTTGGTCACAACAATGCGCGGCTCGTGCAGCACAACATGCCCAAGACCAACACCATCATTGAAAGCACTGCCGGCAAAGCTCATCGGCTTGCCCATATCGAGTTCTACGCCCGGACGCGCCAGCCGCGTAAGACTGCCCGCTGCAACCATCTCGGCCAACACCATGGCCGTGGTTTCCAACGCCTCAATCTCATCTTCGCGGTAGACCCGCTTAGTCCTGTTCTGGACAACGAGAACGCCGAGGGTTCGCCCTGCCCGCAGGATAGGTACACCAAGGAATGAATTGTAAATTTCTTCCCCTGTTTCCGGCAGGTAGGCGAATGCCGGATGGGTTTGCGCATCTGTAAGATTGAGTGGACGCGCACTAGCAGCAATCGTACCAACAAGACCTTGACCAAGGCGCAGTTGCGCCAGATGAACGGCCGAGGGGTTCAAACCTTCGGTGGCATAAAGCTCAAGCACGCCATCGGAACGCAGCACATAAAATGAGCACACCTCCGCGACCATGTTCTGAGCAATGTCGCGAACAATGCGGTCAAGCCTCTCCTGTGGCTCAAGCGCCTCCGCCATCAATTCGCGGAGCCGCTTCAGCATGACACGAGGGCCGGTTGTCTGCTCGCGCGTGGGCACCATTTGCTCCATAGCATTTATTGGCAAAGCCGGAATGACCTTGCCAATGTGAACTTTAGATCATCTTAGTCGGCAGAAATACCGGCAAACAGAATCTCTTCTGTCAATGCTTATCCAGACCGTAGACAGAATGCAAAGTGCGTACTGCAAGTTCTGCGTATGGGCCGTCAATTAGAATGGAAATCTTGATTTCCGATGTGGTGATAGCTCGGATATTGATGCCCTTGTCAGCAAGCGCCCGGAAGGCCGTTGCTGCAACACCCGCATGGCTGCGCATGCCGATGCCGATTACCGATACTTTGACCATGCCAGCTTCCGACTGGATAATATCGCAGCCGATTTCGGCTTTGACCTTTTCCAGCACCGCAAGCGCCTTATCAAGATCACCGGATGGAACGGTGAATGTCATATCGGTCTTGGTGCCGTCTTCAGACACATTCTGTACGATCATGTCGACATTGATATGGGCCTCAGCAAGCGGGCCAAAAATACCTGCCGAAATACCCGGACGATCCGCAACGCGGCGAAGCGATATCTGTGCTTCGTCCTTGGCATAGGCAATTCCTGTGACAACCTGCTGTTCCACGATTTCTTCCTCGTCGCAAATAAGAGTACCGGGCGGATTGATCAGATCACCCATGCCCGGTGCATCGGGGTCTTCGAAACTGGACCTGACAAATGTGCGCACTTTATGCACCATGGCAAGCTCGACGGACCTGACCTGCAAGACTTTCGCGCCAAGCGAAGCCATTTCCAGCATTTCTTCAAATGAAATGCGCGAAAGGCGGCGCGCCTTGGGTTCGACACGGGGGTCAGTGGTGTAAACACCGTCGACGTCCGTATAGATATCGCACCGATCCGCCTTGACCGCTGCTGCAATGGCGACAGCACTTGTGTCCGAGCCGCCGCGTCCGAGCGTAGAAATACGATTGTCCGGGCCGATACCCTGGAATCCGGCAATAACAGCCACCTGACCTTCTTCGAAGCGCTCAATCAGGAAGGAGCCGTCAATATCGGTAATACGCGCAGCACCATGCGCATTGTCTGTCTTGATGGGTATCTGCCAGCCTTGCCAAGAGCGTGCATGGACGCCCATCGCCTGCAAAGTGACCGCGAGAAGACCGGCCGTTACCTGCTCACCGGAAGCAACGATGGCATCATACTCGCGCGCATCGTGCATCGGCGATGCTTGGCGCGTCCAGGCAACGAGTTCGTTGGTTTTGCCCGCCATGGCCGAGACAACCACTGCGACTTCATGACCGGCATCGACTTCACGTTTGACATGCCGGGCCACATTACGGATGCGGTCGATATCGGCCACCGAAGTGCCACCGAATTTCATCACAATGCGAGCCATGGGAATTACCGTTCTGGAAAGGCCTGAAATTATATTGGAAGAGAACCAGTCGAATGAACAGGTTCCGCGCCAGTTGAATGCGGCTTCCCATAACCAAATTATGACATAACTGCAAGAACGCGGGACGATTTGCGCCTTGACATTTTTTACGTGAATGGGCCACTCGATAGGAAGAGCAAAGGATAAGGCAATGGCCCAGGCAGAACGCAGTACAATTGATGCCGTAGAAGTGGAGCGTTTTTCACGCATGGCTGCGGAGTGGTGGAACCCACAAGGCAAGTTCCGCCCGTTGCACAAGTTCAATCCGACCCGTCTTGCCTATATCAAGGAAAAGGTCTGCGCTCACTATAATCTCGACCCGAACAGCCCCCAGCCATTCAAGGGTCTGCGATTCCTCGATATTGGTTGCGGTGGCGGGTTGCTGTGCGAGCCGATGGCACGGCTTGGCGCGACGGTAGTCGGTGCCGATGCTGGCGAAACCAATATTGAAGTTGCCAAAATTCACGCCGCCCAAAGCGGATTGGACATAGACTATCGCGCGACGACAGCAGAAGCCCTGGCCGAAGCCGGCGAAAAATTCGACGTTGTTCTCAACATGGAGGTCGTCGAGCACGTGGCTGATGTCGATCTGTACATGTCCGCCTGTTCGCAAATGGTCAAACCGGGCGGCATGACCTTCGTCGCTACGATAAACCGGACATTGAAAGCCCTTGGCCTTGCAATTTTTGGCGCGGAATATGTGTTGCGCTGGTTACCACGCGGCACGCATCAATATGAAAAACTCGTGCGCCCTGAAGAGCTGGAAACGGCACTCGTCGCAGCCGGTCTGAGTGTAACCGAGAAAGTCGGCGTGACCTATAATCCCTTTGCCGATAGCTGGAACCGCTCAAACGATACCGATGTGAATTATATGGTGCTGGCTGTTCGAAACTAAACCACGCCAGACCTAAGCAATCGTCTATCCTGCTTTTGTCGCCATCAGTTGCGCCTTCGTGGTCATGCCCACACCAACTGTAATAATTGCCGCCCCCAGCCACGTCGTCAGCCCATAGGTTTCTCCTAAAAACAGGGTTCCTGCCAGCAAGGCTACCGCCGCTCCAACATATCCTATCTGGCTGAGATAAACCGGGCCACCAACCGCTTGCAGCCGGAAATAGAGTGCAAACATGCAGGTGGAGGCCAGAATTTGCGCTAGCACCAGCCACGGCACATTAGCCAACGGCGCAACTGGAAAGCCACCGGTCATGAGCAGAATAGCGGGAACAAGCATGACCGCCGTCACAATATGGCTCCCAGCCGCCAATTCAGTCGGGTCAGCACCTTTAGGCCAATCAATGGTGCGATAAACATTGCCCAAGGCAAGAAGAACCGGAATCAACAGGCCGATTATAACCCAGAGCGGTTCGGCGGGCTGGCCCACCTGACCGCGGGTAAATCCAACGATCACTGCGCCGATAAAACCAACCAATATGCCCAAAAGTCCAAGCAGGCTGGGGCGTTTGAGTTTGAACAGGATCGACAGCATCAAGGTGAATACTGGCGAAAGCGTATACATGATGCCCGTATAGCCAGACCCAAGATGCGGGATGGCCGAAAGCGTCATGACATTAGGCACGGCATAGGAAATAAATGCGGCGATAAGGTAATAGCGCACCATATGCGCGTCCAGCCGCGGGCGTTTGCCCATAAGCAGGAAGGCAATCAGCAAAACGGTTCCCGCACCGGTTGAAATAACGAAAGCCCAGAGCGAAGGCGCAATCCCGGCAGAAAAAGCCAATTTGCCGAATGGCAAAGTCAGCCCCAAAAACGCCCCTGTTAAAAGCAGCAGCAGGGGCGCGGAATTCAAAAATTGCATGGAAAATCACCCGGGCGGTCAGAATCGACCACCGCACCATAGACCTTAGTGCTATGAGATCAATTGTGATCTTCGGGAAAGACAGGAAGCGGCATGACATCCACGCCATCTTCCAGCAGGGCTTCCACATCTTCGGGAGTGGCTTCGCCATAAATGCCCCGCGCCTCGGCCTCGCCGAAATGAATTTTGCGTGCCTGTTCCGCAAATTCCGCGCCAACATAATCCGCATTCTCGCGGACCTTCTTGACCATTTCCTTCATTTCCTTGGCCATTTCGCTCATGGCAAGGGCAATCTTCTCTTTTTGCCTGCCTGTCGAAACAGAAGGTGCCATTAGAGCTTTGCCGACCTTGTTCGAGCCGCATGATGGGCAGCTTACGAGACCTTTTTCAGCCTGAGAATCGAAGTCGTCATTGCTGCGGAACCAGCCTTCAAATTCATGGTCCTTGTCGCAATGAAGAGAAAAACGGATCATGACGCGTCTGCCAGTCTTTCGCTCCGGCCATCATTCTCGACAAGCACGCCGAACGGGCGGGCATTTTTCAAATTAGGCACTTTGGCACGGGCAGCCGCACTCAATGCCGGATCAATATCCGCAATGATGATCGCAGGATCGGCATGTGCCGCTTCAGCCAGAACTTCACCCCAGGGCGCGACAATGATGGAATGGCCAAATGTCTCGCGGCCATCTTCATGCACGCCGCCTTGCGCAGCAGAAATCATGAATGCACCATTTTCAATTGCGCGTGCACGTTGCAGCACATTCCAGTGGGCTTCGCCCGTCTGGCGGGTAAAGGCCGCAGGCGCAGTGATGACCGATGCACCAGCCAGTGCCTGCGCCCGGAACAATTGCGGGAACCTGACATCATAACAAATGGCCAGACCCAGCTTGGCAAATGGCAAATCAAGAACCACCGTATCGTTGCCAGGCGAATAGACAGCAGATTCGCGCCAGCTCTCGCCATTATCCAGATCAACATCGAACATGTGGATCTTATCGTAGCGTGTCAGGATATTTCCGTCCGGACCGAAAAAGAAGGCACGATTGGCAATTTTGCTATCCTCAACCGCAATGGCCGTCGAGCCGATATGAAGGTGAATTTTGTGACGCGCCGCCAATTCGGAAGCTGTGCGAACGATTATGTCCTCGCTCTCGCCCCTTAAGACGCTGGCAAGGGCCTTGCGATCCCGCTGCAGCGCCCCGGTCATTTCCGGGGTTTGCACATAGACCGCCCCTTTGCCAACAGCATCGTCAACATAGTTAACGAGATCAGCAGCATTGCGCTGCGGATCGACGCCCGAGCGCATCTGGATAGCAGCAGCACGAAATACACTCATTCCACTGTCCTTAAACGAGTTCGCCAGTCTTCAACAGTCCGTCAAGTCGGCCCTGGCTTTCAAGCGCGTAGAGATCATCACAACCACCAACATGGGTCTTGCCTATGAAAACCTGAGGAAATGTTGTGCGCCCATTAGCACGAGCCAGCATTTCCTGCCGTGCATTTGGTTCCACAGTTGCATTGTGCTCGACAAAGGCTACGCCCTTTTTCTCAAGCAAGCCTACAGCTGCCGTGCAAAAGCCACAGCCGTTACGCGTATAGATTGTCACATCGACCATCATGGCACTCCAATTTTTCCCTTATATAGGCGTGAAAACCTGACGGGAAAAGGCCCGTTCGTTGCGCAAAAGCCAGCTTAGACAGACAATTCGTCTCCCATAACCCTGGCGAAGGTCAATACATCGACACTTTTTGCTCCAGCCCGCAGGAGTGCGCGGGTTGCTGCCTTGACCGTCGCGCCAGTCGTATAGACATCATCGATCAGAAGGACATTGCGCCCTCGAACCTTTATCTCCTGCGCCTCAGGCACTTTAAAGGCACCGCGAACATTTGTAAGGCGCTGGCTCGGACCAAGCCCCACCTGTTGCCGCGTTTTTTTTATGCGTTTGAGGGCGTCAGGTTCAAAGGCTTTGCTGCTGACATTCGCCAGATAACGGGCAAGCTCTGCCGATTGGTTGAAACGGCGCAACCAGAAACGCCTCGCATGCAGCGGCACTGGCACGATCACGTCACAATCATCGATCAGTTCGCGCCCTGCCCGCGCCATCCACCCTGCCATCCAGCGGCTTAGATCGGTGCGATCATTATATTTGAGCCGGTGAATCATATCGCGAATGACGCCTTCATGAATTGCAACGGCGCGGGCACGGGCAAAGGGCGGTATATCCGCGATTGCCTCGGCCGATAGAATTTCAGAACCCAGATCATGGCTGAAGGGCGTTCCAAGCACCGGGCAATAGGGCTTTTCGATAAATCTGACCTTGGTCCAGCATGTTCCGCACAAGGAACCGGGTTCAGCCACATGCTTGTCACATCCGGCACAAACAGGCGGGAAAAGCACATTAAACACCTCCCGCACGGCACTGCGCGCGCCTATGCCGATGCTTGTGCGGACAGTTTTCCCGATAGTTTTCATTGCAATTCATGTCCAAGCGACGCATCTACCGGGCAATTATACATTCATCAGAGAAATTCGGAATGGATCGGCATCAGCTATTCGATCGAACTTTAGTCCTACAAAGAAGATTACGCGCGCTCAAACAGCACGGAACTTCTGCCGACTTTCTGCTCGCACGCGCAGCCGACGATCTTGAAGAGCGACTATCGGCTGTCGAGCGCCAGTTCGAAGTTGCGATTGACCTCGCCAGCCACACAGACCTTGCAGCCGAAGCGATGCAGCGCTCGGGCAAGGCTTCAATCATCATTCGCATTGAAGAAGCTGCGCCGTTCCTGACAACCCGCTTTCCCGCAATTGTCGCCGATCAGGAAATATTGCCACTTGGAGCTGCAAGCATTGACCTTGCGGTTTCCTTGCTGTCCCTGCATTTGACAAATGACACACCGGGGACCTTGCTCCAGATAAGGCGGGCATTGAAGCCGGATGGGCTGTTTCTCGGCGCCATGGCCGGTGAGAACACTCTGACCGAACTACGCGAATGCCTGATTGCCACTGAGAGTGAAATCAGCGGGGGCGTATCACCGCGTGTCGCGCCGTTTGCCGATGTGCGCGATGTCGGCGGTCTGCTGCAACGGGCGGGTTTCACATTGCCCGTCACGGATATTGAAACCTATACGGTGCGATATGATAATCTTTTCGCGCTGATGCGCGACTTGCGGGCGATGGGTGTCCAGAACAGCCTTTTCGGGCGTTCCCGTAAGCCGCTGACCCGGCAATTCTTCATGCGGGCAGCAGAAATCTATGCCGAACGCTTTAGCGATCCTGATGGCCGCATTCGCGCGACATTTTCATTCATATGGATGTCTGGCTGGGCGGCGCATGAATCGCAACAAAAGCCGCTCAAACCCGGTTCTGCGAAGGCTTCACTGGCGGACTTTCTCAAAGAGGCTGAAAAAGATTAGCAATCGCCTGTTTTCGTACCATCACTTTTGAGAATGCAAACCGAATTTGGCGTGCTTTGCAGCACGCTGCGGCGGATCGTATAGGTCGATGGATCAGCTTTCTTGATTGATCCTGTCTGGATTTCGTCCAGCGAGCGTCCTGCCGAATAATCCACGACAGCTTGACTGCTCCGATTGGCAAGCGGGGCTATGATCAGCGCCAATGCGACGGCAGCAGAGCCAAACAGCAATGTAATCCGCAGGATTCCTCCAGCTGCCCCGGACAAACCGCCGGTTCGCATCATCAGATCATCATCGATGTAATCGTTTTTGCGCGCCATAAACCACCTGAAAAATGCGCCTCAAGAATGTTTAAAAGTCGCTCAATCAGGTGAAGGATGAATTAACCGTTAGAGTTAACGGGCGAGAATACAACTTAACATTGTATAAAATTATAGAAGATCGATCAAAAACGGTATGAGCGGAATATCGGCTGCGGGCATTGGATAGTCACGCATATCTTTAGGACGCACCCATTTCAGCGCCTGCCCCTCCATCGAACGGGGCATGCCTTCATAACGCCGGCAAATGAACAGCGGCATGAGAAGATGGAATTTCTCATAGGTGTGGCTGGCAAATGTCAGGGGTGCAAGACAGGCGGGCTTGACCGTAATGCCAAGTTCTTCTTGCAGTTCTCTGATAAGGCTGGCTTCCGGAGTCTCGTTCGGTTCAACCTTACCTCCGGGAAACTCCCACAGCCCGGCAAGTGATTTTCCCTCCGGACGCTGCGTCAACAGCACCCTTCCGTCGCTATCGACCAAGGCACAGGCCGTGACCAGCAGAATCGGGAGTGTTTTGTCAGTCATGTTCTGCCCGCCAGTAAGCGTATCGGTATGCTTCTTTGAATCCCATGGATTGATAAAGGGCGATAGCGCCTGCATTACCCGCTTCAACTTGAAGCCACGCCTTGCGGGCACCTTGCATGACTGCCCACTTCAGTGCCGTTTTCACAATGGCGCGCCCATGCCCGCGACGGCGCTCAAGTTCTGCCGTTTCGATTCCAAGCAGCCCAGCCATCGCGCCGTCACATATGCAAATAGCCGCTGAGACAGGTACATCTGCGTCTTCGCGGACAAACAGGCCTTTTGCCGGTCTTATGGCGTTGATCACGTCGACCAGGCTGGATTTCTTTTCAGGTGATTCTGCCTGAACACGCAACGAGGCAGCGGCGAACCGATCAGTATCCCTCTCCGGTTCCTGCTTTCTCGCATCGGATAGATCGACATCCGCCAAATCTGCAATCATCACCAGCGATTCGTCGAATCGTGTCCATCCGGATTTTTCCAGATATGATTCAAGCTTTTGCGGTGCCAATGGAGAAAGTCTGAATATAAGCGCACGACCTGCGGCCCGAAACCGCTCCGCGGCCGCGGCCACCCGCTTTTCAATATTCTCCGTATCACCCGGATCAAGCGGATTAACCGAGTTCAGCCGTTTTGCCGGATGATTTGGAGTGATTCGGATACTCCAGCTTCCGTCATAATGGACGGATGAAGCTGGCCACGCCCGGAAGCCCAGCGCCTCTATCTGCCTGACTTGCGTTAAAGCGAACGGCATCAGCTGCGGTAATCACCATTGATCGCCACATATTCCTTGGTTAGATCGCAAGTCCAGACTGTGGCTTTGCCTTTGCCAAGACCGATATCGGCGCGAATTTGGATATCTTCGTTCTTCATATAGGCCGAGGTCGCAGCTTCCGAATAATCCGGATCGCGTTCTCCTTCGCGGGCAACGCGGATGTCGCCGAACCAGATTGCCAGAAGATCGCGGTCTGCTGGTTCGCCAGCCTTACCCACAGCCATGACAACCCGGCCCCAATTGGCGTCCTCACCAGCGGCTGCTGTCTTGACCAAGGGAGAATTGGCAATGGACAAGGCAATCTTTTTGGCTGATTTGTCCGATTTTGCGCCGGTGACCGTGATCTCCAGCATCTTGCGGGCACCCTCACCATCGCGCACGACCTGCAAAGCCAGATTCTTGAGAATGCGTTCCAAAGCCTTTTCAAAGGGCTTGAGACGCTTGTCTTTCAGCTTGGTGACAGGCGCCGCACCGCGTTCGGCAGCCGAACCGGTCGCAAAAAGCAGCAAAGTGTCGGACGTGGACGTGTCACTGTCGACAGTTACTGAATTGAAGCTCTTGCCCACCGACTTGGAAAGAAGTTCCTGCAAAACATCGGAAGCGATCGGAGCATCTGTTGCAACGAATGAAAGCATCGTTGCCATATCCGGCGCGATCATCCCCGCGCCCTTGGCGATTCCGTTGATGGTAACGGGAACACCGCCTAGCAATACGGTTTCCGTGGCAACTTTCGGGAATGTGTCGGTCGTCATGATCGCACTGGCCGCATCCTGCCAACGTCCGGAGACTGCCTGCTTTGCCATGTCGCCAAGCAGATGGCTGAACTTTCCGGCATCAAGCGGCTCACCGATTACGCCAGTGGAGGCAAGGAATATCTCACCTGGCTTGCACCCGACAGCTTTGGCAGCAGCAGCAGCAGTGACCTTGGTTGATTCCCTACCCTTTTTGCCCGTGAATGCGTTGGCATTGCCGGAATTGACAATAACGGCGCGCGCATAACCACCTTTCAAGCTGGATCGGCAGAAATCCACTGCAGCAGAGGGGCATTTCGAACGGGTGAAAACGCCCGCCACAGCTGCTGGCTTATCGAAAACCATCATGACAACATCGGTTCGGCCTTTATATTTTATGCCTGCCTCAGCCGTAGCAATCCTGACCCCCTGAATCTCGGGCATTGCTGGATAATGTTTGGGAGCAAGGGGCGAAACCGCTGTGGACATCTACAACCTCGAAGATGGAAATGAAGGATCTAAAGGAGTAAAGGCCCGCTCTTTACCAGCGGGCCTTTGATTTTTACTGCTGGCCTTCGGTGGCTGCCTTGAAAGCTTTTTCAACTTCGGGGTCGGCATAGACAATCTTCAGCGATGTCCGCTCCTGCTTGATCAAATCCGTATACCGATCGCGGATCAACATGGATTTGACCTGATCCTTCACCTGATCAAATGCCGGCGGCTGCTTGGCACGCTTGTCTTCAAGCTTGATCACATGGAAACCGAATTGAGTCTGCACCGGAGTCTTCGAGTATTTTCCAATCTCGAGCTCGTTTGCTGCCTTTTCGAACTCTGGAACCATTTGCCCCTGTCCGAAATATCCAAGGTCACCGCCCTGAGCTGCGGAACCGTCTGTCGATTTTTCCTTGGCAATGTCCTCGAACGAGGCTCCACCATCCAGCTGCTTGATGATTGCTTCCGCTTCTTCCTTGGTCTTCACCAATATATGACGGGCGCGAACTTCATTCGTCGCTGGCATTGCAGCGATTTCCTTGTCGTAGCGCGCGCGGACATCCGCATCCGTGATCTTGTCGATAACCTGCTGCTTGAAATATTCATTGTGCAGGGCGCGTTCTTTGAGGAAGGCCATGCGCGACTTGAAATCCGCCGTCTGATCGAGCTTATCTGCTTCGGCCTTCACAGCAAACGCCTTGATATCAATAATTGCTGCAAGGGCGGCAACGCGACGCTGCTCTTCAGGCAATTGGGAAATCTGCGGGTCGAGATCTGCGGATGCCTGATCCAGATCCTTCTGCGTAATCTTGTTGCCATTCACAGTGGCAATAACCGTTGTCGGGTCCAGCGGGGCAGCTTTTGCAGCCGGTGCGGGGGTCGCATCCTGGGCCAACGCGCTGTTTTGGACCATGGCCACTGTGGAAACGCCCGCCAAAAACGTGGCTACAGTCATCAATGAAATCGTCTTACGCAATAGTTTCATTTTCAATTTTCTCCTTGGGAGGATCGGTACGAGCTATGAATATGGCAGAATTTGGCCGTAGTGAAGCAACGCTTCAACATTGACATCATTCAAGGCCCCTCTTATCTGTCCAACGGCTTTGCGTCCAGATAGCTTGGCAGAAGTTGCTTTATACCTTTGACTTGTTAGCTCAGATATATGGCAGCTTTGTAGTTCCGGACATCAGACGCTTCAAATGCCGGGACTCACCGGCAGAACGTATTTAAAGAGAGGACCAGGGATGGTCAGTTTCGGCGGCTTAGCTCGCAAGCTTTTTGGCTCTTCAAACGAGCGTCGCGTAAAAGGATTCAAGCCTCGCGTTGATGCAATCAATGCGCTTGAACCGGAAATTTCGGCCTTAACGGACGAACAACTCAAGGGCAAGACTGCGGAGTTCCGAGCGCAGTTGGCAAATGGCACAAAGCTGGATGACCTGCTGGTGCCCGCATTTGCTGTGGCACGCGAGGCCGCCAAGCGCGTTCTCGGCATGCGTCCCTTCGACGTCCAGCTTATCGGCGGCATGGTCCTGCATGAGGGCGGCATTTCGGAAATGCGGACCGGTGAAGGCAAGACACTCGTCGCGACCTTGCCGGTTTATCTGAATGCGCTAGAGGGCAAGGGTGTTCACGTCGTTACCGTCAACGACTATCTGGCCAGCCGCGATGCGCATTGGATGGGCCAAATCTATAATTTCCTCGGCCTAAGCTACGGCATCATCGTCCACGGACTCGATGATGAAGAACGCGCCAAAGCCTATAATGCCGATATTACCTACGCGACCAATAATGAGCTGGGCTTCGATTATCTGCGCGATAACATGAAGTATGAGCGCGCGCAGATGGTTCAGCGCCCGCACAATTATGCCATCGTCGACGAAGTGGATTCGATCCTTGTCGATGAGGCGCGTACGCCGCTGATCATTTCAGGCCCGCTGGATGACCGCTCTGATTTCTATAATCTCATCGATACATTCATCCTGCCCCTGCAGCCGGAAGATTATGAAATCGATGAAAAGCAGAAAACCGCTATCTTCACGGAAGACGGCACGGAAAAGCTGGAAAACCTGCTTCGCGATG
This sequence comes from Phyllobacterium sp. CCNWLW183, assembly GCF_037203775.1. Taxonomy (NCBI): domain Bacteria; kingdom Pseudomonadati; phylum Pseudomonadota; class Alphaproteobacteria; order Hyphomicrobiales; family Phyllobacteriaceae; genus Phyllobacterium; species Phyllobacterium sp. CCNWLW183. The sequence continues at coordinate 19,329 of NZ_JBBCBN010000015.1, read as the reverse complement.
CCGGACATCTGAAGGGTGATGGTCTTTACGATATTGAGAACGTTGCCGTCGTCCATCACGTCAATAATGCACTTCGCGCCCACAAGCTTTTCCAGAAGGACAAGGATTACATCGTTCGCAACGATGAAATCGTCATCATTGATGAGTTCACCGGCCGCATGATGCCGGGCCGCCGTTTCTCGGAAGGTCTGCATCAGGCGCTTGAAGCCAAGGAACATGTGACAATCCAGCCGGAAAACCAGACACTGGCTTCAATCACTTTCCAGAATTATTTCCGCATGTACAAGAAGCTGGCCGGTATGACCGGTACGGCCTCCACCGAAGCGGAAGAGTTCGGCAATATTTACGGTCTTGAGGTTACGGAAATTCCGACGAACAATCCGGTCAAGCGTCTGGATGAAGATGACGAAGTTTACCGGACTGTCGAAGAAAAATATAAAGCCATTGTTCGCGATATCCGCGAAGCAGCGGCAAAGGGCCAGCCTGTCCTCGTCGGTACGACCTCCATCGAGAAGTCCGAGCAACTGGCCGATCGCCTGCGCAAAGAAGGTTTCAAGGACTTTCAGGTTCTGAACGCCCGGTATCATGAGCAGGAAGCCTATATTGTGGCACAGGCGGGCGTGCCGGGTGCTATTACAATCGCTACGAACATGGCTGGTCGCGGCACCGACATTCAGCTCGGCGGCAATCTCGAAATGCGCATTGCGCGTGAACTCGACGACATGCCTGCTGGCGAAGAGCGCAAGGCCAAGGAAGACGCTATTCGTGCCGACATCGCTGTCCTGAAGGAAAAGGCACTGGCTGCCGGTGGCCTTTATGTTTTGGCGACGGAGCGGCATGAAAGCCGCCGCATCGACAATCAGCTGCGCGGTCGTTCAGGCCGTCAGGGTGATCCGGGCCGTTCGAAATTCTTCCTGTCCCTGCAGGACGATCTGATGCGCATTTTCGGTTCGGAGCGCATGGATGGAATGCTGCAGAGACTGGGTCTCAAGGAGGACGAAGCCATTGTCCACCCTTGGATCAACAAGGCACTTGAAAAAGCGCAGAAGAAGGTCGAAGCGCGCAACTTTGATATCCGCAAGAACCTTCTGAAATATGACGATGTGATGAATGATCAGCGTAAAGTGATCTTCGAGCAGCGTCTCGAAATCATGGATGGCACGGACCTCAGCCAGACGACCAAGGAAATGCGCGAGGACGTGGTTGAGGACCTGACCAACCGGCATACGCCGGAAGGCGCTTATGCGGAACAGTGGAACATCAAGCAGCTGGATGAAGACGTCCGCAATATTCTCAATCTCGACCTTCCGGTAACAGATTGGGCGCTTGAAGACGGTATAACGTCAGATGATGTTCGTGAACGCCTGTTCGACGCGGTCGAAAAGGCGGCGGCGGATCGTGCTGAGCGCTTTGGGCCCGAAATCATGGCCTATGTCGAAAAATCGATCATACTTCAGAGCCTTGATGCGCTTTGGCGCGAGCATCTGGTCAATCTTGATCACTTGCGGTCTGTTGTCGGTTTCCGCGGATATGCCCAGCGTGACCCGCTCAACGAGTATAAGACCGAAGGATTCGAGCTGTTCCAGACAATGCTGGTCAACCTGCGCCAGAACGTGACATCGCAATTGATGCGCGTTGAACTGGTTCGGGATGCGGCAGCTACTCAAGAGCCGGAATTGCCTCCGATGGAAGGCCATCATATTGATGGCACGACCGGCGAAGATGATTTCGGCGAAGGTAGCATGCTTGCCGTGCAAGAAGATTTGCGCATCGTGGATCCGGCGGATCGCGACCCCAATAATCCACAAAGCTGGGGCAAGATTGGCCGCAACGAAGCCTGTCCTTGCGGCTCGGGCAAGAAGTACAAACACTGCCACGGCTCTTTTGCCTGATTACAAAAAAGGCCGCTTTAATGCGGCCTTTTCATTACCGAGCATTCGTGTCTACTTTTCGAACCGTTTCTAAAGGTTTACTGAGTAAAGCTCCCTCATTGGCCATAATTGGAGCTGCCCCTTGCGATTTTCTGCGGTACAGACTGCAGACCGGTTTCTGCCGGAGAAACTGACCCGCCAGCTCCATCCATGGCTCCTTCGCCTGGATGCTTTGCTCGACGGGACCAATCAGCATGCCGTAGCGCAGCGCGTTTCGTTGATTGCTTTCGGCATTCGTATTATCAGTGCAGCCATAGCTCTTCTATCGCAGGTCATATTCGCCCGCTGGATGGGGCAATTTGAATATGGAATTTTTGTTCTCGTATGGGTGACAGTCGTCATCCTTGGCAATCTTTCCTGTCTCGGCTTCCAGACCAGTATTATCCGCTATGTCCCGGAATATCTTGAGAGCAACCAGCTAAATCGCCTGCGCGGCATCCTGTTTACCAGCAAGATATTTGCCATATCGATGACGACCTTTCTGGCGCTTGCCGCCGCGGCAGGCATTTATCACTTCCGCGATGCGCTGGAAGCTTACTACGTCACGCCCTTCCTGCTTGGATTTGTTTGTCTTCCGATGATCGCCCTCGGCGATACGCTTGACGGCACAGCACGCTCACGCTCATGGGTTCTGGTTGCCCTCACCCCAACCTATATCGTCAGGCCGGTCCTGACCCTCATCATCATGAGCATTGCCCATGCGGCCGGCTTTACACCCACAGCTATTATCGCCGTGATCTGCTCAATTATCGCAACCTACCTTACAACGCTGGTTCAATTGCTCGTGGTCAATAACCGGTTCAAGTCTGTTATCCCTCCTGGAAACAGGTCCATTCGTTTCGGCGAATGGTTCACAGTCTCGCTACCTATCTTCCTTGTTGAGGGCTTTTTCTTTCTTCTCACCAATGCGGACGTGCTGATGGTCGGGCGGTTCATGGAGCCTGACAAGGTCGCCACCTATTTTGCCACTGTGAAACTTCTGGCTCTCGTGCACTTTGTCTATTTCTCGGTAAAAGCCGGTGCCGCGCAGCGATATTCCGAACTGATCCATACAACCGACCACGCCCAACTGGCCGCATTTGCAAGAGACACGGCGCGCTGGACATTTTGGCCCTCTCTTGCAATGGCGCTGGTGCTGCTTTTGCTGGGCAAACCACTGCTCTACCTGTTCGGTGACGAATTCACGGAGGGCTATCCCCTCCTTTTCATCATGGTTATCGGTGTGGTTGCCCGCGCGTCGGTTGGGCCGGCTGAAAGCCTGCTGAACATGGCCGGAAAGCAAAAAATCTGTGCTGCGGTTTATGCTCTCACACTGATTGTTAATATCTGTCTCAGCATTGTGCTCATCCCGGCCTATGGTTTGACCGGAGCCGCATGCGCCACCGCTTTTTCAATGGTATTTGAAGCCGTGACCTTAACGCTGACTGTTTACAAACGTCTGAACATTACGATGTTCGTTTTTGCCGGCAGGGTAATCGAGAAACCTGCCAAGGAAGAAGTCTGATGGCCGCGATCCCGCTCCTTGAAGAACTCGCCGGTGGTCCTTCTGCGCATATCATTGCGCAGTTGTCGGGCATGGATTCTTCGCGCGATGCGACAAAGCAGTTCGAGGAAACTCTTAGCACGCACGCCATTCCTCGCAAGCTTTCCATCTACTCAGCTTCCGCCGGTTTTGAACTCCTTGATGAACTGGAATATCTCACCTACCGGACGATCGAGCCAAACATCTTTTTCAATCCCCGGTTTCTGGCGCCCGCCATGCCACGCCTCGATGACAGGCAGGTCCGGTTCATGGTTATGCGCGACGAGAACGACATCAAAAGCCGCCTGCGCTTCCTGATGCCCTACACGATAGAGCGCCCGGGCTTTGCTTTTTCAGGTTCGATCTTGCGCGCTTGGGCGACGCCGTTTGGACCACAGGGAACGCCCTTGATCGATCGCGACGACCCCGTTGGCGTTCTGAATGATCTCTTCGACATGCTGGGCCGCAAACATCTGAAACTACCGGAAATCCTGGTTTTCCCGGATATGCTGCTCGACCGCCCGGTGGCGCAGCTTATCCGTTCAATAGCCATGGAACGGAACCTGCCACTGGTCACGACGCACCAGATGGAACGTCCCGCAATTGAAAGTACCAAAGAGGGGGCCGAATATTTACGCGAAGCCATTGGCGCAAAACATACCAAGGAGTACCGCCGGCTCTGGCGGCGTCTCTCAGAAAAAGGCGCCCTCACTTACGTCGTCAGCCGTAGCGAAGAGGATATAAGACACAAACTCGAGGATTTCCTGGCACTGGAAGCCAGTGGCTGGAAGGGACAGCGCGGCTCGGCGATGGCCGTAGACCGGTTCCGTGCGGCCTTTGCACGTGAGGCCGTCAACAATCTTGCTGCACGTGATCTGGCTCGCATCCATACGCTGGAATTGGATGGCAAAGTAATCGCGGTGCTGATCGTGTTCATCGAAGCGGGCGACGCGTGGACTTGGAAAACCGCCTATGATGAGCGTTTGGCGAGTTTCTCGCCGGGTGTTCTTTTGATGATTGAAGTGCTGAAGAATCATTTGGAAGATCCCAATATTGACCGGACTGATTCTTGCGCCGTGCCGGATCACCCCGTTGCGTCTCGTCTTTTCCAGGAGCGGGAGAAAATCGGAACTCTGGTCATCGGCCTTACCCCGCAAGCAGATCGCGCCACCCGGCAGGCGGCTTCGCAGATCCACCTTTACCGGCGCACCCAGAATATTGCCCGCCTCATGCGCGAGCGCTTGCGCAATTTGACCGGACGAAACTAGACCCTTTCTTGCTTATGCTTGGCATAGCCCAGATTTATCAGATGGCGCATGACATCGGCCGGAACATCAGCATCTGAAAACTGGTCATGATATGCTCCCGTATGCTCGAAGGGGTTTTCAGATACGTGGTCCCCATTGTTTTCGGCATCCGACCCCAACAGCACATAAGCAGCATGCCCGGCGCTCTGCAGTGTAAACCCGCAATAGTCGGCAATGTCTGCGGCGATCTTCTCGGGATACTGCAGCAAGTCTTCCTGTCTTATTGCAAGGTGATCAACCCGATCTTTCCATGAAAGCCAGGCTTCAATGGAATTCACCCACCGTTTGAAACCTGGGCCGGGATCTTTCTCTATGGTCTTGCGCAACATGCTGGCGACAACGTCGCGCCCATCACGATAAATGTAGATAATTTTGGCATTAGGAAAATGGGCTTTGACAGCGTCAACGTGGAAAACATAATCCGACCACTTGTCTCCCCAACGCCAAGCATCACGCCTGCCATAGACCGAGTGCAAGGCTGCCGAATAACCTTGCTCCGCCTCCAAACCTGTCAGCTCGATTTTATAGTGCCAGAACTGCAGCCAAAGGTTTTTCTCCACTTGAGCACGTTTGTTCTCAAGCCACTCAGCCAATGAAAACTGCTCTTGCCAAGCGGGCCACGCAAACAATGCCCATTCATTGGAAATCATCATTCCATTATCGTTCAAAATCCGAACAATGGCGGTCGTACCACTTCTTTGACACCCGCAAACTATTATCGGGCTGCCTTCAGCATGTTCATTCATTAATCTTCCCCAATTTAGATTTATTTTCTACAGGATCGGAAGAACTCACAATACAGATCACGACAAAATAGCCCCCAACACATTGATTTAATATTGTATCTTCTCGCCCTTGAGAAATTTGATCGAGCAAAAGACAGCGCGATGGCGCCGCCCTGAGAAAACATCTCAGCTGAAATCCGTTTCACACACGGCCCATCACGCGCTAAACAGACGACTACCGCTGATCAATTGGAATGAAGCCTATGACCGATACAGTTACCGACCGCTTTCTTCGCTATGTCGTGATCGACACCCAGTCGGATGCCAGTTCTTCAACACAGCCCACGACCCAGAAGCAGCTTGATCTTGGCCGCATACTTGTCGCTGAACTGCTCGAAATTGGCCTGACCGACGCCCATCTGGACGAACATGGTTATGTCTATGCAACCATCCCCTCCAATGTCGACAAGGACGTGCCGGTCATTTGTTTCTGTTCGCACATGGATACGGCGCCCGATTTCACAGGGACAAATGTGAAGCCCCAACATGTGCTGAATTATCAAGGCGGGGACATTCAGCTGACCGGAGATACGCAGCAGATCATTCGCGTGAAAGATCATCCTGTCCTGCTTGATCAGATTGGCAACGACATCATCACAACCGACGGCACCACTTTGCTTGGAGCCGACGACAAAGCGGGTCTCGCCGAGATCATGACGGCTGCGCAAATCCTCATGGATAATCCCGACATCAAACATGGCACCATTCGCATCCTGTTTACGCCGGATGAGGAAGTAGGGCGCGGCGCTGACAAGGTTGACCTTGAAAAGCTCGGTGCGCAATTTGCCTATACTGTCGACGGTGAAACCGCCGGACATATTGAAGATGAGACATTCTCGGCAGATGGCGTTGAGATCACCATTCAGGGTGTCGCAATCCATCCGGGTTTTGCCAAGGACAAGATGGAAAACGCCATCAAGATCGCCAGCGCGATTATTGCCGCTTTACCCAAGAATATCGCCCCCGAAACGACTGAAGGCCGCGAAGGTTTTATTCATCCGGTCAATATTACGGGTTCCATGGAAAAGGCCACGCTCGCCCTTATCATCCGTGACTTTAACGATGAGGGTCTGGTGGTAAAGGAAGCCATGCTGGAAGATCTGGTCAAGAAAGTGATCTCCGATTTCCCCGGCTCTTCTTACAAATTCACTGTGAAACAGCAGTATCGCAATATGAAAGCGATTCTCGACCGGAACCCCGAGATCGTGGAAAACGCAATCGAAGCGATTCGGCGCGCGGGCATGAAACCCGTGCGCGGCAGCATAAGAGGTGGCACGGATGGCTCACGACTATCCTATATGGGCCTTCCTTGCGCAAACCTCTTTGCCGGCGGCCATGCCTTTCACTCGCCGCTAGAATGGGTCAGCAGGCAGGACATGGAAAGAGCTGTAAAGACAATCGTGGAACTTGCCAGGATATGGGAAGAGCGCGCGTGAGGATGCTCCGCGCTGCCTCTTGGAAACATTGCCCGAGTACAAGGCAAGCGAACGGCTTGTGGCCACTCGCTACGCGCTGGCTTTGTGACTTCTGCGGCCGAAAATAGAGCAAGCATTTCCCGCATCATGGAGGTGACACGTCACCGAGATCCACGCACTGTTGAAACCTATGTTCGGCGCGCGGATCGCTTCAAAGATCATGCCGGCGATGGTTTCTTGTGACTAGATAACTTGAGTATCTGACGGACTGTGAGCTCTATCCGCCACTGATATGACCATGCTATCACAATTCCACTCCAAGGCAGGCTGGTAAGTATGAAAAGTAAAAAGCTAGGCGCATTCGAATTTGCAACTCGTATAAATGAGTTTGACGAAGCGTGGACACGTCAACTGCAAAACCAGATGAAGCGCGTCAGAGACAAAGTCGTCCCTGAGCGAAATACGCAACGATTTAGCCATGGCAGAACATGGAGGACTGCGCCATCAAATGGTGGGGACGAGGAAGGCGAGTTGTCTATGCATTCCACAGAGCTACAATTAAAGTTTGAAGATATCGTATCGCACAATTTGTCATCACTTCCAGCACTTCAGTCAGCACTTGTAGCAGACCTAGAGCGGCAGTTCATGGGATCATTATATGAAACGTTAGGTCGTTCCACTGAGAAAACCGGCAACGTTGTGCGGGCTAACGAACACCATTCCATGGCGGATGCATTTCTAGAGATACTGCGAAAAATCGAGTTTGGTGTAAATCAAGATGGGGAGATTAGCCTGCCTGAGCTTCATCTTGGTCATGAGGCACACGTTAAAATGATGGCTTCCTTATCTGAACAAGGTGTTGAGTTTCACGAAGAAGTAGAGCGTATAAAAGCATATAAAAGCGCTGCGGCGTTAGATAGAGAACGGGAACGGCTCGCGAAATTTCCAAAAATGAATGAGGAAAAGTGATGCGCATCCTCTTAGCAATTGGATGCGATGAATATATTCATCCGCGGCTTTCGAAGCTTTCTGGCGCCTTTAACGACGCAAAAGCCATTTATGATCACTTAGTCGTTGATGGCTGGGGCGAATATGACAGTTCTCATTCTCGACTAGTTTTATCCCCCTCACTCACCGAAGTAAGAGAGATAATCGAGGAGCTATTATTCAACAGCGGTCCAATAGATGAATTCACTTTTTTCTTTGCAGGACACGGTGGGACTAAAGATGATGCATACTTCTTATGTCTGAAAGATTCCCAGCTCGACAGGTTGTCAATTACTGCCTTGTCCATGAGCCAACTATTCGGCTGGCTGAATGAAGCAAAGGTTCGCCAAACAAACATAATTATCGATGCGTGCCAATCCGGTGGCATAACTCGTGATGTATCAACTTTGCTCAACCCCAGTGTAATTGGTAAAACCGGATCGCCTGCTGTTAGCATACTCGCGGCTTCTGGCTCCAACGAAAGTGCTGAAGAGGTCGACGGACGAGGTCGCTGTACGGATGAGGTGATGCGCTGCTTAAAAGGCGACGTCGTTGTTCAAACAAGCCGCCCAGTACTGGACCTTGTGGAGATTGGCAAAATGGTCTCTGAAAGTCTTGGAGGCCAATTTCAAACGCCCGTTTACTGGGGCATTAACCTTTATGGTAGAGCTCAATTTGCCAAAAACCCGCTTTATTCGGGCGGCCAGCCACACATCACGGAGGTTATCTCCAACTTTACAACCAATACTGCAGCTAACAATTATATTCGTGATAACGCGGACAGACTTTGGGAATTTTATCTAACGATGTCGCGCGGATTTGATGCTCCGCGATTTATCGATTTGGTCGAACCATTTTGCGACAACTTTGCAAATAATCCTGATTTGATTGCGTCATTTCTCGAAGGTATTGCGAATACTTTTGGTCCAAGGTTACGCGGCTCCTGCGACCTGTTTGACGAAGCACAGCTTCACGCTTCTTGCCTCGCTGCAATGTTGGCATACTCTCAAGAAAACTCTGCCATCACGGTTCTGACAAATGATCTTACCGCCCGTGTAATAAATTGCGTAGACGAAGCAATTCGCTCTCTCTTAATCGAACTCCAAGGAAGCGAGTATGCTTTGCTGTCAGCCAAAGCAGGTTTCGCTGATCTTTATTTTCTGCCGCTGAGGCTACTGTCAATATTGGGGTGGATTGGCGCATCAGCTCACGCGTCTGAGTTGATCGGGCGACCAGAGCTACTATCGAAATCAAATGCTTTGTTACTGCTAAAAGAAATTGTTGAGAAATACTCGCAGTCAATTGTCGCTATTTCGGACGAACAAACGTCATCATTTATTGCGTTTGCAACTTCCAGAGAATTACTCAATTGCACGGACGAAGTAGAAGTTGTGTCAGGCTATCTTTTCTCAACTCTTTATGAGAACCGCGGTATTGTTGCAGCTAGCGGTCTTTCCGGAAGCGAGGCTTTTTCATTTCTGGAGGCTCGGATTCGGGGTGATTTCTCTGAAGTCGGTGAAATAATCGCAAGGCCGACAACGTTGTTGCCTGCACTCTTACTCGTTTATAATTCTTTGGGAATGCCTGATGTGATCGATGGCTCGTTGAAACAATTCGATCATGTGAATATGAATCTTTATATTCCTGACAACATCAAGACATTCGCTGAAGAGCGTATGGATGGTGGCTTGAACTATTCGTTCGCAATTGGCCACGACATTTGGTCGGTAGCTGACTTTGTTGAGCAATGGCGGCCTATTGAGCAACGGATATTATTGGATCCCAATCTTTCGTCCTCATCTGTTCGCTCGGGTGCTTTATTTAGTTCGCTGCTACGACCGAATCGCGAACCTTGGTATCTTTTGACCTGAAATATCGCCCAGAAGCTTCCAAATACTCCTATTAGAGAAATATTGGAGAATTTATTCAAAGGGGGATGCTGGGGTGGATGGAAAATGAGGCGCTAGGCGTATTGCCTTGAAATTACAATTGATTTTAGAGAAAAATGGTGCCCCTTGCCGGAATCGAACCAGCACTCCTTGCGGAACCTGATTTTGAGTCAGGCGCGTCTACCAATTCCGCCAAAGGGGCCGCCAAAAAGCGTCGGAGATGAGCGAACTCAACTCCGTGAAAGCCAAATACATGCAGAGGGCACCTTCGGTCAACAGCAATAAAAGCTTTTTCGCGGATAACGCACTCGTGTGTTGCCCCTGCCCGCAGTCAAAGCTAGAGGCGGGTGCAAGATACCTGCCAGCGAGGTTGCGAAAATTGATCGTCCCGATTCCATTTGGCGAATGTTTGCTCTAAGAGACCTTGCATATTTACTCCAGGCGGGAACCGATAATGCTGCGCAGACTGTATGATTGGACAATGTCACTGGCCGCGCGCAAGTCGGCTGAAGCATGGCTTGCGGTCATTGCCTTTGTCGAGAGCTCGGTTTTCCTCGTTCCCGCAGACGTGCTTTATCTGCCGATGGCCCTTGCCCGTCCCGAACGGGCCTATCGCTATGCGCTGGTTGCCACTATTGCCTCTGTGCTTGGCGGAATAGCCGGCTGGATGCTGGGCTTTTATGCTTATGAAACCCTCGCCAAGCCGATACTTGAAATGTATGGCAAGCTTGATGCCTTTGAGGCCATGCGCGGCTCCACCAGCGCTGACGCGATCCTGCTCCTGCTTGTAACATCGGGACTTGCTCACCTGCCTCCCATCAAGATAGTCACCATTCTTTCAGGCGCGGCGGGTATCAACATCTGGCTGTTCATCGTCTCGGCAATTATCGCACGCGGTGCGCGCTTCTTCTTTCTCGCATGGCTTTTGCGCCGTTACGGCGAACCGATCCGCGATTTTATCGAAAAACGCCTCGGACTCATTGCCGGTGCAGCGGCGCTCATCCTGATTCTGCTCTACGCCGTGTTCCATTATCTTCATCTGTAGTTGCGTCAATTCAAGAGGACCAGCGCCGTCATGACCAATACCAAACCCCATTTGAAGACCGCACTTTTTCTGCTGCTGGCCATGATTGTCACAGTCGGCTCGGCATTGGGTTTTCAACATATTGGCGGCTATCTCCCCTGCAAGCTATGCCTTGAGCAGCGCTATCCCTATTATGCCGGTATCCCCCTGATGGTGCTGGCGGTCGCTTCATCATCCCTGAAATGGCCTGCGGGTCTGACGCGGTTGCTTCTGGCTCTGGGCGGCCTGCTCATGCTCATTGGCCTTGGTCTTGCAATATTTCATGCGGGCGTGGAGTGGAAATTCTGGGCAGGCCCAACTGATTGCACGGCGGTGGCAATGTCGATCACGACGGACGCAGGCAGCCTTCTAAGCGATATGAATTCTGTTCGCCCGCCTGCATGCGATACCGCAGCTCTGCGCGTTCTCGGCCTGTCCTTTGCTGGCTGGAATGCCATTGCAAGCTTAGTTCTGATGATCGTAGCATTTCGCGGCGCAGCGAAATCCTAAATCTAATCCACAATGCAGAAACCTTCTGAGAATTCATCCCGATGAGGCATGTGATGTGATTTTTGAGAACCGTAGCGCAGCGAACTTTCGGGTTCGTGAGCAACGGAAGCGCAGAAAATTGCAACAGATGGCCATCGGGGTGGATTGGCAGGAGGTTTCTACGGCTCGAGCTCGACATCCCAATAAAGATAATCCATCCAGCTTTCATGCAGATGGTTTGGCGGGAACATGCGGCCATTATTATGCAGATCGTGAACTGTCGGCGGGTAAGGCTTTTGCCTCGGCCACATCTTGGCGCGATCCGGCATAAGGCCTCCCTTGCGTAGATTGCAGGGCGAACAGGCAGCGACAACATTTTCCCAAACTGTTTCGCCACCGGCGCAACGGGGGATGACATGGTCGAATGTCAGATCTTCTTCCGAACCGCAATATTGGCATTCGAAGCGATCGCGCAGGAAAACATTAAACCGCGTAAAAGCCGGGTTGCGCGACGGCTTGATATAGCTTTTCAGCGAAACGACACTTGGCAAACGCATCGCGAATGAAGGCGACGAGACTTCATGCTCGTATTCGGCCACGATATTCACACGGTCAAGAAAAACCGCCTTGATCGCGTCCTGCCAGGACCAAAGCGACAAGGGATAATAACTGAGCGGACGATAGTCCGCATTAAGTACCAGAGCCGGCAGTCCGTCCGGCGAGACGGCTATTGTCAAGGAATCAACTCCAATCCAACCATCAGGCCTTCATATTGTAAGCTTGACGTGACAGGAATGTGAAGCGAATTGCTGCGCGGCAGCAGAAAAAGCACCGTTATTTCAACTTCATGCGACGGGTGTAGCATCACGGCCACGGGTTGCGGCGTAGTAAGCCCAGAAAAGTCTGGCAGCCACACCCCGCCAAGGCGACCAGCGCTCGGCAAAAATCTTCAATGTTTTCGAATCCGGCCGCACTGATTCGCCATATGCATGCGCATAGGCATGTTGAAGCGCGACATCCCCTGCGGGAAAGACATCCGCATGACCGGCTGAAAAAAGCAGATAGACCTCGGCGGTCCATGGGCCAATCCCCTTGACGTTCGTCATCACCTGCATCGCCTCTTCGATGGGCCGCTCACAAAGGTCGAACAGGTCGAGTTCGCTGGCGACGATCGATTGGCTTATCCGGGCGAGCGTCGCCTGCTTGGCGCGGGAAAGACCCGCGATTCGCCACGCTTCCTCGCCTCCTGCCAGATAGTTTTCCGGCGTCAGCGGGTCGATAACGCCAATGAGGCGTCTCCATATAGAATCGGCGCTCGCCTTGGACACCTGCTGGGAAACGATGACCGATGCCAGGCTTTCAAAACCCGGCGCGGAGCGACGCAAAGGCAACGGTCCAGCCTTCTCTGCAATCACCGCCAGTTCGGGATGAGCGCGCAACAGGTCCGCAAGGCCTTCGGCAATATCGTCGAGTGTATCAATTCTGCGCATATGTCTTCATCCTTGCATGATCCGGCAAACACCGTATCAATGAGTGTGAACAACGCCAAGAATGTCCAGCGCGCATGACAGTTCCGGTTTTCAGATTCGCACCCAGTCCCAATGGCTCCCTTCATCTCGGCCATGCCTATTCCGCTCTTCTGAATCAACGGATGGCACAGAATATGGGTGGTCGGATGCTGCTCCGCATGGAGGATATAGATCGCGAACGCTGTACACCCGAACTTGAGCATTCAATGCTGGATGACTTGGAATGGATTGGCCTGAATTGGGAACAGCCTGTTCGCCGCCAGTCGGAACATTTTCCAATCTATCAGGAAGCTCTGGATCGCCTCGTCAAAATGGAACTTGTCTATCCGGCATTTCTTAGCCGCAGTGGTATCAAGCGGGAGATCGAGCGTTCCAACATGGATGATTGGCCGCGCGATCCGGACGGCGCTCCATTCTACCCTCCGATTGAACGCCTGCTTTCAAAGCGCGAACAGCAAACACGCATGGCAAGGGGAGACCCTTATGCCTGGCGCTTGAACATGGACCGCGCTCTTGAGGTGGCAGGAACGCAACTGATCTGGCATGAATTTGGTTCGCGTGAACACAAGGTCAATGCCCGGCCTCAGGACTGGGGCGACATCGTCATCGCCCGACGCGATATACCCACCAGTTATCATCTCTCCGTCGTTATTGATGAAGCTTTGCAAGGCATTACGCATGTGGTTCGTGGCAAGGATCTCTATCACGCCACCAGCGTTCACCGCCTGCTTCAACACCTCTTCGGCATTGAACCGCCGCTCTACCACCATCATAGGCTCGTTCTGGATAATGACGGCAACAAATTATCGAAAAGCCGCAGGGATACGTCCCTGCGATCTTTGCGTGAGCGAGGGATAACACGTCAGGAGATATGTGATTTGATCGGTTTATGATCTATCGCATCTCACTTTGCGGGTATAAGTCAGTTGTCTCCTTCAATGATCCGGCTGTACCCCCAATGTCCGTACGCTTCCTTCCAGCCCTGTTCGTTCTTCTGTGGGCTACCGGCTTTATCGGCGCGCGCTACGCGATGCCCTATATGGAACCGTTTCTGTTTCTCATGGCACGCTTTGCCATTGCAGGCGCAATATTAGGCGTATGGGTTATTCTGGCGGGCAATAATTGGCCCGATAGGCGCGGAGCGATGCACGCAATCATCGCCGGCTGCCTGATCCATGGCGCTTATCTCGGAGCTGTGTTCTGGGCCATTCACAAGGGCTTGCCCGCTGGCATGTCTGCATTGGTCGTCGGCCTGCAACCCCTGATCACTGCGCTGATTGCGGGTGTAACGCTTGGCGAAAAAATACAGCCGCGGCATTGGGCGGGACTGGGTGTCGGCTTCATTGGCGTTGCCATGGTGCTTTGGCCCAAGCTTTCGATTTCTGCCGATGGTATTACCCCGGCAACTGTCGGCGCTTCGATCTTTTCGGTTATTGCCATCAGCGTCGGCACCGTCTGGCAGAAACGCTTTGTTGGCCAGATTGATTTAAAGGCAGGAACAACCTTGCAATATCTGGGTGCGATGGTGGTCATGGCAATCATGACATTGTTGTTCGAGACTCATGAAATCATCTGGTCAGGCTCACTAGTATTCGCCATGTTCTGGCTGGTCGTCGTTCTTTCCATCGGCGCGGTCCTGCTGCTGATGATCCTGATCAACCAAGGCGCAGTCTCGAAAGTCGCGTCGCTGTTTTATCTCGTGCCCGGCGTCACGGCCCTGATGGCCTATGTCCTTTTCGGGGAGACATTGACGTTATTTCAGCTGGTTGGCATGGCCATTGCCACGTTGGGCGTTGCGCTTTCGACCGCAGGTCAAAGCCGCCGCGCCACCCTTCCCTCGCGATAGATAATAATCGCAGCGTTTATTTCAGCTCCGATAATGAAGATGGCTGCGATTATATAAAGGAAAACAATAGCGGCCATAATCGAAGCAAGTCCCGCATAGGTCGAGATATAAGACGCAAATGTCTCCAGATAGCTGGCAAAGATCGTGGCCCCAATAGTCCAGGCAATCAGTGTAAGCAGAATGCCGGGCAGAATATCAACAAAACGCCTGTGCCCTGCTGGCAGCCAGAGATGAACCACAAGAAGGCCGATGATGAGCACGGCCGATGCAATGCAATAGCGCCAGAAACTGATCGTTCCCGATAGAAGATAAATTTCAGGATACCATTTCGAAGCAATCCGCATCGCCAGCGGGGCAAGCACCAGCAGAAAGCTGATCGCCATGATGCCGATGGTCGCGATAATCACATAGCCAAGACTTTGCAGACGGCAATAAATGATCGAGCGCGTATCCACCACACGATAAGCCCGGTTGAGCGCGACCCGCAAAGCTTCAATACCATTGGATGCAAAGTAGGCAGCGGCAATCACGCTGATTGTCAACAACCCGCCGCGCTGCACATTGAGAACATTGCTCACTTCCTGCTTGATTGGGTTGGCGATCACCTCCGGCCAGGTGTCGAATACGACATGCACTGCCGTCTCGGTAAAAGCACTTGCTCCGAGAAAACTCGCCAATGCCGTGGCAAAAATCAGAAACGGAAAAAGCGCCATGATTCCTGACAGCGCAACATGGCTCGCCAGTGCCCATCCATCATCCGTGCTGAAATGCCCCAGAGCGTCACCAAGAATACGCCGAAGAAAACCATATAGTTTACGCATCAATGCAGGTTTGCCCCCATGGTCATGTACGCGAGATTGCAAGGCACAAGCGAATATGTGAAGTGTTTTTTTGCGCAACCTATTGAATCGAAACCATGCCCCGTTCCAGAACGATTTTGATTACAGGATGTTCCAGCGGCATGGGCGCTTATTGTGCACGCGCCCTGAAGGCTGATGGCTGGACCGTTTTTGCTACTGCCCGCAAATTATCTGACATAGATGATCTTAAAGCGGAAGGCTTTTCGGCTCATTACCTTGACTATAGCGAGGCGCAATCCATCAGGGATACGGTCAGGGCTGTTCTTGAACAGACCGGCGGCACGCTCGACGCACTCTATAATAATGGCGCTTACGCGGTGCCCGGCGCTGTGGAGGATTTGCCGACAACGGCGTTACGCGAGCAATTTGAAGCAGCATTTTTTGGTTGGCATGAGTTGACGCAACTTATTGTTCCGGTGATGCGGCGGCAGGGTCATGGGCGAATTGTCCACTGTTCATCAATTCTCGGCTTGGTACCCATGAAACTGCGCGGAGCTTACGTCGCTTCGAAATTTGCACTCGAAGGGTTGATGACAACACAGCGGATGGAACTGGCTGGCTCCGGCATTCATGTATCGCTGCTCGAGCCGGGGTCGATCGAGTCCCATTTCAGGACCAATGCGGCGGCCCAAATAAGCAAATATATCGATATTGAAAAATCAGTGCATCGCGAGCAATA
Organism: Phyllobacterium sp. CCNWLW183; assembly: GCF_037203775.1. Classification (NCBI taxonomy): domain Bacteria; kingdom Pseudomonadati; phylum Pseudomonadota; class Alphaproteobacteria; order Hyphomicrobiales; family Phyllobacteriaceae; genus Phyllobacterium; species Phyllobacterium sp. CCNWLW183. The sequence goes on along the minus strand of NZ_JBBCBN010000015.1, from coordinate 3,027 downwards.
CGAGAGAGAAATCGCCAAATTCTCACAGGCAAAGCCACCACGATTCGCACTTGGGCCAGATGCCATTTACAAGGTTCTGAAACACGCATTGGAAAATGAGCGTCCCAGACCCCATTATGTGGTGACGGTTCCAGCTAAGCTGGCAAGTTTTGCCAAAAGAATGCTATCGGCACGTGCGCTATATCGCATGCTTGCGAGCCAATCATGACAGGAGCAGACTGCAAGTCAGCCTGATAAGGAATAACATCATGGACATCATCTTCAAGTTTCTGGCAATTGTCGCCATTGCCGCCGTCGCTATCGTGCTTCTCGTCGGTCTGCGCAACATGATGAAGGGCGGCGATGCCAACTTCTCCAACAAGATGATGCAACTGCGTATTCTGCTGCAGCTCGTTGCCATCATCCTGATTGTTGGCGCCATCTACTTCCATCGCGCTGCAGGCTAGGGCGGATATAATGGTCAAGCTCAACAAGATTTATACGCGCACCGGCGATGATGGCACCACCGGCCTCAGCACTGGAGCGCGCCGTTTAAAGCATGACTTGCGCGTAGAGGCTTACGGCACTGTGGACGAGGCAAATTCCTTTGTTGGCCTCGCCCGATTGCATACGGAACGGGATTATCCCGAACTCGATGCCATGCTTTTTCGCATCCAGAATGATCTTTTCGATCTCGGGGCTGATCTTGCCACCCCGGATACGGGTGAAACTCTCGCCTACGAGCCTTTGCGTATCATCGATACCCAGGTTTCAAGAGTTGAAGCTGATATTGACCAACTGAACGAAAAGCTTGAGCCTTTGCGCTCCTTCGTGCTGCCGGGAGGCTCCCCTGCATCAGCCGCTTTGCATCTGGCGCGCACGATTTCGCGCCGTGCAGAACGTCAAATGGTCGAGCTTTCTCAAAGGCCCGATGAGATCGTCACGCCCGCCGCATTGAAATACATCAACCGCGTTTCCGATTTCCTGTTTGTTGCGGCTCGGGTTGTCAATGACAATGGCGCGAAAGACGTGTTATGGGTGCCGGGTAAAAATCGCTGACAGGCCTGAGGCAGGAACCCGGAATTAATGTTCATTCCACTATATGACGCCAATCGCCTCAAATACATAAAACTACAATATGTTACGCTTTCACTCATTGTTTTGAATGTTCTGATTTTTGGGCTTGTGGCCCTTTTCGATCCGGACACCCAAAAAGCCTCAATGATATTTGGCTACATCCCCGCCGTAGCGCAGGGTCTGGTTGTTCGTCCGCCGGAATATGACTTTATAGCTAGTGGATGGACCTACATCACCTATACGTTCATGCATGCCGACATCTACCATCTCGGCGGAAATATGCTGTTTCTCTGGGTCTTCGGCGACAATGTCGAAGATGCCATGGGGCATATAAAATTTCTGATCTTTTATTTTCTTTGCGGTGCCGCCGGTGCCTTAATGCACGGGTTTGTTTTTTCCGACTCTCATGGCCCATTAATTGGCGCATCGGGAGCGATATTCGGGGTTGTCGCCGCTTATCTCATGCTTCACCCGCGGGTCTGGGTTTGGGTCTTCGCCTTCGGACGCATTCCTTTGCCGCTTCCGGCAATCTATCTGCTTGCACTTTGGATCGCCGAACAGTTCTTGATGCTCTTCGTACATGGCGATGAACGCATCTCCTGGTCAGCCCATGTCGGCGGAATTATTTCGGGCGCATTGCTGGTCGGTATTCTCAAACGCTGGAGCATTCCGCTGTTTGATCGCACCATTGTCACACCTCGCGCCGTCGTGACCGAAGACAAGCAAAACAATGAGGCCTGAAGCCGCGGCTTCAAGGTAGCGCAGAACTTACCTGTCTAAATTGGAAATCTGCTGGAGGTTGTTTGTAGACAATACCAAAGCTTTGGCTCAAATTCACCACACACATTGGTTTCGGTGCGCTTCCAGTGTCCACGTCACGTCTCTCGATATCCGGTAGAAAGACACCAATGTTTATTCCACTGCATGACGCCAACAGCTTAAAATACATCAAGCTGCAATATGTGACACTTTCGCTGATAGCGCTGAATGTCATCATTTTTGCGCTGACCAGCATTGCCGGAGATCATGCGGAAGCCACAATTATTGGACTTGGCTATATACCCGCCATTGTCCATGACCTTGCAGCTCTGCCTGCAGCCTATGATATTGTGCCGCCAAATGCCACTTACATCACCTACGCATTTCTCCATGCCGACATTTTCCACCTCGGCGGCAATATGCTGTTTCTCTGGGTATTTGGAGACAATATTGAAGACGCTCTCGGCCACGTAAAATTTTTGATCTTCTATCTTTTATGCGCGGCGGCGGGAGCTCTTCTCCATGGCGTCATTCTGCCGGATTCAGAAGCACCATTGATAGGCGCTTCTGGTGCGATAGCAGGTATCGTTGCCGCCTATCTTATACTCCATCCTCGCGTGAAAGTTTGGGTTCTGGCCTTTGGACGAATTCCGCTGCGCATCCCGGCGATCTATCCACTCGTCCTTTGGGTTGCCCTGCAATTCGGTATGCTTTTGTGGGGTGGCGATGAGCAAATATCATGGCCGGCGCATGTGGGCGGGATTATAGCAGGTGCATTGCTCATTCTCATTTTGAAGCGCCGCAATGTTCCGCTTTTTGACCGTGCCATAGTCTCTCCGCGTGCCGTCGTGGTCGAAAAAGAGCCAGCTATCGCCGCTACGCAAACCGAACCTGCGAAATGGGGCAGATAGACCCACATCATTCAATCGGTTGAAGTACAGATTGTCGCATAGCGCGCATTGACCTTTACGTCACTCATATTTACGGTCCCGCGCTGTTCAGACACAAACGTGTCGCTTTTTTCACCTCAATGTCGGCATCCGGCAAGCAGGTACTGTGATAGGACAGTTAAAGCTGTCATTTGAATGTTGAAGAGGGAGTCCCCATGAAAGTCCTCGTACCGGTAAAGCGGGTAGTCGATTACAACGTCAAGATCCGCGTCAAAGGTGACGGTTCAGGCGTTGAGCTTGCAAATGTGAAAATGTCGATGAA
>NZ_JBBCBN010000014.1:0-51925 GCF_037203775.1 Phyllobacterium sp. CCNWLW183 | reverse complement strand
ACAGCATCAAAATCATCCAAAGGCCGATCCATTGGCTGCATGATGACATGGCCGTTGATTCCGAGAATTCGGGTCAACAGCTCGGCCCGAAAACCATTCATCACCGCCATGACGATGATAAGCGTCGCCACGCCAAGCATGATACCGGTAAACGAGAACCCGGCGATAACCGAAATAAACGTTTCCTTGCGCCGGGCACGCAGATAACGCCAGGCAATCATACGCTCAAAGGCTGAGAATGGCTTTGAACCAGAGGGCGCGGTCGCTGTTTTTTCTGTCATAGAATTCAGTCTGATGCTGTTAGATGACGACTACATTGCGGCGATTAGTGAACCCAAATCCTAAAGCAAGAGCGGTTCTTTCTCTATCTTCTTTGTTGCGGTATAACGAACTAAATTGTTGTCGGGCAGCGGCCGTGGCAATTGAAGCGCTTCTTGGTCCGGCTCGTTTCGCGGATCGGTCTAAGCTGTCTTCTCGATATCATAGCCAACCAGCATGCGCTTATATCGCAGCGTCCAATTGCCTTTCCGGGGCTGTTCAGGGGTTATCCACTCCCCCTCAAATGCCTTTAAGAAACACTCCGCATTTCGCTGTTCTACAAACATATAGATGCTGTAGCGCTCGGGATGTATGTAAATGCTCTGATTTAGGCGATACCGGCCAAGCAGTATTGAAAGGAAGTCGACCCTGTCAAAATGTAGCTTCACCTCGTCACAATGAAGCGCGACCTGAAAAAGATACTCTTTGTCGATCAAGGTGGGTGGCGGCTCGCCCCTACTTCGGGCCATCTCAATGCCTCGAAAGCTTTGGCTTCCAGCCACGGGCATAGCCGAAACCCATGGCATTCATGTTGCATCCATGTTGCATGGATTCACCGTGCTTCAAAGAAAACCGTTGTACCTAAGTTCTGGAAATTATTGGTGATCCCGACTGGATTCGAACCAGTGGCCTACAGATTAGGAATCTGTCGCTCTATCCTACTGAGCTACGGGACCATTCAAGCGGATCGCGAATAGGGGCGATCCGCAGAGACTTAACGTTTTTCAATGCCGCCGCCAAGTCTCAACTTTGGTAGAATGCGCGGCAAAGCCATCAGGTGGATGGCAGGAGCGCGCTTTCGGCAATATTTACCCAATAGCTGATGCCATGCGGGATTGCGTCATCGTTAAAATCATAGGCCGGGTTGTGCAGTGATGCGCTTGCTCCGTTGCCCATGAAAATGAATGCGCCGGGACGCGCTTCAAGCATATAGGAGAAGTCTTCGCCTGCCATCATAGGCGCAACCTCTTCATTTACCGCATTATTTCCGGCAACTTGACGTGCAACCTTGGCGGCGAAATCAGTCTCGCGATCATGATTGAATGTAACCGGGTAATTACGTGCGTAATCGATTGTGACTGTCGCGCCCAAGGCGCCCGTGATGCCCTCGACAATTTCAGTAAGCCGCTTTTGCGCGTAGTCTCGCATTTCCTTGCGAAGCGTGCGGACCGTTCCCGCCAGTTCCGCTTTTTGCGGAATGATATTGTAGGCATCGCCCGCATGAAATTTGGTGACTGAAATAACGACAGAATCAAGCGGATCGGTGCCGCGAGAAACAATTGTCTGCAGTCCATTCACCAGCTGTGCGCCAATAACAACAGGATCAATCGTGGTGTGAGGCTGTGCGGCGTGGCCGCCGCGACCTTCAATTGTAATGGTGAATTCGTCGGTTGCGGCCATGATCGGGCCTTTGCGGATCGCAAATTCGCCAATCGGTATGCCGGGAATATTGTGCAGTCCGTAGACTTCGGAAATGGTGAAACGCTCCATCATGCCGTCCTTGACCATTTCGCGGCCACCGCCGCCACCTTCTTCGGCAGGCTGGAATATTACGGCTACCGAGCCTTTGAAATTGCGTGTTTCGGCCAGATATTGCGCTGCGCCAAGCAGCATGGAGATATGCCCGTCATGACCACAGGCATGCATTTTGCCGGCATTGGTCGAAGCCCAGGGCTTTCCGGTGATTTCTGTCAGCGGCAGGGCATCCATATCGGAACGCAGGCCGATTGTTGGACCTTCGCCGTGGCGACCGCGGATTATGCCGACAACGCCGGTTTGGCCAATGCCTGTAACCACTTCGTCGCAACCAAAACCGCGCAATTTTTCTTCAATAAATTTTGCAGTCTGGTGCACATCGAACATCAATTCGGGATTTTGGTGCAAATGGCGGCGCCATTGCGATACTTCATCCTGCATTTCGACAGCGCGATTGAGCACGGGCATTTTTACATCAACTCCAATTTACCTGTGACAAGAAAGGCACTTTGCCTTTTCGATGCCACATAAGATAGATAAGGCCATTGCCGCTCCACGTGAAGCGCGGCTTAATGCCTTTTGCCTTCCCAAGGTTTTTATACAGACAGGCTGGATTTCAGGAATGCGGAAAACTGTAGCACTTTTTCTAGTCGGTAGCGCGATGTCAACCGTTGCGATGCTCGGTCTTGGATCAACGGCCCTTGCCGAGGCGAATATCACACTTGATGCTGGCGGCGGCGAGATTCTTTCGCAAAAAAACGCCTTTCAGCGCTGGTATCCAGCGTCCCTGACCAAGCTCATGACCGTCTATGTGGCTTTCCGCATGCTCGAATCAAAGCAGGTAACGCTTGATACGCCCGTTCGAATCACCGCGCTTTCAGCCAAGCAACCACCGAGCAAAATGGGCTACAAGGTTGGCTCGGAATTGACGCTCAGTGACGCGCTGAAGATCATGATGGTCAAATCGGCCAATGATGTTGCCATGGCGGTTGGCGAGACGCTGGGCGGCTCTTCAGAAAAATTTGCGGTGCTTATGAACGAGGAAGCCCAACGTATTGGCATGAAAGGCTCGCATTTCGTTAATCCCAACGGGCTGCATTCAGACGATCATTATACGACAGCGCGCGACATGGCAGTTTTGACCCTGCAACTGCGCCGTGAGTTTCCGCAATTTGCGCATTTCTTCGACATTGAGGCCATCGATTACGGCGGCAAGAAAGTACAGCCGAATTTGAATGCCTTGATTGGACGCTTTCCCGGTGCGGATGGGATGAAGACCGGCTTTGTCTGCCCGTCTGGTTATAATCTGATCGGCTCAGCGACGCGCAATGGCCGGACGGTGATTACGGTCGTTCTTGGCGAACTCAAGCTTTCGACCCGTGCCACCAAGGCTGCTGAACTTCTTGCCAAGGGTTTTGAGACCCATGGCACTAGCATCACGATCGACAATCTGAAATCCAACGGTTCGCCGGAGCTTGATGTTGCTGTGAATATGCGTCCGGAGGTCTGCTCCAAGACGTCGGGTTCCGATACATGGGACGGCAAGGATCTTGAAGGTCATATCATTGCCGGATCGCCTTATATGAACCGCATGGACCGCGAGCCGGTGGCTGAAAAAGTCGCCTTGCTGCCGTCAAAGCTCAATGCGCTCGGCATGGAACTTAATCGCCTGCCAGTGCCAACGCCTCGCCCCGACCGTTCGTCGCTTAGCGATGCGGGCAGTGCTGCGAAGGTGATCAATTAATGGCTGGTCCCATTCCAGTTTCCGTTCTGACGGGCTTTCTCGGCTCCGGCAAGACGACTTTGCTCAATCGCCTGCTGAAAGATCCGGCGCTTACCGATACTGCCGTTATCATCAATGAGTTTGGTGATGTGGGCATCGACCATCTGCTGGTGGAAAAGGCGAGCGAAGGCATTATCGAACTTTCGGATGGCTGTTTATGCTGCACAGTGCGTGGCGAACTCGTTGATACGCTTGCTGATCTGATCGATCGTTTGCAGACCGGAAAATTGCAGCGGCTAAAGCGCGTCATCATCGAAACCACGGGTCTCGCCGATCCCGCGCCGGTGCTTCATGCGATTATGGGACACCCCGTTTTGCTGCAAGCATTTCGTGTGGACGGCGTGATCACGACCGTTGATGCGGTTCACGGCATGGCGACGCTGGATGCACATGAAGAGGCAGTAAAGCAAGCGGCTGTGGCTGATCGCATCGTCATCACCAAGACGGATCTGCGTCAGTCGGTGGGTTTGGTCGATCCACTGCGCGCGCGTTTGCAGGCGCTTAATCCTGGTGCCGATATTATTGATGTCAGCGATGAACGGACGGGCTTTGCGGCACTGTTTGAATGCGGTGTCTATAATCCGGAAACCAAGACGGTCGATGTGCAGCGCTGGCTGAAAAGCGAAGCCTGGCGAGACCGTGAGCACGAGCGCCACGAGCTTGAGCATCATGGACACCACCATCATCATGATCATCATGACCACGACAGTCATGACCATCACCATGATGTGAACCGCCATGATGCGGCCATCCGGTCATTCTCCCTGACCTATGACAAGCCTGTGCCGCTATCGAGCTTCGATATGTTTATCGATCTGCTACGCTCGGCCCATGGGGAAAAGCTGTTGCGTGTCAAAGGCATTGTTCTCTTGGAGGATGACCCCGAGCGGCCGCTGGTCATTCATGGCGTCCAGCAGATTTTTCACCCCCCCGTACGGCTCGCCGCATGGCCGGAAGGTGTGCGCGAAACGAGACTGGTCATGATCGTCAAGGATCTGCCGGAGAGCTATGTACAGCAGCTTTTCAACGCGTTTCTCAACAGGCCGCAGATCGATATGCCTGACCGCGCCGCATTGTTTGATAATCCACTGGCTATACCGGGTGTGAAGCGGGTTTAAGTTTTGCTGCAGGGCAGTTGTGCGTGGTTCGACAAGCTCACCATGAGGGAGAGAGTTGATTGCAGGGAGCCATGTTCTGGAGTTATTGAGATTATCTGTGCAGTTCGCCAACTTCCTCATGGTGAGCTTGTCGAACCACGCAATCGGGTAATGCAGCCTATCTTTAGCCGCGCTCGATGTGAAAGCGGTGGCCGCCTTCGACGCTGATTGTTTCAATCAGACGGTGGCCCTCGGTCAGGCAGAAATTGGGCATGTCGATAACGGCCAGCGGGTCGGTGGTCTCTACCCATAAGCGCGTTCCAGCTGCGGCTTCAGCCAGTTTTTTACGGGTTTTAAGCACGGGAAGCGGGCAATTCAGGCCGCGAAGATCGTAGACTTCGGCTTCCATGATGCGTTTTGAATCCTGCTCATCCGCGAAGAAATTAAACGTGCTTAATTGCCGCCGATTTTCCACCACGCCTTTTTGGCGGGAGCGGGTGCTGCAACCGGTGCGGCGGCTTCAGGCGCTGCAATGGCGGCTGTTGTCATCGGAGCAGGTGCCGGCGTCTGTTGTGGAACAGGCGTAGCTGCAACGGCAGGCGTGTGCATGCGCGAGCGCTTGGAAGCTTCGCGCTCTTCCTTCGCCTTGTCGGCTGCCACAGCAGAGGCGAGCCGGACCATGATCTGTGGCTTGTTCGCCGCATCGGCATCTTGTGGTGACAAGGATGGCGGCTCTTGCGTTACGCGTTCACCGCGCGCGCGACGCTGGCTCCATTCAGCAATGATCTTAGCCTCGGTCAGACCCTGGATCGAGCGGGCAGGGGCTTGAATCTTGCCCTTGCCAACCATGGATGAGAAAGCGCTCTCATAATTGGTCTGATAGGACTGATAGGCCATTTTCAGCGATTCCGGCTGATCAGATGGCGGGCAGGTGCTGGTCGCAGCGATAGGCGCGTTCGGGTCGGATGTGTGGTTGAAGACATATTTCTTCTCGCAGACATCGACTTTCGGCGGCACTTTGGTGATTTCAAAGTGGTCGTAGCCTTCCTTCAGATTTTTCCAGAAAGCGTAATTGGGATCATCCTTGTAGCGCGCCATATTGGCGGCAGTCATGCGGAACGGATAGGCCTGAAGCTGGATCGATTCCTGCCCGCCCTTGAAGGCATCGCGGGCGAAAGCATAAATCTGCGCAACCTGGCCGTCAGTCATAGAATAGCAACCGGAAGACGAGCAGGCGCCGTGAACCATCAGATTTGCGCCCGTACGGCCAAGCGCGCGGTCAAGCGCATTGGGAAAACCGGTGTTGAATGACAGATAGTAACTGGATTTCGGATTCATGTGAGCGGGGCGGACAGCATAATAGCCTTCCGGCGCCTGACGATCACCTTCAATGAATTTCGGGCCAAGTTTCCCGGACCATTTGCAAATCTGGTAACTGGTGACGATATCGTAGCGGCCATTGTCCTTGCGCTTCCAAACTTCAAGGACGTTTTCTTCCTTGAAGATGCGGAACATGATCGGCGAGGTGGCAGTCATGCCTTTCGTCTTCATGCTCTGGACAAGTTTGGCGGGCAGTTGCGTGTTCGCGCCATTGGGAACGAGATCGTTCACCGTCCCGCCCTGACATCCGGCAAGGAAAAGCGTGAGCATCAAAGGCGCAAGAATGTGTGTCTTTATCTTCATTGCAGCAGCAGTTGCCAGTTCATCAATGTGTTTGCCGAGGTCGGATTCGCCGCGAATATAACATTCGCACCATTATAGATGCACCCGTTATAGTTGATAAAGTCTTGACGCAACCGCATAAAATTGCCCCGATCACGCAGATGTCACCTTTCACGCACTGACGGCGGATTTATGGCAAACAATCATGAAGCACACATAATTGCTTCGAAGTGCTGCAAAACAAAAAAGGCGGCGCAAATTGCACCGCCTTTTTTAAGTCTAGTCCGAAAGATCAGCCGTTAAGGGCGTCCTTCAGAGCCTTTGCAGGCTGGAAAGCAACTTTCTTGGAAGCTGCGATCTTAATTGTTGCGCCGGTTGCAGGGTTGCGGCCTTCGCGAGCGGCGCGAGCCTGTACCTTGAACTTGCCGAAGCCTGGCAGCGAAACTTCATCGCCAGCTACGACTGAATCGGTGATGCCTTTAAGGATGCTATCAACAATCGCCTTGGACTGAACTTTTGTAAGACCCTGATCAGCGACGAGCTTATCAATGAGATCGGACGTATTCATTTGGCGGTTTCCTCAGTATATTCGTTGATCGGAGGGGTCTGTATGGCACGCGTTACGCACTCTGTCATCAGGAACTACAGGCAAAAAGCGGGTTTATACCCAGTGTTTACGGGGTTTTTTTCGAATTAAGCCCTGATTTGCCAGATGGCGATGCCGGTTGACCCAAAAATCGCGCCAAGTGATTCGGCTTGTGCGGGCCCTTAATCAGCTATCGACAGGGCGATAAGCTTCGTTGATTTGCCAGATTGGCGGGCTGCCAATATGTCTTGCAATATGATCGACAAAGGCGCGCACCTTCGCAGAGACATGGCGCGTGGGAGGGTAGACGGCATATATATTGTAGGGTAGCGGCTTTGCTTGCGGCAAAACGGGGATGAGTCTTCCTGCCCGCAACGGTTCGGCGGCGATGAACATCGGCAGGAGTACAAGCCCAAGGCCGGCAATCGCCATATCGCGCATCGCCTCGCCATTATTGGCAACGATGCGGCCATGCATCGGCACGGCAATCGGTTCGCCATCCTTGTCCGGATTTTCAAATTGCCAGAGCTGGCTGGTATTGACGTTGGAATAGTCGATGCAGGAAAAGCGATCCAGCGCGCCCAGCGTTTCCGGCAGGCCATGCGTATTGGCGAAATCCGGGCTGCAACAGATGACACGGGGATCGGTGCATAATTTGCGCGCGATCAGGCTGGAATCGCGCAATATACCAATGCGTATGCCGACATCATAACCGCCGCGCACCAGATCGATCATGCGGTCTTCAAACTCCACGGCGATTTCCAGATCGGGATATTGCCGGGCAAAATCCGCAATCATCCGCCCCAGATACATTGTGCCGAAGGTCATGGGCGCAGCGATGCGCAATGTGCCGCGAATGGCGCTATTGCGTGTCGCGGCCGTATCAGCCGCCTCCATGATGTCGCGGACAAGCGGGCGGATGCGCTCGACGAAATCCAGCGCATTTGCCGATGCCACCAGCTTGCGCGGCGTTCGCTGAAACAATTCAATGCCAAGCCCACCCTCCAGATCGGAGATGCGCTTGCTGACAACGGATTTTGACAGGTTAAGCCGCGCGGCTGTGGCTGTGATGCTGCCGGTTTCAATCACGTCGAGAAACGTCAATAAATCTTCGAAACGCCACTTCATGGTTTGCTTATACGAGACATGATTGCCGTTGAACAGAAGTTTGATGGCGTTATAGTTCTGTTTTATCGAACATGAGTTGCATCTTTATGGTCTTTATTGCCGGAACAACTGCGCAGATATTCACCCCAACGGCGATTTCGCCACTCAATCACGCAGGAGGCTTTGATGAGCTTACAACTGACAGGCATTCACCATCTGACGGCAATTACCGCCAATGCGCCAGAAAATGTGCGTTTCTACACAAAGACGCTTGGTTTGCGGCTGGTCAAAAAGACCGTCAATCAGGACGATACGAGCGCCTACCATCTTTTTTATGCCGATGGTGAAGCAACGCCCGGTACGGATTTGACATTCTTCGACTGGCCAACTGCACCGGAGCGCCGCGGCACCCATAGTATTTCGCGCACTGGTTTGCGGGTTGGCAGCAAGGCCAGCCTCGACTGGTGGAAAGCCCGGTTTACCGAATTGGGTGTCAAGTCCGGCGAGGTGACAGAGATAGGCGGTCATGCTTCGCTGGATTTCGAGGATGGCGAAGGACAGCGCTTTCGGTTGATTGATGATGGCGGTGCTGGCGACTCCCACCCTTGGGACAAGAGCCCTGTGCCTGCCGAACATCAGATCCGCGGGCTTGGCCCAATCACCATTAGCGTGCCGGACATCACCAATACGGAAGCAATTCTTCTGCATGTGATGAACATGCAAAAAGTGCGCGACTATGCCGATCCCGATGGCATCGGGCATGTGCATGTTTTTGCAATGGGCGAGGGCGGTCCGGCTGCGGAACTGCACGTCGCCGTTCAACCTGATCTTCCCGCCGCACGGCAGGGTGCAGGGGCGGTGCATCACGTGGCTTTCCGCGCCCCGGATGTCAATGCCTTGCATGAATGGACTGAACGTTTGAAGAGTTTCCGCATGCCATCCAGCGGTGAAGTCGAGCGTTACTATTTCCGTTCGCTCTATTTCCGCGAACCAAATGGTATTCTGTTTGAGATCGCAACCGACGGTCCGGGCTTCACAGTGGACGAGCCGTTGGAAACGTTGGGCGAAGAGCTTTCCTTGCCGCCATTCCTTGAAAGCAAGCGTGCTGCAATCGAGGCCGGGCTTAAGCCGCTCGTCTGATTATGAAAAAGCAGCAAACAGGCCGGATCAATTCCGGCCTGTTTCCATTTCTGTCAGCCAGCTTCTGACGGCGTCAATATCATGCTGATTGGTCTCGTGACCGGCAGGAACGCTGAGGGCAGTCAAATTGGCTCCAGCCTGCCGCAGATCGGCTTCGAGTGCGGGGGCATGTGCGCCAAAGAGGTCGTGATCGCCGGTCAGGCTGAGAATATGCGTGCCGCTCAGATCAGCTTCAGGTGTATCGTCAAGCACTTTGGTCGCGCGCAGCAAAATGGCATTGCGCACAAGTCCAGGATGCAATTGCATCATGGCGGCCAGAAGATTGGCGCCGTTGGAATATCCCATGAAAATCGTTGATTGCAGGTCGAGACCATAGGCTTCGACAGCGCCTTCAATGAATGCGGCGAAGGCTTCCGCTTCCGAGCGGATGTCGTTTTGATCAAAGCTCAAAGGTCCAAAACGGCGGAACCAGCGCGCAGTTCCTTCTTCCGTGCTGCGACCACGCAGACCAAACAGCGTTGCTCCGGGTGCGATACTGGCCGCCAAGGGCATAAGGCTTGTTTCACTGCCATCAGAACCATGAAGAAGGATAAATGCCTGGCCGGTTGCCGGTTCGGGCGTATAGACGCGATGGACGAATGGCAGATCGCGATAAATGAAACGCGGTTCCTTTGGCAGACCGAATTGCGGCAAGATGATTTTTACATTCGCCGTTTCATCGGCAAAATGCGGGGGGACGAAAAGCTCTGTGCCCAAAGTCTCCAATGGTTCGTCAATCAGCACGCCGGGGCCATCCGTCGCCATTTCAAGCAGAGTACCGCCCGGCTCGCGCACATAGATGGAATGGAAATATTTGCGGTCGTGCAGGGCAGTTGCATCGGCACCTTCAGCGATCATCTGCTCATAAGTCGCGTTCACTTCGGCAATGTCTGCGGCGCGAAAGGCAATATGATCCACGGTGCCGGTGCCGGGGGCGGAGCTCCAAAAGCCGGTTGCATCGCGAACGTCAATGCAATCTCCTGACGAGGAAACCATTCGCGTTATTGTGTCGCTCTGCCCCGCACTTTCATATGAAAAGTGCCTGCTGAGAAACGCAGCAGTCTCGTTGGGTTTTTCGGTGAGGATCGTTGCGCCGCGTAAGCGCATGATCGCATCTGTTTGCGATATGCCATCGCTTTCCCACGGGTCCCCGGGGCTGACGAAGTCTGTTCCGACCAGTTTGATGATCGCCCCGTCAGGATCGTGCAATCGCAAGACGGTTTCGCCAAATTCCTGCGCCGGTCCCGTAACCGCGATGTTGAATTGCAGCGCACGGGTCAGCCAGAAACCAATAGTTTCAGTTGGAATAGCGAAAGATACCTCGCTGGGCTGGCCATAGCCGACGCGGCCAAGCGAGCCATCTTCCCAGACCAGAAATGTGATCAGGGAGCCAGGAGTGCCAGAGGCATCGCCATAAATCAGATGAAGCTGTGTTGCGTCTTCAAAGCCGCCGGTGCGCTTGACCAGCCGAAGCCCGAGAAACCCGACATAGAAATCGACATTCGCCTGAACCTTGCGGGTGATCAGTGTGATGTGATGAATGCCGCCTGTCATGTCCGAGGTCCCTCTTTTCATGAGGCGCTTGATAAGGGGAAAGCAGGAAAGGCGCAATCGCAGATGACAGCACAAAAGAGAACACCCACCGCTGGGAGGAGCGATGGGTGTTACTTGTAAAGAACGGCTCTGGGAGGAACGCTGTTCTTTAAGCGGCCGTGGCTGGGAGGAGGAGTGCCACGGACGTGGGAGGTCTGTTTAATTAGAATGCCGAAGCGGCCTTCTTCGCAACGAAAGCGATGTCACCGCGGGAGATGCCGAGGTCGTTCAGTTCACGTGCGGACAGGCGGTTCAATTCCGTGACTGTGTCACGATAGCGGCGCCAGTTGTTGTACGAGCGGATCAAGTTCATTTCACTCACCTAAAGTTCTTTTGTTTGTTGGATCGTTATCGATCGGTGAGCTGGATATAGTGCAGTGCACTCAGAACTTGGAGTCACAAGTTTGCATAGCTGGTTTGCAGGAAAATGGGCCTCTAAACCACTGAAACTGAAGGTTTCCGCCATTAATTTGTCATTATCGATCTGAAATTTGAGAAAAATGGTGGATTCGGCTGTAAAACTGCCCAAGTCGGCCATATTCGTTAACGGCGAAAACTGCTTCAGGCGTGCGCTTTCGCGGGGGGTGGCTTTCTGGCCGCTTCGCGCGGTGCAGCTTTACTCTTTTTCTTTGCAGCGGTGCGGCTCTTAAGTTCCTCGTCGGCCTTCTTCGCTGCTTCTTCGCATTGTTTGCGAAATTTCTCGACTTCAGCCTCGGTCAGATGCTCGATGCCGATAAAAGCATTCTTTCCGTTACTGACGCGCACGAGCTCGTCCAGCTTGGCCTGAATGGCTACGCTATCGCGGTTTTGCGTGTTCTGGATGAGAAACACCATGAGGAAGGTCACGATTGTCGTGCCGGTATTGATGATGAGCTGCCACGTATCGCTGAAGCCGAATATCGGTCCGCTAAATGCCCATATGACTACGATTGCCACGCAAAGGATGAAGGTTACGGGTTTGCCTGCAGCCAGAGCCACAGTGTTGGCGACCTTGGTGAAGATCTGATCGAACATGCGTAATCCTCTTTGTGACCGGCGATAATGAGTCTGGCACTCAATAACTTTTGAACGAGGCTGTTGGTTCCCCGACAGGAAACCAACATGCATCTGCGTTTCAGGGTGGTCAAAAAACGTCCGGGAGCGTATGCTTAACCATGCAGGTTGAGGTCCATAGTGACCCGTCCATGGTCACCGAGCTCCTTTTCCGCCCTGAACTTATGGGAGGTTTGAGATGGCGAATTTCCATGTGATTGCCGGTGCTGATTCAGGTATTGCCCATCCCGATGTGCGCAAGATTGCCGTCAGGGATGTTTTCACGGCGCTGCGCAAAGGTCTTGACGATTTCTGGGAGAAGCCGTCGCATTATGTGTTTCTCTGCCTGATTTATCCCATTGCCGGTCTGGTGCTGATCCGATGGTCGTCCGGTGCTAACACCCTGCCGCTGATTTTCCCACTAATGTCAGGTTTTGCACTGATCGGACCTCTGGCAGCCATCGGGCTTTATGAAATCAGCCGCAGACGCGAGCGGGGTATGGACACATCCTGGTGGCATGCAAGGCAGGTGGTGCATTCACCCGCCGTTCCATCCATTCTTGCGATAGGGGCCATGCTGGTCGCCGTTTTCGTGGCATGGTTGCTGATCGCCCAGGCGCTTTATGTGAACCTCTTCGGCAATACGCCCCCGGCTTCTATCGCGGTATTCATAGATCAGGTTTTCAACACGCCTCAAGGCTGGCGAATGATCATACTCGGCAATGCAATCGGTTTTGTCTTCGCGGCCTTTGTGCTTTGCACGACGGTGATCGCCTTTCCCTTCCTGCTCGACCGCGATGGCGGCGCTTATGCGGCGATAGCCACGTCAGCGCGCGTGGTGGCAAAAAATCCGCTACCCATGATCGTTTGGGGCTTGATTGTCGCCGCACTGCTGTTTGTGGGCTTCGCAACATTGTTCGTGGGTCTGGCGATTTTCATACCTGTTCTCGGACATGCCACCTGGCACCTTTACCGTGCAGTTGTTCCGGCGCACGAAATGTAAAAGCAATATCTGCCTCGTATGGTGGAATACGGGGCAGATGGTCAAATTTCCCGGTAAAACTAGCATTTGACGTAAACGGCTATTATCCTTCCAGAATCGCCAACCTTGCGAAGGGAATACCGACATGGGTAGCTATTCGAAGCTGATTGGATCGATTATCGGAGGTGTTGCGGGCTGGTTTGCCTCACGCTACGCCCTGCCGCCGGAGCTGACATCCCCTGAAATCCAAGGGGCAGCAACAGTTATTCTCAGCGCTGCGGCCACATACCTGTTCCCCGCAAATACGGTGCCGACACAGACAACGACCGAGCCGGAGCCAAAGGTCACCACTCCTCAATAGTCTGTTTGATTTGTAGCTCCGGCCGGTGCATTTGTGCACCCGTCGGAATGGCGCGGTATCCCGCCGTCCGTAAGAGGGCGTAGTCCAAGCTGAAATCAGCCCTCTACTAGTGTGTACTGGACGAGGCGATTAATCCTCAAAGCGGGTCGTGGCGTCGCGATCATGCTCGTATTTATGCTTGGTCGGGAAGGTCGGTAACCAGGATTCGCGGCGGATGACCCAGCTTTCATAAGTCGGTGTCAGTTGGTCAATATCGTCCAGCGAGCCAATGTTCACTTCGATTTCGTCGTCGGTGCGGGCAAAAACCGAAGATCCGCAACGGGGGCAGAAATGACGCCCGGCATAATCGCCTGTTTCTCCCTCGATGGACACAGCAGCTTCAGGAAATATTGCTGAAGCGTGAAACAGAGCGCCATGATGTTTGCGGCAGTCGAAACAGTGACAAATGCCGACACGATAAGGCCGTCCCGTTGCAACGATTCGGACATCTCCGCAGCTGCACCCGCCCGTGAACCGGTCCATCTTGCGCCTCCTCAATAATCACGCGAGTGGAATATTTACAATGAACAAGACAGCCATTGCAAATAGGTGACTGAGGTGCTGTTCATGCTTGATAATGGAATGTCGATTGCCAAGGTATTTATTCTTGAACGGCTGCGATTGGTGGGAAGCTGATCATTCCCTTTAGCGATTCGCTCGCGTAATGAGCACACGGCGCGCCGCGCCGCATCAGTTGATGATTTCGCCTCGTTCGTGCGAAGGCAACGCGATCAGACGTTCTCTCCATAGCTGTAGTGCTTCGGGTGTCAATCTGGTCCAATCCGTGATTTCCCCAATGATCTTGAGCGGTGCGCTGCTGCGATACGACCGCGTTGGATTGCCAGGAAACTTCTTGTCGGTCACGTTCGGGTCGTTCTCGAATGTCCCTGTGGGCTCTACGATGTAAACACGCGGAACTGCGCCGCCTTTGGTGAGTTCAGCCGCAATTTCAGCGGCAAGCCCGGCACCATCCACAAGAGAAGTGAAGTAGATATGGTTCATCACCACTTCAGGACGATAGTTCGACCTGTATCCTGCGGTGAGGAAATCACCCACGCGCAAATCCGCGATTGTGCCATGAAAGAAGGGGCCTTTATCCAGCGCTTCGGTCATCTTGATCGTCCTGTCTTGTAGGTCTGCTTGTCGTCAGTGAGCTGAGCGGTGCCAACGGAGATAAGGTCGAAAGAGGCTATTTCCACCCGTTGCAAGCTCAAATAGTCGAGACGCAAACGTTGATCTGCCCTGTCGCAGTTTTCGAAAAATTATTACACTTGGGTGTGTGGGAAAAAATGGCGCGCCCGAAAGGATTCGAACCTCTGACCCCCAGATTCGTAGTCTGGTGCTCTATCCAGCTGAGCTACGGGCGCGTGCCACAAATGCGCGTTCGTCTGCGCAGGCCGGTTCCTAATTGGTTGGCTGCGTAAATGCAAGCCGGTTTCCAAAAAAACCGCAACTATTTATTCCTAAAGATTGCGGCCGATGGCCAGATACTTCTCGCGGCGGTCCTGACGCAAAGCATCGCGATCCATATTGCTCATGGATTTCAGCGCGACATTGATGATGTTTCCAGTCGCTTCTATTGCTGCATCCCGGCCGCGATGGGCGCCGCCGAGAGGCTCCGGAATAATGCCGTCAATGATCTTCAATTCGTAAAGATCCTGCGCGGTGATGCGCATTGATGTGGCCGCATCCTTGGCTCTGGTCGAATCATGCCAGAGAATAGACGCGGCACCTTCGGGCGAAATAACCGAATAGATGGAATGTTCGAGCATGTAGACGCGGTTGGCCGTGGCAATCGCGATAGCGCCGCCGGAGCCGCCTTCACCGATGATGACGGAAACGATTGGCACCTTCACATTGAGGCAGGCGGCAGTTGAGCGGGCAATGGCCTCGGCCTGGCCGCGTTCCTCGGCGGCGATGCCTGGAAATGCGCCCGCCGTATCAACAAGCGTCAGCACGGGCAGGTTGAACCGGTCTGCAAGTTCCATGATGCGCACGGCCTTGCGGTAGCCTTCGGGCATGGCCATGCCAAAATTGTGCTTGAGGCGCGTTTTGGTATCGCTGCCTTTTTCCTGTCCAATGACTGCAACGGCCTGACCATTAAAGCGGGCAAGACCAGCCTGAACCGCATCATCATCGGCATAGTTGCGATCACCTGCCAGCGGTGTGAAATCGGTAAAGAGCCTTGCAATATAATCCACGCAATGGGGCCGGTCCGGATGACGAGCGATCTGCGCCTTCTGCCAAGGCGTCAATTTGCGATAAAGATCGCGCAATGCATCGCCGGAGCGTCTTTCAAGCCGCGCGATCTCGTCATTGGTGTCGAGCGCGCCGCCTTCTTCTGCAAGCTTTTTCAGCTCAAGAATCTTGCCATCGAGATCGGCAACCGGCTTTTCAAAATCAAGATAGTTGTACATGGACTGAATATCTGCCTGCAAAAAGGTGGATTTTTCAAAGCCTAACTGGCTGTTGCGAGCGCGCATGTCAAGGAACCATGCCTCAGATGAGGCATAAGCCACGCAACTTATACGGTGAATTCCGGCAAAGGTGTGGTGTTAATCGGCCAATGGATGGTGCTTGGTGACAAGCTGGTGCAGCCGCTCTTCCATGACATGCGTATAAATCTGCGTGGTAGAAATATCCGAATGGCCAAGCAATTGCTGTACCGCGCGCAGATCAGCACCGTTCTGGAGCAAGTGACTGGCGAATGCGTGACGCAGAACATGGGGTGAAATCGCGGAGGTCTTCAGGCCAGCGCGAGCTGCAAGCCCTTTGAGGTCGCGTCCGAAGACCTGACGCGCCAGAAAGCCGCTTTCCGAGACTGCCGGGAAAAGCCACGGACTGTCGCAAAGGCCGGGCAGGGCGTCGCGCAGTTCAAGATATTTCATCATGGCGATGCGGGCCTTGCCGGAAAGCGGGACCATACGGTCCTTTGATCCCTTACCCCGCACCATCAAAAAGCGATTGTCGGAGCGCGCAACGGTGACAGGCAGGCCGACAAGTTCAGAAACGCGCAAGCCGGTTGCATAAAGTATTTCAAGCAGCGCATGGAGGCGCAAAGCCTGGAAATGTACCGTGTTTGAAGCCTTTGCATCGAGCGTTTCCATTTCCGCCCGGGCAAGCAGCTTTTCCACATCGGCTTCGCTTATGATTTTCGGCAGGGAACGATCCTTCTTCGGGGCATCAAATGTGCTGGTGGGATCGTCCGCGCGAATGTTCTCCATGTAAAGAAAGCGGAAGAACTGACGAAGCGCCGAAAGCCTGCGGGCCTGCGAGGTGGCAGCAAAGCCGCGATTGGCAATATCGTCGAGATAGGTGCGAATGGTGACAGGCTCCGCCAGGGGCAGCTGTGTGCCGGTGCCAGCGCTGAAGGATGCGGCATCCTCAAGGTCTCGCCTGTAGGAGTCGAGCGTGTTCTGCGCAGCTCCTCTTTCGGCGCTCATCATTTCAAGAAAATTCTCGATGGCTGCTGAAGCGCGCATGATTTTTACTTTGGTTGCTGGGGTTTCGGATTGAGCTTTTCGCTCGGCACGCGAATGGTCATCTCGGTCTGGGTGGGGTGAACAAAGGTCACAAGCGCGACCATCCCGGCATAGACAAGCCCCGCAAGGATGGCGAGGACAATGATAAGTCGCGTGAGTGTCGGCATTTTCTCTATCGAACAGGCTGCATTGGTCGGTTCCATAATCTTGGACGCAAACTCTTAATAATTTGGTGAATGGCTGAGTTGCTGCACTGACGTTCTGCGTGGTTCGACAAGCTCACCATGAGGCGAGATTGCGATTTGCAACCAAAATGATCGCCACAGGCGAGTGTAGGCCTGTCGAGGCCACGCACGCTATTGATGTAAAATGAAACATCGATGGTCCTTAAAGCCATAGTCTGCTTGACTGGACCAAGGTTTTACTGTCGAAACGCAATCATGAATACGACGGAAGAAACACCTCTGCCAGATGAAACATCTGAGCTGGCAAAATCCATCCGCGAGCGGCTTGGCACGCGTTCAATCGTGCTTGTCGGCCTCATGGGTGCAGGTAAGTCGACAGTGGGAAAGAAACTGGCCTCGCTGGTGGAACTGCCCTTTTTCGACGCGGATCACGAGATTGAAAAGGTCTCGACAATGTCGATCCCCGAGCTTTTCGAAGCCTATGGCGAGGCCGAATTTCGCGATCTTGAACGGCGGGTCATTGCACGCATGCTTGAAGAGGGGCCGATTGTCCTGGCAACAGGAGGCGGTGCCTATATGAACGAGCAGACGCGAAGCGCCATAGCATCCACCGGTATCTCCGTATGGCTTAAAGCAGAGCTTGATGTCTTGATGTCGCGTGTCGTACGCAAGCAGAACCGTCCATTGCTGAAGAACAGTGATCCACGCGGTGTGATGGAGCGGCTGATGGGCGAACGCTATCCAATCTATGCATATGCCGATCTCACGATCAATTCGCGCGAAGAAAAGAAAGAAATTATCGCTTTCGAAGCGATGCAGGCCATTGCAGGGCATCTGGGCGGGCAAGCCCTTTCCAACGAGACAAAAACGGATGAGGAGGCCGGGTCATGACGGAACAAGCGACAAGCACAATCGTTCCCGTCAAGCTCGGCGATCGCTCCTATGACATATTGATTGGTGGTGGTTTGATTGAGCGTGCAGGACAAGAGATCGTCTCACGGGCAGGCAAGACAATGCGGGCGGCCATTGTCAGCGACGAGACAGTCGCCGGGCTGCATCTGGAGCGGTTGCAGGCCGGGCTCACTGCCGCAGGAATAGAATCGACGCCGGTGGTGGTTGCCCCGGGCGAGCAATCAAAATGTTTTGCGACGCTGGAGACTGTTACCAACGCCATTCTAGCGGCGCGGCTCGAACGCGGCGATATTGTCATTGCTTTCGGTGGCGGTGTCATTGGTGACCTTGCCGGTTTTGCGGCTGGCATTGCGCGGCGCGGCATGGGTTTTGTGCAGATACCAACCTCATTGCTGGCGCAGGTGGATAGTTCCGTGGGCGGCAAGACCGGAATTAACACGGCGCATGGCAAGAACCTTGTCGGCGTGTTCTATCAACCCCAACTGGTTCTGGCCGACACGGATGTGCTCAACACGCTCTCTCTACGTGAATTTCGTGCAGGTTATGCGGAAGTTGCCAAATATGGTCTGATCGACCGTCCGGATTTTTTCGCTTGGCTGGAGGCCAACTGGCGCGGGATTTTCGATGGAGGGCCGGAACGGACCCAGGCGATTGCCATAGCGTGCCAGTCAAAAGCCGATGTCGTTGAACGCGACGAGTTCGAGATGGGAGACAGGGCGCTGCTCAATCTTGGCCACACATTCGGCCATGCGCTGGAGACAGCAACCAAATATGATTCCTCACGCCTTGTTCATGGTGAGGGCGTTTCCATCGGAATGGTTCTGGCGCATCAGTTTTCGGCCAAAATGAATCTGGCCAGCCCGGATGATGCTTTGCGGGTGGAAAAGCATCTGCGCGATGTCGGCCTGCCGGTATCTATCAACGAGATACAAGGCCAGCTTCCGCCAGCGGAAAAATTGATGGAATATATTGCGCAGGATAAAAAGGTGACGCGTGGTACGCTGACCTTTATTCTCACGCGCGGTATCGGTCAGTCATTCATCGCCAAAGATGTTCCACCATCGGCGGTCTTAAGCTTCCTGAAGGAGAAACATCCAGCATGACCTTGGAACTCTGGATTTTCTGCGGGGTTATTTTGGGTTTGATCCTGATGTCCGCTCTCTTTTCAGGGTCCGAAACGGCATTGACTGCGGTGTCGCGGGCACGCATGCATCGGCTGGCGAACCGCGGTGACGGGCGTGCAAGCATTGTCGAAAATCTCATCGAGAAACGCGACAGGCTGATCGGCGTCATGCTGATCGGCAATAATCTCATCAATATTCTCGCATCGTCGCTAATGACCAGCATGTTGCTTGATATTTTCGGGCAGGCTGGTGTGGCCTATGCGACAGCCATCATGACCGTCCTTCTGGTGATCTTTGCGGAGGTTTTGCCAAAATCCTGGGCTATATCGAGTCCCGAACGCAATTCGCTTTCGCTGGTGCGGTTTGCGCAGCTTGCAGTCTGGATATTCGGTCCTCTTTCCGATCTGGTGAACTGGATCGTACGCAATATACTTGCGATTTTCGGGATCAATCTTGCTGCGGGAATTTCAATGTTTTCAGCGCAGGAAGAGCTGCGCGGTGCGGTCGACCTGCTCCACAAGGAAGGTTCCGTGGTGAAGGGCGACAGGGACCAGATTGGTGGCTTGCTTGATCTGCGCGAGCTTGAAGTCTATGACGTCATGATCCACCGCACCGATATGGATTCGGTCAATGCCGATGATCCAATCGAGACGATCATCACCGAAATCCTTGCCAGCCATCATACGCGTATTCCTGTGTGGAGAGGCACGAACGATAATTTTGTCGGGGTTGTTCACGCGAAGGACCTTGTACGGGCGATCAGGGATGCCAATCGCGACTTCTCGAAGATCAATATTATGAAGGTTGCGACAAAGCCCTGGTTCGTGCCGGATACGACCACGCTCCAGGACCAGCTCAACGCGTTTTTGCGGCGCAAGGCACATATTGCCATTGTCGTCGATGAGTATGGCGACGTGCAGGGGCTGATCACGCTGGAAGATATTCTTGAGGAGATCGTTGGCGATATTGCCGACGAGCATGACATTGACGTGCAGGGTGTTCGCCCGCAGCCGGATGGCTCAATCCTTGTCGACGGGTCCGTGCCGATACGCGACCTTAACCGCGCGCTCGACTGGAATCTGCCCGATACGGAGGCGACAACCATTGCAGGGTTTGTGATCCATCAGACGCAGAGCATTCCAAAGGAAAAACAGGCTTATACGTTCCATGGCAAGCGGTTTACGATCATCAAGCGGGAAAAAAACAGAATAACGCGACTGCGCATCCGGCCGATTGAAGGTGAGGACAAACCGAAGGCGCGGTAGTTCACGAGGCATTCAGGTTCATATAACTGGGATTAAAATGCATATTCTCATTGCGATTATCGGTTTGGCGGCTGTTGTTTTATTCTGGACCCTGCGAGCCCATTCGACTGTCAGGGCAGTACGCGATCTTGATCGCGACACGAAAGGCCTGCAACGGAAGGCAAAGTTCAGTTTTCAGAATCTGATCGGCTCACCCTACAGCCGTATAAAAGACCCGCGTCTGGCTGCTGCGATCTTGATGATTCAGCTTGTGCGGACGGGCGCCCCGGTGACCGCAGACGAAAAGATGAAGATTCTGGAACTGATTAGCGAAACGCTTCAGATCGAAGATCCAGACGCATTATTTCGAAAGGCCTGGACTTATACCAAGCAGCGGGGATTTTTTTCGCCCATGGCTGATGAAATGGCACCCATGCTGCGCGAACGCCTGACGAGAAGAGAACGGCTGCAATTGATCGACATGCTGCAACAGACCGCATCAGCCTACGGTGAGCCGAGTGAATTGCAAGTTGGAATGATTGCGCGATTGAAGCGGCAACTGGTGCAGGACTGAATATTAGTTGCATACATTCAGTGCGTGGTTCGACGCACTGGATGTATGCAGTTTCCTGTCGCAATGCTTTTCAGGAATTGCAAGTCACACTTTAGTTGAGCTTTTTACCGCCGTGTTGCTTCGCCGGGCGCTGCTGGTTCAAGCGCCAAGGCATGGACGCTTCCCTTCAATTCTGCTTCGAGAACTTCATTGATTGCGCGGTGGCGTTCGACACGCGACATGCCGGAAAAAGCCTCCGCGACAATCCGCACGCGAAAATGCGTTTCGCCTGAACCGTCAAATGTGCCATGATGCTCGCTGTCAGAATGATGGTGGCCTGCGTGAAGGTGGCTTTCATTGATGACAGCCAATGAAACGGGATGGAAAGCCTGTGTCAGTTTGTTTTCGATCGCGGACTGAGTGGACATTTCATTCTCCTGCGCCCATATGGTAGTTTCATTTGGCAAATCCGAACATGTTCATAAATTTACCGCCATTTCAGGCGTTAGGTCATAAATCATGTCCGAATGTCAATTCACGCCAAGCCAAGATAAACGTATTCGATGACGACAAGCTCTAAATATTTCGACAGCATCCGTATCCGCCCGAAAAAGGCGGAAGAGGAGAAATCGCGCACGCCCATATGCCAGTGGGACGGCTGTGAGAAACCTGGTCCGCACCGCGCTCCCGTGGGCCGCGAAAAGGAAGGCGAGTTCTTCCATTTCTGCATCGACCATGTGCGCGAGTATAATAAAGGCTATAATTATTTCTCCGGCCTGTCTGATGCAGAGGTTGCGCGCTACCAGAAGGAAGCGCTGACGGGCGATCGCCCGACATGGACTGTTGCAGGATTGCCGGGCAGCGGGGCAGGGCCAAGCGCCAGCACCCGCGCGCAGGCCAGTGCAAGCGCCAAGACATCGCCGGATTTTTCCAAATTGCGATCGGGGCGTGCTGCCTACCAAAACAGGTTCCGGGATCCCAATAGTGTTTTCAATAATGCACGTGTCCATGTGCGCAAATTGAAGCCGCTGGAGTCAAAAGCGCTGGATACGCTTGGACTAGGTGCAAAAGCCACTGGCGAAGATATAAAGTCGCGCTATAAAGAACTGGTGAAGCGCCACCACCCCGATGCAAACGGCGGTGATCGGGCTTCCGAGGATCGTTTCCGTGACGTAATCCAGGCCTATCAATTGCTCAAGACGGCTGGTTTCTGCTAACCACTCATGGGCTGAATTCAGAATCTCGTTGCGGGGTTCGCTATTTTTATGCGTCTGCGCATGCAGTCGCGCTGGAGGCATGATGAATAAGGTTGATCGCGATATTGCGAATTTGCCGGATACAACGGTTTCTGTAGAAAAGCTTTTCGGATTCCAATCCGACATGATGGTCCCGGCCTATAAGGCCGGCGATGCCTATGTCCCGGAAATCGACACGGACTATTTGTTCGACAAGGCAACGACGCTGGCCATTCTGGCAGGTTTTGCCTTCAACCGGCGCGTTATGGTTTCCGGCTATCATGGCACGGGTAAATCCACGCATATTGAACAGGTTGCCGCGCGCCTCAACTGGCCCTGCGTTCGCGTCAATCTCGACAGTCACGTCAGCCGTATCGATCTGGTCGGCAAGGATGCAATTGTGGTGAAAGAGGGCATGCAGGTTACGGAATTCCGCGACGGCATTCTGCCTTGGGCCTACCAGCATAATGTTGCTCTGGTTTTTGACGAATATGATGCCGGTCGTCCGGATGTTATGTTCGTTATCCAGCGCGTGCTGGAATCATCCGGCCGCTTGACGCTTCTGGATCAAAGCCGCGTTATCCGTCCGCACCCTGCCTTCCGCCTGTTCGCTACGGCCAATACGGTCGGTCTCGGCGATACGACCGGTCTTTACCACGGCACGCAGCAGATCAATCAGGCGCAGATGGATCGCTGGTCGATCGTGACGACGCTCAACTATCTGCCGCATGACAATGAGGTGGCAATCGTTGCTGCCAAGGCCAAGCATTATCAGAACAAGGAAGGCATGGAGATCGTCTCCAAGATGGTCCGCGTTGCCGATATGACCCGTGCAGCATTCATCAATGGCGATCTTTCGACAGTGATGAGTCCGCGTACGGTGATCACCTGGGCTGAAAATGCCGATATCTTCAAGGATGTCGGTTTTGCATTCCGCCTGACCTTCCTGAACAAGTGCGATGAATTGGAGCGTCCAATCGTTGCCGAGTTCTATCAGCGCGCCTTTGGCAAGGAACTGCCTGAATCCACAGCCAATGTGGTTATGAGCTAAGAGCACAGCAGAAGATGGCAGGTCCGGGAGACAATTCACGTGCGGTACCGAAAGGTCCGGTTGATAGCGAGCCCTTCAAGCGCGCTGTCACGGCCTGTATGCGTGCAATTGCCGGCGATCATGAGCTGGAAGTCGGCTTCGGCAATGACAAGCCTGCGCTGACCGGCCACCGGGCACGGCTTCCTGATCTGCCCAAACGTCCGAGTGCCAATGACATAGCGGTCACGCGCGGCATTGGCGATTCGATGGCATTGCGTCAGGCATGCCATAATGATCGCATTCACGCGACACTTGCGCCGGAAGGCAAGCAGGCGAGGGCAATCTTCGACGCGGTCGAACAGGCTCGCGTCGAAGCTATCGGCTCTTTGCGCATGGAAGGCGTGGCGGACAATCTGAACTCCATGCTGGCGGACAAATATGCCCGCGCCAATTTTCCTGCGATCACGGACAAGGCAGAAGCTCCGCTTGAAGAAGCTGTCGCCTTGCTGGTGCGTGAAAAGCTGACGGGGCGCAAGGCACCGGAATCAGCGGGAAATGTGCTCGACCTGTGGCGCGACTGGATCGAAGAGAAAGCAGCGACCGATCTTGATCATCTGTCTGACAAGATAAACGACCAGAACGCATTTGCGCGCGTTGTGCGCGAAATGCTCGCTTCGATGGAAATGGCGGAAGAACTGGCGCAGGAAAGCCAGGACGACGACAGCCAGAGCAACGAAGAAGACCAGCCCGAGCCTGAAGAAAACAATGAGGGCGGCTCCGACGAGGACGAAGGCAGCGATTCATCCGAAAATGATGATTCCGAGACATCCAGCGACGATAGTCAGGCGGGCGAGACCGAGGCTGCGGACGCTTCATCCGACGATATGGATGAAGATTCGGACGCTGATGCGGAGATTCCGGGCGAAGCAAGGCGCCCTAACCAGCCTTTCTCCAATCTTGGGGCTGAAAGCGGGTATAAGGTCTATACGCAGGAATTTGACGAGACGACCGACGCGGAAGAGCTTTGTGACGAAGCTGAACTGGAGCGTCTGCGTGCATTCCTCGACAAGCAGCTTGCCAATCTATCCGGCGTTGTCGGGCGTCTGGCCAATAGGCTTCAGCGCCGCCTGATGGCGCAGCAGAACCGTTCCTGGGACTTCGATCTGGAAGAGGGATATCTCGACAGCGCCCGCCTTGTGCGCGTCGTTATCGATCCCACTCAGCCCCTCTCCTACAAGATGGAGCGCGACACGGATTTCCGCGACACCGTAGTTACGCTGCTGATCGATAATTCCGGCTCCATGCGTGGTCGGCCTATTACTGTTGCTGCGACCTGTGCCGATATTTTGGCACGTACGCTGGAGCGTTGCGGCGTGAAGGTTGAAATCCTCGGCTTCACCACAAAGGCGTGGAAAGGCGGACAGGCCCGTGAAGCTTGGCTGGAGCGGGGCAAACAGGCCAATCCAGGCCGGCTGAATGATCTGCGCCATATCGTCTACAAGCGCGCTGACGCCCCATGGCGGCGCTCACGGCGCAATCTCGGCCTGATGATGCGCGAGGGGCTGCTGAAGGAAAATATCGATGGTGAGGCGCTGATCTGGGCGCATCAACGTCTGCTGGCGCGTCCTGAACAGCGCCGTATTCTGATGATGATTTCCGATGGTGCTCCCGTTGATGACAGCACCTTATCGGTCAATCCGGGCAATTATCTTGAGCGGCATTTGCGTGCGGTGATTGAAGAGATTGAAACCAAATCACCCGTTGAGCTTATCGCTATCGGTATCGGCCATGATGTCACGCGTTACTACCGCCGTGCGGTGACGATTGTCGACGCGGAAGAGCTGGCCGGTGCGATGACCGAACAACTCGCTTCCTTGTTTGAAGAGCAAGGACGCGCGGCAGCCAAAAAAGCTGGACGCCGATAAGATGAAATCAGTTGCGCTACGTTGCTGGCGCGTCTGGTTGATCATGATCTTTGCTGCGGCGGCTACCAACACGGCCTTGGCGCAAGAGGGCGTTTCGCCTCTACAAATCAAATCCCGTATCATCTCCAATTTCCAACTGGGTTCGGCTGAAACCCGCTTCGGATTGCTCGAATTTATCGGTGGTTTGGATATGTCATCGACAAATGCCCGCTTTGGCAGCATGTCCGCATTTCATTTCCTTGATGCCGGACATCGCTTTCTTGGTGTTACCGATACGGGCTCGTGGTTTGCGGGCAAGATTTTGCGCGATGCCGAGGGCAGGCCGACAATGATCGACGATTATCTGCTGGCGCCAATCCTGGATGAAAACGGTTTGCCTCTCGACGGCAAACGGGATTCTGATGCAGAAGGCATGAATATCTCCGGCCAGAAGGTCACGGTTTCTTTTGAACGCAATCATCGGATCGCCGAATATGAACTTGATCTGGAGAAATTCGCCTCGCGGCCGAAGATTCTGCCGCTGCCCATTCCAAAAGAAGAGCTAAGAACCAATCGCGGCATTGAGACCATTGCCTATTCGCCTCCCGACAGTCCGTTGCGCGGCGCACGCGTGGCCGTGACTGAGATGAGCCTGAACAAGGCGGGCAATGCCTTTGCTGCTGTGCTTGAAGGGCCGCGAAAAGGAATATTCTATGTCCAGCGCAGGGATGGCTTTGATATAAGCGATGGCGACTTTCTGCCGGGTGGCGACCTTTTGCTGCTTGAGCGCAAATACAGCTTCATAACCGGCATAAGCGTACGCCTTCGGCTAATTCCGGGCGATATGATCAAGCCGGATGCGACCGTTGATGGACGGATAATTTTCAATGCCGATCTAAGCTACCAGATCGACAATATGGAGGGGCTGGATGTCTGGCAGGCCGCTGATGGCTCTACCCGCGTCTCGATGATATCGGACGATAATTTCTCAGTTGTGCAAAGAAATCTTTATCTGGAATTTCGGCTAGCCGAGTAGATGGCAGGGGCGAAAATGGCGAGGATCGCGCCGTAGGGCACCAGCATAACCACGGCCATGACGATCTTGACCAAGAGGTCACCGAAGCCCAGCGATGCCCATAGGGGAATTTCCATACCGAAGAACGGCACTGGCATTGCCAGTGACGAATCGGGCTGGCCCGTTATGGCGTCAATCCAGGCAAAGCGTGCGGCAAAAGCGATAGAAAAGAACAGCAAGGTGTCGAGCAATGACCCGAAGATTGCGGAAGCGAAGGGGGCTTTCCACCATGTCAGCTGACGCAGCTTGTTGAAGACAGTTATATCGAGAAGCTGGGCCGTGAGGAACGCCGTGCCGGATGCGATGGCGATACGGGGTGTCGCAAGCCAGATCGACAAAACAACGGCAATGGCAAAACCTGCATAGACAACGCGCCGGGCGAAGACAGGGCCAAACCTGCGATTGGAAAGATCATTGACCAGAAAAGCTATCGGATAGGTGAACGCGCCATAGGTGAGAATTTCGCCCAAACCAAAATGATGGAATGGATATTGCACCAGAATATTGGACGCAGCCACGACTGCGCACATGGCCAGAACGGGCAAAACAAAATCAGACAGGGAATAAGCGCGGCTGAGCGGCATTTTTTTATCCTGGGTAATGGAACCAGCAACAATAAGGCCAGCATATGCTGGCCCCGATGATCAAGCAATAAAGAAGCGCTGATTAAGCAGCAGCAACCGGAGCTTCAAGAAGCTTCTTGGCAATCTGGCGCTTGAGAAGACGAGCGCGCTGTGACAGCTCCTTCTCGTCAGCCTTGACCAAGAACGCATCCAGACCACCGCGATGCTCAACGCTGCGAAGCGCATGGGCTGTAACGCGCAGACGATAGCTCTGACCCAAAGCTTCGGAGATCAGCGTTACCTGGCAAAGATTTGGCAAAAAGCGGCGGCGCGTACGATTGTTCGCGTGGCTCACATTGTTGCCGTACTGGACCGACTTTGCGGTCAATTCACATGTGCGGGACATTGGGTCTCACCTTTAAATTTCATTCCCGCCGATCCAAATTCTGTCTGGTGCCATCGCATGTTGCCACGCAGCGGCTCAGCTTTCGGAAAGGCGGCCTATTGGGAAGTTGCGTTTCTATAGTGATATGAGCCCTACGCGTCAAGTGTATATCTACGCTGTTTGCTCCATGCACTGTGCATTTCGTCAGGATCATGGGGTGTTTAACACAACTTTGCCTGCTTTATAAACGAGCAGTTACCATCAAGGACGGGTGTTAGATGGGAATACGACAAATGAAAGCCGGAGGGCGTTCCTCCAAGCGAGCACTGGTGGCGGTCAGTCTAGCCGCATGCGCGATCATGATGGCCGGTGCCGCCAATGCTGCGCAGGCCTATAAGTCCGAATACAGGGTTTCGCTCTATGGGCTAACCATTGCGAAAGCCAATTTTTCAACGAATGTCTCCGACAGCCATGCCTATGAGGTCAGCGGCGAATTGATGAGTTCCGGGCTGGGCAGCCTCTTTGACGATACGAGCGGCACGCTTGATGCCAAGGGGCAATATGGCAAGGCTGGACCTGTCCCAAGCTCCTATGCGGTGAAATACAAGCACGGCAAGCGCAACAAGACGACATCAATTGCGTTCACAGACGGTAATGTGACGGAGACGGTCAATGTGCCCCCAATCAAGAAGAAAGAAAACTGGGTCGAATTGAAACCCGATGATCTGAAATCTGTGGCCGATCCCATTTCCGGCGTCATGGTCGCAGCAGACAATCTCGATCAGGTCTGTTCCAGGACATTGCAAATGTATGACGGTCAGACCCGCATTGATCTCAAGCTTTCGCCGGAGGGCGGATCCAGGCCTTTCGCAACCAACGGTTTCAAGGGTGATGCTATTACCTGTACTGCCAAGTTTATCCCGATTTCCGGCTATCAATCGGGCCGGAAAGCCATTGAATATCTGAAAAACTCCAGCAAGATCAGTATGACCTTTGCATCATTAGGCAAGTCCGGTATCTATTCGCCGGTGCAGGCGAAAATCGGCACGCAAATCGGCACGGTGACAGTTTACGCGACCCGTTTCGAAAAGACGCAGTAAGCGGCTGAGCGCCGCCTGTTGATTTGGGGGCGGCGTGGCTACATTTGTCGGATTTCTCGCAGTTATCATGTGGGCGATGCTCGCACTGTTCACGGATGTGTCAGGCAAGGTGCCGCCATTCCAGCTGACCGCAATGACATTTGCCATCGGTGCTTGCCTTGGACTGGTCTCATGGTTGTGGCGTCCGGGCGCGGCCAGACATTTGCGCCAGCCATTGAAAGTCTGGATGCTCGGGGTTGTCGGGCTGTTTGGCTATCATTTTCTTTATTTTACCGCGCTGCGTAATGCACCGGCGATCGATGCAAGCCTCATCGCCTATCTGTGGCCTCTGTTCATCGTGGTTGGTTCGGCGCTGATGCCGGGGGAACGTCTGCGCTGGTTTCACATTGTCGGGACGCTGCTTGGCCTGTCCGGCACTGTCCTGATCATCACAAAGGGCGGCGGGCTCGGTTTCGATCCGCAATATAGTTTCGGCTATGCGATGGCGGGTCTTTGCGCGCTCACATGGGCGGCTTATTCGCTGCTCTCACGACGTTTTGCCGAGGTGCCGACCGATGCGGTAACGGGTTTCTGCATCGCAACGTCGATCCTCTCACTGATCTCTCATCTGCTTCTTGAGCAGACCATATGGCCGGAAGGGCTTGTTCAGTGGTTGGCAGTTTTGGGACTCGGGTTTTTTCCGGTCGGCGCTGCGTTCTATGTATGGGATTACGGTGTCAAGCGCGGCAATATTCAGGTGCTGGGCGCATCCAGCTATGCCGCGCCTCTGCTATCGACGCTTGTATTGATCATTGCTGGTGTGACCGAGCCAACGACACGGGTATTGCTTGCATGTGCCTTGATCACTTCAGGCGCGGTGCTTGCTGCCAAGGATATGCTGCTCAAGAAAAATCAAGGCTCCCAGCCGGGTTCAGCCAATTCGAATTGAGCAAAGTTGAAGCCCGGAGCGACTGTACAGCCAACCAGCGTCCAGTCGCCAAGGCTTTTCGCCATCTGCCAGTGCCCTGCGGGAACAACCGCCTGTGGGCGTTGCCCATTGGCAAGGTCCATTCCGAGTATTTGGGTGGTCACGGGTTCTTTGCCAGAGGTTATGGAAAGTTCCAGCGCCGCGCCGCCATAATAGTGCCAGACCTCCGATGCGTCCTTGACGCGGTGCCATCTGGATATTTCCCCCTTGGAAAGGAGGAAATAGATCGCGGTGGAATATCCGCGCTTACAGACCTGCGGTTCCGCCTTGTTATCGCGGAATGTTTCGATATAGGCGCCACCTTCCGGATGAGGTTCAAGCCCGAGAATGTCTTTGATCTGTTGTGCGGTAAGATCCATCAGAAATGATCCTTCCGTTTGCGTATTTCGGTAAAGACAGCCTCATCGCTGGCATTTTCCATTTTGAGGTTTTTGCGAATGACGGGATCATGCCAGCGCAGGAACGGATTGGTGGCCATTTCGCGCAATATTGTGGTTGGCAAGGTAGGCTGACTTGCCGCGCGAAGCGCTGTAATTTCCCTGGCTCGCTCTTTTAACGCCGAATTATCAGGGTCGATTGACAAGGCAAAACGCGCATTGCTTTCGCTATATTCATGTCCGCAATAGACCTGCGTATCGCCGGGCAAAGCGACGAGCTTTTGCAACGATTCGAACATGGTCGCCGGCGTGCCTTCCAGCAGCCGCCCGCAACCAAGGGAAAACAATGTATCGCCGGCAAAGAGAACCTTCGCGGCAGGGATAAAGAACGAGATTTCCCCGTTTGTGTGACCGGGAGTGGAAATCACCTCAATATCAAAACTGCCGAACTGAAAATGGTCACCGTGACTCAATGTGCGATCAATACCGGGAATTTGCGATTTCTCAGCTTCCGGACCGACGATCTCAACGCCAAAGCGCTTCTTCAAAGCGAGATTTGCTTCGATATGATCATTGTGATGATGAGTGGTAAGAATATGCGTTAGTTTCCAGCCGCGGCGCTTGAGCGCATCGAGAATTGGTTGCTCTTCCGGCGCATCGATAGACGCAGTGAGATTTGTTTCCGGGTCATGGATGAGAACGCCGAAATTATCGCTTCGGGCGTTAAACTGTTCGATCTGCAAATTGGACATATAGCTTCTCTTTATTCCTGTCAGAACCAAGATAAGCCGCTGCCGTGGATGCGCAAGCCACGAGACCGGCATTTTCTTGATGTTATTGATTAGCGTGGTAGTTTGCCCACCATGCATCTCGATATCATCGATCTTCGCACTTTCTACGCATCAACCCTTGGTCATCTGGCGGAGCGTTCGATCACCATGGCGCTTGCTGCCATGTGGCCCAAGCTCCCGGGTGAGCGTCTCGTCGGGCTCGGCTATGCCGCGCCTTACCTTGATCGCTTCAGAAGCGATACGGAGCGCACCTTTGCCTTCATGCCAGCGGGGCAGGGTGCCGCAAGCTGGCCGCCACTTGAGCCTTCATCGACAGCACTGGTTTTCGAGGAAGAGCTTCCCCTGCCGGATTCCGCAGTTGACAGAATGTTGCTTATTCATGCTTTGGAACATGCGGAGGACCCACGCGAGACATTGAAGGAAATGTGGCGTGTACTGGCTCCCAATGGCCGCCTGGTGATCGTCGTACCCAATCGGCGCGGATTATGGGCTCGCTTCGAGCATACGCCCTTCGGCAGTGGCAGGCCCTATAGCCGAGGCCAGCTCATCCGGCTTTTGCGAGAAACCAATTTTACCCCCGGCCCATGGGGCGAAGCCTTGTTCTTTCCGCCATCATCGCGCCGCGCGATGATGCGGCCCTCCGCATTGTTTGAGAGAATGGGCAGGCGGTTCTGGCCAATGTTTTCAGGCGTGCTGATTGTGGAAGCGCAAAAGCGTGTCTATCAGGGCCTGCCGGTGGCCAAGCGTTCGTCCCGGCGCGTCTTTGTGCCCGTGCTTTCACCGCAAGGCACTGCCATGCGGCGCGATGGTCCGAAAGAAGATTAACGGCGGAGCAGGAACACTGCCTGTTGGCCGAAAAGGTTCCAGAAGCCCCACGGCATATTGAAGCCGAGACGCTGACCCAGAGCATTCAGCGCAACGGCTGATTCAACGTGGGCGCCGACTTCTTTTGTCATGTCGACAAAATCATTGATGGTGCAGAAGTGGATGTTTGGTGTGTCATACCAGCTATAAGGCAGCTCTTTGGTAACCGGCATGCGCCCATTAATGGCCAGCGAGGCGCGCATGCGCCAGTGGCCGAAATTGGGAAACGAGACAATTGCCTTTTCGCCGATGCGCAAAAGCTCGGTCAGAACATATTTAGGATTGCGGGTGGCCTGCAAAGTCTGGCTGAGGATCACATAATCAAACCCGCCATCCGGGTAATATTTCAGATCGCTGTCAGCGTCGCCCTGAATGACAGAAAGGCCCCGGGCAACAGATTCGTTGACGCCCTTTTGCGAAAGCTCGACGCCGCGCCCATCCACGCCCTTGGTGGTCTGCAACAGTTCCAGCAATTCACCATCGCCGCAGCCTACGTCCAGCACACGCGAACCAGGCTCGATCAGTGAAGCGATGACGGCAAAATCAACGCGGGGATGACTATTGATACTCATGATGGAAGAAGCCCCTTTGCGCGCGCTGCAGAGCGCAGGAAGCCGTTGACGGCCGAGAACATCTCCGGTTCGTCCAGTAGGAACGAATCATGGCCGCGATCCGATTCGATCTCAACGAATGAAACGGAAGCGCCCGCCGCATTCAACGCATGGGCAACCGTGCGGCTCTCGCTGGTTGGGAACAGCCAATCGCTTGTGAAGGAGACAATGCAGAAACGGGTCTTTGACCCGGCAAAGGCATCGGCAAGTCTGCCCTCATGCTCAGCGGCCAGATCGAAATAATCCATGGCACGCGTCATAT
The DNA here is from genome assembly GCF_037203775.1 of Phyllobacterium sp. CCNWLW183. Classification (NCBI taxonomy): domain Bacteria; kingdom Pseudomonadati; phylum Pseudomonadota; class Alphaproteobacteria; order Hyphomicrobiales; family Phyllobacteriaceae; genus Phyllobacterium; species Phyllobacterium sp. CCNWLW183. The sequence goes on along the minus strand of NZ_JBBCBN010000014.1, from coordinate 20,046 downwards.
AGAGGTATGAGTTGGCGTCGAAACGCTCGACAAATGTATTGCCCTGATGGCGCAGATAGCTCTCGATCTGAAAATCCGCGTCAAATCCGAACGTCACATTCTGCCTGTCCTGCAGGTTACGCCCGAACTTGTTGTGCAGGGCGGTTTCCGACAGATAGGTGATGTGGGCCGCCATGCGGGCGACAGAAAGCCCCTTGCGGGGCACCGTGCCAGCTTCGAGATAACGGCCTTCTTTCCATTCTGGATCGGCCATGACGGCCTGACGCCCGACCTCGTGGAAGGCTATGTTCTGCGAAGAATGGCGCGCGCCGGTGGCCAGCGCTACGGCTGCGAAAACCTTGTCGGAATGGCTGGACGCCCATTCCAGAACCTGCATGCCGCCCATGGAACCGCCGACAACGGCAAAAAGCTGCTCAATACCGAAATGCTCGACCAGCATTGCCTGTGCACGCACCATGTCGGCAATTGTAATGATGGGAAGATCAAGCGCATAGGGCTTGCCGGTGGCCGGATTGATCGAAGCGGGACCGGTTGAGCCGAGACAACCGCCAAGAACATTTGAGCAAAGAACAAAATAGCGATCCGTATCGATTGGTTTGCCGGGGCCAACGAGCAATTCCCACCAGCCCGATTTGCCGGTGACCGGATGGACATTCGCCACATGCTGATCGCCGGTAAGAGCATGGCAAATCAGGATCGCGTTGGATCTATCCTCATTGAGCGTGCCATAAGACTGGTAGGCAATGCGAAAAGGCGAAAGCGATACGCCGCTATCGAGGTTCAAAGGCTTATCCGCGCCAAATTCAACCACTGGACTGTGGGGATTCGTCGCTTCCTGACTTTTCGGTGCTTTATAAGCGGTAGGTCGGGTGGCTTTGGTCATATTGGTGCTGATTTGCGTAGAGTCCTGCTGAAACAGATTGGGGCGTAGCTATGGTCGCGCATGGGCCAAAGTCAAGTTGTTCTCGACATCTCGTCTCCAGACAGTTATGTCCGCGACGGAGATTTTTGCCGCTTAACGGATGAACAATCATGTCAACGACATTGCAAGACCTACGTCCAACACCAAAAACCGGTTTGCTTGATATTGCGGCCTATGTGCCCGGCAAGGAACATGCGCATGGTGTTGCCAAGGTTTATAAGCTGTCATCGAATGAATCTCCGCTTGGCGCGAGCAAACTTGCCATTGAAGCATTTGGGGCTGCGGCAAGAAATCTTGAAATGTATCCCGATGGTCAGGCCAATGCCCTGAAGCAGGCCATCGCGGAAGTACACGGCCTGAATGCCGGAAATATTCTTTGCGGCAATGGCTCCGATGAATTGCTTGGCTTGCTGTGCCAGACCTATCTCGCGCCCGGCGACGAAGCGATTTATACCGAACATGGTTTCATGGTGTATAAAATCTACATCATGGCTGCCGGCGGAACGCCTATCATTGCCAAGGAAAAGAACGAGCAGGCTGAAGTTGACGCAATATTGAATGCGGTGACGACGCGCACGAAAATCGTGTTTCTTGCCAATCCGAACAATCCGACCGGCACCTATCTGCCTTTCGAAGAAGTGCGCCGCCTGCATGCGGGACTGCCAAAGAATGTGCTTTTGGTTCTCGATGCGGCCTATGCGGAATATGTTCGCCGCAATGATTACGAATCTGGCGTAGAGCTTGTTTCATCATCTGAAAATGTGGTGATGACACGCACATTCTCGAAAATTCACGGGCTTGCAGCTTTGCGCATCGGCTGGATGTTCGCGCCTGCCCATGTGGTCGATGCCGTTAACCGGATACGTGGGCCATTTAATCTGAATTCCGCCGCCATTCTGGCCGGTGCTGCCGCGATCCGTGATCGGGCGCATGTCGATCAGGCGATTGCGTTCAACGAAAAATGGCTCCCTTGGCTGACCGAGCAGCTGACAGAGCTTGGCCTGCGGGTAACGCCATCGGTGGGAAATTTCCTGCTCGTGCATTTTCCTGACAACGCGGCCAAATCGGCAGAAGCGGCAGACGCCTATCTGACGAGCAAGGGCTATATTTTGCGCCGCGTTGCGGGATACGGATTTCCCAACGCGTTGCGCCTTACCATTGGATCCGAAGAAGCCAATCGCGGCGTAGTCGCTGCACTCTCCGAATTCCTGAAGTAAAAAATGTCCAAGCCTCATTTCAATACAATCGCACTGATCGGCATCGGCCTGATCGGATCGTCACTGGCACGCGTGATCAAACGCGAAGGTCTGGCCGACCATGTCATCATTTCCACACGCAGTGAAAGCACACTGGCACGGGCCAAAGAACTTGGTCTTGGCGATGCTTATACGCTTGATAGTGGTGAAGCTGTCAAGAATGCCGACCTCGTCGTGGTTTCCGTCCCGGTTGGCTCCTCCGGCGCCGTTGCAAAGCAGATTGCCGGTTTCTTGAAGCCCGGCGCAATCGTAACCGATGTGGGATCAACCAAAAGCTCTGTCATCGCGCAGATGCAACCGGAGCTGCCATCAAATGTTCACTTCATTCCGGGGCATCCGCTAGCCGGAACGGAGTATTCCGGACCGGATGCGGGCTTTGCGGATTTGTTCGTGAACCGCTGGTGCATATTGACCCCACTTGAGGGTACTGATGCGGACGCCATCGAAAGGCTGAAGACATTCTGGGAGGCCTGCGGCTCGCGGCTCGACACGATGGACCCGGCGCATCATGATCGGGTTCTGGCGATTGTTTCCCATCTGCCGCATCTGATCGCCTATAATATCGTCGGTACAGCCAGCGATCTGGAAGAAGTCACCAATTCCGAGGTCATCAAATACTCGGCTTCCGGTTTCCGTGATTTCACCCGTCTTGCCGCATCCGATCCGACGATGTGGCGCGATGTGTGCCTGCACAACAAGGACGCGATCCTCGAAATGCTGGCGCGTTTTTCCGAGGATCTTGCATCATTGCAGCGCTCTGTGCGCTGGGGCGATGGCGACGCGCTGTTTGATCTTTTTACCCGCACACGTGCCGTGCGGCGCGGTATTATCGATGCAGGGCAGGAAATCGACGCACCGGATTTCGGACGCCAGAAGGCAACGCCGCCCTCATAGAGAGGGCAGACGCCCGATACGGATGAAACCCACCGACATTTTCCCGTTTTTCACGGTAATGGGAAGTGTCGGTGCGCCGTTCGCATCTTTAGGCACGAAAGCCATCGCCTGAAGTACGGATGAGATTGTGTTTTCTTCGCCAGGCAGAATGCCGCGCATTGCCTGGGCGACACCTTCCGGATTGCGCATGGTCACGTTGAAATCGCCGCTGATCCGGCCTTCATTATCGACTGAGAACGGACCGGAAATCGCAATGCCGCTGCCGTCGGCAAAGCCCAGATCGACATTGTTCAACAATCCCGATTGACCACGCAGAATCGTTATATCTCTTTCGGGCTTTGCCAGAAGCGCAAAGCCATTTTCCAGCTCAATATCGGCGGCGCCCGTCAGCTCAGGCAGGGGATGCTCATAAACGATATTGTCTGCGATTTTCAGCTTTTCAAATGACCACGCGATGTTCATTTTTGGCTCAGTGGTTGAAAAGCTAAGCTTTCCACCCTTCATGATGGCAATGGGCGCGCTCCCTGCCGCCGCATTGCGCTGATTGACAACAATATCATTGCCCTGAACCGAAATCTGCTTGGGCAGCGGCTTATCGAGGCGGACGCTGGAGCCAAGATCTTTCCAGGTAATGTCCAAGGGAACCATGCCGGGCGCATCGATAGCGGCTGGTCCTTCGATCTGGCTGACAATGCGCATTGGATCGTAAATCTGTGCAGCGGCGTTGAAACTGCCTGCCACGACGGAAAGCTGTTTCGCCTGATCGGCCCAGCCGACTTTGGTGCACTCAAGGCCAAGCCTGAGCGGATAACCGCTGGCCGCAGCATTGTCGCAGGTGGCGTCGATGCCCTTCTGCTTGAAGGCGGCAAGGTTTGTTGCCACACGCGATTCAAGCTGGTTGGCCAGATAAAACCATCCGCCCGTATAGATGATCGCCAGCAAGATGATGAAGCCTGCCAGATATTTGAGAAACTTCCCCGACTTGCGGATTTCAGGGGTGCTGCTTGACGGCATGGTGCGGCTCTCGCTATCGGTCAGAAGATGATGTGATTCAAATCTAGTGGAGTGAATTTGACATTTGATTCCCATCCGATCGCAAACTGTTATACAAATGTCAAATTCGAAAACTCCACTAGAAACATAGGCTTACTAGTGGTCTTGTTGATTCTAACATTTGCTGCGAGCGTGATCGAAACGGGATGCAAATGTTAGAATCAGACCACTAGTTATCGGGATGGATATGGGCGATTTTTGGGTCTTTGGCTATGGTTCACTCATGTGGAAGCCCGGCTTTGCACATGTAGAGACGCATCATGCCCGTCTTCATGGCTATCGCAGGGCACTGTGCGTGCGCTCCTATGTGCATCGCGGGACGCCGGAGCGTCCGGGACTTGTACTCGGCCTGGATCGTGGTGGTTCCTGCCTTGGCATGGCATTTCGCGTGCCGGGCGAGCTTGAAGACGAAGTGGTGACCTATCTACGTGAGCGCGAGCTTGTCACTCATGTCTATCTTGAGCGCCGTCTTGGCATACGGCTTCCCGATGGCCAGAGGGTCGAAGCCATGACCTATATTGTCGACCGCAATCACGTTCAGTATGCGGGGTCGCTCTCGGTCGCCGAAGCTGCGGAGGCTGTATGCGGTTCAGTGGGCGTGTCAGGCCGCAATGAGGACTATGTGCATAATACGCTCGACCATATGCGCAAGATGAATATACGCGACCATTGGATGGAAGCGGTGGCCGCTGCGGTGGACCACAACAAGGCTTAGATTTCCACACCCAGTTCTTTGAGGCGCCTGACGGCGGTGGGAGGCATGGGAGGCGGGTTGGCGGAGGTTGCTGCTTCGACCAGTAATTCGTCACAGGCGGCCTCTGTGACTTCCTGAAGCTTCTTCAAAAAGGCGTCATTATCCATTCCGGGCTGGATGGGCGGCAGGATACGGCAGCGGATAACCCCGGGGTGACGCAGAAATCTGCGGCGGGGCCAATAGAGGCCTGCATTGTGCGCGATAGGCAGAACCGGAACGCCAAGTTCGCCGTATATATGTGCAACACCATATTTATAAGCGGGCGGGGCTCCCGGACTGGTGCGTGTGCCTTCGGGATAGATCATCAATTGCCGGCCTCCCGACACGGCAAAATGCGCGCCTTTGACGGCCGTCTTCATCGCCGCAGAGCGTTTGCCACGATCAATAGGCACCATTTTCATTTTCTGGATGTACCAACCAAAAAGCGGAATCCACATCAGCTCGCGCTTGAGAATGTAAACCGGGTCGGCAATATAGGGCAGGAACGCGTAGGCATCCCAGAAGGACTGGTGTTTCGGCGCGCAGATATAGGGGCCATCCGGTATATTCTCCAGGCCCTCAATTTCCATATCTGTTCCGGCGAAAACCTTTTGCAGCCAGAGATTTGACCGCGCCCAATTCTTCGGAATGGCCCAAGCCCGTTTACGCGGGCTGAGAAAATAGTATGGCGTGAAAATGATCATCTGGACGATCAGGTTCAGGTAGAAAAGCACATTGAAGATGATCGACCGGATTATTGTCATGGAGATCTCGTTGGGTTTTGCAGGCTTCGTTATGCGTGGTGAGCCCTCCTGAGTCTGTCGAAGGACGAACCACGCACCATGTATATGTCAGTTTCTGACCTGGAATTGGCTATTCCCTGATCTGATGCAGCAATTTGTCAGTGACACTCGAAAAACTGTCAGGCAATTGGGCGCGGGCAACGGCCCCCAGATATTTGATATATTCCATCAGCAGAACCCGTACTACCTGTCCTCGCGTTATCCAGTCACCCTCCTTGAGATTGGTGTTCGTGATTGGATAGGCAATGAATTCGATTTCCTGCGAGGCGCGGCTGAGTTCGAGCATGGTGCGGGGAATGTGGTAGTTGTTGGTGACAACAATCACGCGCTTATAATGGTTGGCGCTCGCCCATTTAATGCTTTCAACCGCATTGCCGACCGTATCAAGGGCAGACCGATCGATATCGACACAGCATTCGAACAATGTTGCATCGCCACCAGTGACGCGTTGCAACTCGCTACGCTTGGTCGAGGGATGCACGCCGCTGATGAACAAACGTTCGCCGCGCTTGTTCTTGAGCAATTCCAAAGCGCCTTCAATGCGTGAATAGCCACCTGTCAGGACGACGATACCGTCAGCGGGCTCGGTAATATCGGGTATATCGAGCGTGGTGACGCGATCGCTGAAGACAATAAACCCACCGATGAACAAACCTATCGCAAGAATCGCAAGCAGGAACAGAAAACGCACGAAATATCTGCCCATGGTCGCAGACAATCCACGGGTCCGTGCTACGTCCGCATCGGGGGACTTGTTGCTGTCGTTAAGGCCGTCCATCTTGTGCCGTAAATGCCTTGCTCGAGAGTGCTTCTGCCGCTCATAAACTGGAAGCGATACGTCTATAAAATAAAATGAATATTTCAGGTGTCGTGATTTTCGCCCGTGCGTCCATCAACTTGTCTTAAATGCGCTATGACTGTCATTCGTGTTGTAATCATGGTCAGAACGCTGACCGCCAATATGATCAAAACTACACCCGTATATCCGCCGGATCCAATGGAGAAATTGCCGAAGAGCGCTGTCGCCTGATCGGCTTCGGGTGTTGCCAGATTACGCGATGACCACCATCCGATCATCAGAAAAATGAACATGGCAAGCGCACCGCCAAAAGCTGCACCTTTAAGTGCTGTCCAGAAAAAATGGCGCTCGAACTGGCGGGCGACGAATTTTTGTTCCGCGCCGATAAAATGCAGCACTTCAATAATATGGCCGTTGCCAGCCATTGCTCCGCGCGTGGCGAAAATCACGGTGAGAACGGTTGCTGCAACGACAAGGGAAAGCACGCCGGTGCCGATGAGAACAGTCGAGCGAGCCATGGAAACCAACCGGTCGACCCATGTGCGATGATCGTCAAAACTGGCTGCCGGTATCTGCCCGACGAGCATGCTGCGAAGCGCTGCGAAATCTGGCGGCGAGGCTTCGTCGAGCGTAACGACCACCAGCCGGGGAACAGGCAGTTCATCAATATCGAGTCCGGTTCCAAGCCATGGTTCGAGAAGGCGGGCTGTCGCATCCCGGTCGATGATTCGCGTGGATTTCACGCCGGCAAATCCTTGCGCAATTTTACTCGCTTCAGCGAGCATTGCTTCCATGTCCTGACCTTCCACCGGCCTGATCTGAATAGTCGCTTCGGTGGAAATCTGACTTTGCCAGGTGGCGGCTGTCGATTGAACAAGGCTGACTGAGCCGACGGTGAGGCAGGCGAGGAAGGTCATGATGGCGATTACGATCATCAAGGCATGGCCAACCACATTGCCTGCGGGCACGATCGGTGCTTGTCCGCTGTTTTTGCGGATACGGGTCCAAAGCCTGTCCGCCAATTCGATGGCTCGATCCTTGAGGGCAGCGGCATCAATCATAAACGTCGAGCCTTCCCTGATCGAGGATCATACGCCGCGCATTGATCTGGTCCATCAGGGTCAAATCGTGGGTGGCAATGACAACGGCTGTTCCGGAGCGGTTCAACTCGCCGAAAAGGCGCAGGAGACGCCGCGCCAGGGGCGGATCGACATTGCCCGTCGGCTCGTCGGCAAGCAGAATTTCCGGTTGATCTATCAAAGCGCGGGCGATAGCGGCACGCTGTTTTTCACCGCCGGATAGCACAGGTGGTAGCACATGCATGCGCTCGCCAAGTCCTACCCAATGCAAAAGCTCTTCGACCTCTGCGCGATAGGTCGCTTCTTCCTTGCCGCGTACCCGCAAAGGCAAGGCGACGTTTTGATAGGTGGTCATATGATCGAGCAGCCGGAAATCCTGAAAGACCACGCCTATGCGCCGGCGCAGCATTGGCATTTCCCTGGACGAAATTGTTGCAATATCCTTGCCGAAGACGGTGATGGAACCGCGTGTCGGCTTGAGTGTCATGAAAAGCAGGCGCAGCAATGACGTTTTACCTGCACCGGAAGGTCCGGTGAGGAACTGAAATGATCGCGGCGATATGTGGAGGCTGACATCACGCAAGACCTCCGGGCCCATCCCATACCGCAATCCGACATTCTCAAAACGAATCAAGTGTGCTTTCCGATCTTATCTGCAACGTGTTCTATTTTGCGCGAGCCGATTTGACCACCCCAACAAACATGAACCAGCATGACTGGAAACATGAATTTTATACGGCAGCGCCGGTTTTTGCATTTTGGCTGATGATCAGGCTATAGGTGCGGGAGCTATATGAAGAAATTCGGTCTGAAAACGCGCCACAGGAAACTTGCATGCCAAAAGTCGGGACTAAAAATATTGATGTTCTTTTCAGTGCCGAAACAATTGCCGCGCGCAATCTAGAACTTGCCAAAGCAATCGTGGCGCGAGGTTTTGAAAACCTGCTTGTTATCTCGATCCTCAAAGGCTCGTTTATTTTTGCCGCCGATCTGATCCGCGCCATGCATGATGCCGGTGCAGAACCGGATGTGGAGTTCATCACTGTCTCCAGTTATGGCAAGGGCACGGAAAGCACTGAAGTGCGACTTATGCGCGATATTGACAGCGATGTGCATGGCCGTGACGTACTTTTGATCGATGATATTCTTGAATCAGGACGCACATTGAAGTTTACGCGCCAGCTCATGCTCGAACGCGGTGCGCGCAATGTCTATATTGCCGTGCTGCTGGACAAAAGCGTCAAGCGCAAGACCGAAATAGAGGCTGATTTCAAGGGATTCGAATGCCCGGACTATTTCGTTGTCGGTTACGGCATGGATGTCGGCCATTCATTCCGGCAACTGCCTTATGTCGGTGTGGTTCGCGATTAAAGCTCAATATTTTTCTGATCAATTGAACTTGAGCAGGCGCTCCAAATAATCCTTTTCCATTTGCGGGCTGAGCGAATTACCGAGCCGCTTGCGGATGGCGTCGAGAATTTCACGCGCGCGCTGAATATCGATCTCGCCGGGGACTTTGGTATTGGTGCCATCATCGGGCCCGCCGTCGCGCTGCGGGCGGCCGAGAGGATCGCGCCCCCCGGTTTGCCGTTGATCGCCTTGCCCGGTTTGTCCCTCTTGCCCCATGGCTTCCTGCATCTGTTTCATCATGTCCTGACCACCACGACGCAGCGCATCCAGCGCATCGCTTTGCTGGCCGAGTGCCTGATCGCCATCGGCTTGACCAAGTGATTTGCCAGCTTCACCCATTGATTTGCCTGCCTGACCAAATCCTTCACCGGGCTTGATACCCATGCCTTCCAGATCTTTCATCAACTGGCCGAGTTCGGATTGGAGCTTGCCTTGGCCTTGCTGAAGATCGCGCAGGGCCTTGGCAATATCCTCTTCGGACATTTGTCCTTGCTCACCCTGTTCGCCTTGCTGCTCCTCGCCAAAGTCCTGCTGCATGCCCTGCTGGCGCTGCTGCTCCAGCCGGTGGGTCTGGTTCATCATGTCCTGTTGACGGCGCATCAGCTCACCGAGCTTGTCCATCTGCTGTTTCATCTGTCCCTGCTGGCCTTGTTGAGCCTGTTGCTGCTGGCCCATCTGCAGGTTGTTCATCATGTTTTCGAGCTCGGACAATAATTGCTGTGCCTGATCCTTAGAGCCCTGCTTGGCAAGCTCTTCAATCTGGTTCAGCATTTTATCGATATCCTCCTGCCGTAGCTGTTTGGCATTTGGATTTTGCGCCATGTTCGGGTTTTTCTGAGCTTTCTGCGCAAATTCACGCAGAAATTCCTTCATGGCATCGCGCAACTCAGCCATGCGCTTTTCGATTTCCTCCTGGCTGGCACCCTGTTCGATGGCATTTTTCAAGGCTTCCTGCGCTTGCCGCAGTCGCCGCTCCGCATCAGACAAGGCACCATCCTCAATGCCGCGGGCGACGTCCCACATATAGCTTACTACCTCGCGCAACTGTTCATCGCTTTTTGCGAGGTCAAGGCGGGAACGAACACTGCGCAACCCAAGATAGTGGGACGAGTTTTTGATTGTCTCTTCCGGCCACATTGTGATTGCGTCCAGCATTTCCAGCACATTGGGCTTGGCATTGGCATTCAGCGCCAAGTTGCGGCGTTGTTCAATCAACGCGCGAGCAAGCGGATTGGCGAATGGTCGCTCGGGCATGACGAAAGTTTTGACTTCGCTGCGGGCTTCCTGCTTTGCGTCGTCGGACGCAATGAGAGTCATGCGGATTTCAGACCCAGACCATGGGTGCTGGGTGAGATCCTTGGTGGTTTTAGTCTCCTTGGCTTGTTCACCGCGACGCGGCAATGCCAACGGCAATTCCGGAGCGGAATAGAGCGGTCGTGCATCCTTTTCGGCAGGCAGTGCCTGTTCGATTTTTGCCTGTGCAGCTATCGCGCCATAATCGTCCTTGATCTCATAAAAGACGTCCATCGTGCCATTGACGGCGCTGGAAGGCTCCTTGGTAAAACGGATTGCGGGCGGCTGGTCTGGAATGATTGTGAAGCCCCAACTGGAGAGGGCAGAGCGGCCATTCACCAGATCAATAGAACTGTTTTGATCAAGTGTGAGTTCAAAATTTCGTGGTGTTGCTTTACCAGTTGCCGAGTCTTCGATCTTAGGCGTTTCCCTGGCTGCAATCTCTACCGATTTTCCATCAGACAGCTTCTGTGTGAGAGCTTCCGATCCACTGCCACCGATAATGCGGACAACAAGCGTGCTGTTTTGGGGTACTGAAAACTGCGTGTCGGCCGAATTGCTTGCGGTGGTCAGAAATAGCGGAGCGCGACCTGTATAACGCGGAGGGGTAACCCAGGCGTCAATACGAGGCGGTATTGCATTGCTCGCGGCATGGCTGAGAAATGCATCGCTGATGCGGCCGCCCAGCGGTCCACCGGAAAAGGCAAAAGCAATGACGAGCAGCAGCGCAGCAACGCCGCGCAAAGCCCAAGGGTCGCGTTCAGCAATCCGCGTCTGGGGCAATCCGCTTTGCAGATTGGCAATGCGTGTTGCCATGCGCTTGCGATGCTCGCTCCACAATGCCTGCGCAAAGGGATCAGTGCTGTTGGCTGCAAGCTCTTCTGTCTGCACGGTAATGGGCTGGTGCGCCAGTTCATTGACGTTTTCAAGCCGCTGCGTGATCTCTGACGGGCGAGGTAAGCGGAACTTCAGCAGCAGATAGACGCAAACAGGGATGCTCAGCAGAAAGAGGGCAAGCAAGGCTTGCCTTGCAAGATCCGGCATAAGGCGAAACAGGCCGAACCATGCCACGCTGAGGAAGACTGAAATAACAAGCAAAAGGGGCAGCAAGAGCGGCCAAAGGCGCTCAAGCGCGATCATCAACCATGCGGACAAACGGAGGCGATCGATATTTTTCAGAATATCGAATTTGATGCTGGTCGCTTCCCGTTCTTCCGGGTTGTGATCGGCCATTCTCGCTCCATCTTTCCGGTATCGGCATTACCAGACAAAGCTAACAATACCACTCATCATGGCAAAGGCGAGGCCTTACCCGGCAAAACGCAATCATACTTCTGTGTAGGCGTGAAAATTACAGCCAGTCCGGAATGGAATCGAGGCCGATCAATTCTTCATAGCTTGTGCGTGGACGCACCACATGGAACTGATCGCCATTGACCAGAACCTCAGGCACGAGCAGCCGCGTATTATAGGTGCCAGCCTGAACCGCGCCATAGGCGCCCGCTGTGCCAATTGCGATCAAATCACCCGGGGCAGGACGCGGTAGGTCACGATCCAAGCCCAGATAGTCACCTGTTTCGCAAACGGGGCCGACAACGTCGCCGCGAATCCGGGGATGATTGGCCGTAGGTTCCTTGACGGGGCGGATAATGTGGAACGCATCGTAAAGCGTGGGCCGGATGAGGTCGTTCATGGCCGCGTCAACAATGATAAAGTTACGCGCATCGCCTTCCTTGACGAAGATTACCTCGCTGACAAGAATCCCAGCATTGCCAACAATAAGTCGGCCCGGTTCGAAAATCGTCTTCAATCCCAGCGGCTTGATATGCTTTTGAACGATCTGCGCGTAGGCATCGGGCAGTGGTGGCGGATTGTTGTCGAAGTGGTACGGAATACCGAGACCACCGCCAAGATCAACATGCTTGATATCATGGCCATCGGCCTTCAACTGCCCGACCAACTCCGCCAGCAGGCGGAATGCATCGTCGAAAGGCTCAAGATCAGTGATCTGGCTGCCAATATGCATGTCCACGCCAACGACCTTTAGCCCCGGCAGCTTGGCTGCCTGTGCATAGATTGAACTTGCCTTGGCGAGGGGAATGCCGAACTTGTTCTCGGATTTCCCCGTCGAAATCTTCTTATGGGTCTTTGCATCGACATCGGGATTGATGCGCAGCGAAACTGGCGCGATCTTTCCCGCCGCAACGGCACGACTGGAGAGAATGGCAAGCTCTGGCTCGGATTCGACATTGAAACAATGAATGCCGGCGCTCAATGCGAGATCCATTTCGCTGGGCTTCTTGCCGACGCCGGAAAAAACGATTTTCTCGGCTGGAATGCCAGCGGCGAGCGCGCGGCGCAATTCACCTTCAGAAACCACATCGGCGCCAGAACCAAGGCGCGCAAGCGTTTTCAGGACTGCCTGATTGGAATTTGCCTTGAGCGCGTAGCAGACGAGCGTGTCCATGTCGGCAAAAGCTGCCGAAAACACTTTGAAATGACGCTCGATCGTTGCTGTCGAATAACAGTAGAATGGTGTCCCGACAGCCTTGGCGATTTCAGGAATACTGACGCCTTCGGCATGAAGAACGCCGTCTTTATAATCAAAATGATTCACGGAAAATCCAGCTTGCTCTAGATCAATGGGTCAAGAATAAAACGCTTGTCCTGGACGGGCGGCGCCACAGTTTTCGGCTCGCCGGGCATTGATGTTACGGAAGCGGGCGGTGGCTCCAGTGCGCCTTTGCGGCCACAGGCCGATATGGCGCTTACGATCGCGATCGACATAAGAATTGTCGATAATAGGGAACGGCTTGTCATTGTTGATCCTGTCGTCCGAAATGGGTCTGCCATGTCTAGAGCCTTTCTTGTTCAAATAGAAGCAGTTCTGTTTCTCGGATGGCGAGATAATTCACGCGGAAGGTGGCAAGGTCGATGTTTATCCATCGTCCGATGCCGCCTGACAAAGTGATTGGCCGCCAGCCGGAAACCCAAGGGCCGGGTGAATTTGGACCAAATCCATCGGGTTTCAGCTTCGCCCGATGGATAAACATCGGTCTCGCAAAACCCCTCGACCTTGTCCACAAATTCCCTCGGGCAGAACGATTCTATTTGAGCAAGAAAGGCTCTAGCCTAAGAAGGCGCGCTTTGCACCCCCATGTCCGGTCAATGTTGTTTTACAATTTCGCAATGCGCTTTTGCCAGAATTTGATCTGCTTGCGCACCTGTTCCGGAGCCGTTCCGCCATAGGATTTGCGGCTGCGCACGGATTTGTCCACAGTCAGGAATCCAAAGATGGCAGCGGTAATCCCCGGGTGAATCTGCTGCAAATCTTCCAACGACAATTTACCAAGGTCGATCTTTTTCTGCTCGGCAAGGGCAACTGCCCGGCCGGTGACATGGTGTGCCTCGCGGAAAGGCAGGCCAAGTTCCCGCACCAGCCAATCGGCCAGGTCGGTGGCCGTTGAATAGCCCGAACCCGCGGCCTTCTTCATTGCGGCGGTGTTGACGGTCATATCACCAACCATGCCAGTCATGGCGGCAAGCGCCAGTTCCAGCGTTTCTGCAGCGTCGAATACGGCTTCCTTGTCTTCCTGCATATCCTTGGAATAGGTCAGAGGCAGGCCTTTCATGACTGTCAGCAGAGCGACGAGCGATCCGGTGATGCGGCCAGTTTTGGCGCGAACCAACTCGGCAGCATCGGGGTTCTTTTTCTGCGGCATGATGGAGGAGCCGGTCGAAAAACTGTCGGACAGTCGAACAAAACCGAACTGGGAAGTAGACCAAATGACAATTTCTTCAGCCAACCGGGAAAGATGGGTCGCAGTGATCGCAGCTGTTGACAGAAATTCCAGCGCATAATCGCGGTCAGACACGCTATCGAGCGAATTGCGGGTCGGTTCGCGGAAACCCAACGCTTTTGCCGTCATATGCCGGTCAATCGGAAAGCCGGTTCCGGCAAGGGCTGCGGCGCCGAGCGGCGATTCGTTCATACGTTCAATTGCATCTTTGACTCGGCTCAGATCGCGGCCAAACATTTCGACATAGGCCATGCAATGATGACCAAAGGTGACGGGCTGCGCTGTCTGGAGATGGGTGAAACCTGGCATCAGGGTTGCTGAATGTTCTTCGGCGCGCTTCAGAAAAGCCTCGATCAATTTCTTGAGCAGCACCGCAGTCTTTTCAAATTCAGCTTTTACCCAGAGGCGAAAGTCGACAGCGACCTGGTCATTGCGTGAGCGTGCAGTGTGCAGCCGGCCCGCCGATGCGCCGATCAGTTCGGCAAGGCGCGACTCAACATTCATGTGAATGTCTTCAAGTTTGCGTGAGAAAGTGAAATTTCCGCTCTCGATCTCTGACAATATCGTGTTCAGGCCGCTTGTGATCTTGTCGTAATCGTCGCTCGCAATTATGCCGGTTTTCGCAAGCATGGCTGCATGAGCAAGGGAACCTTGAATGTCCTGGGCGTAAAGCTTCTGGTCAAAGCCGATGGAAGCATTGATTTCTTCCATGATCGCGGCAGGACCTGAGGCGAAACGACCGCCCCACATTTCATTGCTATTCTTCTTGTCGGACATGGAAAACGCCTTGAGTGTGAAGCGGAAAGAACGGAAATGACAGACGGCCCACGACAAACGCCACGCAATAGCAACAAAAAGATCATCGCCCTTGCCGCGCTCGCCGGCATTGCCGCCGGTGCGGTTGCGGTATACGTGATGGAACGGCCATCTGGCAATATTGCCACCGTGACTAATACGGCTGATCAGTGCCCGATGAAGGCAGAGGGCGCAAAAGCGATTGATGCTGCCGCTGTTGGTGCCATTGCTGCCATGCGCGGTGCCGACAAGCCGCAATCCATGTCGAGCTTGTCCTTCACCGGACCGGATGGCAAGCCGGTGCGCATCAGCGATTTCAAGGGCAAGACATTGCTGGTCAATCTGTGGGCGACCTGGTGCGCGCCATGCCGCGAGGAGATGCCCGCACTTGATGCGCTGGAAACAAAAAAGGGCAGCGACAAATTTGAAGTCGTCACGATCAATATTGACACGGGTGACGACACGAAACCCAAAGCATTCCTGAGCGAGATCGGCGTCAAGTCGCTCGATCTTTACCGTGATCCGTCAATGGGCGTGTTCAACGAGCTTAAGCGGAAAAGTCTGGCCTTTGGGCTCCCGGTTACCATGCTGGTCGATAAGGAAGGCTGCCAGATCGCAGCGATGAACGGCCCGGCAGACTGGTCCAGCGATGACGCTCTGCGATTTGTGGATGCCGCTTTGGGTCTTTAGAAAATAGTATCAGGACCGCTGGATTGGCAAATTCACTATGCGTGCTTCGACAAGCTCAGCATGAGGAAGGTGGAGATTGGCAGGGAACGAGTTCTGACATGTTACGAGACGACGTCGCAGGTAGATGTTGCAACCCACTAACTTCCTCATGCTGAGCTTGTCGAAGCACGCACCAAGCTCATGCAAAATCATTGCATATTCCTTATCTCCCTCGCAAAGAGCGAGATAAGGAAGGCAATTGCTTACTCGCCAGTTGTGGCGGCTTTGCGAGCTTTTTTTGCTTTGTATTTGTCAAAACCCTGCAATTCACCGGGCTTGCGTTCCTTTGGAAGCTTTTTCGGCTTTTCCGCTGTCCAGCCTTCCGGCTTTGCCTTTGCAGGTTTGGCTGCCCACTCTGTACGTGGATTGGCATCGTTGCCGCGCGGCTTGCGGTTGTCGAATTCGCGCTTCTCACCGAAATTCTTCTTCGGCTTGAAATCGCTGCGCGGAGCAGAGCCGCCGGGGCCTTCACTGCGGGCGATATTTACACCCTTTTCGCCTGTACCGAACTGCTTGATGCGTGCAAGGAAAGCATCAGCCTTGCTGGCGGTAATCTCAAAGCGTGTTTCCGTTTCCAGAATTTTGATTGAGCCGACATCGGTCTTGGTAATATCACCGGCCTTGCAGATAAGCGGCAAAAGCCAACGTGGTTCGGCGCGTTGCTTGCGACCAACACTGACGCTGAACCATGCGCCGCTTTCAAAATCGGTAAAGCGATCCGAGCGCGATGTCCGTTCGCCGCGGCCCGGACGGTCTTCAAAGCTACCCTTGCGGATAGGCTCAAGAACATGGGACGGCGTGTTGGAAAGCTCTTCCGGCGCAGGGCGAGCAGCCATTTGCTGGCGTAAATAAGCAGCAGCAATCTGTTCAGCGGAATGAAGGGCGAGCAATTCGCGTACGAAATCTCCCTCGTCCTCGGTTATGACTTCAGACAGAGAAGGATCATTGAGGATGCGGTCATTGTTGCGCTTGTTGATTGCGTCGGCATCCGGTGGCGGCACCATCGTTGTCGTTAGTTTTGCACCTTGCAAAAGACGCTCGGCAGTGCGGCGACGCGAGGCCGGCACGATCAGAACGCAGATGCCCTTACGACCCGCGCGACCTGTACGGCCACTGCGGTGCAGAAGCGTTTCTGAATTGTTGGGCAGATCGGCATGGATGACGAGATCAAGATTAGGCAGATCAATACCGCGAGCGGCAACGTCGGTGGCAACACAAACACGGGCACGACCATCACGCATGGCCTGCAAGGCATTGGTGCGTTCAGCCTGGCTGAGTTCACCCGACAGGGAAACCACAGAGAAACCACGATTTGACAGGCGGCTGGTCAAATGTTTGACGGCCTCACGGGTCGAACCGAAAATGATCGTGTTCTGTGCATCGTAGAACAGCAGCGAATTAATGATGGCGTTTTCACGCTCACGCGGTGCAACAGGCATGATGTGATATTCAATATCCGCATGCTGCTCGCGGTCATTGGTGGCAGAAATACGCAGCGCGTCTTTCTGGAACTGTTTTGCCAGAAGCGCGATAGGTTTCGGCACTGTTGCAGAGAACATCAGGGTGCGGCGATCTTCCGGCGCTTCACCAAGGATGAATTCGAGATCTTCGCGGAAACCGAGATCGAGCATCTCATCGGCCTCATCCAGAACCACTGCGCGCAGTTCTTTCATGTCGAGCGAGCCACGGCTGATATGGTCACGTAGGCGGCCCGGTGTGCCAACAACGATATGCGCGCCTTGCGAAAGGGCGCGGCGCTCCTTGGTCATGTCCATACCGCCAACGCAAGAGGCGATGCGCGCCCCGGTTGGCTCATAAAGCCATTCCAGTTCGCGGCGAACCTGCAAAGCCAATTCGCGTGTGGGCGCAATCACCAGTGCATAGGGCGCGCCGATAGAAGTGAAGCGATCTCCATCTTCCAGAAGAGTCGGTGCGATGGCGATGCCGAAGGCAACGGTCTTGCCCGAGCCGGTCTGGGCGGAGACGAGAAGATCTGCTCCTTCGGCTTCAGGAGCGAGAACTGCAGTCTGAACGGGTGTCAGGGTCTCGTAGCCACGGGCTTTCAAAGCACCGGACAGCGCCGGAGCGATAGAATCGAAAATGGTCATAAATGAACTTTCAGTGCTGGTTTTGGGCGTGTTTTTAGCTCGGCGTCAATGGAGCACGAGCGGCACGCATATAGCTTTGTTGCGCTCTCGTAGAGCCTGCGACGCGTTCCGTCAATGCCACGAAACGCATAGCTCCCATCCACTTACCCTTCAGGAGGTGAAGCCCGCACGTTTCAACCGCACAATAGCGAGATCAAGCGCAGAAAGAAAGGAGGAACGATCTTTTGGTGAAAATGGTCGCGGTCCACCCGTGATCTGGCCCGCCGAACGCAGTTCATCCATGAGGTTACGCGTTGCCAGGGTATTGCCGATGGATGCCTCGGTAAATGCCCGGCCCGTTGGGGAAATGGCGTCTGCACCGGCTTTTACGCAGCGGCTTGCAAGTGGAATATCGGCGGTGATGACCACATCGCCCCGGGAGACCCGCTCGGCAATCCAGTCATCGGCGGCGTCAAAACCGTCGCTGACAATGACCCGCTCGATCATCGGATCGCGCGGGATTGCCATCATGGAATTGGACACGACGAAAACCTTGACGCCATATCTTTCCGCAACACGATAAATTTCTGCTTTTACCGGGCAGGCATCTGCATCGACGTAAATGGATATGTTTTTCTGTTCTGTCATTTTCAACCAAAAATATGCAGCGCGGCCAAACCTACAGAGGCGCCGAGCCCGATAGCAATTCCAGCTGCCAGGGCCGCAACAAGAAATCCTGTTCCCAACCATACGCCGTCCTGTTCGCCAAGACCAATTGCCAGCAGGATTATGCTCAATGCCGGTATCTGGTTAATAAGCGGAATCGGCAAAATGACGATCAGGGACATTGAAAGCGCAACGATACTGACGACCCGTTCGACGATAATTTGCGGCAAGAGCCAATAACGCGGGCGGGCAAGCCGCTCAAAACGTGTAAGAACGCTTTCCAGTCTGGCGATCCCGGAACGATAGGTTTCTATCCGCATTGATTTGCGCCGCAGAAAGGCCGGAAACCACGGCTTCTCGAAGCCAATCAACATTTGGATGGAAAGCAGAACCAGTGGAATGCCGAATATCGTGGATGAACCCGGCGGTAGTGGAATCAGATTTAATGCGGAAAACAGGATGAGCAAGGCGCCAAAGCTGCGTTCCGACAAGGCGACAAGAATGTCGTCGAAGGAAATTCTGGTCGCGTCTGTGTCCCCAAGCTCAACAAGAATGGTGGATAGCCGCTTTGTTCCGGCAGAATATTCCGCGTCCTGTTGGCTATCCATGGGATAATTTCATGCGGGCATGATCAGCGTGTCGGAACGGGATTTTCCCCGCGATAATCATAAAAGCCGCGACCGGTCTTGCGGCCAAGCCAACCGGCCTCGACATATTTGACGAGAAGCGGGCAGGGTCGATACTTCGAATCCGCCAGACCATCATGCAAGACCTGCATGATCGAAAGGCATGTATCAAGGCCGATGAAATCAGCCAGTTGCAGTGGGCCCATCGGGTGATTTGCGCCGAGCTTCATGGCTGTATCAATGGCATCCACAGAGCCGACACCTTCGTAAAGAACATAGATGGCTTCATTGATCATTGGCAGCAGAATGCGGTTAACGATGAAGGCCGGGAAATCTTCCGAGACAGTCAAGGTCTTGTCGAGGCTGGTAACGAATTCGCGCGCACTTTCGAAGGTGGTGTTCTCGGTCGCGATACCGCGAATGAGTTCAACCAGCTTCATCACCGGCACCGGATTCATGAAGTGAATGCCAATAAACCGTTCCGGGCGATCGGTTGTCGCAGCGAGCCGTGTGATGGAAATCGATGAAGTATTGGTGGCGAGGATCGCCTCCGGATTGAGGTTTGGACAAAGCTGCGCAAAAATCTTGCGCTTGACTGTTTCATCCTCGGTCGCCGCTTCGATGGCAAGATCGACACTGGAAAGATCCTCCATGCGCAGAGCAGGGCGGATATGCGCCATGGCTTTTTCGCGTGCTGCCTCATCGAGTTTGCCGTGCGAGACCTGCCGCGCCATATTGCCATTAACGGTGGCTATAGCCTTTTCCAGCTGTTCGGCAGACTGGTCATGGATCAAAACGTCATAGCCGGCGACGGCACATACATGAGCAATGCCGCTGCCCATTTGCCCCGCTCCGATAATGCCTACAGTCTTGATCGATCCAGCCATGTTTCCATCCGTTTGTTTGTTCAAGCGCAAACTTCCTAGCACCAAAGTAAATGGCCGGGGTAGCTTTCGTCTACCCCGGCCATGCAAATCATTTCAAACTTGCGGCTATATTTTTTTACAGCGCCTTTTCAAGTTCCGGCAGGATAACGAAGAGATCGCCAACGAGGCCGTAATCGGCAACCTGGAAAATCGGTGCTTCTTCGTCCTTGTTTAT
>NZ_JBBCBN010000013.1:0-86170 GCF_037203775.1 Phyllobacterium sp. CCNWLW183 | reverse complement strand
AATGGTGTGGTAACGGCCTGCGCCTTGCCTGCCACCCCGCCAAAGCCATTGCGCAAGCGCGAAGTCGCCGCATCGGAAATGAAGTGATTGTCCTGCGCCAGAACACCGGAAAGCGTGGCATGAACCTCGCCGGAAAGCATATCAAAGTTGAGGGGATTGTCGCGGGTGGACTTTATCACCTGCTGAAGCAGTTCATTATTGCTTAACCCAAGCGATTGAATGCCGCTCCACGCACCTTTCTGGTTATGTGTTGCAACACCGACGGCCAGAAACTCCGGAGCCAGCATAGCTTCAATCCGCGCTTGCAGAAGCTGTGCCTTTAGCTTCTCGGCTCCTTCGGCAAGCCGCAAGATTTCAGCCTCTGCATCCGCCTGCGCCCTGGCAATCGCCTCTGCCTCTGCCTTGGCTTTTGCTCCGGCAAGTGCCTTCGCTTGCACCTCTTCTGCAAGCCGCAATCTCTCAGCCTCGGCATCCGCCTGCGCCCTGGCAATCGCCTCTGCCTCTGCTTTGGCCTTTGCATCAGCAAGTGCCTTTGCTTGCGCTTCTTCTGCAAGCAGCAGCCTTTCAGCTTCTGCTTCCGCTTTCTCCTTGGCCTTTGCACCGAGCAGCACAACGGCCTTCTCCGCGTCACGTTTTGCTTGCTCAGCAGCCGCTAGTTGTTCTTCCAGCTCTTTTGCTTTTTCGGCTTTGACGGCCGGGGTAAAGTCGAAAAACAAAACCACTCTGTTTTCGTCTGAATAATCGAGCATCGGGGTAATGTAGTTATAGCGAGGGTCGATCTTTCTAAATCGACCTGTCACACCCTTCCCTGCGGTCAAAATATCAAATCGTTTTCCAAACACGCTTTCAGCCATGCCTTCGGATAATTCGTTTCCATTATCCAACGACACGCTGACAGTGCCACCATTCAAAATTGCTTTACCACCGATATCGAGTCTGTTGATCACCGCTAAGTCTGGCGTAAACTCAACGTCCAACTGACTGCCCTTCTCAAAGGTCGCATCTTCACCGACATGAAGTACCCCTGCTCGAGTTTCAAAATTGCCGGCACTTACTGTTCCCCCACTCTTTACCAGAAGGTAATCTATCGAACCCACACCATAGAGATAACCATTAACAGTGACCAAATTTCGGATAGCCCCGTCTAACGCCAGAGATGCCCCCTTATCGACCAGAACGGGAGATTGCAGCGATGGAACGATTGCCACCCCATCATCGCCGAGCAGCTCCTGTCCAGCTAGATCGGACTTGTTGTCCGAGACCATCAGCGTGCCTTCTTTAATGCGTGTTTCACCTGAATAGGTATTCACGCCTTCAAGTACCAGCATCCCCGAGCCAGTTTTTGTCAATCCGGCATCAAGGTTTAAAAGCTCGGCATATATGGCCTCGAGCGCAGCGATTTTCTCCGCAATAATTTTATCAGGATGATCGAAACTGGTTTCGGCTTGCTTGGTTTTCAAAGCAGCAAGCTCCGCTGCAATTTGTGCTTTGCGCTGCTCAAGCAAGGCATTTGATATATTATTTTTCCAGGTAATTTCAGTCTCGTCTCCGCTCACATTCGCGGTGAAACGCCGTAAAAATTGAATGGGGCCGCGCTTTTCCTCGTTGACATCGATCATGGCAGAGCGATCTGTGGCCCGGCTTTTAGCAGCGGCTACTTTCAAAATGTCGAGAAGCTCCCATTCGCCGAGATAGGGATGATATTTCCGCAACCTCTCCAACGATTTGTTGTCGCTGGGAAAGGATATGATTTCATGACCCTCGATATCAAAGGCGAAAGGATCGCCTCCAGTCTGCGCGCTTTTATCAGGACCGGCGTCTGCCTTGACCGCACTCTCGGCATAGCTTGGATAGCTTGTTGCCAAAAGGATGAGCGTCGAAACGACTCTATATTTCAAACGATTGCGAAAATCTGCAATGGAATAGGTTTTTGCGCCAAAATTGGCCCAGCTCAAAGAATAAGCCATAAAGAAACTCCGATACACAATACAAAAATCAGATACGCTTTACAGTTGCATTTAATGAATGTTGCATAACCATAGATTGCATATGGAGGCCGTCAATTAGGCTTTAGGCTTATGGAAATTTGCATTTGCTCCGCAGAAAATATTAGTTGGAAGATCGCAATATGGGCGATAACAGGAGGGAGTTTTCCAGCCGTAGGCTAGATTTAACTTACTGATTAAAAATATCTTTTTTTAACGCACCCTATTCCATGTCCGTCTGCGGCAGGTCGATGCCGGATAATTCGGCAAGGGTCATGCGCGCGGCGCTGACGCGGGCAAAGCGTAACGTCATTGCCTTGCGTGTTGCGCCTGCCAGCTTGTGCTCGGGCGCATCACGGATGATCTCGGCACCATATCCATCAGATAGAATGAAGCCGCAATCGTCGGGGAATATATCGGCTGGAACACCCGGATGAGTAGCAAAAAACAGCCGGTCGCAATAATCGCGATAGGTCGGCCATTTTCGATCAACCTTCCAGTCCTCGATCGATGATTTTATTTCGACAATCCAGATTTCACCATTGCGGGACAAGGCCACAAGATCGGCGCGACGGCCGGAAGCAAGCGACAATTCCGGCATGACTGCCAAGCCCATTTCGAGGAAAAGCCGCTGCACGCCGCGCCGCACCAGCATGGCATTTTCGGATTGGCGGCCGTCAATAAGTGGATTGGTCTGGCTCAGACTGACTATAGGCATGACGGCGAATCTATCGGCAATTTTGCAACCATGTGGTGGAAAATACACCCACAGGTAGGTGAAAACCATGGTTAATGGAAAACTAAGCTTTACGGTTAATGAAGCTTTAACAATAATGGCGCTAAAGAGGCAACAATAAGTAACATATAGATTCGCACAACCAACGGGGTGATCATGCGATTTAAAACTATCGTTCTTGCGGCTGGCCTTATGGGCGCAACTGCTCTAGCCGGCTGTTCCACGATCGGGTTTAATTACTCAACAGCCTCCTATAGTTCAGTTTCGGATGCAGGTTACGTTCTCCCCGCCATTCCCCGTGCAAAAATCCCGCCGCAATTCCTGCGACAGGAAGTTCGCTATGATGGCGGTGAAACACCGGGAACGATCATCGTCGATACACAGACAAAATTTCTCTACTTCGTTCTGGGCGGCGGCAAGGCCATGCGTTACGGCATAGGCGTCGGCAAGGAAGGCTTTGAGTGGAACGGTGCGGCACGCATTGCGCTCAAGCGTGAATGGCCGACATGGACCCCGCCAAAAGAAATGATCAAGCGCAAGCCGGAACTGGCTGAATTCCGCAACGGCATGGGACCCGGCCTTCAGAACCCGCTTGGCGCCCGCGCCCTCTATCTCTTCAACAAGGGCGGCGATACCGGCTATCGCCTGCATGGCACGCCGGAGTGGTGGTCCATCGGCAAAGCCATGTCTTCAGGATGCATCCGCCTGATGAATCAGGATATTATCGACCTTTACAATCGCGCCGAGGTTGGTGCCAAGGTTGTCGTCCGCTAGAAGAATTCCGCTCAGGCGGAACCACAAAACATTGCAGCAAAAGGCCACTTTCGAGTGGCCTTTTTGTTGGATGAGTAGGGTCGGGACCCTAGAATACGGCGAAGGCTTCAACCCGTCTTTATTTCCCTCCCCTGATTTTGCCGTGTTGACCTGATCATCTGCCGCCTCATAGATTGCACCTGTCGATCTTGGACCAACCCGGATAGAGGCTAAAACTGGAAAGTGAATATGTTTAAAACCGTTGCCACCACACCATTCGATGACCAAAAGCCCGGCACGTCAGGGCTTCGCAAGAAGGTTCCTGTTTTCCAACAGCCCAATTATGCGGAGAACTTCATTCAGTCCGTATTCGACGCGCTTGAAGGATATGAAGGCAAAACACTGGTGATCGGCGGAGATGGCCGCTTCTACAATCGCGAAGTCATCCAGATCGCCTTGAAAATGGCAGCCGCCAATGGTTTCGGCCGGGTGCTCGTGGGGCAAGGCGGCATATTATCCACTCCGGCGGCGTCCCATCTCATTCGCAAATATGGAGCCTTTGGCGGGCTGATTCTGTCTGCCAGCCACAATCCCGGCGGCCCCACCGAAGATTTCGGAATCAAGTATAATATCGGCAATGGTGGCCCCGCGCCGGAAAAAATTACAGAAGCTATTTTCGCCATTTCCAAGACCATCAAGGAATACAGGATCGCTGAGAGCGCCGACATTGATATCGACACAATCGGCACTCAGAAACTTGGCGATATGGATGTGGAGATTGTCGATTCGGTTGCCGATTATGCGGCCTTGATGGAAACACTTTTCGATTTTGACGCTATCCGCGCCTTGATCAAGTCGGGCTTCACCCTGCGTTTTGATTCCATGCATGCGGTTACAGGCCCCTATGGCAAGGAAATTCTCGAAAAGCGCCTTGGCGCGCCGGAAGGTACCTGCCTCAACTTCGTGCCATTGACTGATTTTGGCGGCCACCACCCTGATCCTAATCTGGTTTACGCCAAGGAACTCTACGACCTTCTCATGTCTGCGGATGGTCCTGATTTTGGTGCTGCTTCCGATGGCGATGGCGACCGCAACCTCATCATTGGCAAGGGTATCTTCATCACCCCTTCAGACTCGCTTGCCATGCTGGCAGCCAATGCCCACCTTGCGCCAGGCTATAAGGCCGGGCTTAAGGGCATTGCCCGCTCCATGCCCACCAGCGGCGCCGCCGACCGCGTGGCGGAGAAGCTGAAAATCGGCATGTATGAAACCCCGACGGGCTGGAAATTCTTCGGCAATCTGCTCGATGCGGATATGGCGACCATCTGCGGCGAGGAAAGCTCCGGCACAGGTTCAAACCATGTGCGCGAGAAGGATGGGCTTTGGGCCGTGCTGCTCTGGCTCAATATCCTTGCAGTGCGCAAGGTCAGCGTTCAGGAAATTGCGCTTGAGCATTGGGCCCAGTATGGCCGCAACTATTATTCGCGCCACGATTATGAAGGTGTCGACACGGCCAGTGCAAACAAGGTTATCGACGCGCTGCGCGCGAAACTTACCAACCTGCCGGGCACCTCCGTTCAGGGACTGAAAATCGCAGCTGCCGATGATTTTGCCTATCATGATCCGGTCGATAAATCCGTCAGCGAGCATCAGGGCATTCGCATCCTGTTTGAAGGCGGCTCCCGCGTTGTCTTCCGCCTGTCCGGCACAGGAACATCCGGCGCTACGATCCGCGTTTACATTGAACGCTATGAGCCGGACCCGTCACGACATGATCTGGAAACGCAAGGGGCGCTTGCAGATCTTATCCTTGCTGCCGAAGAGCTTTCCGCCATCAAAGCCCAGACGGGCCGCAAAGAACCGAGCGTAATCACGTAAGGGCAGTCGGAAGGCAGAGGCTGCTGAACCAGCCCAACGGACATAATCCAGCAATGTGTGTCAGACCACACTCGCTGGATTTATGCTGCCATAAACTCCACCCTCATCGAACTTTCAAAACATCAAGGGGCATTGATGACCCAACTTCGCACGCTTTACCCAACGATAGAACCTTATGAAACAGGTATGCTCGACGTAGGAGATGGGCACTCCATCTATTATGAACGCTCCGGTAAACGGGGTGGGAAACCTGCCGTCTTTTTGCATGGCGGTCCAGGAAGCGGTGTTTCTTCGAACCACCGGCGCCTATTCAATCCTGATGTCTACGATGTCCTGTTATTTGATCAGCGTGGTTGCGGAAAGTCTGTTCCACATGCTGATCTTCATGCGAATACAACATGGCATCTCGTGGAGGATATCGAGCGGTTGCGAAAGCTGATCGGCGTTGACAAATGGATGGTCTTTGGAGGTTCATGGGGATCTTCGCTTGGCCTCGCCTACTCGCAAAAACATCCGGAACATGTCAGTGAATTGATCCTGCGCGGCATCTATACTGTCACAAAGGCAGAAATCGACTGGTATTATCAGTTTGGCGTTTCCGAGATGTTTCCAGATAAATGGGAGCTTTTTCAGGCACCCATTCCCTTGGAAGAGCGCGGTAATATGGTGGCGGCATACCATAAACGTTTGACCGGAGACGACAAAATTGCCCAGCTTGAAGCGGCTAAAGCATGGACGATCTGGGAAGGCGAGACGGTGACGCTTCTTCCCGATCCCGAATATTCCGCACGCTTCAGGGATGGTCACTACGCTCTCGCCTTCGCCAGATTGGAAAACCACTATTTTATAAATGGCTCGTGGCTGGAGGAGGGGCAGTTGCTTCGTGACGCTCATAAGCTCCATGGCATTCCGGGTGTAATTGTTCAGGGGCGCTATGACATGCCCTGCCCGGTAAAATATGCCTATGCGCTTCACAAGGTCTGGCCTGATGCCGAATTTCATCTTATCGAAGGGGCAGGTCACGCCTATACGGAACCGGGCATACTCGATCGGTTAATTCGGGCCACCGACCAATTTGCCGGACTCTAGATTTCATCACCTTACATCCTGTCATGAGACGCGGCGCGGTTCCTGCGCGAATGGGCTGAGGCCCAACCACTGTTGCATGGAGGCGGCGATTGCAGGATCGCCGTCAAACTCAAGGTTGCCAGCATCCACCTCCCGCCGGACCATTGAGAGGCCCATCCAGATTGCGGTCATGCTCTTCAATGAACTCGTGATAAGCAGATCAATGTCATATCCCGGATCAAACCCGCAAAGGTCAACAGAACCGTCCTCAACGACAAGCCAGAAATTTTGCCGCGCTTGAGGCAGTTCAGGGTACAGAAATTGAATCGTACACCGGCGCTGCGGCAATGGTTTCGGATTGAGATGACGGCGCATATCCCACATCAGCAACGATGGATCGAGATTCTTCAGCGAAACCTTGGATTCCACCCAGCGCTGCCCCCAAAAACCGATCCCCATGATTACGGGGCGCAAATCCTCACCGGCCGCCGAAAGATGATACTCCAGAACGCCCGCAGCATTTGGAACCGTCATTATGACGCCAGCGCGTTCAAGCTCTTTCAGGCGTTTTGAAAGGAGTGCGGGCGACATGCGCGGCACGCCCCGGCGCAAATCATTGAAGCGCGTCGTGCCGCATAAAAGCTCCCGCAAAATCAGCGTTGTCCATCGAGAGCATAATATTTCAGAGGCCATCGACACCGGACAGAACTGACCGTATCCGCCATGCGTTTCCATGAGTCCCCCTCAGGACTTTATTTTGTTTGAAGGTACTCCAAAAGATCGGGCAAGGGAACGGGCTAGTTCATTTCGTGAACTAGACGAAGCCCGTCAATGAGAGGATTTTTACTTTCACTAAAAACAAAAGCGAGGAGAACATCATGAACACCATGGCACATTCATCATCGGTTGATAATGCCGAGACACATTCTCATGCGAGCCCTGCCGCTGAGATTGCTCGCACATTGTCATCCGCTTTCGCCGATAATGCCGGTCATATCGATGCGACGGATACATTTGTCGCCGATAATTACAGGTTGCTCCAAGAAGCCGGCCTTATCGAAATCGGCGTACCGCTTGAACTTGGAGGTGGAGGCGCGAATGTTACGGAACTGGCGGAAATGTTGCGGATTATCGCACATGCATGCCCCTCGACCGCGCTGGCTTTTTCCATGCACACCCATCAGGTGGCAATTCCCGCTTGGCGTTGGCAGCATCAGAAACTGGCCGCCGTAGAACCTCTGTTGAAACGTGTTGCGGCCGAAAAGCTGATCCTGCTTTCCAGCGGCGGTTCCGACTGGATTGGCGGCTCCGGCAAGGCCGTTAAAGTTGATGGCGGTTATCGCATCTCGGCGCGAAAAATATTCACCTCGGGGGCTAATGCGGGCAATCTTTTGATGACGGGCGCCATGGTTGAAAATGACGACGGATCACATAACGTCATCCATTTTGCTGCTCCCATGAAGGCCGAGGGAGTGAGCGTCGTTGAAACCTGGAAGGCAATGGGCATGCGCGGCACTGGTTCCAACGACGTCATTTTCGATAATCTGTTTATTCCTGATAGCGGCGTCGCCCTCTCACGCAAGGCTGGCGAATGGCATCCTTTGTTCCAGATCATTTCCACAATTGCCTTTCCGCTGATCTATGCGGTTTATCTTGGCGTTGCTGAAAGCGCGCGTGATATTGCCGTTGGCCTCGCCGGTAAGAAACCCTTGAGCGCTCACAGCTTCAATCTTGCTGGCCGAATGGATACAAACTTGCGCGCCGCGCAACTGGCGCATCAGTGGATGGTGAACATAGCTGCCCGCAACGCGCCCTCTGCGACAACCGTCAATGAAACTATGATTGGTCGGTCTCTTATCGCCGAACACGCGATTAAAGCCGTAGACTTGGCAATGGAATTGGCGGGCGGCAGCGGATTTTACCGGGATAACCGTCTTGAACAGCGTTTCCGCGACATACAGGGCGCCCGCTACCACCCGCTACAGCAGGGCCCGCAGGCCCATTATGCCGGAGCAATGGCTTTGGGCCAGCCTGTGGACCATATCTTTTAAAGGGATTTGGATGGCGGCCTAAGTGCCGCCATCCTCTAATCAAAAACGATTGCAGGAGCGGTGCGCCCACCCTTGGCCAGTTTCAGCTGTTCCCAAACCTTCGCAGCGATCTCACGATAGACCCTGGTTTGCGGGCCATCCGGATTGCTGATGACGACCGGTGTTCCTGCATCCGACATTTCGCGGATTTCCATCACCAGCGGCACTTCGCCAAGGAATGGAACGCCAAGGCGTTCTGCTTCCTTGCGTGCACCGCCATGGCCGAAAATATCGTAGCGCGCGCCCGTATCCGGCGCGATGAAATAGCTCATATTCTCAACAATGCCGAGCAGCGGCACATCGACCTTTTTGAACATGTTGAGCCCTTTGCGCGCGTCGATCAGCGCCAAATCCTGGGGTGTCGAAACGATCACCGCACCGGCAAGCGGCACCTGCTGCGCCATGGTCAATTGCGCGTCGCCGGTACCGGGCGGCATGTCCACCACCAGCACATCGAGATCGCCCCATTGCACTTCGCGCAGCATTTGTGTCAGCGCCGACATGACCATGGGGCCGCGCCAGATCATCGGCGTTTCCTCGTCCACAAGGAAACCGATCGACATGACCTTCAGCCCATAGCCTTCCATCGGCTTCAGCACCCGGCCGGAAACCACTTCCGGCTTGCCGGAAATGTGCAGCAGACGCGGCATGGAAGGTCCGTAAATATCTGCATCCAAAATACCGACGCGCTGACCATTGGCCTGCAAAGCCAAAGCCAGATTGACAGCGGTCGTCGATTTGCCAACCCCGCCTTTGCCGGATGCGACTGCGATAATGGCGCCAACGCCGGGCACTCCGGATTTGACCGGCGCTGCCGCATGGCTGTGACCGGCATGGCCGGCAGCGGCTGGCGGAGCTTTAGCCGGTACACGTTGCGGCGGCACCGCGCCTGCCGGTGCCGGTCTTTGCGCAGGTCTTGGTGCAGGCGCAGCACGCGGCGCGTCATCGCTTGTCGGGCCGCCGCGTTTTTCGGCGGTCAATGCAACCACTGCGCCTTTTACATCGGGCATTGCCTTGACCACACGTTCGGCGGCAGAGCGGAGCGGCTCCAGCTCTTGAGCACGTTCGGCAGGGACGGTGATCGAAAAGAACACTTTATTGTCGGCGATAAAGATGTCTGACACCAGACCAAGCTCGACAATATTGCTGTTGAAATCCGGACCGGTCACCGTCCTCAATTGTTCCAGGACCTCGGTCTTCGTCACATCTGCCATTGCAATTCCATCCCTGTCATTCTTGGGGTCAGACCCTGACACTTCAGATAATGCAGTTGAGCAGAAACGCCAATGGACATTTGTACGCGGCCTGTCTTTGCGGGCAATAATCCCGCTTTACAATCGCAGTTCAGTTCCCGGTTGGTGGATCAGTTCGTCATTTTCACGCAATATTCATGGAGCAACCCTATCCGGCGATAAGTGAAAACTCTGCTCGCGGGATATGTTCGATGTGAAAAAGCCATAATGTGACGTTCTAGCCAAATCCCTCTATCGCCCATAAGCACCCGCATTTCCGTCAGGTCAGAATCATGCCCCAAGTCCGCTCCCGCTTCCGCAGCCGCGCTCTGAAACTGATCGTCTTCGCCATTATCGCAATTCTTGTCGTCTGGCTGTTGATGACAAAGGTTTTTTCCTCCGGCAAAGCACCAGAGCAGAGCGTGTTCACTGCTCCTGTCGCACTTGGTTTCATTGAGGAGACCGTGCTTGCAACGGGTACTTTGGAGCCGGTGCAGATGGTCAATGTCGGTGCGCAGGTTTCCGGGCAGGTGAAAACGCTTTATGTTGAATCCGGCCAGCCGGTAAAGGCCGGTGATCCTATTGCCGAGATTGACTCTGTCCCGCAGGAAAATGCATTGCGTGTTGCCAAGGCGGAACTGGCAAACAGCCAGGCATTGCAGCGGGTCAAACAGGTTCAGCTCAAAAAGGCACAGGCTGCCTATGAGCGGCAGACCGCTTTGCTTGAGCAAAGGGCGGCCTCGCAAATGGCCTTCGATACGGCTGAGTCTGACTATTTTGCCTTGCAGGCGGAGATTGCTTCCCTTGGCGCGCAGATCGAACAGGCGGAAGTCAATGTTGAAACGGCCACGGCCAATCTTGGTTATACGCGAATCGTCTCGCCCATTGATGGCACTGTCATTGCAGTTGTCACCAAGCAGGGCCAGACGCTGAATTCCACACAAACCACGCCAACCGTGGTGATCGTCGCCAAGCTCGATACGATGAATGTGAAGGTCAAAATTTCTGAAGCCGATGTCTGGCGCACCAAGCCCGGCCAGAAGGTGTGGTTCACCATTATGGGCGATGCGCAAACGCGCTATGAAGCCGAACTTCAGCGCATCGATTTTGCCCCGCCATCAATCACCACCGATGCCAAATCCAGCGTCGAAACCGACAGCAGCAAAGGCACCGCAATCTATTATGACGGGTTACTCACTGTACCGAATCCGGACTCTCGTCTGCGGACGAAAATGACCGCGCAAGTCCATATCATCATCGGCTCGATCAAGGACAAGCCAATCATTCCGTGGTCTGCCCTTTCCAACAGAGAGCCGGATGGCCGTTACAAGGTAAAGGTCAAACTGGCTGAGGGAAAAACCGAACAGAGATTTGTCAGGATCGGCTTGACCGACATGATCAAGGCTGAAGTCGTCGAAGGTTTGCGTGTTGGCGACGAGGTTGTCATTGAGGGGGGCACTCCCGCGGCTGACGCCAGCAAGGCTGCAAGCAGCGAGACACCTTCGTCATGAGTTCAGCCCTGCTCGAAGTCAAACAGCTATCGCGTATTTTCGCGGCGGGCAGCGAGGAAGTCATTGCCCTCGATAATATCGACCTGACCATAGAAGCCGGGGAATTCGTCGCCATTGTCGGGGCCAGCGGTTCCGGCAAGTCGACCCTCATGAATATTCTTGGCTGCCTGGATCAGCCGAGCAAGGGCAGCTATACCATGGCTGGTCGCGAGACTTCCGGCCTGACGAAAGACGAGCTTGCCGAATTGCGGCGCGAACATTTCGGTTTCATCTTCCAGCGTTATCATCTCATGCCCGATCTTGGCGCCATCGGTAATGTCGAAATACCTGCGGTCTATTCCGGCGCACCAAAGGGCCAGCGCCGGTCGCGCGCCATCGCCATTCTTGAGCGTCTCGGGCTTGGTGATCGCATGGACCATCGGCCGAACCAGCTTTCTGGCGGGCAGCAACAGCGCGTTTCCATCGCGCGGGCTTTGATGAATGGCGGCGAAATCATTCTTGCCGATGAGCCGACCGGCGCGCTGGATAGCAAGAGCGGCGAAAATGTCCTCGACATTCTCAAAGAGCTTCATGCTGCCGGTCACACGATCATTATCGTGACGCATGATATGGATGTGGCCGGTCATGCGGACAGGATCATCGAAATCAAGGATGGCGCTATCCTTGCCGACCAGCGCAAACCGGACAGACCCGTGTCCACGACAGCCAAACTGACGCAACAGCCTGCATCTGCCGGATGGCTCAGCGGTTTTATGCGCCGACTTATGGAAGCATTGCCCATGGCTCTGCGTTCCATGATTGCGCATCGCACTCGCACAGCGCTGACCATGCTCGGGATTATCGTTGGTATTGCAGCCGTTGTTGCGGTTGTCGGCCTTGGTGAAGGCGGCCAGCGAATGGTGCTGAACGAAATCAATGGTCTTGGCGCCAGTACGATCAGCATTTTCCCCGGCAAGGATTGGGGCGATGAAAACGCTGCCAAGATTAAAAGCCTCGTGATTGCCGATGCTGAAGCCTTGGGCTCGCAGCCCTATGTAGACAGCGTAACGCCCTCCGTCTCGGCGACCGGCAAGGCCCAGTTTGGTAATGTTTCGGTCGACGCGACAATCAACGGCGTAGGAGATAATTATTTCCGCGTTGTCCAGCGTAAAATCGTGCAAGGCAGTTTCTTCGATGCGCGAAGCCAAGCCATGGGCTTGCAGCAAGTCGTCATTGACGACAATACCAAACAGGCATTGTTCAAGAATGTGGCGAATCCTGTCGGACAGGTGATCGTGGTTGCGCAGGTTCCGGTCGTCGTCATCGGCGTCGCAGCCAAGACCACCGGCGGCATGGGCGAGGACAAACGGCTGCAAATCTACATGCCTTACACAAGCCTCTTTACCCGGATAAGCGGTGCAGGAAGCCTGAGCGAAATCACTTTGCGCGTGTCGGACAATGTGGACACCCAAGCTGCTGAAAAAGCCATCGTCGCGCTGCTTGAGCGCCGTCACGGCACCAAGGACTTTTTCATCTTCAACAGTGACCAGATGCGCAAGACCATCGAAAACACGACGAAGATTCTTTCGCTGCTCATGTCATCCATCGCCGCCATCGCCCTCGTCGTCGGCGGTATCGGCGTCATGAACATCATGCTGGTTTCGGTAACCGAGCGTACAAAAGAGATCGGTCTGCGCATGGCGGTCGGCGCACGTCAGATCGATATCATGTTGCAATTTCTGATTGAGGCTTCCGCGGTAACTGTGACCGGCGCAATTATCGGCGTTGGACTCGCTTTGGCGATAGGTGCAGTCTTCGCTCCCATTGGCAGTTCCTTCCCGATGATTGTCTCGGTCAATGCCATCATGGTTGCCTGCATCACCGCCGTCATTGTCGGACTGACATTCGGATTCCTGCCCGCCCGAAAAGCCGCACGACTCAATCCGATTGATGCTCTGGCGCGCGATTAGGGGCAGCAAAACGGACACTTGAACAGTGCTTTCCAATTTCGACCGGGTTTGCTCGACATGTGGCACGATTTTTCAGAACAATTGGAGAAATTTGCCGAAGAATCGTCGATTCTTGCTCAAAAAAAGTAATCCTAGCGTGCAATTTGGTTGTTGTCGGTTGCATTACTCTTTGCCGCATGGCTTTTCATCAAAAGTGCAGCTATGAAAATGTTGGACTGCTAACGAGGCGATAATGCGCGAAGTTTGGAACAATTGGCGAATGGCGGTGCGCATGCTTTGCGCATTGGCGCTCGTATTTGTTGCCTTTGCCCATCAGCCGGTTTCCGCTGCGCCTGCCCTGGATGATCTTTCAGCCTATACCCTTCCCGACGGCTCTTTGCCCGTGCTTTGCCTGACCGATACCAGCAATGAAAAGGATCATCACAAGACAGCCTGGCATGGCACTGGTTGCGAGGCATGCCGTCTTGTTTCTTCGGTCATATTGCCCGTTCCGGCTACAGTCGCCAGCGCAAAAATTGAACCGTTACAATCACTTGCGATCAAGCAGGAAGCTGCTCTCATTGCGCGGCACGCCTATCCGCCATCCGCTCCGCCGCAAGCACCGCCGTCAGTCTGACACCCATTGCGCCCTTTGGCGCTTGAATATGGCCCTGCCCGCGCAGGTCCATCTCCTTTGGCCGTCAGACGATTGGAATAATTATGGCCGTTCTTGCCGAGGCTGGCAAAAAGCCTAACAATATCAGTATATCTCTTTATCGCGCCGTGTGGCGCTGGCATTTTTTAGCGGGACTTTTCGTCATTCCGTTCATGATCAATCTTGCCGTCACGGGCGGGCTCTATCTGTTCAAGGACGAGATTGACGATACGGTTTTCGCCTATCGCAATATTGTGGAACCGCAAGGCCAAACCCTGGCTCCCTCAGTGCTTTCGGAAAATGCGAGGGCAGCGGTACCTGGTTCAAAAATTGTCCGATACCGCGTTCCCGCCGATCCATCGCATTCGGTTCGTGTCACTGTCGGCACTTCTACTGAGAACGTTCTCGTTTTCGTTAATCCCTATAGCGGGGTCGTTCTTGGCACTGTTGCGGCCGAAAATGAATTCAATAAGGTGGTCCGGAATATTCACAGCCTGAAATATTTTGGCTTTGTTCCCAATAGGATAATCGAAGCTGTCGGAGGAATGGCGCTTATTTTGGTCGTCACCGGTTTTTATTTATGGTGGCCGCGCTCACAAACCGGCGGCGTTGTCAGCGTCCGTGGAACCCCTTCAAAACGTGTGTTCTGGCGTGACCTCCATGCCGTTACCGGCGCATCTGCCGGAGCGCTGATCTTTTTTCTGGCGATCTCTGGAATGCCTTGGTCGGGCTATTGGGGCGAGCAGGTTAATGCAGCGCTTTCCAGTGCAGGAATGGGTTATCCAACCAAGCTCTGGGATGATGTTCCCCTTTCGACAGTGCCCACTAAGGATGTGGTCGATCATGCTGGCTGGACTGTAGAAAACGCCCCCGTACCGGCATCCAATGCAGCTTCCAAAGGAGAAAACGTCAGTCTTGATCAGATCGTCACCGCTACCAATGAAGCGGGTATGTTTCCCGGCTATGAGGTTTCGCTGCCCAGGGGCAAGGGAGGTGTTTATACCGCCGCGATTTTTCCTGACGACATAGCAAGGCAACAGACGATCCATTATGACCAATATACGGGCAAGCCATTGATTGACATCAAGTTTTCCGACTACGGTATTGGCGGCAAAGCGATAGAATTTGGCGTTGGGGTTCATATGGGTCAGTACTTTGGGCTGGCGAACCAGATCCTCATGCTCCTGACCTGCCTCGCCATTACGCTAATGTCGGTAACTGCCATAGTCATGTGGTGGAAACGCCGCCCATCAGGCCGATTGGGCGTGCCGCCCATGCCATCTCAAACCAGCGTCTTTGTTATGCTGACCGTGGTAATCCTGGGCTTCGGCGTAGCTTTCCCGCTTACCGGCTTTGCCATCCTGGCCATGTTGGTCATCGATCAGCTGGTCACTCGTATCCCCTCTCCCCTGAAACGCGTATTCTCGTAAACATTCGAATTGGAGACGTTCCATGAACACACTATTCCGAATTGCCGCACTTGCATTTGTCGCCACGTCCCTTTCCTTTGCAGCGCAGGCTCATGACCACTCCAAGATGGGGCATGACGCCCCAGCGAGCCAGTCCGAAGATGCAATGGAACCGGTAAAAGCTGGAGATTTGACGCTTAGTAACGCGTTCACCCGTGCTACTTTGCCCGGTGCAAAAGTAGGTGGCGGGTATCTCAAGATCGCCAATTCGGCCAACGAGCCCGACCGGCTAATGGGCGGCACGACACCTGCCGCCGAGCGCGTTGAGGTGCATGAAATGAAAATGGCAGGCGATGTCATGCAAATGCGCCAGCTCAAGGAAGGACTCGAAATACCCGCTGGCGGAACTGCAGAGCTTGCTCCGGGGGGACTTCATCTGATGTTTATGAATATAGCCCAGCCGTTGAAGGAAGGCGACATGATCCCCGTGACGCTTGAATTTGCCAAGGCAGGCAAGGTCGAAGTTCAATTTATGGTGGGCGCAGCAAACGCTGCAAGCATGGAGCACAACTGATGAATATGCGGTGGGTTCGC
This sequence comes from Phyllobacterium sp. CCNWLW183, assembly GCF_037203775.1. NCBI lineage: Bacteria > Pseudomonadati > Pseudomonadota > Alphaproteobacteria > Hyphomicrobiales > Phyllobacteriaceae > Phyllobacterium > Phyllobacterium sp. CCNWLW183. Next base: position 70,331 of record NZ_JBBCBN010000013.1, on the reverse strand, counting down.
TATGGTCTATGGGCGGCAATCGCTGCCCTTACCATCTTTCTGGTTCTTACTTACGTCAGCGGTCGGCAGGCCAGTACACAAAAATCAGTTGAACTGGGCACGCCTTTTAATCTGATTGATCAAAACGGTGCTCCTATTACCGAGGCCGCATTCAAGGGCCATCCGACAGCTCTGTTTTTTGGTTTCACACACTGCCCTGAGGTCTGCCCAACTACGTTGTTCGAAATGGCTGGGCTGCTGAACACGCTTGGGGACGAAGGCAAGGATTTGCGCGTTTTCTTTATATCCGTCGACCCTGAGCGCGATACGCCCGAAGTGATGAAAGGGTATACTGCGGCCTTTACCGACCGGATAACCGGCATTACAGGCAAGCCGGAAGAGATCGAAAAGCTGGTCAAAAGCTGGCGTATCTACGCCAAGAAGGTTCCAACTGAAGATGGTGATTACACAATGGATCACACAGCATCTATCATGTTGCTCGATCGCGATGCACGCCTGAAAAGCACGATTGATTATAAAGAAGATGCCGACGTTGCCTTGAAAAAGTTAAAGCTGCTCATCGCAAGCTGATTCCATCAAACCGTTCTCCTCCCGAAAATCGGGAGGGGATGCCGGCAGAAACTGAAGCTATCAGAACATTTGTATACTAAAAAACTCATAATTTCCTAGAATTATTCTAAGCTATTGATATTTTTGAACGTTTTAAACATTTAGTATTTGACAACCGTTTTTTCAGCAGCCTTTATGCATTTGTACAATGAGTACACCCTTTGATGTTTGGGCCTTGAACCCGTTCGATTGGAGGACCTTATGATTGGTCTTTTTTTGCCATGCCAACGCGTGGTCTCTTTGCTGAGGCGTCAGCGTCCGTCGTTTGCTTTGGGCTCTGATGAGCTTCTGCAGCGATTACGCAATAGCCTGCTTGCTCCTACCCGCAATCTTCCGCAGGACGGAGGTCGCGATGTTTCCTGGCTTATCTGAATCGCGGAACCATACCGGCTGTTATTTCGATCGTGCTCCTGAAAAGCTGGTGCTCGAAGGATATCGCCGCTGGACTGCCGGATTTGAAACCGGCTCTGTTGTTGCATGGGAAATGGCCTATGGTCTCTACAGCGAGATTCTTGGTGATCGCAACGGCAATCATGCCTTGTCAGAACTGTCTTACTTCGTGCGTACATTGCGCCATTGCGCCCTGTGCCCGTTGAAAACATTTCCCTTTGGCTCCCATCACGTCTGCCGGGAAGAATGCATGATATTGGGACTCGTTGCCGGTCTTCAAAATTGCGACATGGTTGCAGCACGAACATGCCTCAATACAATGGCATGTCCCTCCCGTCACGAGGAAGTCGAAAACGCTGCAATCGCATTTGCCGAAACACTCGTAGAACTGGATCAGGTGCTCCTGCCCATTCCAAAATCTGCGATCGACGACATTATTTCCCGCCCTATGCGCGCGAAATATCACTAAGGAAGGGGAGAAATCATGATTATCAGTTCGCGCCGGGAACGACAATTATCGGTAGCAGCGACAGTGCTATTGACTGCAGCTATCTTTGTCATGCCCATCAAACTACCCAAAGAAGATACAACACGCGCCGAGCTTGCCGGTTACGTCAAAATTGCTGATGCGACGCCCGTGAAACTGACAGTTCGCAAATAAATGCCGCACTATTTTTGACGCTGGATCACGACAAGATCCAGCAATTCTTTTTGCGGCAGGACCAACACGGCCAAAATATAGACGACTATTCCTATAGACTATGGCTATCCGGTAGAGTTTTCTAATTTTGTGATATAAAAGGAATTCTTTCTAACGCCTTATTTTCAGAGGCTCTGCTACCCTTCAGTTTCAATCACACGGAGGCAGGCATGAAAAATTCCCGATTATCGATAGCCTTCGCGACCGTTCTGCTTATGGCAACGGTCGCGTCACAACCAATGTCTGCTGCCTTGGCGGACACCACGCTCTTGAACGTTTCTTACGACCCAACGCGCGAGCTCTATAAAGATTTCAACGCGGCATTCGCAGCCAAGTGGAAAGCTGACACAGGGGAAACTGTTACCATACAGACGTCCCATGGCGGATCAGGTAAACAGGCACGCGCGGTAATAGACGGCTTGGATGCCGACGTCGTAACACTCGCGCTTGAAAGCGATATTTCGGCGATTGTCTCGGCCACAAAGAAAATTAATCCTGATTGGCGAACAAAATATCCCCATAATTCCGCACCTTACACATCGACCATTGTCTTTCTGGTTCGGAAGGGCAATCCAAAGGGCATCAAGGATTGGGGTGACCTTATCAAGGACGGCGTTGAGGTTATTACACCAAACCCCAAGACATCGGGCGGCGCACGCTGGAATTATCTTGCTGCCTGGGCATGGGCAAATGGCCAGTTCGGCGGCGACGAAGCCAAGATCAAAGAATATATCGCAACACTGTTCCAGCACGTTCCTGTGCTCGATACCGGCGCTCGTGGCTCCACCACGACCTTTGCGCAGCGTGAACTGGGTGACGTTCTCCTAGCCTGGGAAAATGAAGCCTATCTTTCGCTAGAGGAGTTTGGTGCCGACAAGTTCGATATCGTTGTGCCGCCCCAATCAATTTTGGCTGAGCCGCCCGTTGCTATCGTAGACGCGAATGTTGATGCCAAAGGGACAAGAAAAGCGGCGGAAGCCTATCTGCAATACCTCTATTCTGAAGAGGGTCAGACGCTCGCTGCCAAGCATTTCTACCGTCCCAGCGAACCAAAACTCGTCTCGGCCGATCTCCTCAAGAAACTACCCGAGTTGAAACTGGTGACAATCGATGATCCAATCTTCGGTGGATGGGCCAAAGCACAGCCCTATCACTTTGGAGATGGCGGAACATTTGACCAGATTTACAAGCCGAAACAGTAAAAACATGAAATCCAACCTTGTGAAAACAGGTTGGCAGCCAAACCGCGATGGAGTTACCCAATGACTCCATTCCGCTTCAAGAGGCCAAGTATCATTCCAGGATTTGGAATGACACTTGGCTTCACGCTTGCCTACCTAGCACTTATTGTCCTTATTCCACTTGCCGGTCTGGTGTGGCGCTCTGCCGCTCTCGGCTGGGAGGGCTTTTTCAATGTTGCGATTGATCCTCGGACCGTCAACGCGATGAAGATTAGCTTTGGCACATCATTTATCGCCGCCTTGGTGAACGTCGTCTTTGGCGTTATTGTTGCTTGGGTTCTCGTGCGTTACCGCTTTCCCGGCCGCCGCATTATTGATGCTATTGTCGACCTGCCTTTCGCCTTGCCAACAGCAGTTGCTGGCATCGCGCTCACAGCCCTTTATGCCAAGAATGGCTGGATTGGAAAATGGCTCGAACCCTTGGGTATCAAAGTGGCATTCACACCGCTGGGTATCGTCATCGCTTTGATTTTCATTGGTCTTCCCTTCGTTGTTCGCACAGTCCAGCCCGTCATGGAAGAAATCCGCAAGGAAGTGGAAGAGGCAGCTGCGACGCTTGGAGCAACCCGTTTCCAAACCATAACGCGCGTGCTGCTGCCGGGCCTTCAACCTGCCATTCTGACAGGCTTTGCACTGGCCTTCGCCCGGGCAGTTGGAGAATATGGGTCCGTTATCTTCATTGCAGGCAACTTGCCTTATGTTTCGGAAATTGCGCCCTTGCTGATCGTCATCCGGCTCGAGGAATTTGACTATGCGGGTGCCACGGCCATTGCGACAATCATGCTGTCCATCTCCTTCCTGATGCTGCTCGTGATCAATCTCATTCAGGCATGGAGCCGCAGGAGGTATGGCTATGGCACATGATCTGCCGATATCGAATGAATCTGCCAAGGCATGGCATCCTGCCACCACGGAAAGCCGCACGGCACGCTTTGTTCTCATAGCCACTGCACTGGCGTTTCTCGGGCTCTTCCTGTTGCTGCCGCTTATTGCCGTTTTTGTTGAGGCTTTCCGCAAAGGCCCCGAAGCCTATCTTGCTGCTTTTGCAGAACCCGATGCGCTTGCCGCAATACGGTTAACCTTACTGGTTGCGGCAATTGCAGTCCCGTTAAACATTGTCTTTGGTGTCGTTGCCGCTTGGGCTATCGCCAAATTCGAATTCAAGGGCAAAGCTTTTTTAACAACACTGATTGACCTGCCATTTTCGGTATCTCCGGTCATTTCTGGTCTGGTTTACGTTCTGCTCTTTTCATCACAAAGCTTCCTTGGTCCCTGGCTGAAATCACATGGCATAGAAGTTCTCTTTGCCGTGCCGGGCATCGTGCTTGCCACGGTATTCGTCACCTTTCCATTCGTGGCTCGCGAATTGATTCCTCTCATGCAGGATCAGGGAACAACGGATGAGGAGGCAGCATTGTCCCTGGGAGCAAATGGCTGGCAGACTTTCTGGCATGTCACCTTGCCCAATATAAAATGGGGCTTGCTCTACGGCGTTCTTTTATGCAACGCCCGGGCAATGGGAGAGTTTGGTGCAGTTTCGGTCGTATCCGGGCATATTCGCGGCCTGACAAATACGATGCCGCTGCATGTCGAAATTCTCTATAATGAATATAATTTTGTCGCTGCTTTTGCAGTGGCTTCGCTACTTGCGCTGCTGGCGCTGGTGACGCTCGTTCTCAAAACTCTGCTGGAGTTGCGATATGGGGCAGAACTTCGCGCTGCTGGTGGACACTAAGGGGAATATTTATGGAAGTTCGAGTAAGTGGTGTGCGCAAGGAGTTTGACCGGTTTCCGGCGCTGCACGACGTATCATTGGATATAAATTCGGGTGAGCTTATTGCATTGCTCGGCCCTTCGGGATCGGGAAAGACAACGCTCTTGCGCCTGATCGCAGGGTTGGAAACCCCGACCGATGGGAAGGTTTTCTTTGGTGATGAGGATGCTTCCTTAAAATCAGTGCAGGAACGCAATGTCGGTTTTGTTTTCCAGCACTATGCCTTGTTCCGCCATATGACTGTCATCGATAATGTCGGCTTCGGTTTGAAAGTGCGGCCCGGCGCCAATCGGCCAAGCAAAGAGGAAATCCGCAGACGTTCGAGCGAACTTCTTGATTTCGTCCAGCTTTCGGGCCTCGAGAAACGTTATCCCGCGCAACTTTCCGGCGGGCAGCGGCAGCGTGTCGCCTTGGCCCGTGCCATGGCTATCGAACCGCGCGTGCTGCTGCTTGATGAGCCATTTGGCGCGCTTGATGCCAAAGTTCGGAAGGAACTGCGTCGCTGGCTGCGTGAAATTCATGACAAGACCCAGCACACCACTGTGTTTGTTACGCATGATCAAGATGAAGCACTTGAACTTGCCGACCGTGTGGTCGTGATGAGCCAGGGGAAAATCGAACAGGTTGGCACGCCCGATGAGGTCTATGACCGCCCCAACTCGCCCTTCGTCTATAGTTTCATCGGCGAGTCGAGTTCCCTGGACGTGAGCATCCAATCAGGGACGATCCATCTCGGCGATAAGGCGCTTGATCTGAAAAGTGAACAAGCCGACGGAAAAGGCGTGCTTTATTTTCGCCCCCATGATGTGGAGCTTCTCGGCGGCTCTGAAGCTCGTATCAGTGGCGTCGTAATAGCCAGCCGGCGCGTAGGCGCAACACGCCGTGTCGAACTTGAAATTGATGGCACTGAAAGCCGCGTCGAGATCGAAATTCCAGCTGATCATCCCGCAAAAGTCGGCTCGCCGCTGGCATTCTTGCCAAAACACTGGCGCGTATTTGGGAAAAGCGCCTAGTAATTGATTGGTAAAAGCCGGAATCTTCAAATTCCGGCTTTTATTTCAGCAAATAAATTTTTCGTCTTAGCGATTTCAGAGTCATTTTATTTATTGTTGCCGACTATCTCGGCGACCACACATAATTCGTTATGGCAATCTGACTCATTTTCATCAAAACTGATCGATAACAACAAAGTGGTGATAGCGTCATTGCTCTGAACCGATTAGATCGTAAAATGCCGCCTTATATTGCAATCTCGAAGATTTTTTTCTTCCAACAGAAACGAAGCAAATGCCCTCATTAAGCTTTTTTCCAGCGTTCGCATCTCAGAAGAAAACCGTCGGCCAGATTTTTTCTGTCCAGCCAAACCCGATCCGGGCACATTATAAGTCGATTGACGATTTGCGTGATCTTGGCGCACGGGTTGCTAAGGGCGAAGATGTTCGCCTGCCTGATTACGAGCCCATGGTTTTTGAGCAAAGAACCGTTGAAAATGCACGGTTGATCTTACACTCTTACCGATCTTCGGATGCCGCGGCCCGTAAAGGCGAAACCATTACCCCGGCGGCTCAATGGCTGCTCGACAACTACTATCTTGTTGACCAAAACATCCAGCAGGTCGAACGCGATCTGCCCAAGAAATTCATTCGGCAATTGCCTTCGCTTGTAAGTCAGAGCGATATACCGCGCGTTATGGCTCTGGCGTGGCTCTATGTGGCCCACACAGACAGCCAATTCTCGCTGAACAGCCTCAGCGCAATTGTTGAAGGTTTTCAAACTGTCGAGCCGCTGCATATCGGCGAATTGTGGGCTCTGCCCTCTGCCGTCCGCTTCATCCTGATCGAAAATGCAAGACGTCTTTCCTTGCGTGTTGAGCGTGCACGGCGCATGCGCGCCTTTGCCAATAGCGTTGCTGATGAGATTACGCTGAACGCGGAAAAAGACACACTGCCCCAGATGCTGGAACAGTATACGACGGCGGCGCGGGACAGCACCTTTGCGACGCACCTGCTTTATCGCCTGCGCGGTGGCGCCATGCACTCCGGAGCGGCAGTGGCGTGGCTGGAAGAGGTGCTGGAAAAGAACGGCAGCGATGCCGAGGACGCGATTATTCAGGAACATACCCGCCAGTCCACTGGCGGCGTGACGATGGGAAATCTCATCCGCAGTCTGAAGGCTATCGACGACGTTGACTGGATTACATGGTTTGAAACAGTCAGTGGTGTAGATGCTGTTCTGCGCGAAAATTCCAATTTCGACGCGCTCGACTTTCATTCGCGTAATGCCTACCGCGTTGCCATCGAAAAGATTGCGCGTCGTTCCGGCAAAAGCGAAAATGACATTACGCAGGCCGCACTTGAGCTTGCGCATAAGAGCGCGGAACAGACCGGCGGTGAAGGCGGGGTTCCCGAACAGCGCAAACGCGACGTAGGCTATTATCTTGCCGGCGATGGGCGGCCCGAGCTTGAGGCAGTTTGCGATTATACGCCGACGCTGATTTTGCGTTGGGTGCGTTTCTACCGCAATCTTGGTCTTGCAGGACTATGGGTGCCAGCCTCCATTTTTTCGATCGCCATATTGCTTGTGGTCCATTACTGGCTGACGCGCGCTGGCTTGCCCCGCGATCTGGTTCTGCTGTTTACAATCCTGGCGGTTTTTCCAACCATGGAAACTGCAAACGGCTTTGTTAACTGGATCATTCCAATGTTCATGCCGCCCACGCGGTTGATTGGTTTTGAGTATAAGAACGGCCTGCCTCCAGAGGCGAAAACACTTGTAGCCGTGCCCACATTAATCACTTCGCGGGATTCAGTCGATGAACACATACGTAATCTCGAAGTTCACTATCTGACCAATCCGCGAGGCGAAGTCTATTTCGCACTGCTGACGGATTGGGCGGACAGCAAAGTTGAACAAAGCGACGATGATCTGGACATATTGGATTATGCCCGCGAAAAAATCACCGCGCTCAACAACCATTATACACAGAGCAATCCCCGGTTTTTCCTCCTTCATCGCAAGCGCCTTTTCAATGCCCAAGAAAATCGCTGGATGGGTTGGGAGCGCAAGCGCGGTAAACTGCATGAGCTGAACCTGCTGCTACGCGGTGATAAAGATACTACCTATTTCCCCTCCAATGAAGTTATCCCGACCGACATCAAGTTCGTGATGACACTGGATTCGGACACACGTCTTACACCTGATTCAGTCAACCGCCTTGCGGGCAAGCTCATCCATCCCCTCAACCGTCCGATTTACAGCGAGAAAGCCGGTCGCATTGTAAGTGGTTATGCAATTTTGCAACCGCGCGTCACGCCGTCGCTGACGACTGGTGACGATGCCTCCTTCCTGCAACGGGTATTCTCCGTCAATCGCGGCATTGACCCTTATGTCTTTGCGGTTTCTGACGTTTATCAGGATGTCGTTGGCGAAGGCACGTTCACCGGCAAAGGCCTTTATGACATCGATTTCTTCGAGCTCGCCCTTGATGGCAAAATTGGTGAAAACACAATCCTGAGCCACGATTTGCTCGAAGGTGGTTATGCCCGTGCGGCTTTGGTCAGCGATGTGGAAGTCGTCGAAGACTATCCTACCGGCTATAATGTCGATATTTCGCGTCACCACCGCTGGACCCGTGGTGACTGGCAATTATTACCGTACCTGTTCAGCACCAAGCCTGGAATTACCGCTGTTACCCGATGGAAAATGGTGGATAATCTGCGCCGTTCGCTGACGCCGATTTTCTGGATTCTGGCATCCATTGCAGCTTGGACATTGCTGCCGCCCGGCATCGCTGCCTTGTGGCAGTTCTTCATGATTTTCAGCATGTTCATCGTACCAACGATGATCCTGTTCACCAATCTTGTGCCTACGGACATGAACCTTTCACTAAAGGGGCATTTCCAAGCCATTTTAACGGACATATTTGCTGGTGCTGCGGATATTGCCCTGCGCATTACCTTCATTGCCAACATGGCTTGTCTCATGGCAGATGCAATTGCGCGTACTTTGTACCGCCTGTTTGTCTCGCGCAAAAACCTTCTGGAGTGGCGCGCTGCCGCCCAAGCCAAAACAAGCTCGCCTGACACGTTGCAATATTATACTCGTCTGATGTGGCCAGCGGTCATCGTTGCACTGGTTGCAATTATCCTGCCGCTCGCTGGCCATAGCCGCGCCTGGATGCTTGCGGTCCCGTTTGCCGCAATCTGGTTTTTCTCGCCGGTTATTGCCTGGCTGGTCAGTCGGTCTGCCAAGCCTCTGGACGATCTGATCGTGCGATCATCCGACAAGGGCGAATTGCGCCGTTTTGCCCGCCGGACCTGGCATTATTACGATACATTCGTAACCAAGGAACAAAACTTCATTCCCCCAGATAACTTCCAGGAAGATCCCTTTCCCGTTATCGCAACGCGTACCTCGCCAACCAATATCGGCATGTATTTGCTCTCAACTGTTGCCGCCCGTGACTTCGGCTGGATTAGCTTCAACGAAACATTGACGCGTATTGGCGATACAATCGACACGCTCGAAAAAATGGAGAAGTATCGCGGCCATCTTTATAACTGGTACGAAACAACGACACTTCGCCCGCTGCTCCCGCTATACGTATCAGCGGTAGATAGCGGTAATCTCGCCGGTCATCTTGTTGCTCTGTCTTCCGCTCTGGAAAAATGGGCGGAAGCGCCGTCTGTCTATCTTCAAAGTGAGCTCGACGGGATTCTTGATGTTAGCGATATCCTCGAAGAAACAGTTGCCGAAATTCCGGATGACCGCCGTGTTCTGCGGCCTCTCCGCCGCCGTCTTGAAGAGCGTGTGGCCAATTTCCGCCGGGCAATTACAACGATCAAGGAAGAGCCTGAGACCGCATCGCTCCGGACAATCAATCTTGCTCTGTTCGCGGGCGATATTCAACGCCTGACCGAAGAGCTGCATGGTGAGCTAGAGACACCGATAAGTCTCACGGCGAATGAATGGGCGCTGCTTTTGGTCAAAACCTGCCAGGGTCATACTGACGATGCCATGGGCGGCCATGAAAGCACCGACATTTTGCGCGAAAGGCTTGTTTCTCTCGCAACACGTGCTCGTCAATTGGCCTTCGATACCGACTTCACCTTCCTTGAGCGGAAGGAACGCCGCTTGCTTTCCATCGGCTTCCGGGTTGAAACCAATGAACTCGACGCAAGTTGCTATGATCTTCTCGCGTCCGAGGCGCGATTGGCCAGCCTTTTTGCTATCGCCAAGGGTGATATACCTGTCGACCATTGGTTCAAGCTCGGCCGGTTGCTCGTCCCAGTGGGCTGGCGCGGAGCGCTGATCTCCTGGTCCGGCTCGATGTTCGAGTATCTGATGCCACCCCTCGTCATGATCGAACCCCTCGGATCGATGCTTGACCAGACCAACAAGCTGATCGTGCAACGTCAGATCGAATATGGCGACTCCAAAGGATTGCCATGGGGCATTTCGGAAGCGGCTTACAATGCGCGCGATCCGGAAATGAATTACCAGTACACCAATTTTGGTGTGCCGACCCTCGGCTTGAAACGCGGCCTGTCCAAGAATTATGTAGTCGCCCCTTATGCAAGCATCATGGCAAGCCAGTATCAGCCAGCGGCCGCTGTCAAGAACCTGAACCGCCTGCGTGAGATGGGAGCGCTTGGAAAATACGGCTTTTATGATGCCGTTGATTTCACCAAATCGCGTGTTCGCGAAGACGAGGAATACGCAATCGTACGCAACTACATGGCGCATCATCACGGCATGTCGATTGTAGCAGTCAACAATGTTGTCTTCGAAGGCCGTATGCGGGAACGCTTCCACGCTGATCCGGTTATCGAAGCCGCCGAGCTTTTGTTGCAGGAAAAAGCTCCACGCGAAATACCGGTATTACAGGCCAAAGCCGACAATCCCATGCGTAAAGCTGTCGAAAGTTCGGAAGAACCGGCTTCAATCCGTTATATTCCGAACCCAATGACCGCACCTTGTGCGACCCAGATCATGTCCAACGGACATTATTCTGTGATGGTCACGGCAAATGGTGGCGGATATAGCCGCTGGAATGGTCTGGCCATCACGCGGTTCCAGCCTGATCCTATAGAGAGTGGCTATGGTACATTTCTCTTCCTGCGCGACATGGAAAACGGAGAATGGTGGTCCGCCACCAGCGACCCAGTTCGCTTGGCAGGAGAGAAAAGCACCACGATCTTTACCGATTACAAGGCTGAATTTATCAAGGAGACGGGTACGATCCACTCTACTGTGGAAACTATCGTTGCCTCCGATTCCGATGGTGAAGGCCGCCGCATCGTTATTACCAACACTGGTACCAAGGATCGTATCATCGAAGTTACGTCCTATGCCGAATTGGTTTTGACCAATGACGACACAGATACCGCTCATCCGGCTTTTGCGAAAATGTTCGTGGAAACGGAGATCGATGAACGCGGCGATGCCATTTATGCAACGCGCCGCAAACGAGGTGCGGATGACCCCGATATTCACGTTGCCCACGTCGTTAGCGATGGCTCGGGCGCTATGCGTGAAGTGCAGGTCGAAACCGACCGCCGGGCATTTATAGGTCGGGGGCGTACTCTTCGCAATCCAGTGGTATTCGACGAAGGCGTCACTTTGAGCGGCAATCATGGGTTCGTTCTCGACCCTATTGCCTCCCTGCGATGCCGCGTTCGCGTTCCGGCGCACAAGAAAGTTTCTTTGGTATTCTGGACGCTTGTAAGACCCAACCGCCAGGAGCTTGAAGAAGTGGTCGCCCGCTTCCGTCATCCGGATTGCTTCGCTCGCGAATTCTCGTTGTCCTGGACAAGTTCGCAGGTCCGTCTACATCATATCGGCATTAACCCCGATGAAGCAGCTGTCTTCCAGCGTGTGGCGACCAATCTGATTTACCCGGAAAAATCGTTGCGGTTGCCTTCGAGCAGCATTGCAAGCGGTCTGGGCAGTCAATCTGAACTCTGGCCAATGTCGATTTCAGGCGATTTTCCGATCCTCGCGCTGCGTATCGACGACGAAGCTGATATGGAAACGCTGAGAAACATTCTCAAAGCGCACGAATATTGGCGGGCAAAAGGACTGGTGGTCGACGTTGTTGTAATCAACGAACGCTCCTTCTCATATGCTCAGGATTTCCAGCGTGGACTGGAGGCGATCTGTGAGAATAGCCGCGCACGCGGCGGTCAGTATGGGCCCCGGGTTCACATCTTCACTGTTCGCAAGGATCAGATGAGTGATGCCAGCTACAATACGCTTCTGGCCTCGGCCCGTATCGTATTGCACGCTCAAAATGGCTCGCTTTCCGAACAGTTGAACCGTGTTACTGAACTGAATGCCGAAGCGTTCCCGGCATCCGACATCAAAAGCAAAGCACTGATCGAGGCCGAAACAGATGATCTGCGTGGCGTTGCACCAGCGCCGAGCCAGCTTATAGGCAAAGTCCCAGCTAAAACATCAGGCGATGATCTTCAGTTCTGGAATGGTTTTGGCGGGTTTGATCTGGGGACCGGCGAATATGTCGTGCGTTTGAGCGGACTGGCTTGCACGCCGCAGCCATGGATCAATGTGATTTCCAATTCCAGTTTTGGCTTCCATGTTTCTGCGGAAGGTGCTGGCTTTACATGGTCGGGCAATAGCCGTGACTATCAATTGACGCAGTGGTCGAATGATCCGGTAATCAATCGCTCCGGTGAAGCTATCTATGTCGTGGACCTTGATGCGAATACGGCATTCGCTCCAACTGCATCGGTTTTGCGTGACCCATCGGTTCAATATGAAACACGCCACGGACAAGGTTACTCAACCTTCATTTCCAAACATGGCAATATCGGACTTGAACTGACGCATACGATCGACCCTGTGCTACCGGTCAGGGTTTCCAGCCTGAAAATCACCAATCACGGTCGATCATCCAAACAGCTTCGCATTTACGGCTTCGTTGAGTGGATGCTCGGCAATGTTCGCGCAAAGACCGCCCCCTTCATCGTGCCGTCTTACGATAGCGAGAAGGGAGTTCTGTTTGCCCGAAATCCTTACGGGGTCGAACGACGCAATCAGATGGCTTTCTTTGCAAGCAGCGTGAAGCCACAATCCGTCACCGCGGATCGGACAGAATTTTTGGGAAATCTTGGCTCGGTAGAGCGTCCCGCGGCTGTTCTAGAGGCAAAGCCACTATCCAATCTGGTGGAAGCTGGCGGCGACCCTTGTGCCGCGCTTGCGGTGGATATTGAGGTTGGCCCCGGCGAAACCAAGGAAGTGCTGTTCTATATGGGCGACACGGGAAACACTGAAGATGCCCACAAGATACTTGCCGAGCACGCAACCCGTACGTTTGAAGACACATTGTTGGCTTCTAAGGTGATCTGGGCCGACTTCCTTGACGGTCTTCAGGTTGACACGCCCGACGACGCTTTCGACATCATGGTCAACCGGTGGCTGCCCTATCAAAGTCTGGCTTGCCGTATATGGGCGCGCTCGGCATTCTATCAAGCCAGTGGCGCTTTCGGGTTCCGCGATCAGTTGCAGGACACATTGTCGATGCTGATCCTCGATCCAGCGCTTGCCCGCAAGCAAATCCTGAATGTCTCAGCACGACAATTCAAGGAAGGTGATGTTCAGCATTGGTGGCTTCCGACAACCGGAGCCGGTGTGCGGACAAAGATTTCCGACGACGTGGTCTGGCTTGGCTATGCAATCGCGCATTACACGTCCGTGACAGGCGATATGAGCATTCTTGATGAGCAAGTTGCCCTTATCGAAGGACGTGCTCTGGAAGAAGCCGAACACGATGCCTTTTATCAGCCGACAATTTCCACCGAGATTGTCAGCGTCTACGAGCATGCTGCCAGAGCGCTTGATCTTGCTGTTGCCCGTACAGGCAGCAATGGATTGCCACTTATGCTGACCGGCGACTGGAACGACGGCATGAACCGTGTCGGCGAAGAGGGCAAAGGCGAGAGCGTGTGGCTTGGCTGGTTCCTGATCAGCACCTTGCGCGATATGTTGCCTATAGCTGAACGCTATAATGATGCTGAGCGTGTAAAGCGCTGGCAAGCACATATAGAAAGCGTGAAGGCTTCATTGGAAAAGAATGCCTGGGACGGAGAATGGTATCGCCGCGGCTATTTCGATGATGGCTCTCCATTGGGCTCAAAGATGAGCGAGGAATGCAAGATCGATTCTATCGCTCAATCTTGGAGCGTCCTTTCCGGTTATGGCGATCCGGACCGGGCCAAGCAGGCAATGGGATCGGTCGCCACCCATCTGATTGACGAAGAAGCACAGGTCGTCAAACTGTTTACGCCTCCGTTCAACAAATCGCGCCACGATCCGGGTTATATCAAAAGCTATCCGGTTGGTGTGCGCGAGAATGGCGGACAATATACGCACGCGGCAACTTGGGCGGTTCTGGCTATGGCCAAACTCGGCAATGCCGATGAAGCCTATCGCTGGTTCAGCATGCTTAACCCGGTCAATCACTCGCTTAATGCTGACAAGGCGGAGTCGTATCGTGTTGAACCCTATGTCGTCGCTGCGGATGTTTACTCAGTCGATCCCATGCGCGGTCGCGGTGGCTGGACTTGGTATACGGGCTCCGCTGGCTGGTTATATCGCGTTGCGACGGAAGGAATTCTTGGCATTACCCGACAAGCCGACCGATTGTTCGTTGATCCGGCCCTGCCCTCCACATGGGATGGCTTCAGCTTTGTCTTGCGCAATGGTGATGCCAAATATTCAGTTGAGGTCAAACCACTTGCCAGCGGAACCAAGAAGATTACAGTCAATGGAAAGAAGCTGACAAAGCCAGAAGGCGGTATTCCCATGGAGACATCCGGCGAACACAAGGTCACCGTGGAAGTGCCAAGAGTGAGCTAGCTCACCTTTTACAGAGAAACCGCCGTAATCGCCGCCGATGAAATTCATTGGCGGCGATTTCTTTATAACCAAATTTAAAGGCGTCCTCAGTTGAGAAAATTTGCAACTGAGGACGATCTGACGCATATTCCAGCTATGAAACATGCTTTGAATCAGAAACCTGAATATGAAAAGGAATTGCGCAAAGCGGGCGTACGTATTACGCGGCCCCGGCGCATTATCCTGGATATTTTGAGCTCAACGGAAGACCATCCTGACGCGATGAAAATATTTCATCGTGCCATTGAGATTGACGACAGCATTTCGCTTTCCACAGTCTATCGAACGATGAATTTGCTTGAAGATATGGGTGCCATACATCGCCATGCGTTCAATGGCGGACCATCGCGTTTTGAACAGGCGCATGGCGACCATCATGACCATCTGATTGATATTGATACCGGCGCAGTCATCGAATTCAAATCGGACAAAATTGAAAAACTGCAGGAGGAAATCGCCAAATCGCTCGGGTACGATATTGTACACCACCGACTTGAACTCTATGCGCGAAAAACCGAAAAATAAAAAGCCGCCCAAAGGCGGCCTTTTTTAAAACTACGCAATAAGCCGTCAGGCCGCATTGGAGGCTGGCTGCGACGTCAGCAACTCATAAAGCAGGCTGGCATCATGGGCGGTCCGCAATTTGGCGATCCGCTCTGGATCGCGCAACATGCGAGCAATCCTGGACAATGCCTTCAAGTGGTCAGCGCCAGCATTTTCCGGAGCTAGCAAGAGAAACACGATGTCGACGGGCTGATCGTCCAACGCCTCAAAATCGACAGGCGTATCCAACTGGGCAAAAACCCCGGCAATACGCTTTACGCTGTTGATCTTGCCGTGTGGAATGGCAATGCCATTGCCGACACCGGTTGATCCTAGACGCTCGCGTTGCAAAACCGTATCGAAAACCTCGCGCTCGCTCAAACCGGTCAAGGCGGCTGCCTTTTCCGACATGATCTGCAAGAGTTGCTTCTTGGAATTGACTTTCAATGCGGGCAGGACAGCGTCGGGCTGAATGAGATCACCCAGATCCATTATTCTCTTCCTTCCAGTTACCGTCCGCACCTTGTTAAGAGTGCGAACGGTAGTTCAACTCGCCATGAACTTGTTTTTTGTTACCGGGATACGACTTGATCGGCCACCGTCGAGGGATCGATCCAACCAATATTCCCATCTGCGCGGCGATATACGATATTAACCTGCGTACTACCAGCGTTGCGGAACACAACCACAGGACTATCTTTCAAGTCGAGCTCTACGACCGCAGATGCAACGCTCATGCTTCTCAAAGCCATCGAGGTTTCAGCGACGATTGTGGGAGCATAATCCTCCGGAATATCCTCATCTTCATCCGGTACAGGTGCCATCACGCGATAAGAAACATCATCGAAAACACCGTTTGAGCCAGGAGCCTGATGCGATTTCAGCCGACGCTTATAGCGACGCAACCGCTTGTCAACACGCTCACCAGCGGCATCAAATGCCAGTTGTGGATCTTGAGCTTCACCAGCGGCCTGCAATACCGTTCCGGTATCGAGACGCACGAGACAATCTGCGATAAATCGGGAGCCCTGCTTTTCCACAGTAACGTGGCCAGAATACCCGCCACCGAAATATTTGGTGACCATTTCAGCCATCCGCTCTTCGATTTTGACGCGGAAAGCATCGCCGATGTCCATATGTTTTCCAGATACACGCAGACTCATGATACCTCACCTTCATTGTGATTTCATTGCCCGATCCAATCTACACTGTTGTTTCGAATCGAGCAAAGACATCCCGCAAAATCGCGGGGATGATCAATCACATTTCACTTTCCTGATGTTCCATCCTTAGGCGCGCTTCAACTCCATCGTCGTAAACTATCAGCGCTTCGTTCTCCCTGACTGGACTTCTTTGGCCCAGTTCATTTGCCCACTGCCAGTAATCCTACACGTGGCGGAGCAATGAATCCAGACCTTACATTGCTCTTGGTAGCAGAAGCCTCAGCTTTTTTCTCGCGGCGCCGTTGCACCGAGGAAGCGATGTTCATCGCTTCGCGGTATTTGGCTACAGTTCGCCGCGCAATATCAATATTTTGTTCCTTCAACATTTCCACGATTGTATCATCCGAAAGGATTGAATCCGGCGACTCAGCATCAATGAGAATTTTGATTTGATGCCTTACAGATTGCGAAGAATGTTGCTCGGCGCCCTCACTGGCAGCAATGGCTGCATTGAAAAAGTATCGCAGTTCGAAAACGCCGCGCTTGGTGAGCATGTACTTATTTGTCGTGACCCGGCTAACCGTGGATTCGTGCATCCCAATGGCATCGGCAACATTGCGCAGATTGAGAGGTTTCAAATATGCGACGCCCTGCAAAAGAAACTGCTCCTGCTGGCGAACAATCTCCGTGGCGACCTTAAGAATCGTCTGAGCGCGCTGGTCAAGACTTCGAATCAACCAGTTCGCATTGTGCATGCATTCCCCCAGAAATGTCTTTTCGTCCGGAGATGTTTTCGCCCTCATTATAGTTGCATAGTAGTTGTTGTTGATCAGCACCTTGGGCAATGTCTCCGAGTTAAGCTCGATACGCCAACTGCCATCGGGAGCCTGGTCAACCTGAACATCGGGGATGATGCTATCGGCTATGCCAGACGAAAACGCAGTGCCTGGTTTTGGGTCAAGCAACTGTATTTCCCGAAGCATATCGATAATTTCGGTGTCTCCAAGCCGGCACAGTTTTTTCAAACTATGAAAATCGCGTTTGGCGAGCAGCTCAAGATTTTGAAGCAGGATATCCATCGCTGGTGAGAGGCGTTTTCTGGCACGCAATTGAAGCCGCAGGCATTCAGCAAGATCGCGTGCAAACAAGCCTGCGGGCTCAAATCCCTGCAGGACAAAAAGCAGCTTCTCCAGATGTTCAACGGAAGAACCAATCCGGATGGCGAGTTCGGCAATATCACCACGAAAATAACCAATTTCGTCGACCTGATCAGCGAGTTCGGCTGCGATCATTCGATCTTCTGCTTTTTCGAAAGCGAAAATTATCTGTTCCCTGATATGCTCCTGCATATTGAGAGGCGCTGCGGTCACCTGTTCAAGATTATAGTTCTCTCCACCCGACGAGACATAGCCATCGCCTGCAGATGACTTCCACTGAGAAGCAAGATCACTTGCAATAAAATCGCGGCTACCGGGATCGTCAGGAAAAATATTCTCGAGCGAGCTATCAAACGTATCGGACATTGCACTTGAGCTGGTGGTCTCGCCGCTATTCAACCAAAGACTATCGGCATCATCAGATAAAACCCTGTCGGCACTACCGTCGCTTCGTAGATCCTGATCGCTGTCTGAACGATGTTCGGAATGAACGCCGCCAAACAAAATAGTGTCGTCTGAAGCATCCAGTCTTTCCAATAATGGGTTTTTTTCGATTTCCTGCTCTATGAACTGCTCAAGCTCGATATGATTCAGCTGCAGCAGCCGTATCGACTGCATCAGCAATGGAGTCATCACCAGAGATTGGGTTTGCCTCAAATCGAGTTTTGGCGACAGAGCCATAATATACGCAGCTACTCCATACAGAATTAGTTACTGCAGTACAGAAGTGGCCCAATCCTTGCTTGTCAATTGAAAAGCTCCAAAAACTCGCGTGCTGATGTCATTTTCAACCAGTACGGGTTTGAAAGTTGAGATTTTTATGTCACCGGAGGGCCTGATCGGCAAAATCAGAGCTTGAACTCATCACCAAGATAAAGTCGGCGGACATCCGGATTAGCAATTATTTCGTCCGGGCGACCATGGGTCAAAACCTGACCGGCATGGATAATATAGGCCCTGTCGATGAGCTTGAGCGTTTCGCGAACATTGTGGTCTGTAATCAATACGCCAATGCCACGGCCAGTCAGATGCCTTACCAATTGCTGAATATCCGCAACAGCAATCGGATCAACACCAGCAAACGGCTCGTCGAGCAACATGAAGTTTGGACGCGAGGCCAAAGCACGCGCGATCTCTAGGCGCCTGCGCTCACCACCGGAAAGGGAAATCGCTGGAGCTTTTCGCAAATGGGCAATGTGGAACTCTTCAAGAAGTGAATCCAACTCCTGCGCGCGGGCGTGCCTGTCCTTTTCGACAACCTCGAGCACGGCCTTGATATTATTTTCTACTGATAATCCGCGAAAAATTGAGGCCTCTTGCGGCAAATACCCGATACCAAGGCGCGATCGCCGATACATGGGCATTGTTGTGACATCGAACCCGTCAATTTCTATCGTGCCCTTGTCGACTGGCACGAGCCCGGTCACCATATAAAAACATGTTGTCTTGCCAGCGCCATTCGGCCCAAGAATGCCAACAGCCTCACCGGAACGCACGCCGAATGAAACACCATTTACGACTTGGCGCCCATTATAGCTTTTCGTGATCCCACGCGCGACGAGTGTGCCCTTCATGCGATCCACGGCCAAGGGATCCGCCGGGCGCATCTCCTGTGAAACACTGGAGTTTGGCCGTGCGGCATTTGTGCTGGGTGAGCGGCGTGAAAATAGGGACACTTACAATTCTTCCGGCGGCTTAGTTCTTTTGGGCGTTTTTAGGCGCAACGACGATTGAAACGCGTCCGGTCTGGCCACTCTTGCAGCTTTCCAGCTGAGCTTCACCGGTTTTCAGCTGAGCTGTAAGCTTACATCCAACAGCAACATTGTCCCCTTGGGAAAGGACGACCTTGCTTCCCGTCAGGACGAGCACTTCGGTCTTCATGTCAAATGTACCGTGATCCCCGGTGGCTACTTGGTCTTCAGACTTCACATAGACTTTATCGCTGACTTCGAGATGATCAATGTCCTGGGCTCCGGCACCAGCCACGCCGCTCGAAACTTTCGAAGCATCTGCGTTTGCGGCATCTTTATTGCCACCTTTAACGTAGTAGACGATCATTGAGCCTGCTTTTAGCAAGGTTGCGCCCTGAACAACCGTAACATTTCCAGTGAATGTTGCGGTACCTGCATCATTATGCAGCACGACCTTGTCGGAATCGATCTGAATTGGCTGATCGCCTGAAAGCTTTATACCGCCGGGCGCTGCACCTGGAGTCTGCTGCGCCATGGCAGGGACAACCAACGCGGAGGCCAACAAACTCACTGCAACCGATGATATCCTGATCAGTTTCGCCCCGAAAGACATTGCTCTCTCTCCTAATCCGAGAAATTTCTTCAAAGTAACAATCCCGACTGTAGATCAGTTGGACGATTTTACCTCATTGTCACCTTCTTGCAGCTTTGTAGGTTGAATGACAAGCCTTACACGCTTTTCAAACGTCACTACCTTACCACCCTCAGTGATCTGCATACTATCGGCAACAATACTGCCATTACGATTTTTTACGCTGACTGGATCATTGGTGGACATGGTATTTCCGGCAATATCAATATCGGCAGATTGCAACTGAGCAGTTATGCCATCCGATGTCACCAAACTTATCTCGCTGTCGAGCTTCAACTGCCTGTTGGCATTGTCGAAAACCCCTGACTTCGCTTTAACCTCAGCGCGCATGTCTTTGCCGATTGGAATTTCCGCGTCAATACCTTCAAGCGATATGACTGAACTGTTTCCAACCTGCTGCAAGGCTCTTACAGCACTCATTTTGTAGGGAAGCTTATCCTTGGTAAAGCCGTCGAGCTTGGGATTCGTCATCACAAGCTTGCCATCCTCGATTCCAGCACCATCCAGAGCAATGTTGTTTGGAACGCCCGAGGCGGAAAAGAATGTAAACCACGAAAATACCGCAGCGCCCACAAGGGCAATTACAGGCAAAGAAAACTTCAACAACCGAACGCGGCGCGAATGACGTTCCGCAGCTTCGAAAACAGTCGATCCCTTGTCGGATGCCGCAAATTGCCGTGCAACCGTCGCATGATGCTCGGCGTCTGCGGCGGCATTTCGCACACCAGTGATATCGGTTTTTTCAATAGACATGGGTTTGGCTGCTGTTACCGTTTATAATATTTCTAGCTAGTTCAACGCCAATATGGTTATTTTTCGATGAAATAGACGTGATTTAGAGCATATGCGATGCGTGTAGGAACAAGTATGTGGTGAGATGGCCAGTTACAAGGTCATTCGCGCACCCATATTTGTACTCATCGATTGGCGCACTGTCTGGACTTCCACTGGGCGATATCGCAAAAGAGTATCACAAACATTGGCGAAACGGACAAAAATCATGGCCAACACAGCGGATGCAATTATCGATAGGCGCAAGCTACGGCGAAAGGTAACTTTCTGGCGTATTGTTGCTTTGCTGGTGGCTGCTTTAGCTTTGATTGCAATCTATCTCATCACCAGCGGTTCGGAAGGCTATACAAGCAAATCCGTTCCTCACATTGCAAAAGTGCGTGTTGAGGGAACAATTCTTGAAGATGAAGAGCTTCTCAAACGCTTGAAAGATATTGGGGAGTCCGACGCCGTCAAAGGTGTTATCGTGTCCATTGATTCACCCGGTGGCACCACTGCTGGCGGTGAAGCAATTTACGAATCTGTCCGCAAAATTGCAGAGAAAAAACCCGTCGTTGCGCAGGTTGGGACTTTGGCTGCCTCAGCCGGATATATGATCGCAGTCGCTACGGATCATATTGTTGCAAGGCAGTCGTCCATTGTCGGTTCCATTGGCGTCTTGTTTCAGTATCCGGATATATCGGAGCTTTTGACAAAGGTCGGTGTAAAAGTCGAAACTATTAAATCCAGCCCGCTAAAAGCTGAACCCAATTTTTTCAATCCTGCAAGCGATGAAGCCAAGGCAATGATCCATCGCATGATAATCGATTCCTACAATTGGTTTGTGGGCCTCGTTGAGGATCGTCGCAAATTTAACCACGAACAGGCGTTGGCGCTGGCAGATGGCTCCGTATTTACTGGTCGTCAGGCTCTATCGAACAAACTTATCGACGCGCTTGGCGGTGAAGAAAAGGCGCTTGAATGGCTTGAAGGTAAGGGCGTAGACCCGAAACTTAAGGTCGTTGAATGGAAACCGGTTGAAAAATCCACCTTTGGTTCTCTTTTCTCGCAATCGGCGATGAAAATGGCTGCCAAACTGCTGGGTCTGCCTGAGACAAGCACTGGAGTGCTCCACGAAATTACTGGCGACAGGATGTTTCTTGACGGACTCGTTTCGGTTTGGCACGTTGACGGCAAGCCCGTGGGAGCGCAATAAGCTATTTACATATAAGATCAGTGGCATAGTCCAGTTCGACTGTGTATCCTGATCTCAAAACCAGAAGGGAATTTTGCTGTGATCAAATCAGAGCTTGTGCAAATAATTGCCAACCGCAATCCGCACCTATTCCAGCGCGATGTGGAGAATATTGTCGGCGCCATCTTTGACGAAATTACAGATGCTTTGGCTGAGGGCAATCGCGTCGAGCTACGAGGCTTCGGTGCATTTTCCGTAAAGAACCGGCCGGCCCGCAGCGGCCGCAACCCGCGAACAGGTGAAAGCGTTGACGTCGAAGAGAAGTGGGTACCGTTCTTCAAGACCGGCAAGGAACTCCGCGACAGGCTGAATGCAAACAGCTGAATCCATACTTAGTGAATAAGCAAAAAGAGGCTTCAATATGATTAATCGCGTGGTCGCCGTACTGATTCTCGTACCGATCGCGATTATTCTGATCGCTTTATCGGTTGCCAATCGCGGTAATGCCCTGTTTACGATTGATCCCTTTAATCCGGGCAACCCTGCGCTTTCCTACTCGGCTCCTTTGTTTGTCTGGTTGTTTGCCGCTTTGATCATCGGTCTTGTTCTCGGCAGTCTTGTCACTTGGTCCAATCAGGGCAAGCATCGCAAGCTGGCGCGTCAACGCAAGCTCGAAGCAGAAATGTTACGCAAGGAAGCGCGCAAGGCAGCCACTGAAACGGCCTCGACACCCAATCTTCCCTCCTTGCATTAATTTCTATCAAGGACCTTTAATGAAACTCGTCTCCCCCGTTGAGGTCGATGCCCTGTTGAACTGGCCCGACATGATTAACGCAATCGAGCTGGCATTCCGCCAAGGCGTGATCCAGCCCGTGCGCCACCATCATACTGTTGAGCGCCCGGATGGAGCGGCCTCCACACTGCTTCTAATGCCCGCATGGTCCGATTTTGATGCGCTGGGCGACTCGTCCAAGGGTTATATGGGCGTCAAGATTGTAACTGTCTCGCCAGATAATGGAGCCGTCTCGAAACCTGCCGTGATGGGTGTATATCTGTTGCTCGACGGTAAGACCGGTGAACCAAAAGCTCTTATAGATGGTCAACGCCTGACCTTATGGCGGACAGCAGGGGCGTCCGCTCTTGCAGCACGCTATCTCGCCCGGGAAGATGCATCAAAGCTTGTGGTTCTCGGTGCGGGCGCACTTTCGGGCTTTTTGGCCCGAGCTCATAGCGCCATACGCCCAATTAACGACATCTCGATCTGGAACAGAAATTTTGCCGGAGCCGAGAAAGTAGCGGCAGAGTTGATCCGGGACGGTTTTAACGCCAGAGCTGTTGAAGACAAGGATGCAGCGATCGCGGAGGCCGATATCATCACCGCCGGTACGCTATCCACCGAGCCGTTGATCCTTGGAAAACATCTGAAAGCCGGCGCGCACGTCGATCTTATCGGTGCTTTTACGCCGAAGATGCGAGAAAGTGACGATGAGTGCATCAAACGAGCGCGTGTTTTTGTTGATACGAGAGACGGAGCGCTAAAAGAGGGCGGTGATATCGTCCAGCCGATCAAGGCCGGGGTAATCGATTCCGGCCACATAATTGGCGATTTGTTCGACCTCACACGAGGAACAATGAGAGGTCGTCAATCGACGGGCGAGATTACATTGTTCAAATCCGTTGGCGCAGCTCTTGAAGACCTTGCTGCGGGTATCCTTGTCTATGAAAAGGCAATGGCGTAGTAACCTTGGAAAAGGTTGCAAGGAAAATACGGTTTGAAATCGCCCGGCGGTAAAATTAGAAAAACGAAAAACGGCAGTGGCCGACAAGGTGACGTTTCAAAAAATGCTGTGCAGCGGCAAAGCGTAACGAAGCCCCGCCCGCAATTCGCCAAAGCGCACCGTTCCTCCGATGAAGAAACGGAGCGTGCATCGCCGCGAACAGAACAAACTCCAAAGCGCGTGGTTACCCGCCGTACCGGTGCACGTCCGCAGGAAAAGACCGGGCTTATTCTGGAAACGCTTCCGTCTGAAGATTATGCGCTTCTTGATAGCGGCAATGGTTTGAAACTGGAACAGTACGGCCCTTACCGGATTGTCCGCCCGGAAGGTCAAGCGATCTGGCTTCCGGCGTGGAGCAAGAGCGAGTGGGACAAGGCCGATGCAATTTTCACCGGCAATACAGATGAAGAGGGCGTTGGACGTTGGCAGTTTCCTAATGTGCCGTTGGGTGAAACCTGGCCGCTCGCTTATGATGGCATTTCGTTTTTGGGTCGTTTCACCTCATTCCGGCATGTTGGCGTATTTCCTGAACAGGGGACGCATTGGGCGTATATGCATGATCTGATCCGCGGTGCAAAACGCCCGGTCAAAGTGCTAAACCTCTTTGGTTATACGGGGGTTGCTTCACTCGTAGCAGCCAGGGCAGGCGCCGAGGTTACGCATGTAGACGCGTCGAAGAAAGCCATTCTCTGGGCACGCGAAAATCAGGAAATGGCTGGACTATCGAGCAAGCCTATTCGCTGGATATGCGAAGATGCAATGAAATTCGTGGCGCGGGAGGAACGCCGCGGAAACGGATACGATATCATCCTCCTTGATCCGCCAGCCTATGGGCGCGGCCCCAACGGCGAGGTCTGGCAACTTTTCGACAATCTGCCAGACATGATTGATTTATGCCGATCAATTCTTACGCCCAATCCCTTGGCGGTTGTGCTAACTGCCTATTCGATCCGCGCATCATTTTTTGCCATTCACGAATTGATGCGGGATACGTTTACGGGCCTTGGCGGCGAAGTGCAGTCCGGCGAACTTATTCTTCGCGAGCGCTCCTCAAAGCGGGCCCTTTCCACATCTCTCTTCAGCCGCTGGGGTGCATCATGAGCAAGCAGGACGACCACCATCGCGGCAGCGGCATCGTCCGCCCGGGCAAAGTCAAGGAAGTCACCAGCCTTACCAACCCGATCGTCAAGGATCTGCGTTCGCTGGCATTGAAAAAATTCCGCGATCAGCAGGGTGTGTTTCTTGCCGAAGGACTAAAGCTCGTCATCGACGCACTCGACCTTGGTTGGACAATCAAGACCTTGGTTTACTCCAAAGCCGGTAAGGGAAACTCGCTTGTCGAGCAAGTTGCCGCCAGAACGGTGGCCAAGGGCGGCGATGTGCTGGAGGTCAATGAAAAGATCATCTCGGCAATAACCCGGCGTGACAACCCGCAAATGGTAGTCGGGGTGTTCCAGCAAAACCTCCAAATGCTTTCCAACATCCGTCCACAAGCCAACGACGTTTTCGTGGCTCTGGATCGGGTTCGGGACCCTGGAAACCTCGGTACAATCATTCGAACTGCCGACGCAGCAGGCGCCAAAGGTATTATCCTCATCGGCGACACCACGGACCCGTTCTCGCTTGAAACGGTTCGCGCGACAATGGGGTCGGTATTTGCAGTTCCCCTCATCAGGGCAACGGAAGCAGAATTTCTATCCTGGAGAAAGAGTTTCACGGGTCTGATCGTTGGAACGCATCTCAAGGGTTCAGTGGACTATCGGACTATCCCTTACGCCAATAAGCCGGTCGTCTTGTTAATGGGCAACGAGCAGCAGGGCCTACCCGATCAGCTGTCCTCGGCATGTGATCGGCTGGCGCGAATACCCCAAGCCGGCCGAGCTGACTCCCTTAATCTTGCCATCGCAACCGGAGTAATGCTGTTTGAAATCCGGCGTGACGCCCTGAAGCTTGACGCGACCACTTGAGAAAATGCCATTTATGAGCCGCACGCGTTTTTTTAGCCTTTCTGCAATCATCATGGTTGCTGTCCTGACCGACCAGATAATCAAATATCTCGTCGAAACAGGTATGGATTATCAGCAGCAAATCGATCTTCTACCCTTTCTGGCATTATTTCGTGTTCACAATGAAGGCATTGCCTTTTCAATGTTGAGCGGAATGCACGACATTGCGCTCATAGGGCTTACACTCGTCGTCATAGGCTTCGTAAGTTACCTTTGGTGGAGTACAAACCCGGATCGGTGGATTTCTCGTGCGGGCTTTGCGCTTATTATTGGCGGCGCTCTCGGAAACCTCATCGATCGCAGCGTTCATGGCTATGTAATCGACTATATTCTTTTCCATCTGCCATCATGGTCATTCGCCGTTTTCAATCTCGCCGATGCCTATATTTCTGTTGGTGCAGCATTGGTTGTAATTGAAGAGTTTTTTGTTTGGGCTAAAGAGCGGAAGAACCCGCCTGATAAGGCAAACTAGCTGATCAAGCATCGCCGGTTTGGCCTTCGTTTTACGTCATGTTGCCGTCATTAAATCGTAGTAATGAGGGCGAGAACGACTACCGGTCAACCTCCGACGAGGGTCAAATCGATATGGACATCTCCTTGCTTGAATCCGCTTCAATCTCTAAAGATCAAAGCATCATGTCGCAGGTTGATTCAACATCTTCGCCATTTACGGCTCCACAGATTGTCTCGGTGCTTGGCCGAATCGGGACTATGGAGGTTTGCCTTGCGCAAACCGAGGACGAAATTGCCTCCTCCCAGCAATTGCGGTTCAAAGTATTCTTTGACGAACTGGGCGCCAAAGGTTCTGCAACATTAGAGCAGCGCGACGCTGATCGGTTTGATCCCTTTTGCGATCACCTCCTTGTTTATGACACGGCAATACCTGGACCAAAGCACAAACAGATCGTTGGAACATACCGACTCCTGCGTTCCGAAAAAGCGTTCGAGACAGGCGGTTTTTATACTGCAAGCGAATTTTCCATCGAACGCCTCGTCGCCGCCAAGCCGGATTTGCGTTTTCTCGAACTTGGCCGTTCCTGTGTCCTGCCTGAATATCGCTCGAAACGTACTGTCGAATTGCTCTGGCAAGGCATCTGGACCTATTGCCGGTTCCATTCAATTGGCGTGATGTTTGGATGCGCATCCTTCCAAGGCACTGTTCCGGCCGCCCATGCTTTGCCGCTCTCCTTTCTTCATCACAATTGCCGGGCAACGGCCGACTGGGATGTCAAAGCTTTACCTGCTCTTTATCAAGCCATGGACCTTGTTCCGAACGAAGCTATCAATGCCCGTGTGGCACTCTTTGCGATGCCACCCTTGATCAAAGGTTATTTGCGACTTGGTGCAATGATAGGTGATGGTGCCGTTATCGATCACGATTTTGGCACAACGGATGTTTGCATCATTTTGCCCGTTAGCCGCATCTCCGAACGCTACGTCAGCCATTATGCGGCCGAATCGAAACGTTTCGGATAGACATCGTTTTATCACCTGTGGAGAATATCGCAGTTTGACTCTGCAGAGGTGTGTAAATTCGCGGATACCGAATAGATTGCTCCTGCTTAGCTCAGGAGACAAGTTTTGGCCGAATTGGCATCCTCTGTAATTGAACAATCCCCATATGAAGCGAATATCTCGGCGCGTCCAACGCCGATGATGGAGCAGTATATCGAGATTAAGGCAACTAATCCTGACAGTCTTCTGTTTTATCGAATGGGCGATTTTTACGAGCTTTTTTTCGACGATGCCGTCGAAGCTTCCAGGGCCCTCGGGATTACCCTGACAAAGCGTGGAAAACATCTTGGCGAAGATATTCCCATGTGCGGCGTCCCGGTCCATGCCGCTGATGACTATTTGCAGAAACTGATAGCACGAGGCTTTCGGGTTGCAGTTTGCGAACAGGTGGAAGATCCGGCCGAAGCGAGGAAGCGTGGTTCAAAATCCGTTGTAAAGCGCGATGTTGTTCGATTGGTTACACCGGGAACGATCACTGAAGAGAAACTCCTTGATCCTTCTGAAGCAAACTATATGATGACTATGGGCCGCGTCAAAGGCGCGGATAAGACCCAATTTGCCCTTGCCTGGATCGACATCTCAACCGGAACTTTCCGCGTCAGTGAATCGGACGCTTCGCGTTTACTGGCAGATATACTCCGCGTCGACCCTCGCGAACTGATTGTGGCGGACACAGTTTTTCACGACCCGGAATTGCGTGCAGTTTTTGATATTGTCGGGCGCGCTGTGAGCCCCCAACCGCCAAGCCTGTTTGACAGCGCCACAGCAGAAAATCGCATACAACGCTATTTTGATGTCAGCACTCTAGATGGGTTTGGTCAGTTTTCACGCGCTGAACTCTCCGCCATATCGGGCGCTATCGCCTATGTTGAAAAAACACAGCTCGCGGAACGCCCTCCCTTGATGCGTCCGGAGCGGGAATCGGAAGGTTCTTCGCTTTTCATAGATCCAGCGACGCGAGGGAATCTTGAGCTCCTACGCACGCTTTCCGGCAAACGTGAAGGTAGCCTGCTGCGAGCGATTGACCGAACAACAACGGGCGGTGGTGCACGTCTTCTGGCCGAGCGCTTGACATCGCCCTTAACAGATCCGGCAGCTATCGCCGAACGCCTTGACTCCATTTCGTTCTTCCTTGCAAGGCAACCCCTGGCCGATCTGATGCAATCGGCCCTAAGAGGCGTTCCTGACATGCCCCGCGCATTGTCGCGGCTTGCAGTTGGCCGCGGTGGCCCCCGTGATCTTGGGGCTCTCGCGCTTGGTCTGGAAGCCGCCTCCGAGATTTTTCACTTGTTTTCGGGTGAAGAATTACCATCGGAACTTGCCCGCGTTCGCGAATGTCTCGCCCAATTGCCTCTGGATTTTGCCGCACACCTTGACCGGTCTTTGGCTGATGAATTGCCGTTGCTAAAACGTGATGGGGGATTTGTTCGTGCGGAGTATCACGCCGAACTCGATGAAATGCGTGCTCTGCGGGATCACTCGCGCCGGATCATCGCCGGCTTGCAAGCCGACTATATGGAAACCACAGGCATCCGATCGCTGAAAATCAAGCATAATAATGTGCTGGGCTACTTCATCGAGGTAACTGCGAACAATGCTTCCGTCATGACGGATAGCGTTGAGGCAAAGAGCAAGTTCATACATCGTCAAACAATCGCCAATGCCATGCGGTTTACAACCACCGAGCTGGCTGAGCTTGAAACCAAAATCGCAAATGCAGCAGAACGGGCTCTTTCGATCGAACTTGGTATCTTCGACGCTTTGACAAATGAAACGATTCTCAATGCTGACGCCATACGTGCTGGCGCACTCGCATTATCAACCCTTGATGTATCCGTTGCTCTGGCTGCTCTCTCCGGCGAACAGGGATATTGCCGCCCACTTGTCGACGACAGCTTAGCTTTCGAGATTGTCGCCGGGCGTCATCCCGTGGTCGAGCAATCCCTTAGACGGCAGGCAGAAAATCCTTTTGTTGCTAACGACTGCAATCTCTCGCCGCTCACGACCGGTAAAGGAGCCATTTGGCTCCTGACGGGCCCCAATATGGGCGGTAAATCAACTTTTCTGCGCCAGAACGCGCTTATAGCCATCCTCGCCCAAATGGGTTCTTTTGTCCCTGCGGGTTCAGCGCATATAGGCGTGGTCGATCGGCTGTTCTCCCGCGTTGGTGCATCCGATGACTTGGCACGCGGCCGCTCTACATTCATGGTAGAAATGGTCGAAACGGCTGCGATTTTGAACCAGGCAACGGATCGTTCTCTTGTGATCCTTGATGAGATCGGACGCGGCACTGCGACTTTCGATGGTCTTTCCATCGCGTGGGCAGCGGTTGAATATTTGCATGAGAAAAATCAATGCCGCGCAATCTTTGCAACGCATTTTCATGAAATGACTTCGCTTTCCGAAAAGCTTGAGCGCCTAAGCAATGTAACAATGCGGGTAAAGGAATGGGACGGAGACGTTGTATTTTTGCATGAGGTTGCCAAGGGTGCAGCCGACCGTTCCTATGGTGTGCAGGTGGCACGTCTGGCGGGTTTGCCTGAAGCTGTTGTAAATCGGGCTCGCGATGTTTTGCATCAGCTGGAAGCTGGCGAAACCTCTGGCAAAGCGGATAAGCTAATTGATGATTTGCCGCTGTTTTCCGTAGAGGTAAAACGACAGGCACCCAAGCCAGTCCAAGGGAAAGACAGTGCGCTCCTTGTCGCCCTATCGGCAATTAACCCCGACGAGTTGACCCCACGCGAAGCACTTGAAGAACTTTACCGCCTGAAAGGACTAAGCGCGCATTAGCGCCAAGACGTATTACTGCCTGCTTCAAAATGTAATCATTTCGTTTGGCGCAAATTCGCGCTATAGCGTGCGGCCATCATTTGTAAAGTCGTGTTCATGAGCGCCACAGACCTGAAACTGGAACAGATCGTCAGCCCGGACAAGCTTCATCAACAATTTGAAGATCTCGTCAAAGCGGCAGCCAAGCAGGGCAAACCGTCTGTCGAGCGCAGCGATGTTTTGCAGCTCATCAAGCAAACGCTGGAACTTGGCCGCAAAAGCGCTGAAACGATGCTGATGCAAGATGCACGGGGCACACGATGCTCCGTGCGCCTCTCATGGTTGATGGATCAGATCATTACGGCGCTCTATAATTTTGCAACCCGCCATGTTTATCCCGCAGTCAATCCTTCGACTTCAGAGAAAATGACGATCATAGCGGTTGGTGGTTATGGCCGCGGCGGTCTGGCTCCAGGTTCTGATATCGATCTGTTATTTCTCCTACCCTATAAGCAAACCCCCTGGGGTGAGCAGGTGGTCGAATACATTCTATATATGCTTTGGGATATTGGCCTGAAAATCGGTCATGCTACCCGCAATCTGGATGAATCAGTCCGCTTATCGCTTTCGGATATGACCATCCGCACCAGTATTCTGGAGGCACGCTATATTTGCGGCAATCAGGAGCTGTTCGACAAGCTCATTGACCGATTTGATAAAGAGGTTGTTGAGGGCACCGGTCCCGCCTTCATCGAAGCAAAGCTTGCAGAGCGGGATGCGCGCCACAAGAAATCCGGCGCAACCCGCTATCTCGTTGAACCGAACGTAAAGGAAGGCAAAGGCGGTCAGCGCGACCTGCATACACTCTTCTGGATCGCCAAATATTATTATCGCGTCAAGACAAGCGATGAATTGGTCAAACTGGGCGTGCTTTCGCGCGCGGAACACAATATTTTCCGCAAGGCTGAAGACCTTTTATGGGCAGTTCGCTGCCACATGCACTTTCTTACAGGAAAGTCCGAAGAACGTCTTTCTTTCGATATACAGAGCGAAATCGCAAGGCGCCTTGGCTATACCGCGCATCCCGGACAACGGGATGTCGAGCGCTTTATGAAACATTACTTTCTTGTGGCGAAAGAAGTTGGCGATCTAACGCGTATCATTTGTGCTGCGCTGGAAGAGGAGCAGGCGAAGCATGTTCCAGGTTTCAACCGGATTTTCCTCACTTTTTCGCGCCGAAAACGTAAATTGGCGGGAACCACGGATTTTGTTGTCGACAATCACCGCATTACGATTGCCAATGACGGAGTATTTCACAAGGACCCTGTGAACCTCATCCGTCTTTTCCATCTTGCTGACAAACATGGGTTGGAATTTCACCCGGATGCGATGCAACTGGTTACGCGCTCTCTTTCTCTGATCAAAGCAGACCTGCGCGACAATCAGGAGGCCAATAAACTCTTCCTTGAAATCCTGACTTCAGAACGCAATCCGGAACTTATCCTGCGTCGCATGAACGAATCTGGCGTATTGGGTAAGTTCATTCCGGATTTTGGCAAAGTCGTCGCGATGATGCAGTTCAATATGTACCATCACTACACCGTTGATGAGCATTTACTGCGATGCATCGCAGTAATGTCTGAAATCGAGCGCGGGGAACTCGAACAGGAGCATCCCTTAGCCAATCAGATCATGCCTGGCCTGAAAAAGGACCGTAGTCTCATATATATTGCGCTTCTGCTACATGACATTGCGAAAGGCCGCCCGGAAGATCATTCCATTGCAGGTGCGCGTATTGCTAAACGCATATGCCCGCGCTTGGGTCTTTCCAAGGCAGATACCCAGACCGTGGCCTGGTTGGTCGAGCAACATCTGACAATGAGCATGGTCGCGCAATCACGCGACTTGAATGATCGCAAAACAATCGAAGACTTTGCCGAGATTGTACAAACGCTCGACCGCATGAAACTGCTGCTGATCCTGACGATCTGCGACATAAAAGCGGTCGGCCCCGGTGTGTGGAACGGCTGGAAGGGGCAGTTATTGCGAAATCTGTTCTACGAAACCGAATTGATGCTTACAGGCGGCTTTTCGGAAGTGCCGCGCAAAGAGCGAACCGACCACGCCAGAGCGCAGCTTGAGCATGCTCTGTCATCGTGGCCGCAGGTCGAGCGTCAATCCTATCTCGCACTTCACTATCAGAACTACCTGCTGACAGTGAGCATTGCCGATCAGGTGCGCCATGCGACCTTTGTTCGAGAATCTGACGCCAGTGGCAAGACACTTGCTACCATGGTGAAAACTCACGATTTTGAGGGTGTGACGGAAATAACTGTCCTTTCGCCAGATCATCCGCGACTTCTATCTGTCATTGCTGGTGCATGCGCGGCTGCAGGCGCGAATATCGTCGACGCACAGATTTTTACCACTAGTGATGGGCGGGCGCTCGACACAATCCTGATCAGCCGTGAATTTGCAACTGACGATGACGAGCGGCGGCGCGCCACGCGCGTTGGACGTTTAATTGAGGACGTATTGTCGGGCAAAACCTATCTGCCTGAGATGCTTGCCTCCAGAACAAAGCCTAAGCGCGCTGCAAAGGCATTCAAGATTACGCCCCGGGTGGAGATCAACAATACTCTATCAAACAAATTCACGGTAATCGAAGTTGAAGGTTTGGATCGTCCGGGCGTTCTGTCAGAGATTACAGGAGTAATCTCCGACTTATCGCTCGACATTGCCTCGGCACATGTGACGACATTCGGCGAAAAGGTTATCGACGTGTTCTATGTGACCGACCTTGTTGGCCATCAAATTACCAATACGACCCGACAAAGCCGCATCCGTAAAAAACTTCTCGCGCTTTTCGGCGAGGGCGACATTATTACAGCCCAGCCTCAACGGCAAAACGCCCTCATGACGGCAGAATAGTATGAGCCTCGTCAAAAAATTTGCGACCGTCGCGTCCGGCACATTGATGAGCCGTGTCTTTGGTCTTACCCGCGAAATGCTTATGGCCGCAGCTCTTGGAACGGGTCCGGTTGCGGATGCGTTCAATGCTGCCTTCCGATTTCCCAATACCTTCCGCCGATTGTTTGCGGAGGGTGCATTCAACGCAGCCTTTGTACCTCTTTTTGCAAAGGAAATTGAAGCCAACGGTATGGATGGGGCCAAGCGGTTTTCGGAAGAAGTCTTTGGCGTTCTGTTCAGCGTTCTGATGGCTCTGACCATTATCATGGAACTGTCCATGCCTCTCATCGTGCGAACCGTGATTGCTCCGGGATTTGTCGATGATCCACAAAAGTTCGGCAATACGGTTTCGATGGCGATCATCATGTTTCCATATCTGGCATGCATGTCGCTGGCAGCCATGATGGGGGGAATGCTGAACTCCCTTCACCGTTATTTTGCCGCTGCAGTAGCGCCGGTTTTCCTGAATATCATTCTGATCGGCGTGCTCGCCTATGCCTGGTATGCCGGCCATGACGGGATTGCAATTGGCTATGGCCTTTCCTGGGGTGTAATGGCTGCGGGGCTGGTGCAATTGACTATCGTCTGGTTTGCCGTGCGTAAAGCTGGAATATCGATTGGCTTTCGCCGCCCCCGCATGACTGCAAACGTCAAACGACTTTTGGTTTTGGCTCTACCCGCAGCAATTACAGGTGGCATAACGCAGATAAATCTGCTGATAAACACCAATATCGCTTCCGGTAAGGAAGGCGCAATTACGTCACTGGCAAACGCTGATCGCGTCTATCAACTCCCACTCGGCGTTGTAGGTATCGCTGTCGCAACTGTGCTCTTGCCTGAACTTGCACGCGCCCTCCGATCCGGCAATTTGAAGGAGGCGGGCAACCTCCAAAATCGCTCGGTCGAGTTCATCTTGTTTCTTACATTGCCAGCCGCTGCAGCGCTTCTGGTCATGTCCGAGCCGATTATTCGGCTCTTGCTCGAACGCGGCGAATTTACCGCTGAGTCAACAAGCCGTGTTGCGAATATTCTTGCGATATATGGTCTTGGCCTACCCGCCTTCGTGCTGATCAAGGCGTTCATACCCGGCTTTTTCGCACGTGAAGATACCAAGACGCCTATGATCTTTGCGGCCGTTTCGGTGGTCATCAATATAGCCATGGCGCTGACACTCTTTCCCATTTTGGCAGAGACAGGCATTGCCACCGCCGAAGTGACAGCTGGATGGGTCAACGCCATCCTTCTGTTTGCTACTCTTATCTGGCGAGGGCATTGGGGACGTGACATCCCGCTTTTGACCCGTATACCGCGATTGATCATTGCCGCTGCCATTATGGCGCTTGCATTGTCCTATGCAATCAAATGGGCGGAGCCCTATCTCGTCGCGCAAGCACCTGTCCATGTTCAGGCAGCTGGCGTTTTCGGTCTCATCTTCATGTCGATGGTCATATATTTCGCATTGGCCTTTGGCAGTGGCGGCGCAAGTCTGGGCATGATCCGCCGCAACGTAAAGCGCCGTGCAAAAGCAGCCGAACCACCAGCGGAGAATCCATCATAATGGCCCGCGGAATTGGACTGATCACACTCGTCGTTGATGACTATGATGAGGCGATTGCCTGGTACACAAATGTGCTGGGTTTTTCCGTTGAGAGCGACACTAAACAATCGGAAACAAAGCGCTGGGTGGTTGTCTCACCGGAAAGAGGTGGCGCAAAGCTGCTTCTTGCTCAGGCTCAAGGCCCGCAACAACAGCAAGCGATAGGCAATCAGACAGGTGGCCGTGTTGCCCTGTTTCTCTATACGGATGACTTTTCAAACGATCACGCGAAAATGCTGCGTGCAGGTGTGAAATTTCTCGAAGAACCAAGACATGAAGCCTATGGCAGCGTAGCTGTTTTCGAGGATCTCTACGGCAATAAATGGGACCTGTTGCAGCTCAAATGATGGTAGGGCTTGAATCCCATGCTTTGCTCTGCCAGAACCGCACGTCATGGCTATCCACCTTGGCCGAAGAAGAATTAAGGACGATTTATGAGCACGTTTGAACCGCTCGTTTTTTCCGGTGTTCAACCAACCGGAAATCTGCACCTTGGCAACTATCTCGGCGCAATCCGCCGTTGGGTCGCTTTGCAGGAAAACAATAATTGCATCTATTGCGTGGTCGATCAGCACGCCATAACGCAGGCGATTTCTGTATGGGGCGGGCCTTCGGAGCTTTTGCGCAACACGCGTGAAGTCACCGCTGCTTTCCTCGCCTCGGGCGTTGATCCCAAGAAACATATAGTCTTCAATCAAAGCCGTGTTCGCCAGCATTCTGAACTCGCTTGGATATTTAACTGCATCGCCCGGATGGGCTGGCTGAACCGCATGACACAATTCAAGGATAAGGCTGGCAAGGATCGCGAAAACGCGTCCGTTGGCCTATATGTCTACCCCAATCTGATGGCTGCTGACATTCTCGTATATCGCGCTACGCATGTGCCGGTTGGCGAGGATCAAAAGCAACATCTCGAACTGACCCGTGACATCGCGCAAAAATTCAACACTGATTTTTCCGACCGGATCTCTAAACTTGGCCTTGGAATAGAGACCCAGTCAGGCGACGAAACCATATCAAGCTTCTTTCCATTGACTGAACCAGTCATTGGCGGCCCTGCCGCACGGCTTATGAGCTTACGCGACGGCACCAAGAAAATGTCGAAGTCCGACCCGTCGGATCTTTCCCGAATCAATCTTATCGACGATGCTGATACGATTTCCAAGAAGATCCGAAAGGCAAAAACAGACTCCGATCCTTTGCCTTCCGAAGTCGATGGCTTGAAAGACCGACCCGAGGCGGACAATCTGGTCGGCATTTATGCCGCTTTGACGGATACCGACAAGGAAAACGTACTTCGCAACTTCGGCGGACAGCAATTTTCCATTTTCAAGCCAGCGCTAGCTGAGCTAGCTGTTGAAAAGCTCTCGCCTATTGCTGATGAAATGCGCCGCATTTCCGCTGACCCCGGTTATGTCGACAAGGTTCTCAAGGATGGTGGCGAGCGGGCTAGTGTCCTTGCGGAAAAGACGATGCATAAGGTTCGTGATATCGTTGGCTTCCTTCAAGACTAGACAAGGCTTGCAGACGATCGACGCTTAAGGCAGGTTGCACAAATGGTATCAAAACGTCTCAGCCGCGAAGCTGGCCATCGCCGTAAATTCCTGGCCATTATTGATGAAACCCCTGAATGTGAGCGGGCGGTTGCTTATGCAGCCCGCCGTGCCAAGACCACTGGGGGTGTTTTGCTGCTCCTGTTTGTCATCGACTCAGCGGACTTTCAAGCGTTTCTCGGAGTTGAGCAAATCATGCGGGCCGAGGCTGAGGAAACCGCAAATTCCACGCTTAGCAAGTTTGCCGCCAGCGTTCGGGAAAGTATTGGCATAGAGTCTGAACTTGCCGTACGAGAGGGGATAACCTCAGAAGAGATCCAAAAACTCATCGAAGAAGATCAGGATATTGCCATCCTGGTTTTGGCTGCTGGTTCCGGCAAGGACGGCCCGGGGCCACTCGTTCAGTCATTAGCAGGTCGGGAAACCTTCTCTATTCCCGTGACCGTCGTGCCCTATAACCTCTCTGACGAAGATCTGGACGCTATTACCTGACGGCATTCTTAAAACGTGATATAATCTTGACTTGAAGAGAATGGTTTAAAGGCCTATATGCCTTTTGAACAGTTCTAAACTAGGGACGCGAGATACGCCATGTTTATCCAGACCGAAGCCACGCCTAATCCAGCAACATTGAAATTCTTGCCGGGAAAGGTGGTGCTTGAGGAAGGCACCGCTGATTTTCGCGATGCAGCTACCGCAGGTGACGCGTCACCTCTCGCTGCCAAGATCTTTGCAGTTCGGGGCGTTTCCGGTGTATTCTTCGGATATGATTTTGTAACTGTGACTAAAACGGATGCGCCCGAATGGCAGCATTTGAAGCCAGCGATTCTCGGCGCCATCATGGAGCATTTCATGTCCGGCGCTCCAGTTATGGCGAATGTGACCGATATTGCTGACAATGCTCAGCGTGAAACTGAAGGCGAGTTCTTCGACAGTGCCGACACCGAGATCGTTGATACGATCAAGGAATTGTTGGAAACACGGGTTCGCCCCGCTGTCGCTCAAGATGGTGGCGATATTACATTTCGCGGCTTCGAAAATGGCACGGTGTTTCTCCACATGAAAGGCGCATGCTCAGGCTGCCCCTCTTCCACCGCAACGCTCAAGCACGGTATCCAGAACCTGCTGAAGCACTTCGTTCCGGAAGTTCAACAGGTCGAAGCTATCTGATGTAAAGCTCGAAGCCCGCGCAAGCGGGCTTCTTTTTTATATCAGTTAACGGCGCCGGGTCCAGGAATTGCTCCGGGTGGACATTTGCCTAGGATGATCATGCCGAGCACCTCATCCTCATTTACATCGCCGACATTTGCGGTTCCGACGACCTGACCATTCTTCATCACCGCGACACGATCCGCGAGATGGAAGACGTCATGAATATCGTGGCTGATAAGGAAAATGCCTATCCCTTCGCTCTTTAACTGCTTGATTAGCTCGCCGACCTGCGCTGTTTCCTGCGGGCCAAGTGCTGCTGTTGGCTCATCCATGATAAGTATGCGCGCGTTAAAGAGAATAGCTCTTGCAATTGCTACAGACTGACGCTGACCACCTGATAAGGCCTTGACCGGATCCTTAAAGCGTTGAAAGCGCGGGTTGAGACGCCTCATGACTTCTCTTGCACTATGTTCCATCGCAACATCATCCAGCGTACCCCATGGCGTCATTAGTTCTCGCCCGAGATATAGATTGGCCGCCGTATCCACATTGTCGGCCAGTGCAAGGGTCTGGTAAATCGTCTCAATGCCGTAGGCTTTCGCGTCGCGCGGATTGTTGATCGTGGCCTCTTCGCCACTAACTTTGATCGTACCGCTATCCCGTTTGTAAGCGCCGGATAGAATTTTGATCAATGTCGATTTTCCGGCACCATTATGCCCAAGGAGAGCAACAACTTCCCCCGGGAAAAGATCGATTGATGCGCCATCAACTGCACGGATACCTCCGAAGGCAATTGAGATATTTTCCATATCGATGAGAGCGGTTTGTTTGTTTGTCATAGTTTTCTCCTCCCTCAAGCGGTCCGACGGCGATAAATTGTATCAAGCCAAACTGCTATGACGAGCACCAGGCCAACAACGATATTCTGCAATGGAGTGTCGAGGCCCAACAAGACCATCCCGGAACTAAGCGATTGCATTAAAAGCGCTCCGATCATTGCCCCGGCAATCGTGCCCACACCGCCAGCCAATGAGGTGCCACCGATAACAGCGGCTGCAATCGTCAGCAGTTCATCCAATGTACCTTGCGCGTTGGTGGCGGCGTTCAGGCGTGCCGTCGAGATGGCGCCGGCTATCGCGCAGAGAACTCCCATAATGATAAAGATTTTCATCGTGACCCAACGCGTATTGATACCCGCAAGGTCGGCTGCTTCCGGGTTA
The DNA here is from genome assembly GCF_037203775.1 of Phyllobacterium sp. CCNWLW183. Classification (NCBI taxonomy): domain Bacteria; kingdom Pseudomonadati; phylum Pseudomonadota; class Alphaproteobacteria; order Hyphomicrobiales; family Phyllobacteriaceae; genus Phyllobacterium; species Phyllobacterium sp. CCNWLW183. Next base: position 31,970 of record NZ_JBBCBN010000013.1, on the reverse strand, counting down.
CCCCCCATTGCAAAAACGTAACGACCAAAACGCGTGCGTGTTGTCACGAAGGTCATGATGATGCCTGTCGCCACCGCGATAAGGACTGGCACAGCAATGCCATGAGAAATAAACAGCCCACCTTCCGGGATCACAATGCTGTTTGCTTCCGCATATTTACGAACAATGCCTATGGGCCAGTAATAGGCGTTTGCGACTGCGACAACGCCCAGCACCAAACCACAAGCGACAACGCCCATGAATATCTCCGCCCACACAGGGCGACGCGGGAAATTGAAACGTTTCCGCTGACGACGGCTATTAATGATCATGACGACCAAAGCGACACAGGCGACCAAGCCGACAATCCAGCTCCACATCGCGCCAATTGATCCCTCAGGCCCACCGCCCATAAGGCGGAAAGTGGAGTCCATTGGCGCTACGGTTCTGCCGGAGGTTACCCACCACGCAGCACCACGCCAGACCAGAAGCCCGCCGAGCGTTACGATGAATGCAGGGACGCCCATAAATGCAATAATAAAACCTTGAGCGGCGCCGATAATGGCACCCGTTAAAATACCAATGGCAAGGACTATCAGCCAAGTTGCTGAGTGTTCAAAGCCCAGCAGTTTGGGTAGAAATTCTGCTTGCGTAACGCCCATGATCATGCCGACAAACCCTAATACCGAGCCGACTGACAGATCAATATTCCGCGTAACAATGATGAGAACCATGCCAGTTGCCATGACAGCCACCGACGAAGTTTGCACGGAAAGGTTCCAGAGATTTCGCGGGGTCAGAAACTGGCCACCAGACAGGAACTGGAAAGCCACCCAGATGATCACCAGCGCCCCTATCATACCGAGGAGCCGCGTATCGAGTTCCGTCGCTTTGAAGAAGCGGGCAACAACACTCAGTTCAGAAGCGCGAGCGCGGTCAAGGCTAATAGCCGGATCACTCATGAAATTTCTCCCAGTTATCTTGTTTGAACGCCGCCGACCCGGAGGATCAGCGGCGTCAAATTTCAGGATATCTTGATCAAACTATTTGCAAGCTGCCACTGCATCGGCTTTTACGCCTTGGCATACGACGTCTTTCGTGACCCAGCCGGCGTCAATGACAACACCCAGATTCTCCTTGGTAACCGGAACTGGTGTCAGAAACACTGCATTGACCTCAACCTTGTTGGCACCGCCAGCAAACTTCTGGACGTTTGGAATTTCTTCCATCTTTTTGCCATCAGCCAATGCCGCCGCGATGTCTGCAGCTTCTTTGCCAAGTTCACGCGAGTCTTTCCAGATTGTCACTGTCTGCGTGCCTAGAGCGACACGATTAAGCGCAGCGAAATCGGCATCCTGACCTGAAACCGGCACGGATCCGGCTAGACCCTGAGCCTGGAGCGCCGCGATGGCACCGCCAGCCGTTCCGTCATTGGCAGCAACAACAGCGTCAATCTTGTTGTCGTTGGCAGTGAGAAACTGCTCCATGTTCTTCTGCGCGTTGGCCGGCAACCAGCCATCTGTATAAGCCTCACCGACATTCTTGATCTTACCGGAATCGATAGCATCTTTGAGTACTTCCTGTGCGCCGGCGAAGAGGAAGTCAGCATTAGGATCGGCCGAGCTGCCCTTGATGAAGGCATAGTTGCCTTCTGGCTTTACAGCCAATACGCCGCGAGCCTGCATGCGTCCAACTTCCTTGTTGTCGAACGTGACATAGAACGCATCTTTATTTTCAATCAAACGGTCATAACCCACAACAGGAATGCCTTCAGCGACAGCTTTTTCTACCGCTGGACCAATTGCGCTGGAATCCTGTGCCAAGATGATCAAGGCATTGGCGCCCTGCGAAATCAGGCTTTCTACGTCGGTTAACTGTTTTGCCGCAGACGACTGCGCATCGGCAGAAATGTACTTGTCACCATTTGCCTCGAGAGCCTTCTTGATGGCAGCTTCATCGGTCTTCCAACGCTCTTCCTGGAAGTTCGACCAAGAAACGCCGATGATCTTGTCCTTCGCCAAAACAGGTCCTGCAAACGAGACAGCTAGAATCGTTGCCCCCGCCAATGCGGCCGCATATTTCTTCATGATAACCCTCCCAGTGCCTTTAGCACGCTGACTATTTATTGCTGGCTTCACCTCCGCCCAGCAATTAAACCTCTTTATTTCGAGGCTCGAAAAAAATAGTGACTTAAAACTAATTCCGTGTCAACTTGGTTTTTGAAGACGCAAGTCATTGCACTGCAACAACTTTTTTGCGTCGCACAAAAAAAGATTTCGGGAGGAAGTCATTTGTTGCTGGATGAGATTGCGCGACCGGACGATGTCCGCCGTCAGAATCGGCGGCTTATATTGGGGTCCATACGACAGCATGAGCATTTATCCAGAACCGACATCGTGGCCCATACGGGGCTAAGTCCATCGACGGTTTCAGCCATTACTACGGCCCTTATAGCTGAAGGTATTATTGGCGAAAACCGCGGCGGCGACCCGGCTGAAACGAAGCGGGGACGACCTCAAATAGCCTTGGCTTTAAACCCTGAAATCGCAACAGTCGCTACGGTGGAACTCGCGCTCAACCTTATCCATGTCGTGCTGTTCGACTATACTGGCCAAGTCACTGCGGAGCAGTTTCGTCATTTACCCACTTTAGAAGCGACAACCGGCGAGTTGATCGCAACTGTCTCATCCATGCTTGATGAGTTAATCGAAAACAGCCCGAAGAATGCTGGTCCCCTGCTCCACATCTCAATGGGTGTGCAGGGCGTCACAGACGCTGCAAGCTCTGCGATGCTTTGGTCTCCCATTACGCCTGACACAAATATCGCATTCGGCAATGCCCTTTCGCAGCGCTATGGAGTGGGTGTAGCCGTTACCAATGATTGCAACATGATAGCGGAAGCTCTGCGCTGGACTGACCCTCAAAATTATACCGAGGATTTTGCTGCTATTTTGCTTTCTCACGGCATCGGTATGGGCCTTTACTTGAAAGGAAAACCCTTTGTCGGCGCCTACTCCTCCGCATCCGAGTTCGGGCACATGTTGCATGTACCCAACGGAGCGCTATGCCGGTGCGGGCGGCACGGATGTATTGAAGCCTATGCCAGCGACTACGCCATCTTGAGAAACATCGCTGACGAAGATGAAAAAACACAACCTATACAGGGCGTCGACGCCGCAAGTTTCAACAAGGTTGCCGACATTGCACGGGCAAAGGATGGTCCGGAACGTGCGGCCTTCGCCAAAGCAGGACAGGCAATCGGTTCAGGACTACGCAGCCTTTTTTCGCTGATTGACCCCGTTCCCGTTGCGCTGGTTGGCCCGGGCGCAGGTGTTTTCGATCTTCTTGAAAAGGATTTGCGCGCCATCATTTCGGGAACATCCGGCTGGGGCGCGACAGAGGACCTCAATATTCGCTGCTATCCTGATGAACATCCGCTTATTTTACAAGGATGCATGATGACATCCCTGCTTCATCTCGATACGCACATTTTTGCCCCCGGAGATGCCCCGGTCAAACGGGCAATTTCAGCATAGTTCAGGAGAAATCTTATGTATCTCGGTCTCGATCTCGGCACATCAGGTGTCAAGGCGTTATTGATTGACGATGAACAGCGGATCATAGCTTCCGGCAATGGATCGCTGGAAGTCACGCGGCCCCACTCCGGCTGGTCGGAGCAAGACCCTGAGCACTGGATCAGAGCAACAGAACACGCTGTACAGGAACTGCGTGCCAGTCATGGCATGGAACTTGCTGCCGTAAAGGGCATCGGTCTTTCGGGTCAAATGCATGGCGCAACGCTACTCGACGCCAATGGTCAGGTGTTACGCCCATGTATGCTTTGGAACGATACACGAAGCCATAAAGAAGCAAGCACGCTTGATGCAGATCCGAGATTCAGGGCGCTCACGGGCAATATTGTTTTCCCGGGCTTTACGGCGCCAAAAGTGGACTGGGTTAGAAACAATGAGCCAGATATCTTCAGTAAAACCCGCCATATTCTTTTACCAAAAGACTATTTGCGCCTTTGGTTGACGGGCGAGTACGTCTCGGAAATGTCGGACGCTGCGGGCACATCCTGGTTGGACGTTGGTAAGCGCGCTTGGTCGCAAGAACTTTTGGCCGCCACAGAATTAAGTCTTGATCATATGCCGTCGCTGGTGGAAGGCACAGATGTCTCCGGCACATTAAAATCCGATATTGCTTCGCGTTGGGGAATGAAAAGCAACGTCGTTGTTGCTGGTGGAGCCGGCGACAACGCAGCATCCGCATGTGGCATGGGAACTGTTGGCGAGGGTCACGCTTTCATTTCTCTAGGCACGTCCGGTGTACTTTTTGCTGCAAACAATGCCTATTTGCCCAATCCGGAAAGTGCCGTGCATACGTTTTGCCATGCATTGCCGAATACATGGCATCAGATGGGGGTAATTCTGTCGGCTACCGACGCGTTGAACTGGTATGCCGGGATAACCTCGCGCAATGCAGCTGAGCTCACAAACGAGCTTGGGCTAGCTTTACGGGAACCATCGGGCGTCACCTTCCTTCCCTATCTTTCCGGCGAGCGCACTCCGCTTAACGACTCCTCTATTCGCGGATCGTTTTATGGGTTGGAGCACGCAAGTGACCGCGCAGTATTGACACAAGCCGTTCTGGAAGGTGTGGCCTTCGCATTTCGCGACTGTTCGCGTGCATTGGCGGCGGCGGGCACACAGCTTGAACGCGTTACGGCTGTCGGCGGCGGCTCGCGCTCAACCTATTGGTTGAAAACCATAGCGACGGCGCTCAATATCCCAGTTGACGTGCCAGCAGACGGCGATTTCGGCGCAGCTTTCGGGGCAGCGCGTCTCGGATTGATCGCCGCCGAGCAAGTTAACCCACGTGAAATATGCGTCGCGCCTTCAACCGCCTCGACCATCGAGCCAGAAACAAAACTGACCGCTCAATTTGATGCGGCCTATCATCGTTATCATAATCTATATCCAGCATTAAAAGGAGTTCAGTCATGAACAGCGGATTTTTCGGCGACACCAAACCAGTCAAATATGAGGGGCCGGACAGCACAAATCCGCTAGCCTACCGCTTCTACAATGCGGATGAAGTGGTTTTGGGGAAACGCCTTGAAGACCATTTGCGTTTTGCCGTTGCCTATTGGCACTCCTTTGTCTGGCCGGGCGGCGATCCGTTTGGTGGGCAGACATTCGAGCGCCCCTGGTTTAATGAGACCATGGAAGGAGCGAAACTGAAAGCAGATGTTGCCTTCGAAATGTTCTCGATACTGGGCGCACCTTATTTCTGTTTCCACGATGCCGATGTGCGCCCGGAAGGCGATACGCTTGCAGAAAGCAACAAGCGCCTCCATGAAATAGCGGACTATTTTGCCGGGAAGATGGAGAAGACAGGAACAAAGCTTCTCTGGGGCACAGCCAACCTCTTTTCCAACCGCCGTTATATGTCAGGTGCCGCAACCAATCCCGATCCAGAGGTCTTCGCCTATGCCGCTGCAACGGTGAAAACCTGCATCGACGTTACGCAGAAGCTCAAGGGCGAAAACTACGTTCTCTGGGGCGGTCGCGAAGGCTACGAAACGCTGCTGAATACCGATATGAAGCGCGAACTCGACCAGATGGGTCGTTTCCTGAGCCTCGTCGTCGATTATAAGCATAAGATTGGCTTCAAGGGCGCCATCCTTATTGAACCGAAGCCACAAGAGCCGACCAAACATCAGTACGATTATGACGCGGCAACTGTTTACGGCTTCCTCAAGCGCTTCGGTCTTGAAAATGAAGTGAAGGTCAATCTGGAGCAGGGTCATGCGATTCTTGCAGGCCATTCCTTTGAGCATGAACTTGCGACTGCCTCGGCTCTGGGCATCTTCGGTTCAATCGATATGAACCGTAATGACTATCAGTCCGGCTGGGATACAGACCAGTTCCCTAACAACGTTCCGGAAGTTGCGCTGGCATATTTTGAAATTCTCAAAGCAGGAGGATTTACGTCGGGTGGCACGAATTTCGACTCGAAATTGCGCCGCCAGTCACTTGATCCGCAGGATTTGTTGATTGCTCATATTGGCGGCATGGACACTTGCGCTCGTGGCCTCAAGGCGGCAGCAAAGATGATCGAAGACAAGGTGCTGACAGGGTTTGTCGATGAGCGTTATGCTGGCTGGTCAAAGCCGGAAGCCCAGCAAATGCTTTCGGGCAAGCTTTCGCTTGAGGACATTGCGAACAAAGTTGAGGGTTCAGGACTGCAACCGCAACCGCGCTCCGGACGTCAGGAATATTTGGAAAATGTAGTCAATCGCTACGTTTAAACCACCAAAGATAAAAGCCACGTCTAATAAACAAGCTCTCATATGAGAGCTTGTTTATCCTTTAGAATCAAACGTGTTGGCCACCATTGATGTGTATTTCCGAGCCGGTCACATAAGATGAGGCCTCGGAACAGAGGAAGAAGATCGTTTCGGCAACTTCGGCTGTTTTGCCAAGCCTGCGAAGCGGCAAATGCTCTACCAGCTTGTCGGTTCCGGGAGAGAGAATTGCCGTATCGATCTCGCCAGGCGCGATGGCATTGACTCGAATTCCGTGGGGACCGAAGTCGGATGCCATTTCGCGGGTCAATGACGCCAAAGCTGCCTTGGATGTAGCATAGGCTGTACCTGCAAATGGATGTACGCGACTGCCGGCAATTGATGTCACGTTCACCACAGAACCTTTTGCAGTGGCCAACTCATTGAACAGGCCACGCGCCAGCATGATTGGGGCAAAGAAATTTACTTGGAACACGCTCATCCAGGTCTGCATTGGCGTTTCAATGGAATCGAGACGATTACCCGAGCCATTCTTTGGTGAAATACCCGCATTGTTGACTAGGGCGTTAAGCATCCCGCCTTCGACCTTAAGCCGCTGCCTGATCTCCGACACCGCATGATCTACATCAGCAGGATCAGCAAGATCGACCTTGATATGATCGTCTGGACCAGCAGGCCAAGGGCAGTTGTCATCGAAACTCTGGCGAGAGCAGGTGATAACGCGCCAACCTGCACGCGAAAAACGCTTAACAGTTGCGTGGCCAATACCGCGGCTTGCGCCGGTCAGTACGAGGACCTTGCGAGGTTCTTTTTCACTCATGAGAAATTCTCCGTTGGAGACTCCATAGCCGATCAGCAGTTGAATATCGAGGCATAACATTCGCGGCGTTATTGATCCCGTTGAACGAAATCAATAACGTCGTTCAAAACGCGGGAGGAAGCATGAACGGATATATATTGGCCATCGACCAGGGCACGACATCAAGCCGCGCAATCATTTTTGATAAGAGCCGGAAAGTTGTCGGCAAAAGCCAACAAGAATTCACGCAAATATATCCGCAGTCTGGCTGGGTTGAGCACGATCCTGATGAAATCTGGCAATCCGTTCTGGCAACTTGTGAAGTTGCTATCGAGAATGCAAAAATCCAAGCGGGCGACGTCGCGGCAATCGGCATTACCAACCAGCGCGAAACGGTGATCGTCTGGGAAAAGGCAACGGGCAAACCGATACACAACGCCATAGTTTGGCAGGATCGCCGAACCGCTTCCCTTTGCCAAAAGCTGAAGAAGCAAGGGCTGGAAAAGAAATTCACCCGGAAAACGGGCTTGCTGCTCGATCCCTATTTTTCTGGCACCAAGCTTTCCTGGATTTTGGATAAAGTGCCCGGTGCCCGCAAGCGCGCAGCCAATGGCGAACTGCTTTTCGGTACAATCGACAGTTTTTTGATTTGGCGACTGACTGGCGGCAAGGTTCACGCGACAGATGCCACCAATGCCTCACGCACGCTGCTTTTTAACATTGCTACCAATGAGTGGGATGACGAACTGCTCGAAATTCTCCGTGTTCCTCGTGCAATGTTGCCGGAGGTTAAAGACTGCGCGGCAAATTTCGGCTCGGCGGAAGCGTCTTTATTTGGCGCAACAATTCCGATTCTCGGTGTTGCCGGTGATCAACATGCAGCGACCATTGGCCAAGCTTGTTTTGAACCGGGAATGTTCAAATCCACTTATGGTACGGGCTGTTTTGCCTTGCTCAATACCGGCAGCGATATGGTGATCTCCAAAAACCGGCTCCTGACAACCATCGCCTATCGTCTCAATGGCAAAACGACCTATGCGCTGGAGGGTTCGATTTTCATTGCAGGTGCGGCGGTGCAATGGCTGCGGGACGGGTTGAAAATCATTGGATCCGCGCCCGAAACCGGTAAGCTCGCTGATCAGGCAGACCCGAGCCAAGATGTTTATCTCGTTCCCGCCTTCGTAGGGCTAGGGGCGCCCCATTGGGACGCAGAAGCACGTGGCGCGATATATGGACTGACCCGAAACTCTGGCCCTGCGGAATTTGCAAGAGCCGCGCTGGAATCTGTGGCCTATCAAACGCGCGATCTCCTTGACGCCATGCGAAAGGATTGGAAGACTTCTGACACCAAGACCGTGCTGCGCGTCGATGGCGGGATGGTCGCCTCGGACTGGACCATGCAGCGCCTTGCCGATATTCTTGATGCGCCCGTGGATCGACCAACCATTCTCGAAACAACGGCACTTGGCGCAGCATGGCTTGCCGGCTCCAAGGCGGGCATATGGCCAAACCGCCGCGAATTCTCCAAAACATGGGAAAGAGACACGCGCTTTATACCGAAAATGGATGAGAAGACCCGCAAGGCCAAGATTGCCGGATGGAAGATCGCCGTGAAAAGAACCCTGACAAGTTAGTTCCTGGCAAGACGCTTGGTATCGCTCGTTCAATTTCCCATGATGAGATCGAACAGCGTTGTCTTGCGACCTGCCTGACCGTTTTGACCCACGTCTCCCGGTGGAATAAGTCTCGTAGATCCAGTCTGGTCGCCAAGTCCAACCTGCGTGCCGGGATCGAGTTGTGCTGATGGAGCTGAAGGATCAACACCCGAATCAGGCAAAATATCATTGCCCTCTTCGATCAATTTATCGAGGCGATAATCTCCGGGAAGCGGTGCGATGGGAACGCCCTTATGGGCTGCCACCATGAAATCTTTCCAAGCGATTGCCGGTAACGATCCGCCGGTGATCTTCTTCGTTGGCTTGCCGTTATCGTTGCCGAACCACACGCCTGTCGTCAGATTGGACGTATAGCCAATAAACCAGGCATCACGGAAGTTCTGGCTGGTTCCGGTCTTGCCAGCTGCCGGCCAGCCAAATCTTGCCTTGGTTGCCGTGCCAGTCTCGATAGTCTGGCTCAACATGGCGTTCATCATGCTGAGATTGCGCGGGCTTACAACACGGTCCGGTGTCGGCCCCTTATACTCAAAAAGCAGCTTACCGCTATTCGTGGTGACACGGCGAATAATGTGGACAGGCGCCTTGTAGCCTCCATTGGCAAATGGGACAAAGGAATCTGTCAGTTCCAGCAAAGTTACTTCAGATGTGCCGAGGGCCAGCGAAGCATTCGACGTAAGGCTGGAATCGATGCCAAGACGATGAGCCGTTGAGACAACGGTTGCAGGTCCCACTTCCATGACAAGTTGCGCAGATACGGAATTGAGCGAGCGGGCCAGTGCTTCAGCCAATGTTACTTTGCCAAAATATTTTCCATTGTAATTTCCTGGTGTCCATTTGCCGATGCGGATTGGCGCATCATTGCGAATAGATTCCGGCGTAAGTCCCTTTTCCAAAGCAGAAAGATAAACGAAAGGCTTGAAGGCCGATCCCGGCTGGCGCTTTGCCTCGCTGGCCCGGTCAAACTGACTGTTGGCGTAATCATACCCGCCTACGAGCGCGCGCACGGCGCCTGTTCCATCAACTGAGACCAGCGCGCCTTGCGAAACATTCAACTTCTCACCGTTTTTACTGATGAGATCGCGGATCGATGCTTCTCCCAACTTCTGCAAGCCAAGATCCACAGTGGTATCAACCACAATATCATTCGATACGTCGCCGATTAGATTTGGCAACTCCTCCATGACGCGGTCAGCAACATACTGTTCTGATCCTGACCAATAGGAAGCGGCGCGTGCTGTAGGCTGCTTCATCGCCACATCCAATTCGTCAACGCCGATCATGCCTTGCTCACGCATTGCAGCAAGCACCAATTGCGAACGTTCGCGCGCAGCTTTTGGATCACGTGCAGGTGACAAACGCGAAGGAGCCTTGAGCAGACCCGCAAGCAGCGCAGCTTCTGGCAAGGTCACTTCTTTGGCTGATTTGTTGAAGTACCGGTGCGATGCAGCGGCCACACCATAAGAGCCGGACCCCAGATAGACCCGATTAAGATACATCTCCAGGATTTGTGTCTTGGTATATTTCTGCTCCAGCCACAGCGCCAGCAATACCTCCTGAACCTTGCGTTCAAGGGTGCGATCAGGTGTCAGGAAAAGATTCTTGGCCAACTGCTGGGTGATCGTCGAGCCCCCCTGTACCAAGCGACCCGAAATCACATTGGTTACCATCGCCCGGGCAAAGCCAATAGGATCGACGCCAAAATGCGAATAGAACCGGCGATCTTCAATGGCAATAACCGCCTCAGGTATATAGGGCGACATATCATGCAGCCCGATTGCCTCTCCGCCCGAAGCGCCACGATTGGCGATCAATTCGCCTTCCACGGAAACTATCCTAACGTTGGGTGCACGGTCAGGAATGGTCCATGTCGTCGTCTGGGGCATCTTGGCGGCGAAATAGAGAACCGTGCCTGTCAGAGCGATTCCACCCCAAATGCATAAAACAAACGACCAATAAACTGCACGTCGCACCAACCCAATAAATCCACTGCCGTTTTTGCCGCGGCGTGAGCTGCTACGCTTTGACTTTGAGACTTTGCGCACTGCCGATTTGCGTTTTGCCACGGGCCTATCCTTCGGATCTGCACGCATGTCATCGCTCGAATCCCGACCGGAGCCAAATCCGGGTTCGATGCGTTGCCTGCCTTTATCGCGTGGTGCCATTGATGATAAATTCCGCGCCGTTGTACCCATCTGGAGTGATAGCCACGCGTTGCAGAGTAAATGCGGCGATTTAAGGTGCGGTTAAGGACCAGTGAAGTTAAATTCGTTTAACAAAACAGCGGCGCGAAGACAGGCCAGCCAAAGCAGCTCTATCGTGTGCAGTTGCAGTTTTTGCAACTAATACACTAAAGGGTTGCGATAGTGTGCAGCTTCCTTTAGGTCTCGGCGCTTCGCTGTCTTATAAGGTCCGTGACATGGAACAGGCAAAGTTCACAACGGGTTTCGCGCTGCTTTTACTGGGTGCACTCGTTATCAACATCGGTTATTTCGCGTTTTCAATCGACCCACTGGACGTTTCTGTTTCGCTGGATGAGTCGGGTGCGATTGAAACTTTCCAGCTGGCATATATCGCCGGTGCAACTGCCCTGTTCTTCATCGCAGGCCTGCTCCAGCATAAAGCTGGCCGAATGTTTTCCATTGGCATGGCTGTGCTTTGTATCGTTTTTTTCCTGCGTGAGCTTGAGGTTGATCGCGTGGGTCCAATAACGACCTATATGAACAGCAAAGTATTCCGTATTCACGAAGCTGTTATAATAATTGCGGTGGCATGTGTTTATCTGGCCTTTCGCTGGCGGACAGTTGGCGAAATTGCGCGATTTGTTTTCAGCAAATCTGCTTGGCCATTCTACGTCGCGGCAATTTTTCTTCTTATTGGTGCCTATTGTGATTCACAGCACGGCACAGTTTCCATGCAGATAAAAGAAGAGATTGCGGAAAGCGCAAGCTATCTTGCATTAATGGTTACAGCGGCGGGCCTGTGTTACCAGCATTCTCGCCACAGTGAGCATAAGAATGGCATTAATGCCTTGATTATAAGCATTTTTATGTTGGTATTGGTGGGCGCATATGCACATGGTCTTTACGTGCTGACATAAAACTCAATACCGCAATCGGACACGCTTTTTACATTGTCAGAAACGAATTTGGCATTTCCCGACAAGGGCTCACCGGCAATCGAGCGCAGTCTTTTTCAAAGGCTGAGGAGCCGTCTGGATTCGTGGCGGATCGAGACGCGATTGAAGCGCCGAAAAAATAATGTTGCCGCGATATCACCTCTTGGTTCTGGAATGCGCCCGTTACAGAATACGGACATTCCACTCATTTTCCTGACGCGCAACAGCGTAAATTTCCTGCCCTCATTTCTGTCTCACTATCGCAAAATTGGTGTCACACGCTTCCTATGTATCGATGATAATTCGTCTGATGCTACCCGGGACATATTGCTGCAACAGCCCGATGTCGATCTCTTCAAGTCACCCCTACGCTATGGGGAAGCTGACCGCGGGAAGCTCTGGAGGCATGAACTTCTGAAACTGTATGGAATCAATCGCTGGTATCTTAATGTCGATTGCGATGAATATTTCATTTATGACAATTGCGAAGAAGAACCGTTACCGGAGCTCATTGCAAATCTTGAGCTGAAGGGCATTAGGCATTGTCCAGCGCCCATGATTGACCTTTATCCTTCGGGCCCGCTGTCATCGGCAGTATTCGATGGTTCCAGCGAGATCATGCCTTGGAAAATTGCCGATATGTTTGACGCGTCCGGCTATCGCATGAGCGCGGATAACCGTTTCATGTCTTTAACGGGTGGCCCCCGCGGACGTATTCTCAAGGAACATGTTGAATTGATGAAATACCCGCTTCTATACGTGGAGACGACGATGGCGTTCGCTTCCAGTATTCACAAGCCATTGCCATTCTATCGCAATTTTTCTCCTATTTATGGCTCGCTATTGCATTTCAAATTTTTCAGTGATGCCTTGCTTTTCGCGCAGGCCGCTGTTGCGGACGCGCAATATTATGGTGGCTCACATGTTTACAAAAACGTGGTTGACGTGCTTGGTGCCGAAGAAAATGTGAGCTTGATTGGGCCGGACTCCCTAAGGTTTCGAGATTCCCGTCAATTTACAGAGCTGGGACTCTTCGCGCGCCCGTGATGCTCCGATAGGACGATGGCTGATGCGTTTTCTTTTTATTATAGCAGATCTCGGGCCGAACGGAGTCACCTATTCACGCCTCCGTTATGCAGGGGAGTTGGCGCGTCGCGGTCACAAGGTCAAGATTTTGGCACTTGTAGATGGCGAGACAAGGACCATCCCAGACGGGGTTGACTTTGAGGTTTTGGATCGCTCGACGACCAGGCTAAGTGGTTTCGTTCAACAGATAAAATCCGCGTTACGTCTGCGGCAGTGGTTCAAACAGGCCTCACGCCTTCAGCCCTTTGATTTTGTTTCTTCTTCGCTCACGCCGGCTGACCGCGTTGTAGCCAGAGCCGGGCTAATAAACGTACATCATTGGATACATATTGCGACATCAGAGCTTATTGCGGGCGTGTCCGATCTTCGAAAACGGCGGCGGCGCGCGCGGCTTTTATCTAGTATCTATCACGGAAAACCGGTCATAGGCGTATCAAAGGGCGTGATTGACGATCTTGCAAAACTGGATGCCATCCCATCCAGCGCAACGCTGATACATAATGGCTACAATGTTGAACACATACGCAAATTGGCAGCTGAAAAGCCTGCCGATTTGCCCTCCGAACCGTATTATATCCATGTGGGCCGATTTGCTGCGGCCAAACGCCATGACGTGCTGTTCGAAGCGTTGAAGGGCAGCGGATCAACACGCAGGCTCTTGCTTTTGACTGATAAGCCCGATGAAGCCATGCAACTTGCGCGGCAATATGCATTGGAAGATCGAGTGGCTGCCCTTAACTTTCGCGACAACCCCTTTTCCTATATGGCGCGCGCAGACGCTTTATTGCTGTCATCCGATTTTGAAGGCTTTCCAAACGTTCTGGTCGAAAGTCTTATCTCGGGAACGCCTATCATATCCACCGATTGCCCCTATGGACCGGCAGAGATCCTCACAGACTCCTACGCACAATGGCTCGTTCCCACCGGCGACGCCCAAGCGCTGTCCGACAAAATCGCGCTTTTCGAAACTTTACCATATAAAGTTGAGCCTTGGCTTTTTCAGCGCTTCACTCTTGCAGGTGCGATGAATCAACTTGAAGAACTTGCCCGCATGCCGGAAAAGCCATCTTTGGGGCAATTTCGTCCGCTGCTTTGAATGACCTGCCGCCAGTTGAGAAATCCATCTGCTGGGGTTAATCTTGCGTATCAATGAGGAATGTTCATGCGCCTTATCATGCTTGTAGTTCTCACGATTGGAATTAGCGGATGCGGTGGCGGTGCCATTAAGCGCCTCAGTCCCTCACCCGACTCAGAGGCGCAATACCGTCTTGGCGGGTGCCAGTTACGGGGACACGGGGTATGCAAGGACAGCCAAGAATTTGAAAAACAATCTCCGGCTGCTCAATAGCAAAAGATTATTATTTGCAGGCTCTTGAATATTTCCTTTATCGGCTATACTTTAATCCTTGCGTAACGAGCGGTTCTCCTCCCATTTTTCGCTCGTTGCGTGTTCCCCTCTGGACGCATTAGCGTTCACAATTCGCCGGGCTCTTGCCCGGCTTTTTTGTGCCTTGTACAGTCTCGTACGCGTAGCACTCCGAAGAACGACTTCTGATAATTACAATAAAAATTCGATCGCTCGAAATACGGTCTAGCAATCATGTTTTATGGAAACATCTTCGGGCATTCGTCCATCACCTGAATTTTACTTCCTATTCTGAATCTTCGCGTATCAAAGACGAATGGTGAGGGAGCACGACGAATGAGTACCGTGGAAAAGATGCGGGTAGACTGGGTCGACATTGCCAAAGGTATCTGCATCATTTTTGTAGTGATGATGCATTCTGTTCTGGGTGTAGAGAACGAGACTGGCACGCAAGGGTGGATGCATCCGGTTGTAGCATTTGCTCAGCCATTTCGGATGCCAGATTTCTTTTTGATATCGGGGCTTTTCCTAAGCGTCGTCATTAACCGCTCGTGGCTGCGCTATATTGATCGAAAGGTCGTGCATTTTGCCTATTTCTACGTGCTTTGGCTAACCATTCAATTTGTGTTCAAGGCACCAGGGGTTGTGGCGCAAGACGGAGCGACGGGTGCCATATCGGCTTATCTGCTCGCATTTGTGCAACCATTTGGCACATTGTGGTTCATATATTTGTTGCCGGTGTTCTTTATCGTTACCCGATTGCTGAAGACGACAAATGTCTGGCTGGTCTTTGCAGCATCGGCACTTTTAGAAACGTTGCCGATCCACACGGGATGGCTTGTTATTGACGAGTTTTGCAGCCGATATGTGTATTTTTTTGCAGGATATGCATTTGCTCCAGCAATCTTCAAACTGGCCGAGAAATTGCGGGCAAGCCCCGCTATTGCTGCAATCATTCTAGGTGCATGGGCTGTCTTAAACGGGTGGCTGGTCTTCCATCCTGCACCGGCACCATTTAGCGCGTGGATACCACAAGTGACTTATACTTCGGGCGGGCTTGGTGGCTGGGCAAGTGTGCCGGTTATCTCGTTGATCGCCGGTTTTGCTGGAGCACTGGCTATTGTTTCAAGCTCAGCTCTTATTGCAAGTGTGCCATGGAAGCCCATAAACGCAACGCTGCGCTGGCTTGGTGCTCACTCAATCGTGGTGTACCTGGCCTTCTTTCTGCCCATGGCAGCCGCTCGCACTATATTGCTTAAAACTGGAATCATCACTGATATTGGCACTATTTCACTACTGACGGTGATGAGCGGCGTCATCGGCCCGGTCATTCTTTATAGAATCATTCAACTCACTGGCTATGGGGAATTTCTATTCAAAAGACCGGCTTGGACGCATGTAGATCGCGCTCCACAGCAGGAAACAGCTCAAGCCCCCGCCGCGTAATAACTCAGCTATGCGCAAAAATGTCCTGCTCGTCCCATCCCATCAAATCCAGTTTGGCGCGGGTAGGCAAAAACTCAAAGCAAGCCATCGCCTCTTCTGCTCTCCCGTCCCGTTCCAGACGCTGCTGGAGAATGGTTCGCAGGCGATGCAGATAAAGAACATCGGAGGCCGCATATTCCAGCTGTGCCTGACTGAGCTGCGGTGCACCCCAATCTGAAGACTGCTGTTGTTTGGAAAGGTTGATTTCCAGCAGTTCACTGCAAATCTCTTTCAATCCGTGGCGATCCGTATAGGTGCGTACCAGCCGGGATGCGATCTTGGTGCAGAAGACAGGTTTCGGCATGATGCCAAACGTATGAAATAGAACTGCAAGGTCAAAACGTCCGAAGTGAAAAATCTTGGTGACGGCATTATCGCCCAGCAGCCTCTCCAAATTCGGAGCGCTTTTCTGTCCCTTATCGATCTGGATAACGTCCGCTGTACCATCGCCAGGTGAAATTTGAACGACACAAAGCCTGTCGCGATGCGGATTGAGACCAAGTGTCTCGGTATCGATGGCAACCGCATCGACCTGATAGTTGCTCAGGTCAGGCAGGTCATTGCGGTGAAAGCGAATGGTCATATTCTTTTCCTGTTTATTTCGCGAGGGCGTCGAGAATGCGCGCCCAAGACCGCTGGCCTTTGTGGAATGAATTCAATTCATATTTCTCATTCGGAGAATGAATCCGGTCATCTTCGAGGCCATAGCCTACGAGCAAAGATTCCATGCCCAGCATATTCTGGAAGTCACCAACAATCGGAATTGAGCCACCCATTGCAATCAGCACTGCCGGGTTTGGCCATTCATCGCTCAGGGCATTTTTTGCCTTGGAAAGCAGCGGCGATTCGTAGGAAAGTTGGATGGCGGGTGATCCACCATGCTCATGGAACTCAACTGTGCAATCGGCAGGAACACGCGCTTGGACAAAGGCGCGGAAAGCCTCGCGGATTTTCGCCGGATTTTGCTTGTGGACCAATCTGAACGATACTTTTGCAGAGGCTTGGGCCGCAATGACGGTTTTGAACCCTTGTCCCGTGTAACCGCCGGTTATGCCATTAAATTCGGCGGTCGGACGCGCCCATATCAGTTCAAGGATTGAACGGCCCTGCTCGCCTGATGGTATAGAAAGACCAACAGGACCAAGGAAGTTTTCCGGCGTGGCATCAAGCCCTTCCCACATCTGCAATATTTGCGTGGGTGTTTCTTCAACGCCATCATAGAAACCAGGGATTGTCACCGCGCCATTCTCGTCATGAATATCAGCGAGAATTTTAGTAAGGATGCGGATCGGGTTTGCCGCTGCGCCGCCAAACATACCGGAATGCAAGTCCCGGTCGGCCGCTTTGACAATAATCTCTTCGCCAACTAATCCGCGCAGCCCGACAGAAATCGCAGGCGTTTCCGAATCCCACATTCCAGTGTCGCAGACGAGTGCAAAATCGGCCTTCAGCTCATTCTTGTGTGACTCAAGAAATGGCTTGAGAGACGGCGAGCCCGATTCTTCTTCGCCTTCAAACAGAATGGAAATCTTTATCGGCAATTGGCCATGTACCGCTTTATAAGCACGGCAGGCTTCAACAAAGGTCATCAACTGGCCCTTGTCGTCAGATGTGCCGCGACCGGTCAGAATTTTGCGGCCATTGCCCATGTCCTTGATCGCAGGATCGAATGGATCGTTTTCCCACAATTCGAGAGGATCGACAGGCTGGACATCATAGTGGCCGTAAAAAAGCACATGGGGAGCATCTTCGCTAGGGCCAGCATGATGTGCGACAACCATCGGATGCCCCGGCGTGTCGCGTATACTTGCTTCAAATCCAATCGATTGCAGATCAGCTACCAGCCATTCAGCGGCTTTGCGACAATCCACTTTGAACGCCGGATCAGTTGAAATGGACTTGATTCTCAGCAGATCAAAAAGGCGCTCCAAGCTCTTGTCGAGGTTTGTATCAAGCGCATTCAAGACAGGTTCGAGAGCTGACATAATATTTCCTGAGTTCATTGACCGGGATTCGTGAAGGGAGCTCTTCTTAGCGTATTTTCAAGCCAACGGCACAAAAAAATGGCAGGGCGGCACGCTATAAAAGAAATGGCCGCCTTGGCGGGGGGACCAAAGGCGACCAGATCACTACTACACTCATTTGCAGCCACCCTGGAGAGGGGAATGGGAGGCTGCGACACTGGTGTCAGGCGGGGGACGAGCCTTAAAAACCAGCGATCGATCTAATGTCGATGAACTGGATTTGGGGGGTAAACCGTGGCAATTCAAGGGCACAGAAGATTACATCTTTGTAACAAAGGCGTGAAGCGAAATTAACGTCAGGATGCCCACAGGAGTCGCTGGAAACAACACAACTCGTCATTTCCTTTTTTACCATGTTCATTTATTTCTGTTGCCATGAAAAAAGGTGATCATCTCTTCCTCGTCGACGGCTCCGGCTATATTTTCCGCGCCTACCACGCTCTTCCGCCCCTGACGCGGAAATCGGATGGCCTGCCGGTCGGCGCCGTTTCAGGTTTTTGTAACATGTTGTGGAAGCTGTTGCGGGAAGCGCGAGACACGTCTGTACGCGATACGCCCACACACTTCGCAGTAATTTTCGATTATTCCTCGACCACCTTCCGCAAGGAAATTTATCCGGAGTACAAGGCAAACCGCTCTGCCCCTCCGGAAGACTTGATCCCGCAATTCGGTTTGATCCGGCAAGCAACGAAAGCCTTTAATCTGCCGTGTATTGAGAAGGAAGGTTATGAGGCTGACGATCTCATCGCCACCTATGCCCGCATGGCAGAAGCTGTGGGAGCAGAAGTTACGATTATTTCATCAGACAAGGATTTGATGCAGCTCGTTACGCCGCTGGTGTCCATGTATGACAGCATGAAGGACAAGCAGATCGGCATTCCTGAGGTAATCGAGAAGTGGGGCGTGCCGCCCGAAAAAATGATTGATCTACAGGCAATGACGGGCGATTCGACCGATAATGTTCCTGGAATTCCCGGCATCGGACCAAAAACAGCGGCGCAGTTGCTGGAGGAGTTTGGTGATCTTGATACGCTGCTTGCGCGTGCCGGAGAAATCAAACAGCAGAAACGACGCGAGAACATAATCCAGTATGCCGAGCAGGCATTGATATCCCGCCAGCTTGTGACCCTGAAAACCGATACGCCCATTGACGTAGGTCTTGAGGATTTCGGACTCGAGCCTCAGAACGGACCAAAGCTGGTTGCATTTCTCAAATCGATGGAATTCAACGCCCTGACACGTCGCGCTGCCGAGGCAACCGGAGTGGACGCCAGCGAAATTGAAGCTGCCAACCTTAAGATTGAGGCCGTCGCCGAAGCCCGCGGCCCGGATCTAGATAGTGCTGGATCTGATGCCAACCCTGAAGGTGCAACCGCATCAAGCCAGATGGTTGTCTCCAGCAAACCGCCATCATCAAACGTGTCCGCTACACCTGCTGACCTTGTAAAGGCTCGCACCGACGAAGCGTTGTCAGCCAAAATTGATCGCAGCGCCTACATAACGATTCGCGATGTTGCCTCGCTGCAAATCTGGATTGATGAAGCCATGGCGTCGGGTATCGTCGCTTTCGATACGGAGACAACATCCGCCGATCCAATGCAGACCGAAATTGTGGGCCTGTCCCTCGCCACGCGGCCGGGCAAGGCTGCGTATATTCCAATCAATCATAAATCACGCGACGGCGATCTGCTTGGCGGTGGACTGCTTGAACATCAGATTCCTGAAGCAGAGGTTTTCCGTCTGTTGAAGCCGATGCTTGAAGACGCATCGGTTCTCAAAATTGCCCATGCCATGAAGTATGAGTGGCTGGTCATGCATCGTCACGGCATTGATCTTCATCCGGTCGATGACACCATGCTTATTTCCTATGTGTTGGATGCTGGCGAAGGCCACCATACCATGGATAGTCTGTGTGACCGATGGCTGGGCCACAAGCCTTTGTCTTACAAGGATTTGGTCGGCTCTGGTAAATCCTCACTCACATTTGACAAAGTTGAAATAGAAAGAGCCACCGAATACGCCGCTGAGGATGCAGACGTTACTTTGCGGCTATGGCGGCTTCTGAAGCCTCGGCTTGTCGCCGATGGCCTCTCCTCGGTTTACGAGCGGCTCGAACGGCCCCTTATTCCTGTGCTCGCCCGTATGGAGGAACGAGGGATTTCTGTCGACCGACAGATTCTGTCTCGCTTGTCAGGTGATCTCGCACAGTCAGCAGCGGCTATCGAGGACGAAATCTACAAACTTGCAGGAGAGAAGATCAATATCGGGTCTCCCAAGCAGATGGGTGATATCCTGTTCGGAAAAATGGGGCTGCCGGGGGGATCGAAGACGAAAACTGGGCAGTGGTCAACATCTGCTCAGCTTCTCGAAGACTTAGCCGCTGAGGGCCATGAACTACCTCGCAAAGTCGTTGACTGGCGCCAGCTGACAAAGCTGAAATCAACTTATACCGACGCCCTTCCCGGCTACATTCATCCCGACACCAAGCGGGTCCATACGTCCTATGCCATGGCCGCAACCTCGACAGGGCGTCTGTCGTCATCAGAGCCCAATCTGCAAAACATTCCGGTTCGCACCACCGAGGGGCGCAAAATCCGTACGGCCTTTATAGCCGCGCCCGGTAATAAGCTGATATCGGCAGATTATAGCCAGATCGAACTCCGCGTGCTTGCACATGTTGCGGAAATTCCACAGCTGACTCAGGCCTTTGCCGATGGCATCGACATTCATGCCATGACGGCTTCTGAAATGTTCGGCGTCCCGGTGGAAGGCATGCCTTCGGAAGTGCGACGACGCGCAAAGGCCATCAACTTCGGCATTATCTACGGTATTTCCGCATTCGGGCTTGCCAACCAGCTCTCCATTCCGCGCGAAGAAGCCAGCCAATACATCCGGACCTATTTTGAACGCTTCCCGGGGATCAAGGATTATATGGAAGCGACGAAAGCCTTTGCCCGTCAACACGGCTATGTCGAAACCATTTTTGGCCGCCGTGCGCATTATCCTGAAATCCGCTCGTCAAATCCGCAACTGCGGGCCTTCAACGAGCGAGCCGCAATCAACGCACCGATCCAAGGCTCGGCAGCCGATATTATTCGTCGTGCTATGGTGCGTATGGACGCTGCATTGAAAGACGCGAAACTCACAGCGCGCATGCTGCTTCAAGTGCATGATGAATTGGTTTTCGAGACCATTGAGGATGAGGTGGAGGCAACGCTTCCCGTCATTCGCGAAGTGATGGAAAACGCGGCCATGCCAGCAATTGCGTTATCAGTTCCACTACAGGTGGACGCACGTGCTGCGCATAACTGGGAAGCGGCGCATTAGAGCGCTTCCCAGTTACTGCAAAGCGTCCAATGCTTTGCGCTGGGCATGCATTTCAAGGAAGATTCGATAGTCGCGATCAAGGCGCTGACGCGCTGCCGGATCAGGTCGACGGACATGCCCGCCCTGCTTCATCGCTGTGCAGGCCGAAGGTAGATCAGCATACACGCCCGCAGCCGCCGCAGCTACCATCGCTGTGCCAAGGAGCACCGCGTCCTCCGCCGCAGAGGTTATAACCGTACAGCCGGTCGCATCGGCATAAAGCTCCATAAGCAGCGGGCTCTTGATGTGGCCGCCAGTGACATGCATCGTGTCGATTGCGTAACCCTTGTCATTGAACGCATCCAGAATATGGCGCACGCCGAGCGATATGCCGATAGCAGTACGCCAATAAAGACGGCACAGGCTGTCGAAGGATGAATCAAGTGTCAGACCACTGATAACCCCGACCGCATGCGGGTCAGCCAGCGGCGAACGGTTTCCATGGAAGTCGGGCAGGACGTGTAAACGATTTGCGAGATCCGGCTCGGTTGCACGAAGCTCCATGATACGTGCTGTGATCTTTCTGTGCACATCGCCACTTGGCTCGCCTCCAGCCCCATGCCAGCGGATAATATGGTCAAGTAAGGCACCAGTTACGGATTGACCGCCTTCGCTCAGCCAAACATCTGGAAGTGCAACGCCGTGATAGGGGCCCCAACCACCGCGAAACGAGATCGGCTCCCGGGACAAGGCCATCAGGCAGCTTGACGTTCCAGCTATCAGCGCAAGATGGCGATCAATCTGTGAAAGATCGCCAGCAAAGCCACCTAGAACGCCAAGCGAGCCGGCGAATGCATCAATGAGTCCGGCTCCTACATGACAGTTTGGCGTGAGGCCCAACTCTTTTGCCGCTTCGCTTGTCAGTGCGCCTAAATCCGTTGCCACAGGACTTGCGACGTCCGGAAGATTGCCGCGTTCAATCAAGTCCTCCAAGCCGATTGCTTCCAGATAATCTACCTGCCAGCCCTGCTTTTCATGCGCGAGATAGGTCCACTTACAGGTTAACGTGCATTGCGACCGCGCCAACGATCCTGTTGCTTTCCAGCTCAAATAATCGGCCAGATCAAAAAAATACCCCGTCTTGTTCCAAGTGGTCGGCAAATGACGCTTCAACCACATCAATTTTGGCGTCTGCATTTCCGGCGACATGACACCGCCCAGAAAATCGAGGACTTTGTGGCCCGTTGCCGTGCATTCATCGGCCTCGTCCAAAGCGCGATGATCGAGCCAGACAATTGTATCCCAACGCTGCTCGCCAGATGTTGAGACGGTAAGCTGCTTGCCATGGGTATCGCGAACGACCAATGAACAGGTGGCATCAAAACTCAAGCCCACCACATCTGCAGGATCAATTTTAGCCGCCGCAATCGCGCCTTGCACAGAAATACATACAGATTTCCATATATCTTCCGAATCGTGCTCGGCATGATCACCCATTGGGCGATTCATTAAGATTGGGTGCTCCACGCGGCCCAGAAGGTTGCCATTTGCATCCAGAATGCCCGCACGGGCGCTTCCTGTACCAACATCTACAGCGCAGACAAATTGCGGCATCAACGAACTTTCAGTACGGCTTCCTACGACTTGAGTAGGTCAGGCAATTGCAACATGTCGTCGAATATAAGGTCTGGGCCAAGAGACGCAAGCGTTGACTCCAGCCTGCCACCGCGGGAATGCGTCCCGCCCGTAAATGCGAAAACGCGCATACCCGCCGCTTTGGCAGCTTGTATACCTGCTGGACTGTCTTCGATCACCACACATTCAGCCGGATCGACATTCATTATGTTCGCAGCAAATAAAAACAGGTCTGGAGCGGGCTTGCCATTCTTGACCATAGTGGCGCTGAAAATATGCGGATCAAGCAGGTCGATGAGCCCGGTCAACCTTAGCGATAAACGAATGCGTTCTGGCTGGCTCGACGAAGCAACACAGCGGCGCTGTGGCAATTTCTTCAATGTATCAGCGATGCCGGGGATGGGCTGGAGATCCAATTCGAAGCGCGAATAGAGATGGGTCCGCATTTCGTCGAGGTCGGCTTCGCTGGCAGCGAAACCGTATTCTTCGTGGAGAATCTTGCTAATGGTCGCCATGCTTCGACCAAGAAAACGATCATAGGCATCATCTTCTGACATGGTGACACCACTTTTGGCGATCATCTCCAGCAGCACCGCTATGGAGATAGGCTCACTGTCGACCAGAACGCCATCGCAATCGAAAATAATAAGCGAGGGATCAGCCATTAGAGTTTATTTTCAAGATAGAGTTCCAAAGTTTCGCGTGCTCCCTTGTCCCATAGTGTCCGGAGAATACGCGAAAATGATTCGACGAAAACCGGTGCTGTCCCTACATCGCCAAAAATATCTGTCATGGCAAGGAATGCCTTCGGATCGCCCCTTGCCTTCAAAGCCTCGATCTTTAATCGCTCAGCGCTCGCATCCAGATAGTCGGTCGGTTTACCACTATCAGTTGTCCCTGCACAGAACCGACACCAAAGCGCAGACACCAGGGATAGGCCGGTAATGCTGTCGCCTGCCCTCAACCTGTCGGCAGTCGTCGGCAAAATGAATTTTGGCTGGCGGTTCGATCCATCCTGGCAAAGTCGCTGGATGGTATCGCCGATTTTTGGATTGGAAAAACGCCGGATAATAAGATCAAAATACTGATCGAAAGGCATATCAGGTACGGGTGGCAACACCGGAATGATCTCTTCGCGCTCAAGCTTCGTTAGAAAATTGCGTATCAATGGCTCTTCCATCGCTTCGTGAACAAAATGGATGTCCATGAGTGAAGCCGGATAGGCGATTGCCGCATGTCCGCCATTGAGAATGCGTATTTTCATTAATTCATACGGTGCAACATCTTCGACAAACGTCACCCCGACCTTTTCAAGCGCAGGACGACCAGTTGGAAAATGATCCTCGAGCACCCATTGCTTGAACGGTTCGCAAAATACCGGCCAATTATCTTCAACTCCAAATTCCGTTGCCAGGAAGTTGCGCTCGCGGTCGGTTGTTGCTGGTGTAATACGATCCACCATGCCATTCGGGAAAGCCACATTTTGCTTCACCCAATCTGCAAGTACAGGATCAATCAGCGCCGCCAATCCACAAATGGCATCGCTGGTGACGTGGCCATTGCCTGGAATATTGTCGCAAGACATAACCGTAAAAGCAGGCGTGCCCTCGCTGCGCCGACGAATCAGGCCAGCCAAAATCAAGCCGAAAACGGTTTTCGGGCTGTCTATATTGGCCGCATCTGCCGCTATGGCAGGATGTTGCGGATTGAATTTTCCTGAGGCCGGATCAATAAAATAACCGCCCTCGGTAATGGTCAATGACACGATCCGAATTTCAGGATCAGCAAGACGAGCAATTGTGTTTGCAGCGTTACCCGGCTGAATATAGTCGATCATTGATGATGTGACATATGCTTTGCGATGCCCGCTGTCTTGTTCAACTACAGTTGTAAGCCAGTCTTGGTCCTTGAGTTTCTGACGCATGATTTCATCGGAAGGCAGGACCCCAGCACCAACCAGACCCCATTCGTGATCCGTCCCTGCATTGAACAACTCATCAAGATAAGCCGCCTGATGTGCACGATGAAAATTCCCGACACCAAAGTGAATAATCCCGGCTTTCAAATCCGATTGCTTGTAACTGGGTACGCTGACATTGGCCGAAAATTGGGGCAAAGCGTTCTGCGAAAGTTTAATTGTCATCGGGATCAACCCTTCTTTTCATTCATGCTGCAAGCGTCCATCACGACCGACTTACAGTCAGCTCATCCAGTTGCCGCCATCGACATTGTAAGTTTGTGCGACGACGTAATCGCTATCACTTGAAGCCAGAAAAACGGCCATGCCAACGAGATCGTCTGCGGTGCCCATCCTGCCGAATGGTACAGCTTCGCCAACGAGTCGCTTCTTTTCTCCACGCGGCCTGTTCTCGTATTTTGCAAAGAGGGCATCCACGCCTTCCCAGTGCTCTCCATCAACGACACCGGGCGCAATGGCATTCACGTTGATGCCGTGCTTGATAAGGTTGAGGCCTGCCGATTGGGTAAGACTTATTACTGCTGCCTTCGTTGCACAGTAAACAGCGACAAGCGGCTCTCCGCGGCGTCCCGCCTGGCTGGCCATGTTAATGATCTTGCCGCCTTTTCCGCGAGCAATCATGTTTTTGGCAACGGCTTGCAGTGTGAAAAGTGTTCCTGCAAAATTTACTGCAAACAATTTATTGTAGCTATCGCGGGTGATATCGACGATTGGCGCGAGATCGAAAAGCGCTGCATTATTGATCAGGATATCGACGCCGCCAAAATGCTCGACCGTTTTGGTAACTGCCGCATCGATGGACTGCTGATTGGTCACATCAAGCCGGACCGCAAGAGCCTTGTTGCCCAGGTCAGTTGCGGTTTGCTGCGCGCGCTCCAGATCGATGTCAGCAATTACCACATGGTCTATGCCTTCACGTATATAAGCCTCTGCAAATGCGCGGCCGATACCTCGTGCCGAACCTGTGATAAATGCCGTCTTGCCCGCAAGCCTGCTCATTTCGAGTGCCTATATGGCTTGGCCGTTTGCATCAAAAAGATGCAAACGGGATGGATCAGGTGTCAAGTACACTGACTGCCCATGTTCCGTAGCGAAATCGCCATCTGTGCGCACCGTGATCTTTCCGGTATTCTCGGTCTGTACATGGATAAATGTATCGGACCCGAGATGTTCGGTTACTCCAACAGTGCCTTTCCATAAGCCCTCAGTTTTGGAAATTTGGACATGTTCCGGCCGTACACCCAACGTTGCCGCATTGTGTTTTGCAGCAGCTGGCCCTTCGACCAAGTTCATGCGCGGTGATCCAATGAACCCGGCTACAAAGACGTTTTTCGGGCTCTTATAGAGTTCCAGAGGCGATCCCACTTGCTCAATGCGACCTGCATTCAGCACCACGATCTTATCTGCCATTGTCATGGCTTCCACCTGATCATGCGTCACATAGATCATGGTGGTTTTTAGCTGATGATGTAGATCGCTGATTTCGAGACGCATATTGCCCCGAAGAGCCGCATCAAGATTGGAAAGCGGCTCGTCAAATAGAAACGCCTTCGGCTGACGCACAATAGCACGGCCGATAGCAACGCGCTGGCGTTGACCGCCCGATAGTTGTCCAGGCCTGCGATCGAGATAGTTTGTCAGATTGAGGATATGTGCTGCGTCCTTGACCTTCTTGTCGATCGCGGACTTTTCCTGGCCATCCATCTTCAGCGGAAAAGCTATATTCTGGTAGACGCTCATATGCGGATAGAGCGCATATGACTGAAACACCATCGACAATCCGCGCTTGGCTGGCGCTTCGTTGGACATGTCTTTACCGTCGATAACGATACGCCCACCGCTCAAATCTTCCAGACCAGCGATCATGCGCAGCAATGTTGATTTTCCGCAGCCGGATGGTCCTACAAAGACAACGAATTCGCCGTCATTGATTTCAAGATCGATTTCCGGAATGACCGAAGTGCTACCGAATGACTTCGATACTTTTTCAAGTGTTATGCTTCCCATAATATTGTTCCCATCTCTTTTGGCGAAGCCAAAGGTCAGAAATTATTTGACGGCGCCAAAGGTCAAACCGCGAACCAATTGCTTCTGGCTGAACCAGCCCATAATCAGGATCGGGGCGATTGCCATGGTGGACGCAGCCGACAACTTTGCCCAGAACAGCCCTTCGGGGCTGGAATAGGAGGCGATGAAAGCTGTCAGTGGCGCAGCATTTGCGGCTGTTAGGTTGAGCGTCCAAAATGCCTCATTCCATGCCAGAATGATGTTCAGCAACATTGTCGAAGCAATGCCGGGAATGGCCATGGGCGTCAGCACATAGATAATCTCTTTCATCAGCGATGCGCCGTCCATACGGGCAGCCTCGAGTATCTCGCCTGGTATCTCCTTGAAGTAGGTGTAGAGCATCCAGACAATGATCGGCAGATTGATCATGGTGAGAACCGCAACAAGGCCGAGACGCGAGTCGAGCAGGCCCCAATCGCGGAAGATCAAGTAGAGCGGAACAAGCACGCCGACAGAAGGCATCATTTTGGTGGATAGCATCCACATCAAAATATCCTTGGTGTGTTTGGTTGGCGAAAAAGCCATCGCCCAAGCGGCCGGGATTGCCAATACGAGGCCGAGCAGTGTCGAGCCGACCGAAATGACTATCGAATTCATAACATGCTTGCCGTAGTCAGACCGGCTCTGCACTTCGTGATAATTTTCCAGCGTCCAATCGAAGAACAGGAATTGAGGCGGCGTTGCCACGGCCGTTCCTTCCGTCTTAAAGCTTGTAAGAAACGTCCACAGGATCGGGAAAAAGATCAGGAACCCGATACTCCATCCAATTATTGTAAAGATGAGTTTGCGTTGCGTGGTAACGGACCGAGCCATTTTTCTACCTCTCCAGGTTCTTGCCGATGAGGCGAATGAGGAAAAAGGCAACGATGTTGGCGAGGATGACCGCCACAATACCGCCAGCGGAAGCTCCACCCACGTCGAATTGCAAAAGCGCTTGTGAATAGATCAGATATGCAATGTTTGTGGTCTGCAGGCCCGGTCCCCCATTTGTGGTCACCAGAATTTCAGCGAAAACACTCAGCAGGAAAATGGTCTGAATCAGAATAACAACGGTGATCGCGCGAGCAAGATGCGGAAGGACCAGATAGATGAAACGCGATATCGGTCCGGCTCCATCCATTTCTGCCGCTTCGATCTGCTCGCCATCCAGCGACTGCAATGCTGTCAACAGGATAAGCGTTGCGAATGGCAACCACTGCCATGCAACGATCAGGATAATCGAAAACAGCGGAACCTGCGCAAACCAGTCCACAGGCTGAAACCCGAAGGATCGTGCGATCCAGGCAAACAAGCCGTTGACGGGATGCATGAGCATATTCTTCCAAACCAATGCCGAGACGGTTGGCATAACGAAGAATGGCGCGATGACCAGAAGGCGGACAATGCCTTGGCCCCAGAATGGCTGGTCCAGAACAATCGCCAAAAGAATGCCGCCAATCACCGTGATCAGCAATGTTCCGCCAACCAGAAGCAAGGTATTGCCAAGGGCAGTGAAGAAGGCGGGATCAGTCAGAAAATACTGGTAATTGAGAAAGCCGACATATTCTTCGGTTCCCGGCATCAAGAGATTGTAGCGCAGGAATGAAAAGTACAGCGTCATGACAAGCGGCACGATCATCCACAGGAACAAGAGGATGACGGCGGGCGACATCATGATACGGGCAGTTGCGCGTGTCTGAAGCGTAGCCATGGTCAGGATCCAATACAGCGATCATTGAAAATGCAGATGAGCAAAGGAGGCCCGGGCGGCTCCGGCATTTGCGCCGAAACCGCCCGGAGCCAGGAGGATCTACTTGATGTAACCGCCCTTCGTCATTTCGCGGGTTGTCAGTGCCTGTGCGCTCTGCAAGGCCTGATCAACGGTTACAGAACCGGCAAGCGCCGCCGAAAACTGCTGGCCCACTGCCGTGCCGAGCCCTTGGAACTCGGGAATGGCAACGAACTGACCACCCGTATAAGGCACCGGCTTGACGGTCGGCTTGCTTGTATTGGCTGCCGTCATGGCTTCGAGCGTAATCTTGGCGAAAGGCGCAGCCTTCTGATATTCCGGATTGGCATAAAGCGACGTGCGTGTGCCGGGCGGAACGTTTGCCCAACCTTCTTTGCTCGCAACCAATTCCGTATAAGCCTTGTCAGTCGCCCAGGAGACGAATTTCTGTGCTGCTTCTGCCTTTTTCGTACCGGCAGGAATGCCAAGATTCCATGCCCATAGCCAGTTGCCGTGGTTCTCCACGCCGCCCGTGGGGAAGAGGGCGTAGCCCACCTTATCTGCAACCTTCGATTCTTTCGGATTGGTCACGAAGGACGCCGCAACTGTAGCATCGATCCAGATGCCGCATTTACCAGTCTGGAACAGGGCAAGGTTTTCATTGAAGCCGTTCGATGAAGCACCGGCAGGTCCGGCTTCCTTCATCAGGTCGACATAGAATGTGAGTGCCTTTTTCCATTCCGGCTGATCGAACTGCGGTGTCCACTTTTCATCGAACCAGCGCGCACCGAAGGAGTTTGCCGTTGCCGTCAACAGCGCCATGTTCTCGCCCCAACCGGCTTTACCGCGCAGGCAAATGCCGTAAGTCTCGGTGGACTTGTCGGTCATCTTCTTCGCAGCATCAGCGATCTGGTCCCAGGTCGGCTTTTCAGGAATTGTCACACCGGCCTTTTCAGCCAGATCCTTGCGGTACATCACCATCGCGCTTTCGCCATAGAATGGCGAGGCATAGAGCTTGCCGTCAACGGAAACAGCATCGCTGATCGATGGCAGAAGATCGGCCTTGTCATAATCCGCACCCAGACCGTCAAGCGGCAAAAGCCATCCCTGCTTGGCCCAGATCGGCACTTCGTACGTGCCGATTGTCATCACGTCATACTGGCCGCCTTTGGTGGCGATATCGGTTGTGACGCGCTGGCGAAGAATGTTTTCTTCCAGCGTTACCCATTCGAGCTGAATGTCCGGATTTTTCTTGGTGAAATCTTCGGTCAGTTTCTGCATGCGAACCATGTCGCCATTATTGACCGTGGCAATGGTCAATGTCTCCGCATGCGCAAAGCTGACCATCGCCGCGACAGAAACCGCGCCGAGCAGAAGCGTTCTCTTAAACATTTCATTCCTCCCGAATGTTATGAGCAATTGCTTGTATTGTGGGCAAATACTCACACATGGGCGAAGTTAGTCAAGGGCAATTCGTCGCTGCAGTGCACAATGAAAGGGAATTTAGTCGGCGAGCAGTGCCTCGGCGGTGTGCTCGTCGGTAATCAACCCATTGATAAGACTGCCCTTGAGGGCGGCCGCTATGCCGGGCATCTTCTTTTCGCCTTTGGCGATGGCAATGACCATGGCCGTCTCACGGGAAGGAATAAGGGCGCTGGCAACGCGCTCATTGGTCAATCCTTCAATAGCAATACCATTGCGATCAAAGGCACGCCCGACGATTTCAAACACCGCACCCGCCCGCTGCAAGGTCTGTAATTCGGCGCGGGAAATAAATCCGTCGACAAAAAGCGGCGCGTCATCCCCCAGATCGCCAATGCCGATAAAGGCGACATCCGCCTTGGCCGACAATTCCAGCACGGAGCGGATCATTGGCTGACTGTGCAGCAATTCGCGCTCTTCGGGTGAAGAGGCGATGACAGGCAGCGGCATGGGGAAACTGCGCGCCTTTATCTTTTCGGCAATATTGAAGATGACGTTGTAAAAGGCAGCCGAACCATCCGGCGCGATATTGCCCGTCAGCGACACCACCTTGTGTTGCGGGCAATCGATGGGCGACAACATTTCAATGGCAGCCTTTAGCGTGCGTCCGGTGCCGATACCGACAACCACCGGCGCTTCCGTCTTCAGCCAGCGCGTCATTTCCGCCGCCGCTGCATCGGCAACACCAAGCGTGGTCGAGGTGGAGCCGGGATCAGTCGGCACCACTTCCGCCATTTTCAAGCCAAAGCGCTTTTTCAGCTGCGCCGCCAGATCGAGACAATGGGCAATCGGATGATCAAGCCGAACCTTGACCAGCCCTTCCGAAACAGCCAACGACACCATGCGCTGGGCCGACTGGCGCGAAACGCCAAGCTTTGCGGCAATCTCATCCTGCGTATTGCCGGCAACATAATAGAGCCAGCCCGCGCGCGCCGCATCATCCAGCTTGGTGTTGGTAATTTCGGGCTTACTCAATTCTCTGCCTCATCTTGTGAGACTGGGATTCCTGTTACGCGTGGTTCGACAGGCTCACCATGAGGAATTGTGGCAGGCTCCCTCCCATCTTTGGCAGGCACTTCCTTCCTCATCCTGAGCTTGTCGAAGGACGCACCCTTTGCCTTGTGCCCGTCGGAATGGCCAAGATCACGCTCCGGCCAGACAATATCGCGCAGCTTCTGCTTCAAAACCTTGGCTTCCGGAAAGCCACCATCGCGCTTGCGCTCCCAGATAAGGTCGCCATTAACGTGGATTTCGAAGATGCCGCCTGTGCCGGGAACCAGCGCCACCTCACCCAGATCAGCGCCGAATGTGGAGAGCAGCTCCTGCGCCATCCAGGCGGAGCGCAGCATCCAGCTGCATTGCGTACAATAGGTGATGGTGATGCGCGGTTTCGTGGTCATGGCTCGACTTCTAGCATTTTCTCGCCGGGATGTAAGGTGCCGTCGGGCGCGACGAGCGGGTTGTAACCGGATTTCAGAATAGCAAGCATCTTGGGTACGGCCGCGCGTGCCCGCTCCGCCATCTCCACCGTGCCGCAAAGCGGAAAAAGCACGACAGGATAGTCGTCTTTCGGGAAAAAATCGCGCCGTCCTATACAGCATTGTTTGCGGCGGCAGGCGGGCTTGTTGCAAATCTTATGGTAGCCAAGTGCCGTTGCCATGGCCTGAAACAGCGAGAGCATCACCACATAGCGACGGTGGGCGCGCTTTTGTCCCTCTATATCGGCAGCATATTGCTCATCTGTCTGTTGCGGATGTCTTGGCTGCAACGTGAAGGGCAGTTCCGGCAGCGGATTTGGTATGAATGAGCAAAATGGCACCAGATCATCCTCCGAATATTTTTTGCGCTTACCCATGCTGATTTTCTCCGTGCTTTTACCTTGCCACGCCCGCTTTTGCGTCTGGCTATTGAGATGGTGGGAAAGACGGGCGGTCATCGAAGCGCGTCTTTGTAG
>NZ_JBBCBN010000012.1:0-86917 GCF_037203775.1 Phyllobacterium sp. CCNWLW183 | reverse complement strand
ATAATTCAGAGCGGGAACTGTTGGATAAGTTTGTCGAGATTATTTTTGGAAAGTCTGATTTGCACAAGCCAAGTGCGCCCTTCGACAAGCTCAGGATGAGGGAGGTCGGTTGATTGCAGGGCACCAACTCTTGCAACTATTGCAACTCTTGCAACGCTAGCAAGTTGTCGCTGCAACCCACAAAACTTTCCTCATGGTGAGCTTGTCGAACCACGCACACCAGCAAAGGCAGCCAAAAGACAAACACTGCCATCAAGACAGATGAGCGACGGGTCATCTCGAGGGGCAATGCGGTTACTCCCCCTTGTGAGAGTCTGAAGGACGGAAGAGACAAGTGACTCGCCCCAGGGACGCGGAGCATCAGGGAGGGGAATTTTATGAATCAAACTTGCCACCCAACTGACACCCTCCTGACAGAAGGTTGTCAGGAGCCCTGCGCTATAAAATATGCGCGAAACGGGCGGGAGGCGCGGACATGGACGGATCAGCACAGATCAATGGCAGTGCGACGGATTTTGATTTCCTCATTGGAAACTGGAACATTCGCAATTTGCGGCTGAAGGAGCGCTTTGCCGGATGCCATATATGGGATGAGTTTCACGCCACATCGACCGTGCGCAAGCTTTTGAACGATACTGCCAATCTTGAAGAAATGGACATGCCGAGCCAAGGTTTTTCCGGCATCACGCTGCGCCTGTTTAACCCGCGCGATGGATCATGGTCGCTCCATTGGGCCGACAGCCGCAGCAACTTCCTGTTTCCGCCGGTCATCGGCCATTTTGACGATGGCAAAGGCGTGTTTTACGGCAATGATACGGATAATGGCACGCCGGTGCGCGTGCGCTTTCACTGGATGCCCTCGCCCAAAGCTCCGCTCTGGGAGCAAGCCTTTTCCAAGGATGGCGGCGAGACATGGGAAACCAACTGGGTGATGAAATTTACGCGCATGCCCGCATAGGCTTCGCCCTCAAATCAAAAGACCACGCCACGGCATTGCGGCACGACAAGCCGAAAGCAATGCCAGCGGCTGAAGATGAGGGAAAGGTGGAGGCATTTTCTTGCCCCCCGCCCTTATACTGAGCTTGGCAAGCGGCGCACTGCCATCAAGCAGATTAGCGGCGGGTCATCTCGCGGGCAATGCGGGTAAAATCCGCCTGTTTGATGCCGATATCGGCACGGTCTGCGGCGCTCATGCTGTTCAGCAAAGCCAACGCATTGCGATAATCCGCATCATTGCGGCGACGCCCACGCGTGGCAAAATCAAAGATAAAACTCATGGCCTGATCCTATGGCGCTGTTTGGTTAGCCATAGGATATGCGCAGATGGCGAGATATTGCAGTGCAATATTGGAATGGCTGATATGCGAAGAGCTACCCCCCCCCCATTATTTATAACTTACAATTATTTTTGAATTAAACTCATTTACTTGCCCCAAAAGAACTTCTTTAATGAAAGGAGAATCGGGAGGCTTCATGAAGAACAATGTCAGTGATTGGCAGAATGTATTAGAAACCCTTAAAATAGATTTGAAGCTTCCTGATGATGCAATTGGGTTGCTGGCCTTAAAACTCAAATTTAGATTGGAGGACATACAATCCGTTGCCGCGGAATCCATCACTGGCGGCGGCGACGATAAAAAGTGCGATATCCTATACGTAGATAAGGAATTGCAAACAGCTGTCATAGCCCAATGCTACTATTCTAAAAAGGATCGCCCCGCCGCTCCCGCCAACAAGGCTTCAGATTTGAATGCCGCAATAAGCTGGTTACTCACTCGCGATTTGGATGCTTTGCCAGATGGGTTAAAGGGGCGAGCTGATGAGTTAAGAAGTGCAATTAATAACGGCGACATTAAGCAAATTTATATCTGGTACGTACACAATCTGCCATCGTCAAAGAATGTTGCTGATGAACTTAAGACCGTTGAGAAAACTGCCAAATCAGCACTACGGACCTATGCCAACGGTCGCGAGATAAATATCTTCGCGGAGGAGATCGGTACCAGCCAGATAACTAAGCTCTACATACAAGCTGAACGTACAATAATTGTGACTGACAAATTAAGTACAAAAGTATCAGATGCAATTGAAATTCACTCTCTTGATTGGACTTCAGTCCTTACTACAGTAAAAGCAAATTGGCTTTACGACATGTACCACCTCTACGAGACAGATTTGTTTTCAGCAAATTTAAGAGGATATCTTGGCTCGCGGTCTAGTGATTCAAATATAAATAATGCAATAAAAAATACCGCTAATGATGAACCAAATAATTTCTGGGTCTACAATAATGGCCTGACAGCACTCGTAATAGATTACAAACTTGGTGCTCGAACCAGAGCGGGCAGAAAGCTTGACATCAATGGTATTTCAATCGTGAATGGGGCGCAAACCACTGGTTCAATTGGAAGTCTCGAAACGCGACCAAGCGATAATATTCTTGTCCCGATAAGGTTCGTTAAGGTAATTAAAGACAGTGTGATAACGAAAGTAGTACGTTTTAATAACTCCCAAAATAAACTGCAAGCCGCAGATTTTCGGAGCACGGATCCGATACAAGACAGACTACGTCAGGAATTCACCAAGATACCCGATGCAGACTATGAAGGCGGACGCCGCGGTGGCTCCAGCGATACTATAAAAAGAAGTAAGTACACTCTTCCTTCATATACAGTTGGTCAATCTCTTGCTGCATTTCATGGAGACCCCGTTACTGCTTATGACAAGAAGTCTGAGATTTGGACAAGCGAGAACATATACCGTCGAGTATTCACCGACCGAACAACGGCTAGGCATATCACTTTCTGCTATTCTCTTTTAGAAGAGATTAACTCCACAAGACTGGCTCTTGCCCAAAAGCAACGGAAAGATGACAAATCTCTCACGCAGATAGAAAGAAATCACCTTAACTTCTTGAATAAGAAAGGCGCTTCCTACTTAATAGTGCATGTGATTTCCATGTGCATGGAAACGATCCTCGATAAACCGATTTCCAATCGTACTAGCTTACAGTTTAAAGCAAATGTATCGCCCAAGAGTGCAGCTGAGTACTGGAAAAAGCTAATTGCTCTAGTGCTGTCCTTGTCTAATCAGCTTGATGCTGCGTTCTCGAGAAATCGTATTTCAAATGAAAGCGTCCTAAAGGCTGTACCAAATTTTGTTGGAGTGATCGAATCTTTGAAAGAAATTCAGCGACCAACTTTCACGGAATTTGCAAAGCAAGTTGAGATTACCAATTAATTTCTAAGCGCTTCGATCCACTCCTCCTGCTCCACCGTCAAAGGCTTAATCCCCGGCGTGGCAGGTTCAGGGCGTTGCGGGTCGATAATGATCGGCGTGGGGGCTGGGCGCGGCGTGGTGCATGCTGAGGCGGTGCACAGGACAAGCGCGCAGCTAAGAAAGCCGCAGAGAAGGCGCAAGGGCCTTTGGGCGAGGACAATGGCGCGAGGGAAGCGCGGATAGCGGCGGGCCGCTATCCGGTTTTGTCTGGTTCGTGATCCCGGCAATGCGGTTCCACCATCCGGCACTATATTAGTTATCGCTCATCTTCAGCGCCTGAATGAAGGCTTCCTGCGGAATTTCGACCTTGCCGAACTGGCGCATGCGCTTTTTGCCTTCCTTCTGCTTTTCCAGAAGCTTGCGCTTGCGCGAGACGTCGCCGCCATAGCATTTTGCCGTCACATCCTTGCGCAGGGCCGAAATGGTTTCGCGCGCGATCACCGTGCCGCCAATGGCCGCCTGGATCGGGATTTTGAACATGTGCTTGGGGATGAGGTCCTTCAGCTTTTCGCAAAGGTCGCGGCCGCGCTTTTCGGCAGCGCCGCGATGCACCATCATCGACAGGGCGTCCACAGGCTCGCCATTGACCAGCACCGACATCTTGACCAGATTGCCCTCGCGGTAATCCGACAGATGATAATCAAACGAGGCATAGCCCTGGCTGATCGATTTCAGGCGGTCGTAGAAATCGAACACGACTTCATTGAGCGGCAGGTCATAGGTGACCATGGCGCGCTTGCCGACATAGTTGAGATCGATCTGGATGCCACGGCGGTCCTGACACAATTTGAGGATCGAGCCGAGATAATCATCCGGCGTGAGGATGGTTGCCCTGATCCACGGTTCCTCGATGGTGGCGATCTTCATCACGTCCGGCATATCGGCTGGATTATGCAGCTCGATCTGCTTGCCGTCGGTCATGTTGAGCTTGTAGACAACGCTTGGCGCAGTGGCGATGAGATCAAGATTGAACTCGCGCTCCAGCCGCTCCTGAATGATTTCCAGATGCAGGAGCCCAAGGAAGCCACAGCGGAAGCCGAAGCCCAGCGCGGCGGAACTTTCCATCTCAAACGAGAACGACGCATCATTGAGCCGCAGGCGGCCCATGGCAGCGCGCAAGTCCTCGAAGTCCGCCGCGTCGACGGGGAAAAGGCCGCAGAACACCACAGGCTGCGCAGGCTTGAAGCCGGGCAGGATGGAATCTGTCGGGCGCTTGTCCTCGGTGATCGTATCGCCAACGCGCGTATCGGCCACTTCCTTGATCGAAGCGGTGATGAAGCCAAACTCGCCGGGTCCAAGCTCATCCATGGCAACCATTTTCGGCGTGAACACGCCCGTGCGC
Organism: Phyllobacterium sp. CCNWLW183; assembly: GCF_037203775.1. Classification (NCBI taxonomy): domain Bacteria; kingdom Pseudomonadati; phylum Pseudomonadota; class Alphaproteobacteria; order Hyphomicrobiales; family Phyllobacteriaceae; genus Phyllobacterium; species Phyllobacterium sp. CCNWLW183. Next base: position 82,296 of record NZ_JBBCBN010000012.1, on the reverse strand, counting down.
TCAACCGGATATTTCGCGCCGGTGCCCATCATGCGGATGGTCTGGCCCTTTTTGAGCACGCCATCAATGATACGCACAAGCACGATGACGCCGAGATAGGAGTCATACCAACTGTCAACCAGCATGGCCTTAAGCGGCTTGGTGCGATCTCCTTCGCGCGGGGGCGGCAGCTGCTTGACGATGGCTTCCAGCACATCGGGAATGCCAAGGCCGGTCTTTGCCGAAATCAGCACAGCCTCACTGGCATCAATGCCGATGACATCTTCCACCTGCTCGCGGATACGCTCCGGTTCGGCGGCGGGAAGATCGACCTTGTTCAACACCACGACGATCTCGTGATTATTGTCGATGGCCTGATAGACATTGGCCAGCGTCTGCGCCTCAACGCCCTGCGAGGCATCGACCACCAGCAGCGACCCTTCGCAGGCCGATAGCGAGCGCGACACTTCATAGGCAAAGTCGACATGGCCGGGCGTGTCGATCAGATTAAGGACATAGGTCTCGCCATCATTGGCCTTGTAGTGCAGCCGGACGGTCTGCGCCTTGATGGTGATGCCGCGCTCGCGCTCGATATCCATCGAGTCGAGCACCTGCTCCTTCATGTCGCGAAGCTCCAGCCCGCCCGTCGATTGAATCAGGCGGTCAGCAAGGGTGGATTTGCCATGGTCGATATGGGCGACGATGGAGAAATTACGGATGTGATCTAGTGGAGTGCTCATGCGCGCCACATAGAGCATTTTCAGGCGATTTGGAAGGGCGAGCGTAGCGGCAGGCGATATTCGCTGCGAATAGTTTTATCCGGGTATATTGACGGCAGAGTTTTATCCGGGTAAATCCAGGGCGACGTTTGAGCAATGGATGATGATTATGAACAGTGTGAGCGCCTTTCAGGGCAACAGGAAAATCGCAAGTGGAACGCCAGCGGAGGTGGCCCTGACGCTGAAGCGTCTGGACGATAATGGCGAGGCGGTTCTTGTTTTCGATGATGCAACAGGCAGGCAGATTGAATTTGATCTGCGCGGCACCGATGCGGAGATATTGGCGCGGCTGGACAATAGTGAACCGCGCAAGCCGGGCCGGCCGAAACTTGGCGTTACGGCACGCGAGGTAACGCTCCTGCCGCGCCATTGGGACTGGCTCGCAGCGCAACCGGGCGGCGCCTCCGTTACGTTACGCAAGCTTGTGGAGGCGGCACGGGCCGCAAATGGTGGGCGCGAGGCAAAGCGTCAGGCGCAGGAAGCGGCAGACCGCTTCATGCTGGCAATGGCAGGCAATCAGCCGCATTATGAAGAGGTCACCCGCGCGCTTTATGGCGGAAACTACCAGCGCTTCGCCGAACTGACGGAGGACTGGCCACGGGATATCCGCGACCATGTACACGCTCTGGCAGAACCAGCGTTTGATTGGCCGGACTGAACCGGCCTAATACGTTCGTTGAATAAGTGCCTTTTTGGCACGTTTATTGCTCTGTTATCGGCATCCACTTGGCGCGAGGCCCTCAGCCGACACGCCAGTGAATGCCGATTTTTATTTTAAGCGCGTGGCTGGAATATTTTAGCAGCCTAATAATAAGGATTACTGTTTCATGAAGGATATTTTTCGAAAACGCATTATTCGATCATGCATAATTTCAGCGCTGTTTGCCGTTTTATCAGGCTGCAGCGAGAGTAACGATACAACTTCGGAAACCGCGTCGACCTTTCCAGCCATCGTTGCGGAAAAGATCGTCGCATCTCCTGCCTTAGTAGATAGCTCGGACGAAGTAGTCGTGGGGATAGTAACGGCAGTTCCCGGCACGTCATCTGCTGTCCCGCCCGAGGCGAGTGTCGTGGTCCAAGACCCGCTCGTTATATTCGATGGTGGGAAGGTGACAACAACAGAACAGGAAATAGCGCCGTTAGCTGTGAAGGAGCGGGAAGAGGTTACACGCTTTGTCACAACCTCGCCCGATACGATTGAAAATCCGACATTCTGGTCTTCACCGGCCTATGAGTATGATCTCGGCAATCTTGTAGCATCCGTGAGCACTGACTCCAGCAGTTTCACATACGGGCAGATTCTGATCACCCCGATCAAGGGATGGATTCGCTATCCCATGAAGTCAGTCTCGCCGACGCCGCCAAGCCAATATCCCGTCATTGTCTTTCTACATGGACAGCACACCCCAGCAGATCCAAATTATCGGGGTTATGATTATCTGGCAGAGAATCTGGCCACTCACGGCTATATTGTACTCTCGATTGACGCTAACGCCATCAACGCTGATGGCGACCAATCCGGTCAGTCGCGGGCGCAACTGGTTTTAGGGACATTGGACCGGCTACGCCAGATTAACGAGCATGGTCAAGTTGACAAAAATGGCAATGCTGGCGCACTGAACAAACTCAAAGGAAAATTTGACTTTGAGCGCATTGGCATTATGGGCCACTCGCGAGGAGGACAAGGTGTTGCAAACACAATCAAATTCAACAAGAACCGTCGAGGTGCCAGCTATGCGGGACTGGCAGTAGCGCTTTCGGTCAATCCAACAAAATACATAACCGCATATCCGGACTTTGCCGATGTGTTTATACCAAAAACAGCTAAAACTGTTGTAAGTCTCGACGAAGAAAAATTCAGAGCAGCGATAACCAAATACAATATTTTCTATGCAGAAGGTAGTGACACGGCTTCACCCTATGACTTCAGGGCAGCCTTTCTTCTCGCGCCTACAGATTTCGGCGGCAACAAGGATTTGAACGGCGTGCCGCTTGCTGTACTTCTACCCACCTGCGATGGCGACATGCTCAATCTGCAAGGAGCAATCTCCTATGATCACAACAGATTTGGCAATGGCAGCGATACGGCAACACGCTATCAAATAGCGGTTCAAGGCGCCAACCATAATTATTACAATACAACTTGGATCAATGACGATTTCTCCACTACCGCAGGACCTGGCCATTGCATGGCGAACCACACAGATACCATAAGGGTCAGCGATGAAGACCAACGACGCAACGGACTTTATCTTATTAATTCTTTCATGCGCTATCATGTGGGAGGAGAACAACAGTTTGCAAGCTGGTGGAACGGAATGGCCAAACTGCCAGAGGCTGCCTGCCCTGTAGGACGCGGCCCCTGTGACGAACGCGTTATCCTGACAATTCAGCGAAATGAGGGCCAACGCAAACTGATTCAGCACTTCGCATCGGCAGAAAGCCTTAGCATCAATTCGCTCGGCGGCCCGGTCACCTCTACCGGCTTCAACAACTTAGCCCGGTGTGACATGCCTGATGGAGCGCTGATCGCAGGCGATTGCTCACCTGCCCGCATAGCAGGTTTTGAATTCAATAGTTGGGGTGGTTCTGGCCTACGATCCATAGCAGAACATGCTGAACTTTCGTGGACCAAAGCTGGCGCAACAATTACAAATGATCTACTTGGCACTTCGGCAGCGCCCCACGATACTTTGAGCTTCCGCATAGCGGTCGTGCGCCCGATGGGGCAGGAGGTTTTGGTAACACTGACTGATAATGTTGGTAAGGAAGCGACTATCGAAGCCAGCGATTTCAGTGGTGCGCTCTATAACGCACCAAAAACCAAGGCTGAAGGCCGGCCCATGATTGATGATCCCATCGACAAGCCCTATTCAACCGGGCAGGTTAAGATGCTTCTCAACATGGTGGCGATACCACTGAAAGCATTTGCTGGAATTGACTTAAACAATCTGAAAGAACTCAAGCTGACGTTTCCTAAAGACAGAGGCAAGGTTGCTCTTGCGGACATCCAGTTCCAGACATTGGGACGGGATCAGTTCGGCCCTCGAATGGTCGCTGTCCAAAATAAGAACAGCAAAGCGCAATAGTAATATACGATAAGGCCCGGCTCTGAGCCATTTCAGAGCCGGGCCTTTCTCAATGATTGTGCTAATCAGACGCCGATCTTGCCACCACCCTTTTTGGTGATTGCGACGACGGACGGGCGGACGGGCATATCGTCCTTGAAGTCCGGCCAGCGGGTCGAAAGGTCTTCATAATAGGACGGACGGCCGAAACCTTCCCAATCTTCGCCGCCATCAGCGGGATGCTGAACGGCGACCATCATGGTTGCCATATCCGGCAACATCAGCGGACCGCACATTTCTGCGCCGATCGGCACGCGGAAGAAAAGTTTCGAGGTCGCACGGGCAGCACCTTCCGTATCAACCGCCCATAGACCATCGGTACGGCCCGTATCCTTCGGCGAGTTGCCATCCGTTGAAACCCACAGCCGTCCATCAGCATCGACAGAGCAATTGTCCGGCATGCCGAACCAGCCATTCTTTGTGGTTTCGGTGGAGAAAGATGCGCCGACATCGGCAATGGAAGGATCGCCGCACTTGAGCAATATTTCCCATTTGCCCTTTGTTGCGGCGAAATCGCCATCAGCCTCGGCAATTTCAACGATATGGCCGAACGCGTTCTTGGCACGTGGATTGACAGCGTCGATCTGATCGTCCTTGCGTTTGGTATTATTGGTCAGCATGACATAGACCTTGCCGTTGACACCATTCGGCTGGATGTCTTCCGGCCTGTCCATCTTGGTAGCGCCCAACAGATCGCCTGCACGACGGGTTTCAATCAAAACATCCGCTTGCGAGGCGAACCCGTTTTCGGCTGTCAAAGGACCGGTGCCATGCACTATCGGCAACCAGTTAACAGTTCCGTCGGCTTCAAACTTTGCGACGTAAAGCGTGCCTTCGTCCAGCAGGTCCAGATTAGCAGCGCGATCATCAGGATTGAACTTGCCGGTGGTTACAAACTTATAAACGTAGTCGAAACGCTCGTCATCGCCGAGATAAAACACGACTCGGCCATCTTTGGAAACGATCGACTCAGCGCCTTCATGCTTGAAGCGGCCCATGCTGGTGCGTTTCTTGGGGACAGATACCGGATCGTTCACGTCGACTTCGACAATCCATCCGAACCTGTTGGCTTCATTGGGGTCTTTCGAGACATCGAAGCGATCATGGAATTTGCCCCATTCATAACTGCCCTCCGGAAGGCCGAGACGTTTGTAGTTTGCCGCTTCCTTGCTGTCGGCAGCCAGTTCGCCTGTGAAATAGCCATGAATATTTTCTTCGGCCATCACATAGGTGCCCCAGGGCGTGACGCCTCCAGCACAATTATTAATTGTCCCGAAGACTTTTCTGCCGGAGGAATCTGCATTGGTTTTTACACGGTCATGACCGGCAACAGGACCGGACAATTGCATCTCGGTATTGGCGGTGATGCGGCGATTCAGCTTGCCGTCCTTGACGACCTGCCATTTACCATCGGTCTTCTTGATCTCGACAATAGTGCCTCCATGGGCAGCCATCTCGATATCAACACGCTTCTTGTCGGCAGGAGCGACTTCGATCTTGCCCTCAGCAACCTTAACGATGCCTGGGAACATGAGATGTTCATTCGTGTATTCATGGTTGACGACCAGAAGACCATGCTCAGACGAGCCATCTATCGGAATATAACCGACATAATCATTATTGTAGCCAAACTGCTTCGCCTGAGATTCCGGAGTCTGATTACGCGGATCAAACTCTGGAGAATCCACGAAAATTCCATCGCCCCAGCGTAAAAGCACATCCGCATCATATCCGGCTGCAACATGGTGTTTTTCATCAATACCGGCTTCTACTTCCTCAAAACTGAAAGCAGATTTGGTTTCAGCGCGAGCATCATCAGCCAGCATCAGCGCCATCGGGCTGACGGTGGCTGCAATAGCGGAAACCGCGAGTGATCCTTTCAGAAAGCCACGGCGGGAGAATCGAGCTGCAATGAGCTCGCCCATTGTAGGATTGTCGGTCGGATTGTGGCCAGGACCATCATTCTCTTCAAGCTGGCTGGTTCTGAAAACGGGAGTTTGATCATTCATGGCGTGACCTCTGGCTGTCTGGCTGGGTTGCGGATTAGAACCGTTCCAGAATGGCTAGAAGTTCAGCGTAACAAACTGATGACAAGAGTTCAGCTTTTATAGCGGTAGCTACCAACGATTAAAGTCAGAAACCTATTAAGACGCAATCAGCTTACTGAAAGAGTCGAGGTCCACATTGCCTCCTGAAAGGACGACCGCCACCGTCTTGCCCTTGATATCGACTTCGCCAGAAGCCAGCGCAGCAAGACCAACAGAACCGCCGGGCTCAACCACCAGTTTCAAATGGCTTGCTGCCTCGCGCATGGCTTTGCGCACGGCGATATCGGAAACAGCGATGCCGCCGGCCAGATTTTGCCTGTTGATTGGAAATGTGAGATCGCCGGGTTGAGCAGTAAGAATTGCATCGCAGATTGAGCGATATCCCGTCTCATTGCTGCGAATTTCACCAGCGACCAATGAACGGCGCAAATCGTCAAAGTTTTCCGGTTCGACGCCCCAAATGCGCGTTTGCGGAGAGCGCGCTTTTACTGCAATCGAGACGCCACTGATGAGACCACCGCCGCCGCTGGGCACAAATACATCATCCAGCGTGATACCGCGTTCTTTGGCTTCATCAGCAATTTCAAGCCCGATCGTGCCCTGACCCGCAATAATGGATGGGTCATCGTAAGGCGGCACCAAAACCATGCCACGCTCTTCAATGAAGGGGGCGGCAATCACATCCCGACTCTCGGTGTAACGGTCAAAAAACACAACCTCCGCCCCGTAGGAGCGGGTATTATCAACCTTAACCTGTGGCGCATCGCTGGGCATGATGATGACTGCCTTGATGCCGAATATGCGGGCAGAACTTGCGACGCCTTGTGCGTGATTGCCTGAAGAGAATGCAACGATCCCGCGCTTTTTCTCTTCCGGCGTAAATTGACTGATACGATTATAGGCACCGCGAAACTTGAATGAGCCGGTCCGTTGCAGGCATTCTGGCTTGAAGAAAATACGCGCATTGTAGCGGTCGTTGAGACTTTCCGATTCCATCAGCCGTGTCGGCATAAGCTGCCCGGACAATCTCTTTGCGGCAGCTTCGATATCGGCAATCCCGGCGGCGAAATTCTGATGATCCATGAGCCCTCTCCTGTCAGCTATCCAGTCGATAGCATTCTATAATGCAGCAGGCACCCAAATCATTGTCATCATATCAATCTGGCACGAATACCGCGTTGGCACGCTTTTCCAGAAACTCGGGCAACTCTGCAATCGAGCCAAGGATCGCGTCACTGAGGTGGGCAAGGTCATCCAATGTGCTGTTTCCTGACAGGACGCCTATGGCAAGTCCCGCTCCAGCGGCATGGGCCATTTCCAGATCGTGAGAATTGTCCCCTACCATGGCAATCGCTTCGACTGGCAGGCCGGTTTTCGCGGCAAAGAGGTGAAGCTGGTCTGCATGCGGCTTGGCGCGGGCAACGGAGTCATATCCTATGATTGCCGAGAAAAGCGGTGATAGCCCCAAGGCTTCAGCTGTAGCGCGAGCGCCTGCTTCAGAATCATTGGTTGCTATGCCAAGCACGAAACCCCGAGCGACAAGAGCTTCGAGCGTTGCGTGCAATCCATCGATTCCGACAGCGCGGCTCGAGCCTTCCTGAACTGTATAATGATCATAGTCACGAATACATTGCCGTTTCTCTTCGAGAGAAAGCTCGGGATGCCACAGATCGACAACATCATTGATGGTTCCGGCAGCAACCACCGAGCCACCGCGGAACTTTTGCATCTCCCAATCATATCCCCCAGCCTCAACGAGAGCCTTCGCGCGGGTTTCATCACCCTTGGCGGCCATGTGCGCTAGTTCCATGGTGATGCCAAACCACGTTTTATTGAAATCGACCAGCGTTCCATCCTTGTCGAACAGAATACCGCGTATCTCTTTAGACTGGGTGGTTCGCATCATGATCATGATTCCAGCGAGCCAGGCTTGGCATTTTCAGAACGTCTGCTGCCAAGAAGTTTCAGGAGATCGTCGCCACGGCGGGTATAGCGATGGCCGCGCCTTGTCAGAACTCGGCCAGCCTGTGGAGCGGTCAATATTATATCACCGGCGGGATCCCCCGGCACGGTCACAACAGTGACCAGCTTGTCACCCGCCTTCACTTGAGCACCAATATCGACATGAAACAGGATCATCCCGCCTTGAGGAGCTCTGATCATCTCGACATTTTCAAGCGGCGTGACAGGTCCGTTGAAATCTACCGTCAGTGCAATACTCGTATCGACGATGACGCCGCGATGAACAAGGAACTTGTAAAGACCTTCCGCATCAGACTTTCCAGTATCGATATTGACATCACTGAGGCCACGAAACTCCACTGTGGTGACGGCTCGGGTTTTCTGTTCTGTTTTCGGCAGTTGGAGCACCGGATGCGCGCAAGCTTCTTCAAAAGCTGCATCGGCGGTGCTGTCCCACGAAAGAATAGCGGTAGAGCCCAGGGCGGACGCCAGATCATACATTTCCGGCAAAAACGCCTGGTGGATGTAGAGGTAGCTTTCGCTTTCATCGTCACAATGCAAATCGAGGACAATCTCGTGCGGGAGTGCCTGACGCAGAAGTTCGGCTTTCAGGCGCTCTGCCAGTGGCACCGGACCATCAATGGCGGGCAAGGATGATGTGTCAAAATTCTCCAGAAGGGGAAAGGAACGGTTGAAGTTCGTACTGGAGAAAAATTCGAAGCGACCAATATGCTGATGGGCCATCCACTGTGCAGAGCCTATCGGGTTGGCTTGAGGAATGACCGTTATATCCCCGGCAATACGCCCTTCCCTGGCAGCTTTTTCCAGCATGGGAATAAGGAAATGCAATGCAGCCTGGCCGGGTAGCTCCGAGCCGTGGAGGGACGATTGCAGATAAGCGCTTGTTGCCTCTCTGTCCTTGCCCTCAAAACGCAACACGCGCAACTCAATGCTGTTGCCCGGCACATCGCCAGCCAGCTGTATAGTCTCGGTCTTCATCATGCTATTTCCTGGTCTGTTGACTGCTTCTACGTAGTCTATTGTTATTTTTCGCGGCGTTTACGCAGGTGCGCGACGAGTCCTTGCGTGGATGCGTCCTTGTCCTTTGCGCTGACCTCGCCCGAAACAACAGGAAGAAGCTCCGTAGCCAACTCCTTGCCAAGTTCGACGCCCCACTGATCAAATGCATTGATTCCGTAGAGCTGCGCTTCGACAAAGACCCGGTGTTCGTAAAGTGCGATGAGACGGCCAAGCGTATAAGGATCAAGCTTATCGTGGATGATCGTTATCGATGGACGGTTACCGGTGAATACGCGATGCGGGGCAATGCGATTGACTTCTGATTTTGGCAGGTTTTTTGCAGCGAGCTGTGCCTTGGCCTCTTCCAACGTACGGCCCTTCATCAAAGCTTCAGACTGTGCCAGGCAATTTGCCAGCAACATCTGGTGCTGATTATCAAGTTCCGGCTCATGTCCGTTGGCAGCGACAATGAACTCGACGGGAATGGTATCGGTGCCCTGATGCAAAAGCTGGAAGAATGCGTGCTGGCCATTGGTGCCGGGTTCGCCCCAGACAACGGGTCCTGTCGGGCCTGAAACCGGCTTGCCATCAATGGTAACGCCCTTGCCATTCGATTCCATGTCAAGCTGTTGGAGATAGGCAGGCAGACGCGCAAGGCGCTGGTCATAGGGGATCACGGCCCGGCTCGTATAACCGGAGATGGCGCGGTGCCAATACCCGACGAGACCAAGCATCATTGGCAGGTTCTTTGAGAGCGCTGCCTTGCGGAAATGTTCGTCCATTGCATGGGCGCCATCCAAGAACCGACCGAAATCTTCCGGGCCAATGGCGATCATCAAAGGCAGGCCAATGGCGGACCAGATTGAATAGCGTCCGCCAACCCAGTCCCAGAAGCCGAAAATACGATCTGCCGGAATCCCGAACGCATCGACTTTCTCAAGAGCTGTCGAGACAGCCGCGAAATGCTTACCGACAGCCTCCTCACCCAAAGCATCGGCAATCCATTTACGGGCTGCCTTGGCATTGGTGATTGTTTCAATCGTCGTGAATGTCTTGGAGGCAATGATGAAGAGGGTTGTCGACGGCTCAAGCCGGGCCAAGGTGTCGGCTATATCCGCACCATCAACGTTGGAAACGAAATGGGCTTTCGGCCCATCGTGATAGGGCGACAAAGCAAGCGTTGCCATGGCTGGACCAAGATCAGACCCGCCAATGCCTATATTGACGATATCGGTGATCGGCTTGTTTTTTGCGCCTTTGATTTCCCCGGAGCGAATACCGGTCGCAAAAACGGCCATACGGTCAAGCACGTCCCTGATGCCCGGCATGACATCCTGCCCGTCGACTTTGACAGGTTTGCCTGAACGGTTACGCAGCGCAACGTGGAGAACGGCGCGGCCCTCGGTATTATTGATGGGTTCGCCCGCAAACATTGCCGTGCGGCGGCCTTCAACATTTGCAGCTTTGGCAAGATCACCAAGCAGCGCAAGCGTTTCATCATTGACGAGGCATTTCGACCAATCAAGCAGAAGGTCATCAAGATTGAGGGAATATCGGGAATACCGTTTTTTATCCTCGGCGAATGCATCGCGCATGTTTCTGGGTGCGCCATTCTTCCAATGGGTTTTCAACGCCTGAACCGAACGCTTGATGCTGTTCGCTTGTTCTGAGGCCATAGTCTATCTCCTGAAATAATCGTCTCATGCAAATGTCGCGCAAACCTGCCACTAGAACGACTTTAGTTCAATCGACGAAAGGTGGAATATCTTGGCTTTCCGCGATAAGTGATTGCTATGCCTAAAATCGGGCGATGTATCAGGAGATGCCAAATATGGATTTGACGGGTGAAGAACGGATTGCCGCAAACCGCGCGACTGTCTGGAACGCCCTTAACAATCCGGACATATTGAAAGCGTGCATTCCCGGATGCGAACAACTTGAATGGGTGAGCGAGACAGAACTCGCAGCCACGCTTGCTGTCCGGCTCGGTGTCATCAAACCGCGTTTCAGCGGTGCTATTTACCTCAGCAACCTTAACCCACCCTTTTCCTATACGATAAGCTGCGAGGGCAAGGGAAGCATCGCCGGTATCGCCAAAGGCGGTGCGGATGTCGCCCTTGTAGAGGATGGAAATGAGACGCGCCTGATCTACACAGTGAATGCGCAAGTGGGTGGAAAAATCGCAAAATTCGGCAGTGGCTTGATTGCTTCGACGGCGAGCAAAATTGCCACCCGCTTCTTTGAAAAGTTCAACGAAGCTGTTTCTGCCGCATAACTTCCATGCTGTCGTAATTTCCACAGCTCATGGCGGAAAGCCGTTTGGCTCAGGATCGGCTAAGGCGGATATGCTGACGGCGCGCAATTTTGCGCCGGACAGCCAGTCATGCGCATTTACGATTTCATCATTGTCGGGTCTGGATCGGCCGGCTCAGTCGTTGCGAACAAGCTATCGGAAAACGGGCGTTACTCCGTTCTCGTGCTTGAAGCCGGAGGGTCTGACCGGCGATTCTTCATCAGCATGCCGCTTGGCTACGGCAAAACCTTCTATGACAAATCGGTCAACTGGATGTATCGCGCCGAACCAGATCCCGGTCTCGGCGGCAATGCTGACTATTGGCCGCGCGGCAAGGTGCTCGGCGGATCAAGCTCTATTAACGCAATGGTATATGTGCGCGGCGCACCGGAAGATTTCGACGAATGGCGCGATACCGGAAATCCGGGCTGGGGTTATGCGGACGTGGCACCAATCTTCCGTTCCCTTGAGCACCATGACGGCCCGGCAACCAGCCTGGGAAACGATGGTCCATTGCATGTTACCGATTGCTCCCGGCTCTTCCATCCTCTGGCTAACAGGATGATCGCGGCAGCACAGGAAGCGGGTCTTTCTTACAACCCCGACTTTAATGGCGCAGCGCAGGAGGGCGTAGGACCTTTCCAGCTCACGACCAAAGGTGGTCGGCGCATGTCAGCCGCCAAGGCATTTCTGCGACCGGCGATGAAGCGCCGAAACGTGACGGTGCTTACGCAAGCAATGGCGACGCGGATCATATTTGATGGGAAGCGCGCTATCGGTGTGCAATTTACCCGCAAGGGCAAAACGGAACTTGCCAAGGCTGGCCGCGAAGTCATCCTGAGCAGCGGTTCGGTCAACACCCCGCAATTGCTTGAGCTGTCGGGTATTGGTGACGCAAATAGGCTTCAGACACTTGGAGTAGAGGTTCTATACGATAATCCGCAGGTCGGCGAAAACCTCTGCGATCATCTCGGCATCAACTACACTTACCGGGCGAACATACCCTCGCTCAATCAGATACTGCGCCCGTGGTGGGGCAAGGCTGTAGCCGGCATGGAATATCTATTGCGCCGAACGGGGCCGCTATCGATCAGCATGAATCAGGGCGGTGGATTTTTCCGGACCGATCCTTCCCAAACGCGCGCAAACATGCAGCTCTATTTTCAGGCATTCTCAACCCTTGTGCCCAAAAATGGTGAGCGACCCATTTTGACGCCGGATCCATGGCCCGGCTTTTCTCTCGGCCTCTCCAACTGCCGGCCCACCAGCAGGGGTTCGATTCATATTCGCTCCAATAATGCGCATGATGCGCCGCGAATTATCGCCAACGCTTTTTCCACAGAGCATGATGTTGCAGAAATGCTGGATGCGGTGAAGTTCCTGCGAAAAATCGCAGCCACTCCAACAATGTCCATGCTGATTGAAGAAGAGCTTCTGCCAGGACCGGATTGCAACAGTGACGACGAGCTAATTGAAGATTTTCGCAAACGTAGCGGGACAGTTTATCATCCCGTCTCGACATGCAGAATGGGGCCTGATCCGTCCCGATCAGTCGTTGACCCGCGCTTGAAGGTTCATGGACTATCTGGCCTGCGTGTTATTGATTGCTCGATATTTCCGAACATCATTTCCGGCAATACGAATGCTGCGGCAATGATGGTCGGAGCGAAAGGCGCGCAGATGATTTTGGAAGATCATCCATAGCGCGCCTCCATCATATCAATATCGCGCACCATTTTACTGGCAATCGTGCTTTCCAGCCGCCGAGCCCGAACCAGTCGATAGATTTCCTGCCGCTCCGCTTTAAGCGCGGTAATGCGTAGCCGCTTTTCAATCTCTTCGCTGAGAGCCGTCAATTCACGCTCTTCACCAAGATGCATCCGGCCATCGATGCGCTTGCGGTAAAGCTCCATGATGCGGGTTGCGACGTCCGTAAAAATATCGGCATCGGCACGCCCTGCCGCCAAATCGTGCTGGGCTTTTTCAATAGCCATAATCGCTGCTTCGGCGGCGGCAATACGTGCGTAATCTTCTTCCTTCTGGTGTGAATCCTCCGCTGGGAGATCGATGTTTTTGAGCAGTTTTGGCAAGCATATGCTTGCCGCAACCAGCGACAGAATAATCACACCGGCGGCCAGGAAAATAACGAGATCACGGGCTGGAAAGAGACTTCCATCGTTCAGGAAAAGTGGCAATGTCAGAATACCGGCAAGGGTGATTGCACCGCGCACACCGGCGAATGACATTGTGGCCACAAGCTGCCAACTTGGCCTGACAACTGTCTGCTGACCGTCGGAACGGCGTGAAAGCGCATAACGCCATGAGGCCCATACCCACAAGAAACGAAGCCCAACGAGAGCCGCAAAAATAACGCCTACATAGACTGGCAACCACCAATAGCTGTATCCGTTTGCGTGAACGTTTTTAACCGCGCCCCAGAATATGCTTGGAAGCTGTTCACCAAGCAGAACGAAGATGGCACCATTGGCGGCAAATTGCGCGGTATCCCAGACCGCCGTGCGCCTCACCCGCGTGACTGCCAGCGACTGACTGGAGCTTTCTGCGTAGCTCATCGTGATGCCTGCAGCCACTGCCGCAAGAATTCCCGACGCATGAACGTGCTCGGCAAGAAGATAGGCGCCGAAGGGGATGAGCAGACTGATAAGTATCTGCGAGCCGCTTTCCTCACCCAGTCGCCGTGTGAGAAACGCTTTGCCACGCGTGACGCCAATCGTGACGCCAATGCCTATGGCAATGCCTGCAAAGGCGAGCCACAGGAACGTGAAAAATGCTGCCGAGAATGAAAATGTGCCAGTCAACATGGCTGCTACCGCAAAGCGCATGCAAACGAGCCCTGACGCATCGTTCAGCAGTGACTCGCCCTCAAGTATATGCATCATTCGGGACGGAATGGGCACACGGGCGGCAATTGCCGAAACAGCAATCGGGTCCGTCGGCGACACGATTGCCGCCAGGGCAAAGGCAACGGGCAATGGTACAGACGGTATCATCCAGTGAACCAGAAAACCGACGCCAAGAACAGTGAAGATTACAAGCCCCAGCGCCATCTCCAGAATGATGCCCTTATCCCTGAACAGTCCTTCCTTGGGTATGCGCCATCCATCCAGAAACAATAGTGGCGGCAAAAACAGCAGAAAGAAAATATCGGGATCAAGTTCGACGCGGACTTTGGCAACCGAGGCGATCGCCGCGCCCAGACCAATCTGTACCAATGGCAGCGGCACCGGCAAAGGCAACACACGCACAATACTGTCACTGACAACAACCGCCAGCAGCATCAAAAGGACAATGGTAATCGTTTCCACGGCGAATCCTGTTTCGGGCTTATATTCAGGAGAGAGAAGTGCCGGTGCTTTGTCGAGGTGAACCTTGGCAACTTTGTGCCGAGATGTGGCCAAATGAAAGAAATGGAGCGTTACATTGAAACTATGATGAATAAGATTTTTTACGTTTACGTTAATGTAATTGCTTGCAACAGTATGGCTCTCGCCATAGGAGAGATTGTTGAGTAGCATGGTGTAGGGGAAAGATACCAAGCTAAAAAACTAACTGGGAGGTTAATGTGGCTAAACAGGCGAATCCGGTAACAAAGTCTAAAATTGCGGCGTCCAAGATCGCAACCAAAAAAACGGCACCATCTGCAGCAAAGAAATCCTCCGGAAATGTCAAAGAGGCTGTAGCCAGCGCGCAAGCAATATCCACCAAGAAAGCTGCGGTTGCTGCTAAACCAGCTACGACTGCAAAAATGGCTGCTGCCAACAAAGCAACGGCGAAAGCGCCTGCCTCCCAGAACTCTGCTGAAAGCAAACCGGTAGCTGCAGCTGTAAAACCAGCCGCACCCACAAAAACGCCAGCTAAAAACTTATCCAAAGCACCGGCCACTAAAAAAGAACCAGCTATCACGCCTGCTGCCAAGCTGAAAACTGCCGCAAAAGCAGTGCCAGCCAGCAAAGTGACGGCCAAAGCGCCTGCAGCCAAGAAATCTGCTGAAAGTAAATCGGTAGAACCAGCCACACCCGCAAAAGCCCCGGCAAAAAAGATATCAGCGACGCCCACCACTAAAAAAGAACCAACCACCACATCTGCTGCAAAGTCGAAAACTGCCGCAAAAGCAGTGCCAGCCAGCAAAGTGACGGCCAAAGCGCCTGCAGCCAAGACGACTGCTGAGAGCAAACCGGCAGCGGCAGCCAATAAGCCGATCATGCCGACGCCAAAAATGTGGTTGAAACACTATCCCGAGGGTGTCCCGGCGGACATTCCGGACCTGCCTCATCAATCGCTCGGCGCATTCTTTGACGATGCATTCAAAAAATTCAGCAACAAGCCTGCATTTAATTGCATGGGCAAAAGCATGAGTTATGGGGAGCTCGACAAACACTCCCGCTCCATTGCGGCCTGGCTGCAATCTCGCGGACTGGTCAAAGGCGACCGTGTCGCGATCATGATGCCGAATGTCTTGCAATACCCGATTGTGATCGCCGGTATTTTGCGAGCCGGACTAATCGTTGTTAACGTCAACCCGCTTTATACGCCGCGCGAACTGGAATACCAGTTGAAGGATAGCGGTGCCAAGGCCATCATTGTTCTTGAAAATTTTGCTGCCACGCTGCAGAAAGTCATCACCAAAACCTCTGTGCAACATGTCGTTGTTACCGCTATGGGCGACATGATGGGCCTGAAAGGCCATCTGGTAAATCTGGTTGTAAGGCGCGTAAAGAAGATGGTTCCAGCATGGTCATTGCCTGGACACATCCCTTTCAAGACAGCATTGGCAAAGGGCGCTTCCATGTCCCTCAAGCCGGTTGATGTCAAAAGCTCCGACACTGCTTTCCTGCAATATACAGGCGGCACAACCGGCATTTCAAAAGGCGCGACTCTCACCCACAGCAATATTCTTTCCAATATAGAGCAGATGAGTCTGTGGTGTGATGTTGGCTTCAGGGCCAAAGGCAAACCCGACAGCATTGTTTATGTCTGCGCGCTGCCGCTCTATCATATTTTCGCGCTTACCGTGAATGCGATGATCGGTATCAAGCAGGGTGGTCTGAATATTCTTATCCCGAATCCAAGGGATATCCCCGCATTCGTCAAAGTGCTGCAGAAGCACAAATTTCATTTCTTTCCTGGGCTGAGTACCCTCTTCAATGGCCTCATGAACAATGAAGAATTCCGCAAGCTAGACTTCAAGGAACTCAGAATGTCGTTCAGCGGCGGCATGGCCATGCAAAGGCCGGTTGCGGATCGCTGGCAGGAGTTGACCGGCAGCCTGATGATCGAAGGTTACGGGCTTTCCGAAACTTCACCCGTTGCCTCGGCCAATCCGCTTGATGCAAAAGAATTCTCCGGCACAATTGGCATGCCCATGCCATCGACGGATTTTTCCATACGCGATGATGATGGCAAGGAATTGCCCTTGCTGGAAGTTGGCGAAATTTGCATTCGCGGACCGCAGATCATGGCAGGTTATTGGAACCGTCCGGACGAGACCGCCAAGGTCATGACTGCGGATGGATTTTTCCGCTCCGGCGATATGGGTTATATGGACGAGCGTGGCTACACGAAGATCGTCGATCGCAAAAAAGATATGATCCTTGTCTCTGGTTTCAATGTTTATCCGAACGAAATCGAAGAAGTGGCCATGGAACATCCAGGTATTGCCGAGGCTGCTGCCGTAGCAATCGCCAATGAGCATTCCGGTGAAGCCGTGAAGCTTTATATCGTGCGCAAGGACAAGACGTTGACCGAAGAGGCTGTGAAAGCATTCTGCGCCGAACGCCTTACAAATTACAAACGTCCGCGCGTGGTCGAATTCCGGGATGAACTGCCCAAGAGCAATGTCGGCAAGATTTTGCGCCGCGAATTGCGGGACTAAAACAAAGGGAGGGTCTCTTTTATGCAATTGCGATCGGAAAACCGCGACACGCTTTTCCAGGAATTGCTTCGACCCTCCCTTATTTTATGCGGGCTGCCCTACATCAATTCTGTTGCCGTCCCTGTCTTCAAAAACGAAGGACCTGAGACCATAATCGTGGTCGCGCAGTCCTTTGATGATACGTAGCCCTTCCCGCTGGCAAATTGCGTGAAGAGCATCAGCATCATCTACGATGATATGCGCCACATTGAACGGTGGTGCGTCATAATCTTTCTGCAAACTTAAGTGCAGCTCGGCACTCTCGCGCTTCAGAATCATAAACCCGACGGGATTTCCGTTTTCGAACGTCTTGGTGAAGCCAAACACCCGCGTATAAAAATCATGTGCGCGGACCATGTCCTTGACCGGAAGCACGGCTGCAATACGCCCGAAGTGAACAGCGTTGGTGGACTTGTCATTCATTTCATAACCTCAAATATCGAAAGCACATTCCATCACTCACGCACGGTGGCGAAGCGATGGCTGTAACTTTCCCAAAAGATCATGAGACGGTGCCCACGCAGTTCCTATAATACGGCAATCTATTACTGGAAAGAGCTTCAGGCCACCTTGTCGCGCACCTGATAATCCTTGATCGCCGCGAAACGGATCGCTTTCCAACGCTCCGCTTCATAGGAAAGCGAGAAGGAATTTTGCGCAAGGAATACTGGATCATTGTCCAGATCATGCGCGATATCGGCGCGATGACCATTGATGAAACGCTGAAGCTCAGCGGGATCATCGGCAGAAATCCAGCGCGCAACAGTAAAGCGTGCTGGCTCAAAGCCTACAGGCAAGGTGTATTCCACCTTTAGACGTTCGGTCAAAACGTCGATCTGCAGGGCGCCGACAACACCAACAATAGCGGGAGAGCCATCATCAGGCAGGAAGAGCTGAACCACCCCCTCCTCCGCCATCTGCTGGAGCGCTTCGCGCAGCTTTTTGGCTTTCATTGCATCATCCAGCCGCACGCGACGCAGGATTTCCGGTGCAAAGTTTGGAACACCGCGGAAAAGCAAATCTTCGCCTTCCGTCAGCGTATCGCCAATACGCAATGTGCCATGGTTTGGGATGCCGACCACATCGCCAGCCCATGCTTCATCGGCAATCTGGCGACTACGGGCAAAGAAAAATTGAGGCGCCGAAAGGCCCATCGGCTTACCGGTGCGCACAAGCTTTGCCTTCATGCCACGTGAAAGCTTGCCCGAGCAAACGCGCAGAAACGCGATCCGGTCACGGTGATTGGGATCCATATTGGCTTGAATCTTGAACACGAAACCTGTCATCTTTTCTTCCGTGGCTTCGACCCGGCGCGTATCGGCATCCTGTGCACGGGGGCTCGGACCAAAATCACAGAAAGCCTCAATGAGATCGCGGACGCCGTAATTGCGCAATGCGGATCCAAAGTAAACGGGCGTCATATGGCCTTCGCGAAATGCCTTAAGATCGAATGGGTTGCAGGCATCACGCGCCAGCGTTACTTCGTCGATCCACGCCTGACGCTCATTTTCGGGCAGGAGACCGGCTGCGCCGGAGGATTCCGGTCCATTGACGGGGCGCGGAGTCTCTTCCGAATCCCGCTGGCGAACCGTATTGTTCTGAAGATTATACGTTCCGGCGAAGCTCTTGCCTCGTCCTATCGGCCAGGTGATCGGTGCTGTATCCAAGGCGAGCTTCTGCTCAATCTCATCAAGGATCTCATAAGGATCGCGGCTTTCACGGTCCATCTTGTTGATGAAAGTGACAATCGGGATATCGCGCATACGGCAAACTTCAAAAAGCTTGAGCGTGCGCGCCTCAATACCTTTGGCGGCGTCAATCACCATGACCGCGCTGTCTACCGCCGTGAGGGTACGATAGGTATCGTCGGCAAAGTCTTCGTGACCCGGCGTATCGAGCAGATTGAAAATGCAATCCTTGTATTCGAATGTCATGACGGATGTCACAACAGAAATACCGCGATCGCGCTCGATATTCATCCAGTCCGAGCGCGTTTGGATGCGATCTTTCTTCGCCTTGACCTCACCCGCAAGCTGAATGGCTCCACCAAAAAGCAACAGCTTTTCGGTCAGCGTGGTTTTACCGGCGTCAGGATGCGCGATAATCGCGAATGTACGACGTTTGGAAACAGGATGGTCAGCAGAAGACATAAATCGGCTCAAAACTAAAGGAAAGGTTGGCGCCTTCTATCAGCCCCAGTCTTTCCCGTCGACCTTCAATTCCAATAGGTCAAACGCTTTCCAGCGCAGGCGTGAATTCATCTGCAATCATGAACGGCTCAATGGCAATGCGTTTGGTATCTTTGACAGTCACGAAACTGTTCGGAGGAACCGGCATCCAATTGCCTGCTTCACCGTCAAGAGGCTCAGAAACAACGCATAAACCCGCATTTGGCGAAAGCGTTGCGGTATAAAGGGACGGCGCAAAGCGATCTGTTGCATAGCGGACCGCATAGAGATGCTGTCCATCGGAAAAGGCTGCTGTCAGCCGGATAAAGGCGGGGACGCCGATACGCTCCGCTTCGGCTTTGATTGTATTGACCGTTGCAGCAAGAGACTGCGCGGGATGCTGGTCGAGGCCATGTTGCAGCATGAGCAAGAATATCAATTCGGAATCCGTTGAACCCAGTTTCTGCGCGTAAATTGAGTCATCCAGACGAGACTCCAAACCACGTCGCAGCCTGTCAAAATGGCCAATCTGCCCGTTATGCATGAAGCTCCATTTTCCCGAAACGAAAGGATGGCAATTCATACGGCTAGTCACCCCGCCGGTCGATGCCCGAACGTGAGCCAGGAAAAGATGCGACTTGATCTGACGGGAAAGACTTCGCAAGTTCTGATCGGACCATGCGGGGAGAATATCGCGGTAAAGCCCAGGTTCGTCACGCGCACCATACCAGGCCACGCCAAAACCATCACCATTGGTACGCGTTTTGGCCTCGTGCGCATCATGGCTTTGCGCAATCAGCGAATGGCAGGGAGAGGCAATAACATCTTCAAGAAACAGTTCAGGTCCAAGATAGGCAGCCCAACGGCACATGAATCACCCGATTTCGTAACATAATATTATCTGTAACTGCACTTGTGCGAATCGCCAGCACGCTGCTGGGATAATAGCAGATTATGTGCAAACAATGGGCCCAGCGCATCTTGTCAGTTGACGGTGTGCGCTGACTGGTGAAAAAGGTCTCTTCATGTCACAGAAAATCGATTCCGCTCACCCGAAAAACCCTGCACTCGGCCTGGTCCGCCTTGACCACGCCAAGGGGCTGGACCTGCCCGCCTACGAAACATCCGGCTCTGCTGGCATGGACCTTCGAGCTGCTGTTCCGGAAGACAGACCATTGCTGTTGCTTCCAGGAAAACGGGCATTGGTTCCCAGTGGCCTGATCTTCGAAATCCCGGCCGGATATGAGGCGCAAATCAGACCTCGCTCGGGTCTCGCTCTGAAACATGGGATTACCTGCCTCAACACGCCAGGTACGATTGATTCAGATTATCGCGGTGAAGTAAAAGTGATACTGATCAATCTGGGCGATGACGATTTCTACGTCGAGCGAGGCATGCGCATTGCGCAGGTTGTTCTTGCACCGGTTGTGCAGCTCAATGTTGAGGAGCGACAGCATGCCAGCGAAACGTCACGTGGCTCTGGCGGATTTGGCTCGACAGGTACTGCATAGCAATTAGGAGGGTACCATGGATAAAGGCAAAACATTTCGTCTGTTGCATCAAGGACCAGATGTGTTGCTGATGCCCAATCCATGGGATCCCGGCACTACAAAGTTTCTTGCTTCACTTGGCTTCAAGGCAATGGCGACCAGCAGTGCAGGCTTTGCTTTTTCTCGCGGCCTTGCTGACGGGGCCATAACATTCGATGTCATGATGCAGCACTGCCGCGACCTTGTTGCCGCCACGGATCTTCCTGTATCCGGCGATCTGGAAAAGGGCAAAGGCGACAGCGCGGACAGTGCTGCCGAAACGATCTTTGCAGCGGAAGCTGCAGGGCTGGCAGGTTGTTCAATCGAAGATTTCTCCGGGGATCCCGACAAGCCCGTCTATGAGTTTTCCCATGCCGTCGAAAGGGTCGCCGCAGCCGCTGAGGCAGCCCGTGCTTTGAAGCGCGATTTCGTCTTTACCGCGCGTGCCGAAAACTTCTTGCGGGGACAAAATGATCTGGATGACACGATCAAGCGTCTTCAGGCATTTGAGGAAGCGGGAGCGGATGTCCTTTTCGCCCCGGGTATTTCCGACCTTGAGAGTATCAAAATTCTTTGCGATTCAGTCTCCAAGCCGTTGAGCGTTTTGGCTCCTCCTTCGCTGACAGTTAGCGAGCTGGCGGCGGCCGGCGTGAAGCGGATTTCGCTTGGACCAAGGCTCACGACAGCTGCGTTCAGTGCTATCCACGACGCTGCCCGACAGGTGCTCGACAAGGGTACATTTGAATTCGGCACAACAGGCGTAACATTTGGCAATTTACAACAGCTCTTCTCACAGGGTGCAACCAAGGAAGTCTGAAGTATGGCCCGTCCAGACCTGGTGATTTTCGATTGTGACGGCGTGCTTGTCGATACCGAAACCGTCGGCAATCATCATCTGGTCAAGATGCTTGGGGAAGCCGGTTTTAAAACCAGCTTTTCCGAACTCCGCAAAACCTATACCGGCATGCCGATGCGGGCGGTTCAGGAGAAGGTCGAGGCGCTGGGCTATTCATTAGGCGATGATTTTGTCGAACGTTGGTATCAAGCTATTCCCGTTATTTTCGAGAATGTAGAGGCCATCCCCCATATCGAGAGTGTTATTGCTGCTGTTAAGGACGCGGGGCTTCCCTATTGCGTTGCATCTTCCGCCAATGTGGAGAAAATGCACATCACACTCGGCAAAACCGGGCTGATTGATCATTTCGAAAATGTTCTTTACAGCGCATCAATGGTTGCGCGCGGAAAGCCCTTCCCTGACCTGTTTCTCCATGCTGCTGCCAAGATGGGGTATGATCCGAGCCAGGCTGTCGTGATTGAAGACAGTGTGGCAGGAACGGTGGCCGGGATAGCAGCGGGCATGCGCGTATTTTCCTATTGCGGCGATGAGCATGCCGATCATGAAAGCCTGGCTGCAGCAGGCGGCATACTCTTTGACGACATGCGAAAACTTCCTGCCTTGCTGGAAATCAGCTGATGAATAGTCCCCTGAAAGTGATTGATATGCACACGGGTGGCGAACCTCTGCGTATCATTATTGATGGCTATCCCAAGCTGCCAAAGGGAACCATTCTGAGCAAGCGGGCCTATGTTCGCGATCGGCTCGATCATCTGCGGAAGATATTGATGTTCGAACCACGCGGTCATTTCGATATGTATGGCGCGTTGCTGGTTGATACCGATCTTCTCGATGCCGACCTCGCTGTGCTGTTCATGCATAATGAGGGTTATTCTACCATGTGTGGCCACGCCATCATTGCGCTTGGCCGTTATGCCGTTGACTATGGTCTCGTGGCCAAGGTGGAGCCAGTAACCACCGTTCGCATCGAATGCCCTTGCGGTATGGTCGTCGCTTCCGTGGAAGTTCGTGACGGAAAGTCTGGCAGCGTCTCGTTCGAAAGCGTTCCGGCCTTCCTTTTTGCAAGCGACCAGATCGTCGACGTTCCGGATTTCGGCAAGATCAGTTTTGATGTGGCCTATGGCGGAGCTTTTTATGCTCTCGCCGATTGCCATCAATTCGGCCTCGAATTCGGACGCGACGCCGCCTCTGCATTTAAACATGCTGCCACAGTGCTGACCGAGGCCGTGAAAGAAGCAGTCCCGCTTGATCATCCCGATCACAAGGATTTGGCATTCCTTTACGGTTCGATTTTAACCGATGGTGCCGACGAGTGGAATGAAGCGCCGACGAAAAACGTCTGCATCTTCGCTGACGCACAGCTGGACCGTTCCCCGACAGGCTCGGGTGTTACGGCTAGGCTTGCGGCAATGCACGCCAAGGGGCAGATTGTTAAGGGCACAGCCCGGATATTCGAAAGCATTGTCGGCTCGCGCTTTGCGGGTTTTGTTGAGACCACGACGAAGGCGGGGCAGTTTGATGCAATAACCGCGCGTGTTTCCGGGCATGCTTATTACAGCGGTATGGCCGAATTCATCGTTGAAGATGGCGACCCGCTCGGAACTGGATTCCTTATTTCCTGAAGATTCTAAATAGTAAACCATATGGTTGACTATCTTTTGTTGCCGTGATACTAAACCACATGGTTGAATTTCATACATCACATCTCGACGCCGTATTTCATGCGCTTTCCGACCCGACACGGCGGGCGATATTGCAGCGACTTACAGCGGGCGAACATTCTGTCAGCGATCTGGCAACGCCCTTTCAGATGTCCCTGGCAGGGGCATCGAAACATATCAAGGTTCTGGAGAGTGCCGGCCTCGTTCGACGGCGCATCGAAGGCAGAACCCATATCTGCCAACTTGAAGCTGCCAAGCTCGCGCAGGCGCAACAATGGTTGAGCACTTATGAGAAATTCTGGACCGCAAGGCTTGATGATCTTGAAGCTATCCTACGCCAGGAAGATGCCGCAGCATCAAAGTCTGCAACCGGGAAAGGAGGAGAATGAAATGAACGAGCACATTGGAAATAATACCCTCGGCGTCGTCACTGCACCGGGAACCGTTTGTATCAAACGGGTGCTGCCGGGTCCCGTCGAGCGGGTGTGGGCTTATCTGACTGAATCGGACAAGAGGCGTAAATGGCTGGCGAGAGGGCCCATCTCCAGCTTCGTCGGAGGCGATGTGGAACTGACCTTTCACCATTCAGAACTATCGCAAGATCCCGTACCCGAGGAATACAAGAAATATGAGGGTCATACGAATAAGGGGAAAGTGACACGCTATGATCCTCCGCATATCCTCAGTTACACATGGCCTGATGGGCCAAACGAACCTTCGGAGGTGACATTCGAACTTGCCGCCCTGGGGAATGATACGCAACTGACGATTACACATACACGCCTTGCAAGCAGAAATTCCATGGTCAGCGTAGCGGCTGGCTGGCACGTCCATCTCGCGGTGCTGATTGCCCATATGGAAGGGCGGCAGGTCAAGGATTTCTGGGAAAACCACAGTCGTATTGAGCCGGAATACCAGCAGCTCATTGGCAATTGAACAAGCATCTTATGGGAGAGAAAATCATGAGACCTTCTTATGAGGGAAGCCACAATATTGCGATGAAGGTTCCCCCTCATCAGTATGAGGCAACAGTCGCATTCTACAGGGACATCATCGGTTTGGAGCCACTGACGAACCATCTGCCCCATGTGGGCTTTCATTTCGGATCAAATCAGCTTTGGATCGACAAGGCACCCGGTCTCAGCCAGTCCGAGCTTTGGCTGGAAATCGCAGCTGACAATGTCGGCGCTGCCGCCGGACATCTTTCTGAGGCAGGTATCATGCGTTGCGACGAAATCGAAGAATTGCCGGTAGGGCACAAGGATTTCTGGATCACCAGCCCTTGCCAGATCATTCATCATGTGTCGCAAAAGGGCGAAGGCTGGTAGCTAGAGCAAAATTTTCTCTAGCGTTCAAACAGCCTTTCATGCAGCCAGACGGGCTCACCTGTATAAGTGGTTTCCGCGATTTTGCGGAAGCCATTTTTCTCGGCAATCCGGCGCGAAGCGATATTGTCCGGCGAGATGATGCAGCGTGTGCTTGTGGCCTTAAAGAAACCCGTTCCCCAATGAAGCATCTTTTCCAGCGCTTCATTGCCATAACCCTTGCCGTGAATCTCTTGCGATAATACCCATCCCATCTCCGGCGTGTCACCGAAGGGTGGCTCGATTTCTCTGTTGAAATTGGCAAAGCCGACATCGCCAATATAACGACCGGTCGCCTTCTCTTCCAAGGCCCAGAAACCATAGCCAATCGCATGCCACATGCCGATATATTGCAGCAGACGTCCCCATGAGCGCTCGCGCGTGGACGGCTGCCCCGAGATATATTGATAGACTGCGGGCTGGGTCCAAACTTCATGCAGCGCTTCAAAATCATCCTCGCGATGACCACGCAGGATCAACCGTTCGGTTTCAAGAACTGGGACGGAAATTTTGGTCATGCTCAATTCCAATAACTAGAAAACTTTTACCAGAACATCGTTGGCATGACGTTCACTTTCAAGCACAAAATCCACCGTGCCGATCTTTTGAAACAACTTACGTTGGTAAAACCTGTAAGCCGGCAAATTCTGCTGATTCACCGTGAGCCATGCCTGGCGATGGTCATGCGATTGACATGCTTCAACGGCGTGATTGAGCAGGGCGCTTCCAATGCCGCAACCAGCGAAATGTTCCTGTACATAAAGCGTCTCTATTTCCGGCTGGCCGATATGACGAATTGGACATTCCGCTTCAAGATTGAGCCGGACATATCCAACGAGGTGATTTTCCACCTCTGCCACGTAGAGCTGTTTTATTCGGCTTTCTATTTCTCCGGCAAAATGTTCAGCAGTAAACTCTGCAAAGACATAGCGCGAGAAAACGTCCCGGATACCCGCCTTGGCATATGTGTGCAGCCATACTTGAATGGAGAGCGCGGCGAGATTTTGCGCATCGGAATGCAAAGCTTCGCGAATGACAATCTTCATGCTTCAAGCTGCTGCAGAGCCGAGGCGATCTTCTGAGCAAGACGCTCCGCAACTTCCTCCTTGCTCATGTCCGGCCATTCTTCAACACCTGTATGGGTCACGATGCGCACGGCATTCCGGTCGCCTCCCATAACGCCCTTGGTGTGACTTACATCATTGGCAACGATCCAATCGGCGCCTTTCTTGTCGAGTTTTTTTTGCGCATTAATCAGCAAATCCTGCGTTTCCGCTGCAAAGCCGACAACCAGCCGCGGGCGCAGTTTACTATGCCCTACTCCTGCCAGAATATCCGGATTTTCCACCATCTGCAGGGCGGGTGCTTTTTCGCCCGGGTGTTTCTTTATCTTTTCATTCGCTTCATTCGCATATCGCCAGTCTGCGACTGCAGCCACCATCACAGCAGCATCCGCAGGCAGAAGCTGCTCGACCGCATCACGCATCTCACGGGCGGATTCCACATGAATCACTGAGACACCTTCGGGATCCGGAATATTGACCGGGCCGGATACCAGCCGCACCGTCGCACCAAGGCGCGCAAGAGCTGCGGCAATTGCATGCCCTTGCTTGCCCGACGAACGGTTGGCGATATAGCGCACCGGATCAATTGGCTCATGCGTCGGGCCGGACGTCATTATGATAGTCTTCCCGGATAGTGGCTTTGGCGTGCGGTCGAGTAGTTTTTCGATGGCACCAACGATTTCCATCGGTTCCGCCATTCGCCCTGCGCCACTCTCGCCGCTTTCTGCCATTTCGCCCCTGTTGGGGCCGATGAAACGGATGCCATCCTTTTCCAATGTGGCGCGATTGCGCCTGGTCGCGGCGTGATTCCACATCTTCGGGTTCATCGCCGGGGCAATCAGCACGGGCTTGTCCGTCGCCAACAAAACGGCACTGGCAAGATCATTCGCCAGACCATTTGCCATCTTCCCCATAAGATCAGCCGTTGCCGGAGCCACAACAATCAAATCGGCTTCGCGCGACAGGCGGATATGACCGACATCGTGCTCGTCTTCCCTGGAGAAAAGCTCGGTGAATACCTTATCGGCGGCCAGAGCGCCCACGGCCAGAGGCGTTACGAATTCTTCGGCAGCTTTGGTCAATATGGGGCGAATTTTAGCGCCGCGTTCCCGCAGGCGCCTGATAAGATCAAGACACTTATAAGCCGCTATGCCGCCGCCTATGATCAGAAGAATACGCCGCCCCGCAAGCGATCCTGAAGCGGTTGAAAGAGCATGTGGCAAAGTCGCTGGAGTTGACGGCTCATTGTCAAGTTCACCAAGAACAAGCCGGACTTCTTCTTCCATTGAGCGCCCATTCAAGGCCGCGCGAAGTCGCAATCTTTCCTTGGTAGCGTCATCCAGATTTCGGATCGTTATGCTGGCCATTTGATTGCACTCCACAAGAGAACGATTGCAAATGTGCAATCATTGCAATCAACTTAGCGCAAATTCTGTCACGATAAAAGCTCGTAGGTTATAATGACGAAGCAAATTGCAATCACCCAGAGGGCAATTCGGCCTGATCGTGTGTGCCGCGCTTCGGCCTTGCCGATGGCATGGGCCGTCTGATCATCAAACCGCAAACCCTTTTCAGCCATGCGATCCAGTTCAAGCGACAACCTGTCAGCACGTGCTACCAGATCAGGCGCTTGACGCGCCAGATGCAGCAGCGACATCACACCCTCACGCGCGTCAACAAGAATACCTTGCGGACCCAAATTACGTTTGATCCAGTCGCCAACGACAGGCTCAGACGCTTTCCACATGTTGAAATGCGGGTCGAGCGTACGTGACACACCCTCGACAACAACCATGGTCTTCTGCAACATGACCAGTTCAGGACGGGTTTCCATGTCAAAGAGTTCCGTCACCTCAAACAGCAATGTCAGCAGCTTTGCCATTGAGATGGTTTCAGCCGGCTGGCCATGAATGGGCTCGCCTATCGCACGGATCGCTTGGGCAAAGCTTGCAACATCATGATGATGTGGCACGTAGCCAGCCTCGAAATGCACCTCGGCTACACGCACATAATCACGGGTAATAAAGCCATAGAGTATCTCGGCAAGGAAGCGGCGCTCCTTCTTCCCGAGCCGGCCGGTAATACCGAAATCCACAGCAACGATGTTGCCGTCAGCATCGACAAACAGATTACCCGGATGCATGTCCGCATGAAAAAACCCATCACGCAGTGTATGACGCAGGAATGACTGGATCAGTGTTTCGGCGAGCTTGATGAGATTGTGGCCAGCGGCGCGCAACCCTTCAATGTCCGACATTTTGACCCCGTCGATCCACTCAAGCGTCAGCACGTCGCGCCCTGTACGCTCCCAATCGACGGCTGGCACCCGGAAGCCCGGATCATCTTTCGTGTTTTCACCAATTTCTGAAAGAGCCGCGGCCTCAAGGCGCAAATCCATTTCAATACGTGTCGTCTGCGCCAAGGTGCGCGTTACTTCGATGGGCCGCAAACGGCGGCTTGCCGGAACGTAACGTTCCTGCCAGCGGGCAACCAGAAAGAAGCTCTCAAGATCATTGTTAAAACGTTGCCGAACACCTGGACGCACAACCTTGACGGCAACCTTTGTGCTTCCTTCACTGGTTTTCACATAAGCGGGATGCACTTGGGCAATAGACGCCGCAGCAATGGGTGGCTCAACATTGACAAAGAGATCGTCGACCGAGCGGCCCAACGATCCCTCAATCGCTTTGATTGAGGCCTCCATCGGAAAGTAGTCGAGTTGGTCCTGCAACAGAGCCAGATCATCGGCGACCTCAGTCCCAACGACATCGGGGCGGGTTGCCAGGAACTGGCCCAATTTTACGTAGGATGGCCCAAGCTTGTTGATGGCCCGGGACATGCGCTCCGAGCGGCGCGCCGTCAGCGCACGGCGGCGAGCGAGAAGGCCTGCAATCTTGTGCCCAAACGCGGGAATACCGCTCAAACCATCAGCGGGAAGTGCGGCTATTACGCCCTCACGGGTCAATATCCACCCGGCTCGCATCAAGCGAAATGTTGCTGCAAAACTACTCATTCAGAAATCACAACTTCCAGCCGGAATGCAGCGCCGCAATGCCGCCGGTGAAATTGCGCCAGCTCACTCGCTCAAACCCGGCTTTGCGGATCATGTCAGCAAAATCCGACTGTCGCGGAAACTTGCGAATGGACTCCACCAAATACTGATAGCTGTCGGCATCACCTGTTACGGCCTTGCCGATCTTTGGAATGGCATTGAAGGACCAGGCATCATAAAGCTTGTCCAGAACAGGCAGTTCAACTTCGGAAAACTCAAGGCAAAGGAAGCGCCCGCCTGGTTTTAACACGCGATATGCTTCAGACAGGGCGCGATCAATATGCGGGACATTTCGAATGCCGAATGCGATTGTATAGGCATCGAACCTGTTGCTTTCAAACGGAAGCTCTTCCGCATTGGCTTCAACGAATTCGGTATTTTCGGCGAGGCCTTTTTTGGCAGCTCGGTCTTGGCCAACCCCAAGCATGGAGCCGTTAATATCCAATATCGTCGCATGAGCATTGCGCCCGGATGCCTCCACAATCTTGAACGCAACATCTCCCGTGCCACCGGCGACGTCCAGCACCTTCCAATTTGCGGTTTTCGACGGGGACAGCCATGCAATCATCGAGTCTTTCCAGACCCTGTGCAGACCGCCTGACATAAGGTCGTTCATGACATCGTAGCGCTTGGCTACCCTATGAAAGACGTCATTGACCCGGGTCTGTTTTTCGCCGTCGCTCACATCCTGAAAGCCGAAGGATGTTTCCATGCCACCCTGTGCACCGGTGCGTTGCTGGTTCATTTTCTTACCTGCCTGTATAATTCGCCGGAACCATAGAATATTGAGACGCAGAAGACCATCGCCTGTTGCGCGACAAAACTGTGCGTCTCCAGCACACACGCTTTGCGGTCACGCTCATCAACAGATAAGGTCGGGCAAGTTCAGTTTAAAGGAATCCCCATGGGCGTGACCATCGTTTCCCACCCGCTTGTTCAGCACAAGCTAACTATCATGCGCGACAAGGACACCTCCACCGCCGGATTTCGACGGTTGCTGAAGGAAATATCCCTGCTGCTTTGCTACGAAGTAACCCGCGATCTGCAACTGACAAATATCACGATACAGACTCCGCTGGTGGAAATGGAGTCGCCGGTCATAGAAGGCAAGAAGCTGGTCTTTGCATCGATCCTGCGGGCAGGCAATGGTTTGCTTGAGGGCATGCTGGACCTTGTGCCTGCGGCACGCGTTGCACATATCGGACTATACCGCGATCACGATACGTTGCAGCCAGTTGAATATTATTTCAAGGCACCGGAAGATATCGTCAACCGCCTCATCATTGTCGTTGACCCCATGCTTGCAACGGCCAATTCGGCAATCGTCGCAATTCAGAAATTGAAAGATCGCGGCGCCAGCAATATCCGCTTCCTTTGCCTGTTAGCGGCGCCAGAAGGAATCAAGCGCTTTACCGAAGCCCATCCCGATGTACCGGTTTTTACCGCTGCCATAGACAGCCACCTCAATGAAAAAGGCTATATCGTTCCGGGGCTCGGCGATGCTGGCGACCGCATGTACGGCACGAAGTAATTACGCGCCAATGCGGCGCAGGACCGGGTTGACTGTTCGGGGCTTGCGATCCGTAAAACCATAAGCTTTTTCGATAGCAAGCGCCGCAGTCTTCGCATCATCCTGCGTGCGGGCATGGACCCGCGCAATTGGCTCACCCTTCTCCATTTTAGCACCGATGGGTTGTAGCGCTGTGATCCCGACAGCGTGGTCAACGGGGTCTTGCGGTCTGATACGGCCACCACCCAGCGCCACGACTGTGATGCCAATGGCACGGGTATCAATGGATGCAACATAACTCGCAACAGGCGCACTTACTTCGACTGTGATGGGCGCTCTCGGCAGATAATGATCGAGCTTTTCGATAAAGTCGCTCGGCCCGCCTAGACCAGCAACCATGCGTCCGAACACTTCTGCAGCCTTGCCGCTGTTGAGTGCTTCCCGCGTCTTGTCTATTGCGGCCTTCAGATTTGGCGCAAGCCGTGCAGATAAGAGCATTTCTCCAACGAGTGCCAGTGTGACACTTTCCAATCGGGTATCGCGACGATCACCCGTCAGGAAATCAACAGCATTTTTGACTTCAACCGCATTGCCAGCGGCCAAAGCAAGCGGCTCATTCATATCAGTCAAAAGCGCTGTCATTGGCAGGCCTGCGCCGTTTGCCACCTCGACTATACTGGTTGCCAAGGCCACCGCGTCGCGGTTTCGGACCATAAACGCACCATTGCCGGATTTCACGTCAAGGACGAGCGCATTCAACCCTGCAGAAAGTTTCTTCGATAGTATCGAAGCCGTTATCAGCGGAATGGATTCCACCGTCGCTGTAACGTCCCGGATGGAATAAAACCGCTTGTCTGCCGGTGCAAGATTGGCGGTCTGGCCAATAATGGCGCACCCCACTTCCCGCACAACTTTCCGGAACAGAGTGTTATCCGGCTGGCTGATGTAACCGGGGATCGAATCCATCTTGTCCAACGTCCCGCCTGTATGACCGAGACCTCTGCCTGATATCATCGGGACATAGGCGCCGCAGGCAACTGCGAGTGGTGCCAACATCAAGGACACATTGTCCCCAACGCCGCCGGTTGAATGCTTGTCAACAACGGGGCCGGGTAAATCCGACCAATCCAGCACATCCCCTGAATCGCGCATGGCGAGGGTGAGTGCCACTGCCTCCTCGCGTTTCATGCCGTTGAAAAAAACAGCCATGGCGAAGGCCGCAACCTGACCATCGGTAATGGAACCTGCGCTCATGGCATTGACGAAGGCGGTGATATTGGCTGCACTCAGTGTCGCGCCGTCGCGCTTGCGGCGGATAATTTCTTGCGGCAGCTCCATTGGCTAACCTATTTCCTGAATAAGAGAGCGGATGATCTTCTGCAAACGCGCACCACCCTGCGGAGCAACATCCTTGGTCTCTTCATGCGACAGTTCCGCCCCGGTCATTCCAGCACCGAAATTTGTGATGACTGAACAGGCCGCCACGCGCAATCCATAAAACCGCGCGAGAATGACCTCCGGCACTGTCGACATGCCCACAGCATCTGCACCAAGAGTCCTTGCCATACGAATCTCTGCAGGCGTTTCGAATGATGGCCCCGAGAACCACATATAAACACCTTGCGCCAATTTCTCGCCAAC
Organism: Phyllobacterium sp. CCNWLW183; assembly: GCF_037203775.1. NCBI lineage: Bacteria > Pseudomonadati > Pseudomonadota > Alphaproteobacteria > Hyphomicrobiales > Phyllobacteriaceae > Phyllobacterium > Phyllobacterium sp. CCNWLW183. The sequence continues at coordinate 50,310 of NZ_JBBCBN010000012.1, read as the reverse complement.
CTCACCGGCAGCAATGATCAGGGCATCTTTCAATTGCTGGTCATAGGCTGTTGTCATGCCGACAAAACGTTTGTCAGACGGCTCACCTATCAGCGGATTCAGCCCGGAATAATTGATATGGTCATCAATCAGCATCACGCTGCCCGGTGCCAGATCATGGCGAACCGATCCCGCTGCATTTGTGAGGATCAGCGTCTCAATACCAATCTCAACCAGCGCCGCAATGACTGGACGCATGACCGATGCGTCGCCCTTTTCATAGTAATGCGCACGTCCAGCCAGCATCAGGACCGGCTTGCCCGAAAGGTAGCCGGCAACCACCTGACCCGCATGGCCCGAGACGCCACTGTGCGGGAAACCGGGCAAATCCGAATAGGGAATATGGATCGCATTCTCGACAGCATCAACCAGCGATCCGAGGCCGGAGCCGAGCACCAAAGCAATACGAGGGGCAAGACCGTTCAGTTTTTGAATGAGCGTGGTCGTGGCTGGCGAAATCATGCAGCACCTTTACCGAGCACTTCCGCCTCAAAACCGAAGGGGAATATTTCTTTCATCGTCAGGGTTTGAATGATCCCGTCATTGTCGCAAAGATGGAGCAGCGTATCGGGGCCCGCAAACTCCGCCAAGCGCTGGCGGCACCCGCCACAGGGTGTGCACTTTGCCTTCTTCTCGGCGACGACAGCGATCTCGGTAATCGTGCCTCCACCACCCATCACAAAATGCGAAAGCGCAGTTGTTTCGGCGCACCAGCCTTCCGGATAGGAAACCACTTCAATGTTGCACCCCGAATAGATACGCCCGTCACTGGTACGCAGTGCGGCGCCCACCGGAAATTGCGAATAAGGCGAATGGGTTTTCTGCATGGCGGCGAATGCCGCGTCAAATAAGTCCGTACTCATAGCTATCTTTCCTTGACATAGGCAACACCGCCAGCTTTTGGCGGAATTGCCTTGCCGATGAATCCGGCAAGCAGAATTATCGTAAGAATATAGGGCAGCGCCTGCATGAGTTGCACCGGCACCTCACCGATCAACGGCAGAGTCTGGCCCTGAAGACGGATGCCCAAAGCGTCGAGGAACCCGAATAGGAGGCAGGCATACATTGCCTGGACTGGACGCCATTTTGCAAAAATCAAAGCGGCAAGGGCAATATAGCCTTTGCCTGCGGTCATATCCTTCACGAAGCCAGCGCCTTGCGCTGTGGCGAGATAGGCACCGGCAACACCACACAGAATTCCGCAGCAAATGACCGCGCGATAGCGCAGCCACGGAACTGAAATACCCGCTGTGTCAACGGCCGCCGGATTTTCACCCACAGCGCGCAAACGCAGGCCAAAACGTGTGCGATAAAGCACCCACCATGTCAAAGGCACCAGCAGGAAGGCCAAATAAACGAGGATGGAATGACCTGAAATCAACTCAAAATAGATCGGGCCGATGATCGGGACATCACGCAAAGCTTCGGCTCCGGGCAAATTGATAGCATTGAAGCGCGCCGTATTCGGCAAGGATGGCGTGCGCCCGCCCTGGTGAAACCATGCCTGTCCAAGGATGACCGTCGTTCCCGCCGCAATGAAATTTATCGCAACGCCGGAGACAATCTGATTTCCCCTGTGGGTGATGGAGGCAAAGCCGTGCACGAGGCCTAAAGCCACCGACACGGCAATGGCCGCTAAAAGGCCAAGTCCAGCAGAGCCGTACCATGTAGCAACAGCGCCCGCTGCAAAAGCACCGGCAAGCATTTTGCCTTCAAGGCCGATGTCGAAGATGCCAGCACGTTCGGAATAGAGTCCTGCCAGACAGGCGAGCAGCAAGGGAGCCGACAGGCGGATCGTCGAATCGAACAATTGCAGGATGGTGATGAAGCTTTCCATTACTGGCCACCTCCAGCAATAACGGGCGCTGTCTGGTCTTTTTTAAATGAAAAGCCATGGAAAATGCGCTGCAAGGTTGGCCGAAACATGTGTTCGAGTGCTCCAGCGAAAAGAATGACCAGACCTTGAATAATCACGATCATGTCGCGTGAAATATTTGGCATATCGAAAGCGATTTCAGCGCCGCCCTGATAGAGCATACCGAAAAGGATTGCCGCCAGCACAATACCGACCGGATGGGAACGACCCATGAGCGCAACGGCAATGCCTACGAAACCAGCCCCCGCAACAAAATCAAGCTGCAGGCGGTGCTGCGCTCCCATAATTGGATTCAGCGCCATCATCCCCGCCAGCGCACCTGAAATCATCATGGTGATTATAATGATACGCAGCTCGCTTATGCCGGCATATCGAGCCGCCTTCGGGCTAAAGCCCATTGTGCGGATTTCATATCCAAGCTTTGTCCGCCAGATCAGTACCCACACCAGAAACGCTGCAATGAGGGATACGAGAAAACTGAGATTGAGAGGGGCGGAGCGCATGTTGAGACCCACAGCGTTCAACAACCATCCAAGGCTTGGCAATTGCCCACCCTCTCCAAAAACACGCGTTTCTGGCGATTGGATGTTCATTGGCTTGAGAATTTGCACCACGATATAGACCATGATGCTAGCGGCAATGAAGTTGAACATGATGGTGGTAATAACAACATGCGAACCACGGCGCGCTTGTAGCCACGCGGGAATGAGCGCCCACAAGGCACCGGCTATGCCGGAAGCCACAATTGCCAATGGAAAGACGATCCACCATGGCAGGGTATCGCCGAGGCCAAGACCGACGAAAGCAACGCCGAGACCACCAATATAGGCTTGGCCCTCGCCGCCAATATTGAAGAGGCCGCAGTGGAAGGCAACTGCAACGCAAAGCCCGGTAAAGATGAAATTGGTTGCGTAGTAGAGCGTATATCCAACGCCGTCGCCTGTGCCAAAAGCACCCTTAACCATAAGAACCGCAGCTTCGATCGGGCTTTCACCAACGAGCAAGACGACAAGACCTGCCACGAAGAAAGCGACGATGAGATTGATCAGCGGCAGAAGTCCATAATCTGCCCAAGCGGGTAGTTTTGCAAAAGGCTGGCTCATGGCAGGTTTCCGATAATATGTGCGGATGTCGTGATACGGGCATACTCGCCTTCAAGCAAAGACAGCGCTAAGGCATGCACGTCTTCGGCGACCCATTTTTTGCCCCGGTAGTCTTTGCGATCAATGCTCGCGACAGCATCTTCCGGAACAATCACCTCGAAACCGAGATTGGCAGCCATTCGAACCGTCGCATCAACGGAATTTTCCAGAAGCACGCCCGTGACCACCAGGCTGCGCGCTTGCAATTCATCGAGAACATCCATCAAATCAGTACCAATGAACGCATTGTTTGTGCGTTTGTCGATGACCGGCTCGCCCATCTGCGGGGCAACCTCATCTTTAAATTCATTGCCATGGGTGCCAGGGCGGTACGGCGATGCAGGATCGGTTGAATCATGGCGGATGTGGATGACGGGCAGACGGCGTTCACGCCAAGCGCCGAGTAATTCACCTATACGCGCCTCTGCTTCAGGCTGACCTCGACGCCCCCATTTGGGATCATCAATAGCATTCTGGACATCTATAATAATGAGCGCCTGCGTTGTCATTCAGCGGCCTCCAGCTGTTCGACGCCGGCCATGAGGCAGCCGAGCTCGCCTTCGTCAGCTTCAGCATCCCGCTCTCCAACGATGCGGCCGGCGAACATAACGAGGATACGATCCGACAAAGAACGGATTTCATCGAGTTCCACGGAAACAAGCAGGACCGCCTTGCCCGCATCACGCATTTGAATAATCCGCTTGTGAATGAACTCGATTGCACCAACATCCACGCCGCGTGTCGGCTGGCCGATAATCAGGACACCCGGATCACGCTCAATCTCCCGGGCGAGTACGATTTTCTGCTGATTGCCTCCGGAAAAATTTGCGGTCTTGAGATTGGGGTCACCCGGACGAATGTCGTATTTCTCTATTTTCTTGCGCGCATCTGCTTTGATCGCATCAATATCAAGGAACGGTCCTTTGAGATAAAGCGGATCATCGTGATATCCCAGGATCGAATTTTCATATTCCTCGAATGCGAGGACGAGCCCCATATGGTGGCGGTCCTCTGGCACATGCGCTAATCCGCGATCGCGCAACTCACCCGGATCGGCAGCACCTGTAATATCGATAAGCTGTCCGTCAAGGAGAACGCGGCCTGATACTGCAGCGCGAATTCCGGCAATTGTTTCAATCAACTGTGATTGTCCATTGCCAGCCACCCCAGCGATGCCGACGATCTCACCCGCCCGCACAGTGAACGAGGCATTGTCGACCATGACCACGCCACGACTATCGCGCACGGTCAGATTTTCCACCGATAGTTTCACTTCGCCAGGCTGTGCCTCGCCCTTCTGGACACGCAACAAAACACGCCGTCCCACCATGAGTTCAGCCAGTTCTTCCACCGAAGTTTCGCTGGTTTTTCTTGTCGCTACTACTGCACCTTGGCGCATGACGGATACGTTGTCCGTTGCGGCCATGATTTCGCGTAATTTATGCGTGATCAGGATAATGGTCTTGCCCTGATCCCTCAATTGCTCGAGAATCCGGAAAAGATGGTCTGCTTCGGGCGGCGTGAGAACGCCGGTCGGTTCATCAAGAACGAGAATTTCGGCACCGCGATAGAGTGCCTTGAGAATCTCTACGCGTTGCTGCAGCCCAACAGGCAACTCTTCAATCAGGGCATCGGGATCCACGTCGAGTTCATATTCCTGCTCGAGACGCTTCAATTCAGCACGGGCTTTGGCAATACCGTTCTTCAGAAGCGGTGCGCCCTCTACACCGAGCATCACATTTTCAAGGACGGTGAAATTTTCAACAAGCATGAAATGCTGATGCACCATACCAATGCCCATTCCGATTGCAGCATTCGGATCGGTGATCTTGGTCGTTTTTCCATTGATACGAATTTCGCCGCTGTCCGCCTGATAAAATCCATAAAGAATGGACATCAGGGTTGATTTTCCGGCACCGTTTTCACCGATGATGCCGTGAATCGTCCCTTTCTCAATTGTCAGATGAATATCGCGATTTGCGTGGACGGAGCCGAAACGTTTGTCCACGCCAATAAGTTCGATTGCAGCTGCGCTCATATCCCCATCCGCTGTTGATCAGCTCTTGTTGTTTTTCGAAGCTTACGACCCTAACACGGGAATTTTTTCTTTCCAGTCAAGAAAAGCAACATTCAACAGCCGCTATCATCTCTTCATACCTTGACGCAATGGCTATCAACTTGTTCAAATATCAAAACGCGGGACAGAAAAAGAAGCAACGGAGACGGGAATGACAGCCGAAAGTAATGACCGCCTTACGCGGCTTGAAATCCTGGTAACCGAGCAAGAACATACGATTGACGAACTCTCTGGTCAGCTAACCGAACAATGGAAAACTATTGAGGCAATGCGGCGCAAGCTGGACGCCCTGACAGATCGTTTTCTTGTCTTGGAAGAGCAGACCTCCGAAGATACGCCCGTAACCAAACCCCCTCATTATTAAATGATGACAAAAGTAGAGTTGCTCGAAAACCACCCCGAACTCGTGCCATTATGTGCGCGCTGGAATTATATAACCTGGGGCCGTGACGGCGGCCGCAGCCGGGAAGAAATCATTGATAGCTTCCTTGGTTTTCTTAATTCTGAAAGTCGCCAGAAAGCACTTGTCGGCTTTGTGTCCGGCTTGCCTGTGGGCCTGTCATTGCTGATCGACAACGATCTTGAAACGCATCCTCATCTGCAGCCTTGGCTCGCAAGCCTGTATGTTACGCCGGAAATGCGCTTGATCGGCGTTGGCAAGGCCATGGTAGAAGCAACGGAAAAGATTGCACAACAGCAAGGCCATCAGCAGCTTTATCTCTATACGTCTGAGACCGGCTACTATGAACGTATAGGCTGGCAAAAAATAGAAGAGCTGGACGGTGAGAATGCCGGAATGTGGATAATGAAAAAGCCATTAAAAAAGCCGCCGATGATCTGACCGGCGGCTTTTTTCAACTTTGATGCGTCGTTTTATTTGTACGGGCAAGCATTATCTGAAAAATAGCTGTGCACCTTCACCTTGCCGGAGATGATATCGGCCTTGGCGGCTTCGACAGCTGCCTTGATATCATCCGTCAGAAGCTTGGCATTGTTCTCGTCGGCAGCATAGTCAACACCGCCTTCTTTGACGCCGAGATAGCTCACACCGGCAGTAAATTTGCCGTCGGCACCATCCTTGAAGGCGTTATAGGTGGCGACATCAACACGCTTGAGCATCGAGGTCAGAACCTTGCCCGGATGCAACCCGTTCTGGTTGGAATCAACACCAATGCTTAGCTTGTCGGCATCGGCTGCCGCCTGAAGAACGCCAATACCAGTGCCACCCGCTGCAGCGAAAATGACATCAGAACCCTGATCCATCTGTGATTTGGCGATCTCGCCACCTTTTGACGGATCATTCCAGGCAGCCGGCGTATCACCGGTCATGTTCTGGATGACCTTGGCATCCGCATTCGTCGCTTTAACGCCGCCTACATAGCCACAGGCAAAATTACGGATCAACGGAACGTCCATTCCGCCAATAAAGCTGACAGTACCAGTCTTGGAAGCTTTGGCAGCTATGACGCCGACGAGATAGGAACCTTCATTGTCGTTGAATATGACCGAACGAACATTGGGCTGTTTAACTTCAGCATCGATAATAACAAATTTAGTATCGGGGAATTCCGTGGAAACCTTTTCAATCGCGGCAGCAGCGGAAAAGCCTGCAATGACGATCGGCGAATTGCCATCCGATGCGAATTTGCGCAGCGCTTGTTCGCGCTGAGCTTCGTTCTGGATTTCGAATTCGCGATATTTCACGCCGGAATCAGCTGCATATTTTTCAGCGCCATTGAATGCAGCTTCATTGAATGATTTATCGAATTTGCCGCCCAGATCATAAATCAAAGCGGGTTTGTCGTCCGCAGCGTTCGCTGCTCCAAGTGATATCAGGGGCAATGCCGTAGCAGCCAGGAGACCAAGAACAATACGCTTCATTTTATAGCAACCCTCTGGATTTTGTTTGAGGACACAACTTTCCGCTGTGCCCTAGACCATTGCGGCGAGGCATTCAACCCGCCGCACCTACGTCAATCTTGCATGCCATTAAGCAAAATTCACGCGGAATTTTGCCAAGTGATCAAAATTCAGATCGAAACCTGTTTTACCCAGGTTAATTCACTGCTCTGGCACTCGGTATCGGGCAAGAGACTCCTGTTCCACGCAGCCCGCAATAACCGTCGGGATTCTTGGCCAGATATTGCTGATGATAGTCCTCGGCATAGTAAAATATCGGTGCTTCGAGAATCTCGGTGGTGATAGTTCCGCGCCCTTTGGCCGTTAGTGCGCTTTGGTAATCAGCGCGGCTTGCCTCAGCCACAGCCTGTTGCTCTGGTGTGAAAGTATAGATTCCGGAACGGTATGTTGTACCGACATCATTGCCCTGCCGCATGCCTTGGGTTGGGTCGTGCTCTTCCCAAAATATCGTCAACAGCTCTTCATACGAAACGATCGCCGGATCGAATACCACCAGTACCACCTCGTTGTGGCCGGTCAGACCGGTACATGTTTCCTGATAGGTTGGATTTGGTGTAATTCCGCCAGTATAGCCCGCGGCAGTCAGATAGACGCCAGGCACTTGCCAGAACAGACGTTCAACGCCCCAAAAACAACCCATTCCGAACATGGCGGTTTGCAGATTGTCAGGCCAAGGGCCTTTTAATGGGCGCCCATTAACAAAATGCGTTTCTGCGGTTGCAATTGGCGATGAACGGCCAGGCAAGGCCTGCTCTGCCGTCGGCATTTCGGATTTCTTGCTCAGCATGCTGAATATGGACATTGCGTTACCTCCGGTGGATGGGCTTCGACGATGCTTCAGCGGGCAGCGAACCTGCCTGTTTTGTCGGTGCGTCTGTAACCTATCGCGTATAACAACAGCGCGAGAAGAGCGAAGACGAGAACTGTAGGCGCGTCCAGTACCCAAAGCATCAACGGGTCCCAGAATATGCTGTATAAATGGGTTCTGATGCTTGTTTCGACAAGTGCAAAAGAGTTGGCTGAAACCGATTGCCAGCTATCTCTCAGCGACGTGATGACCAGGTTTGATGCGCCAACTGATCTGGCGGCATCCAGCACAGCGGCAATAATAGCCAGGCTAAGGCAGATATAGGCTAAAAGCCTGAAAATAAGACGTAGCAATATTCTTCTCCAAGGGCGAAACGTCCTTCACCTGAAAGGATGTTGGATCGCTTGATCTTCTATCCTCTAACGCAAAACCCCGGAAACCGGAATCGCTTTTCTGGACATGATTGCGATCCGTTGCGACGTGAACAGAATTGCGCGCCGTGTGCCTCCGAGGAGCCGTCAGCCATATCTATACCTATAACCTATTGTAATTAAATGATAAAATGATGATTTTGCCGCGAACCAAAAATATATTGAATTAGGAGTTGAACAAGTGCTTGTTCTGGCTATAGTGCGCGCCGCACAGGGTAGCTGCCGACTAACCATCGTATAGCGCTGTGTCTGTATCGAAGAATGAGTGGCCGATGGTTGACGGTGCTCTTGCAGCCGGTCTTTTCGGTTGCACATAATTAGCCCGATCAGCTATGTGCTGGGCGTATTGCGGAGAGGTGGCCGAGTGGTTGAAGGCGCACGCCTGGAAAGTGTGTTTACGTTAATAGCGTAACGCGGGTTCGAATCCCGCTCTCTCCGCCATTATTCCAATTTTATGCAGAACTATCCGTTAGTTGACGGCATCCAGCTGGCCGTCACTCAGAATTTGATCGAGTTCTGAAGTTGTGGGGAAAGCGGAGCGTGTACCAACTTTCGATATAGTGATTGCCGCTGCCTGAGACGCATGTTCGAGCGCTTTTCTATCGAGTTGGCAGCCGCGTTTTAAAGATGATGCCAAAGCGACGGACATGAACGTATCGCCAGCTCCGGTCGTATCGACAACCATACCAGGTGATGCAGCCACTACGATAGTTTCCCGCCTGTTCACCAGCAAGGCACCTTCACTCCCCAAAGTTAGAACCACCTCTTGAATTCCTTTTTGCAGGAGATATTTGGCGGCAGCTTCACCTTCAGCACCTGTTAAAGCCTGCGCTTCCCCGCGATTGAGAAACACTATATCCACCAACGCCCAAATATCCGAGAAAAATGAGCGCTGTGGCGACGGATTGAAGGCGGTGATCATGCCAAGCGATTTAGCGAATTGAAGAATTCCTACCGTCGCCTCGGGGGAAAGATTTCCCTGCAGAACCGCAAGATTGCCTGGTTTGGCTTCCGCCAGAGCGGGCGCAACGTGTGAAGCGCAAAGCCTTTGAGCAGAGTCCGTTGTCGTAACGATCGCATTTTCTCCGTCGGGCAGGCGGAAAATAAGAGAAATGTCGCTCGATATCCCCTCAATGCTGATGAGTTCGCTGGTTAAGGGCTCCCCCTGAAGATGTTTGCGGATCGTTGCAGCTCTCGAGTCCTGCCCCACCGGAGCCACAAGTACCGTGGGAATGCCGCAGCGCGCCATTACGACAGCCTGGTTTGTCCCCTTCCCTCCGAGATCGTGCGCGCCCACATGCCCAAGGATCGAAGCGCCGGAGATAGGAAGCTCATCGACAATGATCGTTTCATCCATGGCAATATTGCCGATTATATAGGCACGCATTCGGTCACTTCCTTGAAGTCAGAGATATGGCGCGTCGTGAAAATCAATTTCAAGCTGCATCGCGTAGCCAAAAATACTGCTTAGCCGGACGCACAAGCCTTCAGGGAGCCCCTGCTCACCTGCCATATCGAGCTGATCCTTGAGCCACGTGGCCTGATCCGCAAATGCCTGATCCACATGCATTGCTACCCATTCCTTTAAAAGCGGATCACTGATGTTGCAGGCAGACGCCTCCTTCGACCAAGTCCAGTACATCCATTCTGCCGCAAACATTGCTGCGATAATATCGAGAAACTCACCATCCTTGGCGATGGCCAGCATGCCCGAACAAAAGTTTTTGACGGCCGGTATACTGGTATCGAACGATGAGGGATCGATGCGACGGCTGGCAAAGGTCCGCTCGAAATAAGCCATCTGGTCATTTGCAAGAGCGATAACGACTGCTGCAAGCCAGCGCTTTTGCTCGATGGTCTGCGCTTTTGCCACAGAGAAAGCAAAGATGGAAATCGCCGTATCAACAAAAGCCCCCTCATAAACGAGGTAGCGCTCGAATACAGTATTACTCAATACATCGTTCTTGATGTCCACGACAAAGCGATGATTGATCATCTCTTCTAGAACGCCCGTGTTTTCGCGAAGAATACGTTCGGAGAGGGTTTCGGTTGCCATCGGTTCAGGCCTCCAAACCTGGCTCCGCCGCTTTGCGGAATGCCTTTACGCGATCAATATCCACCGCATTCCACCACACGCCATCATATTTGAGTGATGAGGCAACAATAACGCCATTGGTGCGACCAAGAATATCTACGATATTGTCCTTGGTTACGCCGGATCCAACGAGCAGTGGAAGGTGCGTAGCAGAGCCGATTTCGTCGATCTCTTCCATCGTTGCACTGTTGCCCGTCCGCTGGCCCGTAGCAATGATGCCATCTGCATCAAAGAATGCCAGATCGCGGGTTAGTTCCTCGATTGAACGGTCGGCAACAATAGCATGGCTGCCGTGTTTGACGTGGCTGTCGGCAAATACCTTGATGTGCTCTGCCCGCAGCATGGAACGGTAACGCATGGCTTCGGCGGCGCGTCCTTCCATGAACCCTTCATTCGCCACATAGGCATTGGCCCACTGGTTGACGCGGATGAATTTTGCTCCGCCTGCCATGGCAATGGCGAATGCCGGAATTGGTGCATTGGCAAGGACATTGATCCCAAGTGGAACGCCAATGGCGCTTGCGATACGGTCCGTCACCACGGACATGAAACCCGTTGTTTCAGGACCGATATCGTCCGGCTTCGAAAATGGAATGTCGCCGTGGTTTTCGATGACCAGACCATGCAAGCCGCCTTCAATGCAAGCTTCGGCATCGCGCATGCACGCGTCATAGATCACATTCATATCGGCGCCCCTATATCGTGGAGAACCGGGAAATGCCGGGCAATGGATCATCCCGATGAGCACCTTATTGGTGCCGAATATTTCCTGCACAGCATTGGATTCGCGATCCGATATTGCTTGCATGTTTTTCCCTTTCATGGAGACTTCATATCTGTCTGCTGGTTGTCCCAGACGCCTGTCTTCAGTCGCGCGTTAGCCAACCGAGAATGTTTTTCCAAAGCCTGCCATAACCTTCCCACTCGCAGAATGCAGGCGACAGCCAATGCGGGCCAATATCCGATGTCCATGCCGCGGTCTTACCTTTGCCGAAACGTCCGAGAACCAGAAGCGGATGCCCGCCCTGATCGTCAGGCAGGCGTGCGATTACCTCCACATCTTCCCGTTCGCGAAGCTCGACCTCGTTGACACCGAGAAGCAACGGCCATTCGCCATCGAGCCCTGCCATGACTGGGTGATCCGGTAGTTCGATCTTCGGCGTCGTTCCTTCCGGTATCTCGACACGATCGTCGTAAGGAAGGCAGGTAACAGGAAGAACGTCTTCCACCGCAGTGCGCCGCCAGCGGGCCTTCCCATCAATGCCTTGAAAGGAGAAGTATCCGCCAACCATCAAGAGCGAGCCGCCCTTTTCGACCCAGGCCTTGATCAGCTTGAGGCGGTTGGGGACTGTACGGGAATGCAGCCAGACATCAGGTGGCAACAGCAGCGAGTTTGCACCTATGTCGGAAAGGATAATGACGTCGTACACGTCCAGACCGGCCATTTCGAAGGGAAATTTCTCAACCGCTTCGTGCGCGGGCATGTAGGTCAGTTCGAAATCGCTACCCGCGAGCGCCTTGACCAATGGTTCGGCACCAAGATGAAAGGTAACGCTGCCGAACTGATCGAAACCTTTGTAATGTGTTGCAGAACTAACCCAGCTCTCGCCAACGAGCAGTACTTTCTTTGTCATCGTCTTACCATTCTTTCTTAAAATTTCCGGGTCTTTCCCAAGAATCCGGGCAGGCAACTCGCGTTAAATACCTGCGTGAAAAACTGAGCGGGGGTTGGCTCGCATCATTTGATCGAGAGCCGCTTTATCCAAACCGTGGCGTTGCAGCCGCGGCAGAAAATGACGCAAGACATAGGCATAGCCATTGCCACCGTATCGGGTCAGCATCATCTTGAGGAAAACGTCGTGCGACAGCAGCACCCGGTCGAGATGACCGACATCTGCGAGGCGGACAATGGCCCGTGCTGCCTCTTCATCACTTGGACACTGGACCTGCTGATCAGCATAGAAGAAGTCCATGCCGATCATATCATATTCGAGGAAAGCGCCGCGGGCGGCGAGTTCGCTCTGATAAGCAAAATCGTCATGGGAAGGGTTCATATGGCAGAGGACCGTATGCCGCAGGTTCGCACCCTCTTCCGCAACGATATCGAGGACGCGGTGGCCCAACCTGAACCAGCCAGGCAGATGCACCATAAGCGGCAGGCCGGTTCGCACCTGCGCCTGAGCAGCGCCACGCAATGACTTCTCTTCATCAGCGGTGAAGTCCGACGAGACGCCGATTTCGCCGATCAATCCAATCCTGACATCGGTCCCGTCCACTCCCTCCACCGCCTCGCGGACAATCTCCGTCGCTATATTTTCAACGGTCATTGCCGCAACCTCAGGGGGATGCGAGGAACCAAGATAATATCCGGCTCCCATCACCACATTGAGGCCGGACGCCTTGGCAATACGCCTCAAGGCAAGCGGGTTCCGGCCGATACCCCGGCAGGTTGGCTCTACAACTGTCTGCCCACCCTCAGCGACAAAGGCCTTCAGCTCCGTTACCGCCAGCGGTTCATCATCAAGCGTAATATTATGCTTGTTGACGAAAGGATCCTGCTTCAGCTCGCCCAGTATTTCGATGCAGACAAAACCGCCTGCAAGATATTGGCGCTCCGGGGTCTTCGGCGCATGCCACCAGCACCGGCAGTCGTTCAGAATATGCTCATGCATCAAGGTAATGCCAAGCTTCTCCGAGGCTATCGGCCCGTTGACGGTCATCACCTTGCCGGAATGGATATGGGCTTCCGAGAGATCTTTGCTCATGGAAGTCAGCCTTTTCTGCCGAACCGGAAATTCGCGGTGAATATCCGGGTATTCAACCAGATGGCGACAAGAATAATTGCGCCTGTGACGATCTGTGTGAAGAAGGGCGAGATGTGCATCAGGATCAAGCCATTGCCGATGACCGCAATGGTGAACGTTCCAAGCACCGTGCCTATGATTGTCCCCCGGCCACCCATCAAGGAAGTCCCCCCGAGAACGACAGCGGCAATCACTTGTAGTTCAAAACCCACAGCAGCGTTGGACGAGCCTGACCCCAGCCGCGCTGCAATCAGCAGACCCGCGATCGCACATGCCACGCCAGAAATGATGTACACTGATGCGATGATCCACCTGGCAGGCATGCCGACACGGCGAGCAGCTTCCATGTTGGAGCCGACGGCCACAACCTGACGTCCGTATTTTGTCGACCGGATCGCCACATAACCTAGAAAGGAGATAACGACGGCAATGATTGCGGGTACCGGAAACCCGGCGACGATACCCCGTCCCAAAGCAAAGAACCCCGGCGCATCCTGAATAGGGATGGAATAACCTTGGGTCAGATAAAGGGCAAAGCCCCGCAGAATCGACAGTCCTGCCAGCGTGACGATAAATGCCGGGATGCCCTGGTAGGCAATGAACCAGCCCTGTGCAAATCCTAATCCACCGCCCAGTACGATCATTGCAACCACCACAACCGGCCACGGAAAGCCCATCGCCATCACAACAGCGGCGACTGCATTGATCAGCGCAACCTGAGAACCAACGGAAAGATCAATGCCTCCGGTGATGATGACGAAGGTCATGGCGATGGCGACAATCAAGATCGGAGCAGCCTGCCGGATGATATTGAGAATGTTTCCGGAGGTTAGAAAAGTCTCGCTGCCAACTGAAAAGAATATCATGCAGGCGGCAAAAAACACAGCAATCGAAAGAACCTGCGCATGCTCGCCGAAGAAATCTGCAATGCGCGACCCCTGGCCACGCTCTGTATAAACGGTCATTGTCTGGCTCCCTCACCGACAATCAGCTTCACGAGGTCTTCAAGATTAGTGCCGCCGATCTGCCGCTCGGCAACCTTCGTGCCCTCGTACATGACGGCAATCCGGTCACAGACCCGAAAGAGGTCTTGAAGACGATGTGTAATGAGAATGACCGAGACGCCCTGCGCCTTGACCCGGTTGATCAGTGCCAGCACCGCTTCAACCTCGGCAACTGCAAGTGCCGATGTAGGCTCGTCCATGATCAAGACCTTGGGCTTGAACGATGCGGCGCGGGCAATGGCAATGGCCTGACGCTGCCCGCCTGAGAGTTGCGCGACCTTACCCGTCAGCTTTGGAATTCTGATTTCCAAAGCGTCCAGCATCGCGCGCGCTTCGGTCAGCATTTTCTTGCTGTCGAGAAACATGCCCTTGCTGAGTTCACGGCCCAGAAAGAGATTGCCGACAACGTCGATCTGGTCGCAGAGGCTGAGATCCTGAAATACCATTTCGATGTGCCGATTGCGCGCATCGGCGGGTCCGGACAGACGAACTTCCTCGCCTTCGATCGCCATCGTGCCGCCATCGGGAATATAGGTTCCTGAGATGATCTTGGTTAAGGTGGATTTCCCTGCCGCATTGTCGCCGACCAATCCAAGGCATTCGCCAGGAAAGATATCTAGATCGACACCGCGTAAGGCTTGGTGCGAACCAAAGGATTTACGGATACCGCGCAACGAGACGCGGGGATTGGAATCAGTCTCGCCGCTTGTTCCACCTCCGGAGGGAGCGCCCCCTCCGGAGTGAACGACGGCCGCTACCTGCCGGCCGTTCTGGTTCATTTGAAGACAGCCCTGTATGGATCGACATTGGCTTTTGTCACGATGGTAATCGGCACGGAAATGTTCTGATCAACAGCCTGGCCGGCAGCCACCTTCTGCAAGGCATCCACAGCCGCTGCTCCCATTGCCGACGGGTCCTGCTGGATGACAGCTGCAACGAATCCGGCATCAATGCCTGCGATGGCTTCCGCCGTCAGATCCCAACCGAAGACCTTGATCGTATCCTGCTTGCCCTGGCTTTGAACAGCAGCAATGGCTCCCATAAGTGCCGGTTCGCCTGTCGCGTAGATCGCAGTCAGGTCAGGATTGGCGGTGATAAGGTTTTCTGCCGCCGAAAGCGCATTGTCCTGAACGTTCTGTCCATCAACGACTCCGGCAATCTCGATACCATCAGTACCCTTGATCGTCTTTTCAAAACCTTCCTGACGGACATTCTGAATGTAGGAGTTCAACGCTCCAACGACGCCGATCTTTGCTTTGCCGGCCATGTTTGTCTTGACGTAGTCAAGGAAGAACTTGCCCATGTCGGCACCCGCCGTCGCGTTGTCCACGCCGATCTGCGCTTTTTGCGGGCCCGCCGGCAAGATGGCATCGATAGCGACAACGGGAATACCCGCATCCGCTGCCTGCTTGACTGCAGGCATCAGTCCGTTGACGTCGATAGCGACTACAGCAAGGCCAGAAACCTTTTCCTGAATATAGGTTTCGATAGCGCTGTTCTGTGCCGTTGGTTCATTATTGGAGTTGAAAATCACCAGCTTCACACCGGCTGCATCGGCCGCTTTCTGTGCGCCTTCGTTCATCTGGTTGAAGAAAAGCGCCTGCTGGTTGATCTGAACCAGCGCGATCGTCTTTTTCTCCTGAGCCACGGAGGCCGAAACGGCACAGCTTAATATGGTAAACCCTGCCAGCGCGATCATCATTCTTCTTGTTAGATTCAAAGTCATGTTCTCATCCTCTGTTGTTTTTAGCCGTCGCTTTTTTGTTATTTCGCTGGCGGAGCAACGGAGTTCCGCACCACGATTTCGACAGGCAAAAGCTCTTCCGAAGCGGAGGGTTTCCACTCTTGCCAGTTTGTTTCCAGAAGCAGTTCCAATGCCCGGCTGCCAAGCTGCCGGACTGGCTGGCGGATCACCGTCAGCGGAGGCGCGAAGAGATGCAGGGGCCCGACATCATCGAAACCGATCATCGATACGTCGCCCGGAACTGAGACGCCCCTATCTTTGAACACTTCCAGCATGCCAATGGCGATTTCATCCGAGCTGGCAAAAATCGCGGTGGCCTCATGGCGTTCTTCAAGGAAACGCAACGCAGCCTGACGGCCGTAATTGATGGTATATTCACCGGCGTAGCGGTCCACCCGGGCCAGACCTGCATGGTGCTCGCGAAGAGCTCTCATCACGCCATCGAAACGGCGACGCGCACTAATCATGCGCTCATCTCCACCGATAAACAGGACATGCCTGTGCCCATGGCCAGCCAGATGCAGTCCAGCAAGATATCCGCCATGATCATTGTCACAGAAAAGCTTTGGCGCTTTGGAGCCAGGGATATCTTCGTCAACCACAATGACCTTGCTGGAACGATTGATCAGATTAGCAAGCGCGCCGTCGTCAGGATGGTTTGTGACAAAAATCAAGCCATCGACATGATTCCGCTCGATGAGCTGGAGATATTCTATTTCCCGGCCCGGTCGGTTAAGCGTTGCATGCAGCGAAACAGCCAATTTTTTCTCGTCCGCCGCCTGCTCCACCGCTGCCACGAATGTAGAGAAGAATGGATTGGCGATTTCCGGTACTACCAGACCAATCGTATCGGAGCGCCCCATGCTCAACCGCCGCGCATGTGGGTTTGGAACGTATTTGAGCGTGGTGATCGCATCTTCGATGCGTTTCTTGGTGTTGTGGGGCAGATCAAGGCTGCCATTTACGAAGCGCGAGATCGTCGTCACTGACACACCCGCAGCGGCAGCCACATCTTTCAAACTTGGCATCGTTCGCTTAACCAAGAGCAAAACTCCATTGTAAAGCGGTTTAGTAAACCGATTTACAAGAATGATATCACTTTCCGTTGGTTGTCAATTACGTTTTTTTGCAGCTTTTAAATTATTCCGCACACCGCGACGTTCATCGTCGCCAGTACGCTGTCGCTGACTCGCCTCTCAAGCAAATCAGCACCGCCGACTGATGAACTGTCTCCAACCAGGTACACTTTTGTCCTAGCCACCTTTAGCCACGACGCGATGCACGGTGATTGAACTCACCCCGGTCCCTCTAAAAAGTTTGTCTTGACGGCTTTCAACAGTGAGGCGACACTCGCAACCATGGCAGGACAAGAGAAAACGATGGATGAGCCAAACCGCTGGCGTCACATGGCGAGCGCACCGAAAGACGGCAGTCGCATCCTTGTAACAATCCGTCCATCCGAACAGGGACAGGCGGAAGTTGATCTCGCTTACTGGTCTAATGGTGATCAGTTCGGTGCTGAAGGTTGGCGCGCCTCCGATTCCTCACCTGGCCGCATCGTCGAATATGCCGAACCGGAACTGAAGTGCTGGATGCCGATGCCCTCAGCTAATTTGAATCGTACATCCATGCCCCTACCTTGGGAAGGCGACGACGCCAAGCAGCTTGACGGTTCAGGAATTTAAGCACTCGCGTCGATTCGAAAAACCGACATGCGAAGGGCTGCTTTTCCCATCCCGACTGGTCATTGAATGGCTACATCATCTTCGGCAGCGCGATTGCCAACGCATCCACAGCAATGCGTACCTTTAACGATAAATGAGGCGTCTGCAGCCACATCGCATAGCAATCGTAAGGCAGCCCGGGCTGATCGGATAAGAGTTGGACAAGCGTCCCTTCTTGCAGACGGTCCCGCACCAGCCAGCTTGGCAGCCAGGCCAGTCCCATCCCGCTGCTGGCAGCGTCGGCAATAGCATCGAGGTCGTCGAGACGTATTCGATTGATCGGCACCAGCATCTCGCCTCCCGGAAAACTCCATGAGGGTATCCGGCCAGAACGGCGGTACATGACGGCCTGGTGTTGATTGAGATCAATAATCTGTTCAGGTTTGCCATGCTTTTCGAGATAGGACGGCGACCCGCATACGATCATTTCTTGACGTGCGATACGGCGCGCGATGACACCGGCCCTGTCTTCAGGGACACCCGTTCTAACCGCCAGATCGAAACCGTTTTCCGCAAGATCGTAAAAGTCATCATTATAGGATAAATCTAGCTCCAACGCGGGATATTTCCGCGCCAGTTCCAGCAAGACAGGCGTTACGCAACGCCGCCCGAAATGCACCGGCATCGTCACGCGCAATTTTCCCCGAGGCTCCAAAAGCTGATCAGCCGCCTGTGCATCGGTTGCATCCACTTCGGCAAGAATAATGCGGCAACTCTCATAATAGACATGTCCAAAATCCGTCAGACTTTGGCGGCGTGTCGTCCGGTTAAGGAGACGCAAACCAAGTCGCTCTTCGAGAAAGCGGATGTGCTTTCCAACCATTGGTCCCGACAGGCCGAGTTCTTCAGCGGCTGCCGCAAACGAGCCCAGATCTACGGCTTTAACAAATACAGCCATACTCAGAAGACGATCCATATTCGAAACTCTCAGTTTCTACTGCATTGCTTTTAAGCGTATTTATCGCCAATCCAACTCCTGTCATACCCTATTCAATTCAAATAATTTGGAGTTTTGACTTATGGCTCGCGTCGTTCGCTTTCATGAATTTGGTGGACCGGAAGTTCTACGTATCGAAAACGTTGATCTACCAGCACTTGGCCGTGGCGAAGTACGTCTTCGCGTTAAAGCGCTGGGTCTCAATCGCGCTGAAACCCTGCTACGCATGGGACGCTACATTGAAACCCCATTATTGCCTTCAGGGTTGGGATTGGAAGCTGCGGGTTTTGTCGAAACGGTCGGCGAAGGCGTAGATGATTTTGCACCGGGTGACATTGTCAGCGTTATTCCGCCCGTCTCAATGGTTCGTTGGCCTGCTTACGGCGAAGTCGCAACTTTTCCAGCAAGGCTGCTCGTCAAGCATCCGCCATCGCTTGGCTTGGTAGAGGCTGCCGCTCTCTGGATGCAATATCTTACCGCCTATGGTGCTTTGATCGATATTGCCGGCTTGCATAAGAATGATTTTGTGGTCATCACCGCAGCATCCAGCAGCGTTGGACTCGCTGCAATCCAGATTGCAAACATGGTAGGCGCCACGCCAATTGCGGTTACGCGAACATCTAGCAAAGCGCGTGCATTGCTTGACCATGGGGCGGGCTACGTCATTGCCTCGCAAGAGGAGAATCTAGAGAGACGCTTGGAGGAGATTACGCAGACCAAGGGAGTAAGGGTGGTGCTGGACGCTGTTGGCGGCCCCATATTTGAACCACTGACCGCTGCAATGTGCGAGGGCGGCATTCTTATCGAATATGGCGGGTTAAGCAACGAACCCACCCCCTTTCCATTGTTCAATGTCCTAAGCAAACGACTAACGTTACGCGGTTATCTTGTTCACGAAGTTATCAATGATCAAGACAGATTGGATACTGCGAAGTCATTCATTCTGGCCGGGTTAGCATCTGGCGGTTTGCAGCCGGTCATCGCAAGAACATTTGCATTCGATGATATTATTGAAGCTCACCACTTTCTCCAGTCAAACCAGCAATTCGGCAAAATCGTCGTGACGCTTTGAGTATGCCTAGAATGTACGGATAATCCGCGTAACATCCTCGTTGAACTTCCCGATGATTTCCTGCGCGGCATCCCGCTCCTTGCGCAGCTCTCCCAGACGGTCTTCTTCTTCACCCATTTGCGCCAGATATCTGCTTTGAAGATCGCCATTGGGTACAGCTCGCAAGTTCTCGCGGGTACGATCCTGAGATTCAGCTACCTGATCATACTCTCGTTGAACGCGGTCAAGCGCCTCTTGGGCATCGACCTGCTTCATTCGGGCTTCCGCCAATTCTTTCAGCTTGGTTTTTACCTCCGGATCTTCCGCGGCATCAGCCCAACTTGTTATCATCTGAGGAGCGGCATCCGATAATGCAAATTCTTCAGCCTGAGTTTGCTCACTGACCGTTTCTACATTGCGCGTTTCGCCTGCCTTCAAGGCAATACGAACGCGGTCATGGGTGAGCGTCGAATCGGCGGTATTTTCGGCCCTGAATGTCCAGCCCGGGCGTTTCTCCTGCTCGATAAGCACAGTGCGATCACCATCAGCTGCGCCATTGACTGTAAATATAGTTACTTCCCGTAACAGCGTCTTTGCATGAATGATTCCATCAACGACCTTTATCGAAGTGATCATCCTTTGAGGTTTCGTGTCGGCACCCACTGAAACCTTTTGATCAAGCGCAAAACTGGCAGCCCGCTTTTCGCCAGATGGCATTCCAGCTATCTGAGCATCTCCCACATAGCCGGACTTGCCATTATAGACGGTCAATATGCCTTGCGGAAAACTGGAACCACTATCATTTTCAAGCATGACAGAAGCTGTCGGGTGCTCACCACTGCGACCGACCTGATAGACCGAAACCATTTCAACCTTCACGTCCTTGTCAAGCAAAGGCACGGAAATTGTTTCGCCGTTCTTCAGATCAAATTGACCTGGAAGGGAGAAGTTGGACGTAACCTCCTGCTCCTCAATGGCGGTTTGCTGTGCGGCTGGAGCCATTTCGATTGGCCTTTGTGGCATCTGCATCTCTGGAGCGGGGGCTGCATAGCCGGCTGCCGCATCCTGCTCTTGTGCCAGCTTTTGTCTGCGAGAGGTGCCCAGACTTGCAATTGCAGGATTTTGCGCGGATGTATCGACGACAAGTTCAGCCCGGTCTTTCCAGTAGCGCCTGTGAAGCGCCTGCTTCAGCGTGACGGGTTTCCCCGATGAAAGCACGATAGAAACGTCGTTCCAATCTTCGCCAGAAGCGTTCTCGAATATGGCCCAGGCCTGTAGCCGCGCCGTGCCATTTTCACCCGTCACCATGCGGTAACTGGTTTTCCAGATCGGGGCCGAGACAACATATGAAATGTCTACGGTGCGGGTACCCTGCCCATCCAGCTCGATTTTAATTGTGCGGGAGCCATCCACGGCTCCCTTGCCTGCGACAAGAGTTGCGTCGGCTATTTTAGCGTTCAGAGTCTTGTCCAAAATTTCAACGGATACTGAACTGTCGAGCGGGACCGTCGTGATGTCTCCCTTGACGGTAAGTATGGAGAGAACCGCATTTTGTGCACCGTTTGCGCCGGTTTGATATTCGACACCAAGTATGCTGCCTTCGAGCTCGCGCGCTCCCGATATGCGGATGCCCGTGCCCTTTACGGCATTCAGCAATCGGGGAAGCGAGTTCAGATCATCAACGCTAAAGGGCAGTGTACGAAACGTTTCTTCCAGCGGATTAGGACCCGCCAATGAGAGATTTTTAACCTTGCCATTGGCATCTCTGATGATGAGACTTTTCAGGATGTCATCTACCTGATCCAGCGGAACATTGATCGTAATCTCGCTATTATCGCCAACATTTGCGGAGCGAACAATTTCCGACAGGCCGCCCGATGATAGCGTCACGGATTTTACGGGTCCGTTCACGGCGGCCAATGCAGTCGTGCAGATCAACGGAAAAAGCAAAACCGGCAAAAGCTGACGTTTCAATGCCATGGACAGTTCTCCCAATGTGTCGAAGTGACAATCACGCCCCTATCCGGGAAAGGTGAAGAATTTAAGATTTGGCAGGCTCAGTCTCAATCTTCTGCATTCTCTCGGCTGCTCGCGCAGCAAAAGATTCCGATCCGCTATCTTCTACGGGAAGGAAAATGCTGCAAAGGAAGCTTATTCCAGCGATGAAAATGAACAGACCCGCCAGCGGCGCCCACTGGACACCATAGGTGTGAACGAGCCAGACACCGATAACCGGCGTAAGACCACTGAATATTGCACCGCTAAGTGAAGAGCATAGCGAGATGCCTGTATAACGCAGATGGACCGGAAACGCCCGGGTCAGAAACGGTGCCATAACTGCGTAATGGGCGGCGAGAAACACGGTTGCGACCAGAATAGCAATGTAAATATTGGTAAGATTACCGGTAATGATGAGCATCATCATTGGTACCGCAAAAAGCAATGCCGCTCCGGACATGGCAATCAGGAGAAAGCGCTCGCCAAACCGCGTAGCAATGTATGAACCGGCAGGAAATGCAAAGAGCTCAATAACGCCGACCCACGAAACAAGCTCCAGCATGTCAGAGCGGTTGATTCCAAGCGATGTTGTTGTAAATGTCATCATCAATGTGGTGATGAAATAGAAGCCTGCGACACCGAGCAGACAAAGTCCCATGCCAAGCACCAGCGACTTCTTTTTCGTGAGAAAAATTTCCTTGGCTGGGATGACGTTTTGTACCGTCTTCTCTTTCAATCGCTCTTCAAGCTCAGGACTCTCATTGATGCCCGCGCGGATGATGAAAGCAAAGATGATCAATATGCCGCTAAGCAGGAAGGGGATTCGCCAGCCCCAACTCAAAAAGTCTTCTTGCGGCAGATCAGACACTGTACGGAAGGCCAGCGTTGCAAGAATAAGCCCAATCGGGCTTCCGTATTGCGGTGCTGAGGCGAGAAAAGTCCGCCAGCGAGGTGGAGCATGTTCGGCGGCAATCAGCACAGCACCACCCCACTCGCCCCCGACTGCCACGCCCTGTACGAGGCGCAGCAGCACAAGCATAACTGCCGCCGACATACCGATGGAGTGATAGCTGGGCAAAACACCGATCAGCACTGTTGCGGCGCCCATCAGCAGAAGAGTTATGATCAAAGAATTCTTGCGTCCGACCTTGTCGCCAAAATGGCCGAAAAGAAGCGCGCCGACAGGTCTTGCCACAAATCCAATAGCGAACGTGCCCAGGGACGCAAGCACCCCCATCACAGGATCTTGCGAGGCAAAGAAGACATCCCCGAAAACCAAAGCAGCAGCAGTGCCGTAAATATAAAAATCGTACCACTCAATCATGGTGCCGACAAAGGCACCTATTGCGGCACGAATTGGCTGGCGTTTTGCTGCGATCTGATTCATCTACTTTCCCCGATGACGATATAGTGACCGCAGTCACTCATATTGTTCTATTAGCCTGATAGGCGGCCATGAAACGTGGCGCAGCTTCCGATACGGCGCTGAGCGAATAACCACCTTCCTGCACGATTGCGGTAGGCAAGCCAGCGGCTCCCCAGATTGCTCCTATTTCGGCATAGGCCGCTGTCGTCACGGTAAGCCGGGAAAGTGGGTCTTCGTGGTGCGCATCCCATCCAGCTGAGATAACAAGTGCCGTAGCACCATGATCGGCCACTGCGGCCGCAAGCCTGCGATTGGCATCAATGAAGGCATTATCACCGCTGCCTTCCGCCAGCGGTAAATTGAGGTTCGCACCAAGGCCGCTACCGGCGCCGGTTTCATCCGCATAACCACTATAGTGGGGATAGTAGTTGGAAGGATCGGTATGGGTTGAACCAACGAAAACATCATCACGGCTGTAGAATATGGCCTGTGTTCCGTCGCCGTGATGTGTATCAAAATCAATGATTGCCACACGCTCGTGCTGCTGACGCAAATGTTGCGCAATGATTGCCGCATTGTTGAAGTAACAAAATCCTGCGGCGCGATCGACATAGGCATGATGGCCCGGAGGGCGGCAAAGAGCAAAGGCTGCCTTCTCGCCACTCAACAAAGCATTGGCAGCAGAGATCGCCGTTTGGGCAGAGGCATAAGCCGAAACATAAGTGCTTTCCATCATGGCGCAGGAAAGCCCGTTAATGTACCAGCCAGCCTGTCCAAGCACACCAACAGGTCTTGGTCTTGGACGGGCAGCATAGTTTTGATCTGCGCCTTGATACGCACTCACATTCGGCAGAACTTCAGGGCCATGATTTGGCAGTTGCATGAACCGGTCATATGCCGTCTGTAAAAACTCGACATAGTGGTCCGCGTGAACGGCAAGTATGGGACTAAGTCCCGCGTCACCGGTCGCTTCTTGCGAAAGTCCAAGATCAGTCAGCGCTTTTATCAGGGTTTGGGCACGTGCCGGATTTTCCAGCGGGTCGGTAATTCGGCCATTTACCATATATTGTTTAGGCTGATGAGCCATTTGCTGGCTGGAAAAGAAAAGTTTCATGATGCTCATTTTCGATGCTATTTGCCGTGAGTCGGCTTAGAGCCTATTCGCTGGGGCCAACAATGCAAGTTTGGACTTGCAATAATGATCAACGCGCTCTCACTAACCTGCGATTGCTTGCTCCAATGTTGATCCATGATTGCTCTCCCGAACCATAACTGCAATGTCTAGGAGCTACGGAAGATTTCCCGTTCAGAATGAGCTGCCCACGGCAAATATAGTTGGATGAATTGACTGACACGGACACAGACTCGAGTTCAGGGGAATCAATTTACTGGAAGCAGAATCTATTGGTCTGTCTTCTCGGGTCGTTCACAACAATTGTTGCGATGACTTTGATACTGCCTTTTTTACCGCTCTACATAGAACAGTTGGGGGAGACAGGTCATGCCGCGATCGTCCAATGGTCTGGCATCGCCTATGGCGCAACTTTCTTCACCGCCGCTCTGGTCGCTCCATTGTGGGGCCGTCTTGCAGATATCTATGGACGCAAGCTGATGCTGATCCGCGCCAGCCTTGGCATGGCCATTGCCATGTCTTTGATGGGCATGGCCACAGAGGTCTGGCATCTCATTGTCCTTCGGCTGCTAACCGGCCTGCTTGGTGGTTACGCATCCGGATCGACTGTCCTTGTAGCCACACAAACGCCCAAAGCGAGAACTGGCTGGGCTCTGGGTACGCTTGCCTCGGGCATCATGGCAGGAAACCTTATCGGGCCTCTGATTGGTGGCGGGCTGCCTCCGCTGATTGGCATCCGCGCAACATTCTGGCTGATAGGTGGGGTCATCTTTGTCACATTTCTCGCAACAAGCCTCTTTATCAAGGAAGAAAAGCGGCCGCCCAAAAGCCAGACGCAAAAGCAGAACAGCGGATGGAAGGCAATCCCGGACAAGCGCCCGGTAATTGTCATGCTACTGGCGGGAATGCTTTTGATGCTCGCCACCATGTCCATTGAACCCATCATCACAGTCTATGTGGCACAACTCGTAGACAACCCGGCCCATATAACCATGGTTGCAGGAATTGTGATGTCTGCGGCAGCGCTAGGCAGCGTGTTGTCCGCATCCAGACTGGGCAGACTGGCGGATCGTATCGGGCACTGGAATGTTATCGTTGCAGCTCTCGGCATATCTGCCCTGCTGCTGATCCCTCAAGCTTTTGTGACCGAGGGCTGGCAGCTGGTCATTTTGCGCTTTCTGATGGGACTATCTCTTGGAGGGCTCCTTCCCTGCATAACCAGTGTTATCCGCCACAATGTTCCAGATAGAGTTGCGGGCAACATTCTTGGCTATGCGACATCCTCGCAATATGCAGGCCAAGTCATCGGTCCGCTCATGGGAGGATTTGTCGGTGGGCATTTCGGCATGCGAGCGGTTTTTCTTGGCACAAGCATATTACTTGCCGGCAGTGCGCTTTATGGATGGATCATCCGGCCCAAGCCCTAACGAGGCAGCTAACCACCCTGCTTTGCTGCTTCATGCAAGGCCGATCCCTCGAAACGATAGAACAACTTTTCCGGCTTCGGGACGCCGCCCAACCCTTCATAGAAGGCACGCAAGCGCGGGTCGTCGCGATCGGCTGTCCAGTCGATGCGTGCATGGCCCCGCTCAAGCGCCAATTTTGCCAGCCCCTGTATCAGGCTTTTTCCCACGCCGGATCCGCGGTGTTGCTTTGAAACAAAAAGCTCTTTGAGAAACAGGCCAGACCCAAGACCGGGTCCCGGATAGACTGGCGTGATCGCAGCAAAGCCCACAATCTCTCGCTGGGTGGCAACAAGAATTTCTGTACCTGTTGGCATCGAGGCCAAGCCTTCGAGTATTTTCTCGCGCGGCGGGCATGGTACATCGTAGTGCGCTTGCATTTCCTCGAATAGAGCAGCCAGGGCAGCGTGGTCCGATGCGCTTGATAGTCTCACTTCCAACAATTCAACGAACTCCAGGTTACAAGAATGGCAACTTCACATTGCCATTCTTGTATAATTTCATAACCGAAATCTATTCGCCCATGTTGACCGTGATTGGCGACAGCTTGTTGGCTTTGAGACCGTATTTGTCGAGAAGAGCGTCATAGGTTCCGTTCGTCTGCAGCTTTTCAAGCGCCACTTTCACGGCATCGCGCAATTGTGGTTCGGATTTTAAAACCGGAATACCAGCCAATGATTGGCTGAACGCATCGCCAATTGTAACATATGTGTCAGGTTCGAGCTTTTGATTATAAGGTAGAGTTTCATTTCCCTGAGCGGCTGCCTGCAAACGCTGGCTTTTGATTTGAGTTCGGGCATCAGCAGACCCTTCCGTACCCGTCACGTTGATTGCAGGCTTGCCCTTTGCAACGCAATTTTTCTCGCTCCAGGCGGTAATTTGCGCTGGCCAGTCGGTTGAGCGGCTGGCACCGACAGACTTTCCGCAGAGATCATCTACTGTCTTGATTTCTGCCGCCATAGCCTTGGACGTATAGAATTGTGCACCCGATTTCATGTAATCAACAAAGTCGGCAGTTTCCTGACGGGCCTTCTTGTCGCTCATTCCGGCCATTGCCAGGTCAACGCGGCCTGTCTGCAAGGAGGGTAACATTTGGGCGAAAGCGATTTCCTGCCACTCGACCTTTACGCCAAGCTCTTTGCCTATTGCTTCACCCAGATCAATATCGAAACCCTGAAGCTCATTTGTAGCCGGGTCCTTATAGGTGATCGGCGGATAGTTTGGCATTGTCGCGATGACGATCTTGCCAGCGTCCTTGATACGCGCTGGAAGTTCCTGTGCTGCAGCCGGAAGGCTGACGACGATGGCAGCGCCCAATAGGGCAATCGTTTTATAATTGTTCATATTCTGTGTTCCTCTTTTATGTTTATGATATTTCAAGCCAATACGGCTGCGATAAAATCCTGTGTACGCTTTTCTTTCGGGTTACTGAGAATCTCTTGTGGTGTTCCGCTTTCAATGATCTTACCTCGATCCATGAAAACAACGCGGTTGGCGACTTCGCGCGCAAAGCCGAGTTCATGGGTAACCACGACCATGGTCATTCCGCTGGTCGCCAGATCACGCATAACATTGAGAACGTCGCTCACGAGCTCTGGATCAAGCGCTGATGTGGGTTCGTCAAACAGCATGAGCTTTGGCTTCATCGCCAATGCCCGGGCAATGGCGATGCGTTGCTGCTGACCGCCCGAAAGCTCGCTGGGATAGGCGTTTTTCTTGTCCGTTAGCCCCACTTTTTCGAGCAAAGCCATCGCTTCCGGAACGACCGCGCTTTTGGTGCGCCGTTGCACAATGACAGGGCCTTCAATTATATTCTCAAGAACTGTCATGTGTGCGAACAGATTGAAGCGTTGAAACACCATGCCACTTGAAAGCCGCTGCCGTGCAATTTCCGTGTCATTGAGTTGATAAAGCTTATCGCCTTCTTGCCTGAAGCCGATGAGTTCATCGTCAATCCATATTGCACCGGAATCAATTCGCTCAAGCTGATTTATACAGCGCAGCAATGTGCTTTTTCCTGATCCCGACGGACCAATAATGCACAATACTTCACCATGTTCGATTTCCAGCGAAACCTTATCCAATGCCTGAAAATCACCGAAAAATTTGTTGAGATCGACTGCAACCACCATCGAAGACATCGTTACACTCCCTCCGCTTCCGTGGGTGTCACGCGCTTGACGTCACGCCGGCCCTGGCTTTTCGCATAATGCTTCTCAAGCAGATGCTGTCCGATAGAAAGTATGGTCACCACAACCAGGTACCAAATGGCGGAAACGATCAGCAATTCCATCACCCGGTTATTTGCATAGTAGACAGACTGCGCATTGCGCAAGATTTCTGCATAACCGATCACGCTGGCGACTGATGTGAGCTTGACCATGCTGATGACTTCGTTGCCGACTGGCGGAATGATAACCCGCATCGCCTGGGGAAGGATGATCCGGCGCAGCATGGTAAGGCGGGTCATGCCAATAACTTTCGCCGCCTCGATTTGACCGTTGTCGACAGAGAGAATCCCTCCGCGCACCACTTCCGCAGTATAAGCCCCTTGATTGATGCCCAGTCCGAGCAGGGTCGCCATGAATGGGGTCATGAAATCGACGGTGCGCATTTCAAACAGACCGGGAATCCCCAATGTCGGAAAAATCAGTGCGAGGTTGAACCAGAGGAGCAATTGCAGAAGTAGCGGTGTCCCCCGGAAAAACCATATGTAGAATACGGCGACATATTTGAGCACCGGGTTCGGTGACATAATCATGATGGCAAAAACCACGCCGAGAAAAAGCCCCAGCGCCATAGCACAAATCGTCATCAAAATTGTGTTCCAGAGCCCCGACAGAATGGCGGGAGCTGTGAAAAACTGGGCGACTACCGGCCATGCAATCTGCCCCTGAGCGAATGCTTTGACAATTAAAGCCAGTGCCAGAATGATAAGGCTGGCAGCCAACCAACGTCCGTAGTGTCGCCGGGGCTGATGATGAAGATGAGCAATCGAATATTTTGCCGGAGGAATGGAGATGGTGCTATCGACGTTTGCCATATCTCTTACCTTTCAAATCGGGGACCGGAATAAAGTTTCAGCCACTCCTGTTGCTTGTTCAACAGATCACGCAGCCGCCCGATTTGTTCTTTAACCCTGTCAGGTGCTGTTCCGCCATAAGCTTTGCGGGCTTCAATGGCCGCTTTCGCGCTTAATGCTGACTTGATGGAAGGATGCAGCCGCGCATCAACAGTGGCTAGATCGTCATCACTCAAATCCTCCAGACCGATCGACCGGTCCTCGCAATACCGCACCAAGGCCCCTGTAATTTCGTGTGCTTCCGAGAATGGCACACCATTTTTTGCCAACCAGTCAGCAACTTCGGTGGCCAGTGTAAAGCCTTCGACCGAGTGCTGCTGCATCCGGTCGACATTCATTCGCATTGTGCGGATTAGCCCGGTCATGGCAGGAACGACCAGTTCCAGCGCATCGATCGTATCAAACGCTGCATGTTTGTCTTCGGCCAGGTCACGATTATAGGCGAAGGGCAAACCCTTCAATGCGACCAGCATCGTCGTCAAACTACCGATCAAACGTGATGCACGACCGCGCGTCAGCTCCGCAATATCGCAGTTTTTCTTTTGCGGCATGATCGATGAACCCGTTGCATAGGCATCATCCATTTCGATCCAGCGGAATTGCCGCGACGACCACAGGAATAATTCCTCGGCGAGACGCGACAAATGGACACCGAACATTGCCATGACAAAAAGGAATTCGGCGACGTGGTCACGGCTGCCGACCGCATCGATGGAATTCTCGCTTGGAGCGTCATACCCAAGTTCCTGCGCGGAGATTTCCGGATGCATTGCAATGGCGGAGCCTGCCAGTGCCGCTGCACCCAGGGGCGAGCGCGCTGCACGGCGATCCCAGTCCTGTAACCGCTCAAAGTCACGGGCAAAGGTTTGAGCATGCGCAAGCAATTGATGCGCAAAGCTGACGGGTTGCGCCGGTTGCAAATGTGTGAAGCCAGTCGTCACTGTCTCGACATGCTGATTTGCCTGCCCAATCAATGCTGATTGGAGATTCAATATATCCAAACCGATCCTGTGGGCCACATCACGCAGATATAATTTCAGATCATTGGCGGCCTGATCATTGCGTGACCGTCCTGCGCGCAGCTTCCCCCCCAATATGCCAACGCGTTCTCCCAATACTCGTTCGAGAAATGTATGTATGTCCTCATCGGCTGGAGAAGGAATGACAGCGCCTGATCGATGCTCTTCTCCAATTGTCTGCAAGGCGGAACATACTTGTTCGGCTTCCGAAGCGGTCAGGATGTTGGCACGAACAAGCTCACGGGCATGAGCAGCCGAGGATGCAAGATCGTAGGGGACGAGCCGGAAATAGCTGCTTTCTGATCTTGATAGTGCTGTAAGCTCTGCAGATGGGCTCGCTCTGAAGCGGGCGCCCCATAGACGCGCGGATTGCTCAGCCATAATATCGTTCCCTTATTCTTGTTATTTTGAAGCTTATGGTTGTGCTTTAAGCGCGACAAACGAAATTATTTCGCGTAACCATTCCAAAATGGAATACCCTGCCACCAATAACTGACAGGCAGTCGAAATGGTTACCGGCCGCAACTATCCATCTACGCGCGCATTGCAAGTGATCGTCACGATTGCAGAGCAGGGAAGCACTACGGCCTGTGCAAGAGCTCTGAACATGACCCAGAGTGCTGTCAGCAAGCAACTTCAGACGCTCGAACAAATGGCGGGAACTGCGCTTTTCACGCGAACTCCCTATGGGCTATCCGCTACGGAAGCAGGCCGGATTTATGTCGCTGAGGCACGCGTGGCCTTGGGCGCTCTGGAAAACGCCACCTTGCGTATTGCTGCTTTGGGTTCATCACCAAATGCGATCAAGCTGCATATTCTGCCGATCATGGGAGACCGCTGGGTAATTCCCCGCTTCGCCGGGTTTGCTGATGAGCACCCCGAAATAGACGTTGAACTATCAACCTTTGCCACAACTGACTTGATCAACCAGGCAGACGCAGCATTTCGGTTTGGAGAGGGCGATTGGCCCGGACAGAACAGCTATTATTTGTTTGGGCGTCAAGTCGCGCTC
Source organism: Phyllobacterium sp. CCNWLW183 (assembly GCF_037203775.1). Lineage (NCBI taxonomy): Bacteria > Pseudomonadati > Pseudomonadota > Alphaproteobacteria > Hyphomicrobiales > Phyllobacteriaceae > Phyllobacterium > Phyllobacterium sp. CCNWLW183. Next base: position 19,586 of record NZ_JBBCBN010000012.1, on the reverse strand, counting down.
GTGGGAGCGCCACACTTTCTTGCCAAAAATGGCGGCATTCAAAAGGCCGCGGATATTCGCTCATTTCCCCTTCTCGACCACAAACATACGCCCCTTCGCTGGAGCGAATTCGCTTCTGCTCACAAGATCACAAATTTCACTCCGGAACGCATTACCCACTTTGGCTATTATGCTCTCGTCATTCGTGCTGCAATAGCAGGGCAAGGTCTTGCCTTGGTGCCACGCGGCCTGATTGCCGACGAGCTTGAATCGGGCAAGCTTGCCAACCCGCAAGGCTTTGGTTTTAAAAGCAATTATGGCTATTGGCTGACCTGTCCTGATGACCGCCCTCAACGTCCTGCCATGCAGCTTTTCCTGAAATGGCTCCTGGAGGAAGTTGGCTCGATGCCCCCGGAAATGCGATAACAAAAAAATCATCGAATTGTCATGGAACCCAATGAACTCCAGACACATTGAAGTGTCAGTCTGGCGGATGATCATCCCGTCTGACGATTCTACATATGGAGGAAGTGATGAACGACAAGCGTTTTCCCATCCCTGTTATGATTACTCTTGGAGAAACCGGACAACGGGCGGTATCCAGCGTTTGGGAAGCGATCGAATGCCTTCGCAGTCTTTGGCCCGTGAAAAACGGGCCGGGTTATCGTCGCGCCTTGCAGGCATGTATGGACGCTCTCGATGGCTGGAAACCTGCTCATAAAGCCCGGCACGCCTTTATCCGCGCCGCTCGCGAAGCGGGCGTTTTTCTCGATACAAGGCTGCATCAATAGTGGCTGGGCGGCACCTCCGCCGCCTAAAGTCTTTCTGGCATAAATCAGTCAGCTTATGTGCGCCCGTGCCCGCGGGCGTTTTGCGTTGAGTTCGTTGGAAAATATGGTGGGAGGCAAAGGCACCATATTGCGGATGATATCGGCACCCTTTTCACCAATCATGATCGTTGGCGCATTGGTATTTGCCGACGGAACACGCGGCATGATTGAACTGTCACAGACGCGCAGTCCTTCCATTCCATATACTTTCAACTCCAGATCAACGACAGCCATGCTGTCTGTTCCCATCTTGCACGTGCCGACCGGATGATGATCCGTCTTGGCGTTGGCGCAGCCATATTCGAAAAGCTCTGCGTCGGAGTTGTATTTCGGCCCCGGCAAACGCTCGGCGAGAACATAAGGCTTGAGTGCCGCTTGCTGCATGATTTCACGCGCGAGCTTCAGCCCTTCAATCGACATCTGGCGGTCATGAGGATCGCTCCAATAATTCGGATCGATTAGTGGTGCAGCAGTCGGGTCGCCGGAACGCAAGCGCACTGTTCCACGCGAACGCGGATGTAAATAGGCTGAGTTAAGGGTAACGCCTGCATTCTTCAAACGCTCTACCCCAGCCTCAATACCTGAGCCGAGTCCCAGGTGAAACTGAATATCTGGCGAACGCGCATCCGCGTCTGCATACCAGAAACCACCTGTTTCGAAGAGGCTTGAGGCAACCGGGCCAGAGCGGAACATCACATATTGAAGTCCTGCCCACAATGTACGGTGGAGCTTGGCGACGCCGTCATAGGTATGATCGCCAGTGCACTCGCTGATAACAAAAAGATCAAGGTGGTCTTGCAGGTTTTCACCAACCCCCGGCAGATCGTGCACCACTGAGACGCCTGCACTTGTTACGTGATTAGCAGGGCCGATACCTGATTGCAGCAAAAGCTTGGGCGATCCTATTGCACCGGAACTGACCACAACCTCGCGATCTGCACGGATCACCTCGCGCCTGTTTCCTGTTATGACCTCCACACCAACAGCCCGCATACCCTCAATGACAATCTTCGCCACTTGTGCGCCCATACGTACCGTCAAATTCTTCCGGTTCTTTATGGGGGCGAGATACGCCATCGAAGCGGAAGAACGCCGCCGATTGCGCTGGGTCAATTGGTAAAAACCAACGCCCGCCTGTTGTTTTCCGTTGAAGTCATGATTGTAGGGAATACCGAGTTCCTGCCCCGCCCGAATATAGGCATCGCAGATTGGCAATGTGGCAGCGGGCATCGAAACACCGAGCGGGCCGCCATAGGAGTGGTAATCATCGGCAAAGCGCTGATTGTCTTCAGCTCTCTTGAAATAAGGTAGAATGTCCCGATAGCTCCAGCCCGTGCAACCATCCTCCTTCGCCCACAAGTCGTAATCTGTTGCATTGCCGCGTGCATAAAGCTGCGCATTAATACTGGAACCGCCGCCGATGACCTTGGCTTGTGTATAGCGCAGAACGCGATTTTTCATGTGCTTTTGGGGCACGGTTTCCCAGCCCCAGCTGGCGACACCCTTTGTCATTTTGGCAAAGCCTGCCGGCATATGGAAAAGTGGGTTCCAATCACCCCCACCCGCCTCAAGCAGGAGAACCGAAACATCTTCCTCCTCACTCAACCTATTGGCTAAGACACAGCCTGCAGGGCCGGCGCCAGTAATGATGTAGTCAAAGCTTTTCATGTCAGAGCCTGCTTATTGAAAGGGCACCATCGGCATTGATAACGGAGCCCGTTGCAAAATCGAAATCTCCGCTGGCAAGTGCCACTGCAATACGGCCAAGATCGTCCGGCTCACCCCAGCGCTTCATAGGCACGAGACCCTCGGAGATCAGCTTGTCGTATTTTTCGGCGACCGCAGCAGTCATGTCGGAGCGGATGATACCGGGGCGAACATCAAAAACACTGATGCCATGCTGCGCCAGTCTGAGTGCAAGCCCTTGCGTAAAGGAGGCGAGTGCCGCCTTTGTCATGCAATAATCGAGCCGTTCAGGCGATGACATTGCCGCCGACACAGAAGTTACGTTGATGATCGAGCGTGGATTTTCGACAGCTTTATCTTGAAGCATTGCGCGAACAACAGCCTGTGTGAAGAATACTGTCCCACGCAGGTTAACGTCAAAAATCGCATCGTAATTTGCCGGGTCAAGATTAAGGAAATCACCCCGGACCTTCGAACCAATCCCTGCATTGTTGACCAAGCAATTGATCGGACCCAATGCACCGATAACGGTTTCCACCGCTTCACCATGTGCAGAGAGATCGGCAATATCACTTTGGACAAAGAGCACTTTTGCACCGAGATTCTGCAATGTTTCGACTGCCGATTCACTGGCATTGTCGACTGCAATATCGGTAATCGCCAGATCGAACCCCTTGGAAGCCAGCGCCTTGGCAATTCCAAGGCCGATACCCCGGCGAGCCCCTGTGACAAGTGCAACCGGTCGCCGCATCAGTTCAGCTCCTTTGCAATAATGTAATCTGCCACGCGCAATGCTTGTGCGGCAATCGTCAGCGCAGGATTGACCGCAGCAGAGGTTGGCAAGAACGCGGCATCAACCACAAAGAGGTTCGGATGCTGATAAGCCCGGCAATATATATCTAGAGGTGCAGTCGAAGGATCATTGCCCATGCGCACCGTCCCACACTGATGCGAGGGAGTTTTTCGATCAAAGGCTTTGGAGACAACCAATGGAAAACCAGCCGCACGAAGCACGGTCTTGATCTCGACAACCAGTTTGAGATGTGCTGGCCAGTTGCTCCTTATCCACTGCAGAATGATTTTGTCACCATCAATTCGGACGCGGCTTTCCGGCTTTGGCACGTCCTCGCTCATGGCTAGAAAATCGACCGTGTGAGCACAAAAACGATTCAGCAACCACTCCGGAACAAGTTTCAAATCTGATTTCAGAACGGGGGCACTTATGCGGCCAAGGAGTTGGACATTGCCTAGTGGCGCGCCACCCTTTCCGTCCGAAAGATAGAAATCGTTAAAGCCCAGCGTCTTTTGATAGACGGAATCATTTCTGAATCTTGGATCAAAACCAATCACGGCAGACAGATTATGATTCATGAAATTCCGTCCGACCTGATCGGAGCGATTAGCCAACCCTGTTGGATTGGCATCATTGGCAGAACGCAAAAGAAGAACCGCAGATTGCACCGCACCTGCGGACAGAATCACAAGCTTCGGCTTGATCGAAAAGCGTTGACCGCTGCGTTCATAGTGGACAGCAGTAATCATTTTACCATCAGCGGCTGTTTCAAGCCGGATGACGCGGGAGTTCGTCTGAATCTGAACGTTTGCATGCTTCAACGCAGCGGCCAAAGCAGTGGTTTCAGCGTCCATTTTTCCATTGAAGCTATTAGGATGGGCATCCCAAGGGGTCTTCCCGTGTGAAAGCCATGTGTCGATATCGACACCGAGCGGCAACGAGAACGGATGAACGCCAACACCTTTGAGCCGCTGGCGAAGCAAGCCGATAGGCGCTTCATCCGGCACTGGACTGAAATCATATGGTCTCGAATGTTCCGGCTCAGTCGGGTCTTCCCCAAGCGCGCCCCGCACCTGAAATAACGCCTCGGCTTTGCCGTACCAAGGCTCAAGCTCCTCATAGGAGAATGGCCAGGCCGGAGAAACGCCCTCCATATGCTGCATTTCCTTGAAATCCTCAGCACGATACCGTGTAAGCACCGCACCATAAAATTTCGAGTTGCCACCTACATTGTAGTAGTTGCCGGGATTGAAGGCTTTCCCCTGCTCGTCATACCAAGTCTCATTCGGTCGGAAGACGCCTTGTTGAAAAATGGCTCGTGGGTCACGGTTTTCGGGGCGTTCGGGAAGATGATCGCCCGCTTCCAGAATAAGTATGTCAGCACCTGACGCGGCAAGTCCCGCCGCCAAGGTGGCGCCGCCGACGCCAGAGCCTATGATAACGATATCAGCAGTTGTCCGCGGTTGCATATCCATTGACATGAGCCCTGACCCATCAGCGCCTCAATCAGGCACCGATACGGAGTTGTGATGTTGGGTCAAAGAAAACGGCTTTATCCAAATTAAACGATAGCTGTGTCTTTTGCCCCGGCAGAATACGCGCATCTGCACGTAGACGCGCCACCACTTCCTTACCGCCGAGCTTGGTCACAGCAAAAGTATCGGATCCTGCAGGTTCCACAACTTCGATCAAGCATTCGCCTTCGACCAAAGATGCTGCGTTCCTGTCTGCACCGTCCGGGTCGGTGAGTGCTTCAGGGCGGATGCCGAATACAACCTCCTTGCCATCATAAGTTGCGAGCGCCGCATTGGTCTTTTTGATTGGGAGCCTTAATGGTGCTGCATCCGGACGCTCTAGGGACACATGGAGGTCTGATGCTCCTCCATCAATCTTCGCATGAAGCAGATTCATCGCGGGCGAACCCATGAAATCCGCTACAAAAAGATTGGTCGGATTATTGTAGATTTCCGCTGGCGTTCCGAACTGCTGCAAAATTCCGTCCTTCAGAACGGCGATTTTGGTAGCGAGCGTCATGGCCTCGATCTGGTCGTGGGTGACATAAACAATCGTGGTTTTCATACGCTGATGCAGGCGTTTGATTTCCGTGCGCATATCAACACGCAGCTTGGCATCCAGGTTCGATAGCGGCTCGTCGAAGAGAAACACTTGGGGGTTACGCACAAGCGCCCGCCCCATGGCAACGCGCTGACGTTGACCTCCGGAAAGCTGGCTTGGCTTGCGATCCAGCAAATGGCCAATCTGCAACATGTCGGCAACCTGTTTGATTGCCTTTTCGCGCTCGGGCTTCGGAACACCGCGAATTTCCATACCGAAGGCAATATTACCACCAACTGTCATGTTGGGATAAAGCGCATAAGACTGAAAAACCATGGCAATATCGCGCTTGGAGGGATGCAGCCCGCTAATCGACTTTCCCTTAATGGATATGTCGCCCGACGTGATCGGTTCAAGGCCAGCGATGGTATTGAGAAGCGTGGACTTGCCGCAACCGGATGGACCGACGAGAACGAGAAAGCCGCCCTCATCGATCTCAATATTGATATCCTTCAGGATCGGCACATTGCCGTATGATTTATGCAGGTCTTTGATTTGGAGAAATGACATTGAATTATCCCTTCACGGCGCCGGACATGAGGCCGCGGACGAAATAGCGTCCGGAGACGATGTAGACGATGAGAGTTGGCAGCGCAGCGAGAATGGCGCCAGCGAAATGCACGTTATATTCCTTCACACCCGTGGATGAGTTGACAAGATTGTTCAGGGCAACCGTCATGGGCGTGCTGCTGAATCCGGAAAACGACGCACCAAAAAGAAAGTCATTCCAGATATTGGTGAATTGCCAGATCACCGACACAACAATGATCGGGCCAGAGGAAGGCAGCAGAATGCGCCGGAATATCTGGAAAAAGCTCGCGCCATCTATCTGTGCGGCACGCACAAGTTCTGTTGGAAATGCTTCATAATAATTGCGGAAATACAGCGTCGTGAATCCCAGCCCATAAATGACATGAACAAGAATCAATCCCTGAATAGTGCCCGCCATGTTTAATATGCCGAGGACACGCGCCATCGGAATGAGCACGATTTGAAATGGTATGAAGCAACCGAGGAGCAGCATGCCGAACATTACATTCGAGCCGCGAAACTTCCACTTTGTCAGAACGTAGCCATTCAATGCGCCGAGGATTGTCGAAATCGCAACGGCGGGAACAACCATGATAATCGAATTGATAAAGTAAGGCCGAAGGCCCGTTGGCTGCACGCCGATCTGGGCGGTTGACCAGGCGGACAGCCAAGGCTCGATTGTCCATTCGCGCGGCGGAGACAACATCCCACCCTGCCGGATTTCATCAAGCGTCTTGAGCGAATTTACCACCATCACATATAGCGGCAGGAGGTAGTAAAACGCGAACAACAACAATGCCGCATAAATGAGAATACGCGTAAGCTTGCCGCTAGAGATCGCATTATCGGGGCTGGGAGCACTCATTTGTTGCCTCCCCGGATTTCCGAGTAAAGATAGGGAACAATGATCGAAAAGATCATAATCAGCATGATGATTGCCGACGACGCCCCTATGCCCATCGAGTTACGAGTGAATGTATAGGAATACATGAAGGTTGCAGGCAATTCGGTGGCCTGCCCCGGTCCGCCGCCTGTCAATGCTATGACCAGATCGTAAGCCTTGATAGCAAGATGGGCGAGCACGACGAAAGCGGAAAGAAACACGGGGCGCATCAGCGGAATGATGATACGGCGGTAAATCATGCTGGTCGATGCGCCATCGATCTGTGCCGCCTTGATGATTTCATTATCAACACCGCGTAGCCCTGCGAGGAACATGGCCATGACAAAGCCTGACGATTGCCACACAGCTGCAATGACAACCGTATAGATCGCCATCTTTGAATCCTTGATCCAGTTGAAGGAAAAACTCGCCCAGCCCCATTGATGCATGGTGTTTTCAAGCCCGATGCCCGGATCGAGGAACCATTTCCATGCAACGCCGGTCACAATGAAGGATAGCGCCATGGGATAGAGATAAATCGGGCGCAGGAAACCTTCAATGCGGATTTTCTGATCCAGCAGAATAGCCAAACCAAGCCCGATAACCGTGCAAATAATAATGTACAAGGAGGCGAAAATGCCGAGATTGGTGATGGCGCGCCACCAATGCGGCAGGGCCCACAATTTGCGGTAATTTTCCAAACCGACGAATCCATAAGTGGGCAGCATTTTGCTGTCCGTAAAGGACAAGACGCCCGTATAGGCAATGAACCCATAGACGAAAATCAATATGATCAGGAAGCTCGGTCCTAATACCAGCTTCGGTATAAGGTCCTGTATGCGGCTGCGGGTATCCATAGCCTCACCCCTTCAATTAAGTATTATTATCGCTGCCGCGCAATTGCGGAAAACTGTTCGGGGCGAAATCGCCCCGAACAGAGATGTATGCTCACTTGGCAGCGTCAACGGCGGAAACGAGTTCCTTGACAGCATCTTCAGACGACAGATCGCCGTTGAACTGGCGTGTTACCACGTCATAAATCGCATTCTTCACGGCAGCCGGGTTGGCATGGCCGTGAGCCATCGAACCATAGAGCGTGCCCGCCTTGTTGGCTTCGGCAAGATCCTTGATCGCCTTCTTGCCGCAAGCATCAAAGTCTGTGTCCGGAACATCGGTACGGGCAGGAGCAGAACCCTTGACCACGTTGAACGCTGACTGGAAGACAGGGTTTTCGATTGCCGAAGCCATAACGAGCTGGGGCTTGGCCTTTTCGTCACTCACCTTAAACATTGCAAACTGGTCAGAGTTGAATGTCACAGACCCTTGGGTGCCGGGGAAGCGCATGCAAACAAAATCCTTGCCTGGCTCCTTCTTGGCTTTGACAAATTCACCCTTTGCCCAGTCACCCATGAACTGAAGGCCGGCCTTGTTCTCGATGATCATGGCGGACGCAAGATTCCAGTCGCGACCGGAGAAATTATCGTCCACGTAGCTGCGCAGCTTGGTCATGCGGTCGAAAGCTTCCTTCATTTTCTCGCCGCCGAGAGCAGCCGGATCAAGATCGATGAATGCGGCCTTGTAGAAGTCATTGCCGAGCGACAGAACGACAGCATCGAAAATCGTCGCGTCCTGCCAAGGCTGACCACCATGAGCGACTGGTGTAATGCCCTGCTCCTTGAATTTGTCGAGAAGAGCAATCAACTCGTCCCAGTTTGCAGGTTCCTTGCCACCGGCCTTGTCCAGCGCTGCCTTGTTGATCCAGATCCAGTTGGTCGAATGCACATTTACCGGGGCTGCAATCCAATGGCCGTCATATTTCGAGAACTTCTGCAGAGCTGTCGGGATTACATCGTCCCATTTTTCTTTCGCTGCAACTTCATCGAGATTGCCCAGCGCGCCTTGCTTTGCCCAATCGAGAATGTCAAAACCCAGCATCTGCACCGCTGTCGGAGCATTTCCCGCTGTGACGCGAGCACGAAGAACTGTCATGGCTTCTGTACCGCCACCGCCAGAGACAGGCATATCAGACCAGCTGATACCCTTGCCTTCCAAATCCTTCTTCAGCACTTCCAGTGCTGTCGCTTCACCACCGGATGTCCACCAGTGCAGAACCTCAACGTTTTCAGCAGCGCGAGCTGCTGTTGCAACACCCATCAGCATGGCTGCTGCGGCAACAGTATTCATCAACTTTTTCATTTAGTCCTCCCGTGAGAAAAAAGAGATAAAAATCCAACAAACTGACTGAAGTTCCCCCAAGTCCGGAACATTCATACAGCATGCAGAATGGCTCTTACAATCGATTTAATTGGTCGACCATACTACTTTCCTACTACCTATATGCATGTTCAATGTCTTGGTTTCCGTGTAGTCCTCGACGGCATGCCGCCCGAGTTCCCGGCCAAGGCCGGATTGCTTGTATCCCCCAAATGGCAGCTCCGATGCGCCATCCATGAAGGTGTTCATCCATACCGTACCCGCCCGCACCCGGCGTCCCACGCTCAGGCAGGTGTCGAAGTCTCGACTCCAGACGCCTGCGGACAGCCCATAGTCAATGGAATTGGCTATACGAACCGCGTCGTCCAAAGTATCGAATGTCAGAACTGATAAAACGGGCCCGAAAACCTCCTCGCGCGCAACTGCCATTTCGGGCTTCACCGCAGAGAGAATTGTCGGCGACATGAATTGCCCCATACCCAGGTTTAGCGGCTCGCCGCCGTGGCTGATATCTGCTCCTGACGAGGCGGCATTGCGAACATAATCATTGATTTTCGTCAGGTGTTCAGGCGTGATAATGGCCCCAACCTTGGTGTTAGGATCAAGCGGATCGCCGACTTTCACGCGAGCGGACAAAGCCGCGACGCGAGCCACAACGTCGTCCGCGATGTCCCGATGGACAATCAGCCGCGACCCGGCATTGCAACACTCACCTGCGTTGAAATAAGCCCCAAAGACAGCCGCATCGATAAAGTCGTCCAGATTTGCATCGGGGAATACGATCTGGGGATTCTTGCCGCCCAGCTCCAGCGATACTTTTTTCAAAGTCTGTGCAGCATTCGCCATCGTTAGCCTACCAACCCCGGTCGAGCCGGTGAAGGAAACCATGTCGACATGGGGGTGCGTCGTCATCGGCGCGCCAACTTCAGGACCTGTTCCGACAATTATATTGACGACACCCGAAGGAACGCCTGCCTCCATGAGTATTTCGCCAAGCAGCAATGTCGACCCGGATGTAAGCTCCGATGGCTTGACCACTGCGGTGCAGCCCGCAGCGAGCGCAAATGGCAGTTTTTGACTGACGATCAGGAATGGAAAGTTCCAAGGCGTAATGATAGAGACAACGCCAATAGCCTCGCGCAGGACAACGCCCAATGTTCCGTCACCAAGCGTGTTGTAGCTTTCGCCATGAAGATCACGACCAAGTGCAGCAGCATAACGCCAGATATCAACTGCACCGCCAAGCTCGGCATTTGCCTGACTTATCGGTTTTCCTGACTCAATGCAGTCAAGATAAGCAAGCTCGTCGGCACGGGCAGCGATGAGATCGGCTGCTTTAAGCAATATATTAGAGCGTTCTGCGCCCGTCATATACGGCCATGGGCCAGTATCAAACGCAGAGCGCGCGGCAGCGATTGCGCGCTCTGCGTCAACTTTCGTACCCGCCTGATACCGTGAGACCACAATGCCATGTCCCGGACTTTTGCGCTCAATAACATCGCCCGCAGCGCCATTGGTCCATCTGCCATCAATCAGCATCTGGAATTCACGCACCTTGAAATTTTCAAGTGCTTGTGGACGTACCAGAACCGTCATTACCATTCTCCTTTGAACGCGGGCTCACGCTTTTCGGTAAATGCCGAAACACCTTCTTTCAGGTCCGCTGTCTTTGCTACGAGGATCGAGCCCAGGGCTTCGACCGCTGTTCCATTGTCTTCGCCATTGGCAGAAGCGATCATGAGTTTTGCCACTTCGATGGCGGATGGTCCGCGTTTGGCAATGCGTTCTGCATAAGCCCTGGCGGTATCGAGCGCAGTGCCTGTTTCAACCACATGATCGACAAGCCCTAGGGCGTGTCCTTCGTCAGCACTGAAAACCTCGCCACCCAAGGCCATCCGCCGCACAGCCTGCGCGCCAAACCGCAATGTGAGGCGCTGCGTGCCCGACCAGCCGGGGATCATTCCCAAGCCAGTTTCCGGTAGACCAAGCTTGATATGCGTTTCTGCAATGCGGATATCCGCAACTGCAGCAAGCTCGAGCCCGCCACCCAGTGCATGCCCGTTAAGCGCTGCAATCAGCGGCATCCGCAAAGTCGCAAGGCGCTCGAAAACGCGATGACCAAAACGGACCCAGGCATGTCCGAATTCATTTGGCGTCATTGCTGCCCAAGCCTTGATATCACCGCCAGCGGAAAACGCTTTTCCCTCTCCTGTCAGGACTGCGACACGTACCCGGCCATCAGCTTCAACTGTGTCACAAGCCGCGCTCAACTCCTTCAACATGTCGATGTCCAGAGCGTTCAGTTTTTCGGGCCGCGCAATGGTTATGATTGCGACATGACCGTCAATTGAAACGTGGATACGAGCCTCAGTCATGGAGTGTCCTCGGCTTTTTCTGTGGCAGTTTCAGACCAAATGGCTCCGAGGCAAACAGATGGGCGTCCATTAGTTTCAGATCGCGCGCAACAACCAGCGGGAAATCGGATTGATCAAGGATATGCGCTTGCAGATCGATCCCCGGCGCGATTTCCGTCAAAACCAGGCCTTCTGGCCGTAGAACCATAACGCAGCGCTCTGTCACGTAAGTGATGTCCTGACCCTGTTCTATCGCCCGGCGACCGGAGAAGGTGACATGTTCGACTTCATTGACAAGCTTTTTAAGCTTGCCTTCCTTCTCGATAACAAGCCTGCCATTTTCGATGAGCACTTTCGCTCCGGCATTAAACATGCCCGAGAAGACAATCTTCTTTGCCCTTGCCGTGATATCGACAAAGCCTCCGGCACCCGCCGTAACGTGAGGACGGAAACTGAGCTTTGAAACATTGACCGACCCGGACTTGTCGATTTCCAGAAAAGAAAGAAGCGATGCATCGAAGCCCGCGCCTTGGAAATAGGTAAATTGGTGCGGTGAAGGAACAAAAGCTTCGGCATTGGATGCACAACCGAATGCGAAGTCCAGCAGCGGAATGCCACCGACCGGCCCTTGCTCGATTACCCAAGTGACAGTGCCATGCAGGCCTTCTTCAAGCAGAATGCGAGGCACATTTGCTGAAATACCGAAACCGAGATTAACGGCGCTACCTGCCTCCAATTCGCAGGCAACCCGGCGTGCAATCACTTTTTGAATGCCGAAATCAGCGAGGGCAAAATCCTCAAGCGGATGAGAAATTTCTCCGGAAATTGCCGGATCGTAAATGGTTTGCGTGGTTTGTTTCTGATCTGGATCTACAATAATATAATCGACCAGAATGCCGGGCACGCGCACATCATGCGGCTTCAAGGACCCGCTTTTGGTAATTCGCTTTACCTGCGCAATAATAATTCCGCCGTTGTTGCGCGCGGCCAATGCTTGATCAAAACCACCAAGATAGGCGCCCTCATGTTCGTAAGTCAGATTGCCGCGCTCATCGGCAGTCGTGGCACGAATGATCGCAACCTGCGGAATAACAGGCTTGAAGAACAACCATTCCTCACCCTCGAAATTAACCTTCCGGACGAGTGCTTCTTTCGCGGCTGAGGCATTCATAGCGCAGCCCTGCCGGTCCGGATCGACAAATGTATCCAAACCAATCTTGGTCAATACGCCCGGACGTTTGGCGGCGGCTTCGCGATGCATATCAAACAGAATGCCGGACGGAACATTATAGGCCGCAACCTCATCATTACCGATCATTTGCCAGATCAAGGGCGGCTCAGAAGATGAAGGCCCCGACGGATAGGAACCACCGATAATCTTTTTCAGCAGCCCCTTCTTCGCAATGTAATCGACGCCCTTAATGCCACTCATATCACCGGCTGCGATTGGGTGCAGCGTGGTGAGGTCGCGCGGATGCCCCGTTGCATCGAAACGGGCACCAATTGCCTTTAGCATCAGATCTGGACAGCCGAGACCACTTGATGAAGATACCGAGACAACGGCTCCATCAGGGATGAGTTCTGCAGCCTGTTCTGGTGTTATGTGCTTGTTCATACTTCTTTTCGTTCTTCTCAAAGACCAGGATCAATTGGTTGGGTCACCCCGGTTTTCGCCGCTTCCGCTACAGCCAGACCCGCAGCCAGCGACCAAAGTCCATCTTCGCCGTCTGCTGCCGGTTTGCCGTTTCCGGCTATTGCTGCGTGAAATTTGGCGATGCCAGTTTCGTAAAGGTTTTGGTGATCGAGTTTTAATTCGAATTCGCCATCGGCATTGCGCAATGTCACGATGCCGACGGGCCTTTGCGACATCACATTACGGCCAACGAGAGATCCTTCAGTGCCATGCACCTCGAATCCGGTATCGGCGTATTTGGTTGTGAACCCGTCATGAAACATGGCGATCAAGCCGGATTTGAAGCGCATGACGCCCATCACGGCATCAGCAAGATCAGCCTTAGCCAAACCGCTTTGTTGAGTGGAAGCAATGACTTCTACCGGATCATCGCCTAAAACATAACGCAACGTATCCGTATCGTGTACGGTGATGTCGAGGATGACTCCACCACCCGCATCCGGGCGATCAAGTCGCCAGCCCTGCAAATGCGGCGGCAAGTAAACAGCGTGAAATACCCTCGCCGCCAGTGGCTTGCCGATCTTGCCGGCGGCAATCGCATCACGCATGGCTGTATGGGTCGCGGCATTGCGCAGATGATGGTTGGTGGCGAAGACAACATTCGCAGCTTTGCACGCGGCCACCATCGCCTTCGCATCGTCCAGACTGGTCGCCAAAGGCTTCTCGCAAAGCACGTGTTTTCCGGCCTTTGCCGAAGCCAGAACCTGATCTTTGTGCAGCTCGTTGGTAGTCGAAATATAAACGGCATCAATGGGTTGTCCGCTCAGTAATTCGTCCAGCGCCGTAACCGAATGAGCAATGCCATGATCGGCGGCATATTTTGCACCGCGCTCGGCATTGGCGCTCATGACTGAAACGATCTCGCCGCCATTGGCGCGGATTGCATCGATCACCCATTCATGCGCAATCGTGCTGGCCCCGATCAATCCCCAACGTATCACACTATTTCCTCCAATTGCTTGACAGGTGCACCGCAGCTCTGGCGAACGACGAGCCGTACCGAAGTCGTGATCGCCTCCTGATCCCGTTGCCCCGAATTGATTTGCTTGAGCAGCAGCTGGGCTGCTCGCTGGCCCATTCCCTGAGGATCAACAGATACAGTTGTCAGTGCCGGCACCGCAGTCTTCGCCTCGATCACATCATCGAAGCCTATGATTGCAAAGGATTTTCCGGGCTCAAGGCCATGGGCTCGCAGACCATCGCAAACACCAAAAGCCACAGCATCATTCAAGCATAGTGCTGCTGTTGGGCGCTCTGGAATAGTCATTAGACGCTCCAATGCGACGACTCCGCCAGCGCGTGAAGGCGCCGAATGAATGGTGTATTTTTCTTCCGCCGCGATGCCCGCATCCTGCAACGCATCGCGATATCCGCGAAGCCGTTCGCCAAACACGGCTGTATCCTGGAAGCCGCCCATGAAGGCGACCCGGGAATGTCCCAGCGAGATCAAATGGCGCACAGCCGCTTTTGCACCGGCATAATTATCGGACAGAAGTGTCGATACTTTTGCGCCGGGCAGATTACGCACAACGACCACAACCGGAATGTCGCCGCCCACTAATGCTTTGATATCACTAGCTTCTGTTCCCCGCGCCGGTGACAGGATCAACCCTGCAATACCGTTCTCCCGCATGGAAGCGATGACCTCGCGTTGGCGGTCGACGCTCTCGCCGCTATGGGCAAGGAACTGAACATAACCAGCCGATTGAACCACCATATCCATCCCGACGGCCAGTTCGGCGAAGAAACTATTGGTCAAATCATTGACGACAATGCCGACGATTTTCGATTTGGACTGACGAAGATTGGCGGCGCCGCGATTATAAATATAGCCAAGCTCCTTGATGTGAGCATTGACCTTTTCACGGGTAGCCTCGCTGACGAGAGGGCTTTTCTGGAGAACCAACGACACAGTGGATTTCGACACACCAGCGGCGCGCGCAATATCCACGATGCTTGTTCTGGTCCGGTTCAAAAGCATATCCTCCAACCCATGCGGTATATAATTGGAACGTTCCAAAAAGGTCAAGTGAATATTTAACACAACCTAACACGCCAATTATTCCATTTATGGTAGAAATTTTTGGGGAATTTTCGTGCATTCTTCGGCAAAAATCCGGAGCTTTTTGGCTATACTCTCCCATTACACGCCGACCTTCATCCAATTTCCATTTATTGCTTGTATTTTGGATCGTTCCAAAATATTTGTGACTTGTTCGATGGGAGCCAAGCAATGACCCACACCTTGAAGTTGCCAGATCATGATAGTGCAATCTGCGATTACAAGCTGATAGGCACCCCAATTGCCTTTCCAGCCAGCCCGCCAGTCTTCAATCGCATTGCATACGCAGCTGCGCATATTGTCTCTGATCCGCTTCGGGATTCGACACCTTGGGGTTCGCCAGCCATTGATTGGGATGCAACCTTGGCGTTTCGTCACCACCTCTGGTCACTTGGTTTCAAGATTGCAGAGGCGATGGATACAGCGCAGCGCGGCATGGGGGTCGATTGGCCAGTTGCACGCGAATTGATCCGCCGGTCACTGGCAGAGTCGCGCACTGTTCCGGGTGCTGATCTTGCCTGCGGTGCCGGTACAGATCAGCTTGCACCCGAAAACGCCAAGACGCTTCAGGACGTCATCGACGCCTACGAAACCCAGATTGATTTTATTGAGGCTGAAGGTGGACGCGCAGTAATGATGGCCAGCAGAGCGCTGGCCCGCATAGCTCGCTCAGCGGAAGACTATCGCGCTGTCTATGGAAATATTCTCGCGCAGACGCGTGAGAAAGTCGTGCTGCATTGGCTGGGTGACATGTTTGATCCACAACTTGCCGGTTATTGGGGTTCCTCCTCTTTCGACAAGGCGCTGGAGACAGTGCTCGCGATTATCAATGACAATAGAGACAAGGTCGAAGGCATCAAGATTTCCCTCCTCGACAATGCCAGCGAGATCGAACTGCGCAAACGCCTGCCGGAAGGCGTTCTCTGCTTCACCGGCGATGACTTCAACTATGCGGAACTGATAGAAGGTGATGGGGAACGCTACAGCCATGCTTTGCTCGGCATTTTTGATGCGGTAGCCCCCTCGGCCTCCAAAGCGCTAGCTCATCTCGCCAAAGGTGAAACACAGGCATTCCGTTCAATCATTGAGCCTACTGTTCCGCTCTCGCGCAAGATTTTCGAAGCCCCCACACAATATTACAAAGCCGGCGTTGTATTCCTCGCCTGGCTCAACGGCCACCAGCCACATTTCATCATGCCCGCAGGTATGCAATCGGCACGCGGCATTGTTCACTATGCGGATATTTTCCGTCTCGCCGATCAGGCAAACGTTCTGGACAAGCCTGATTTAGCAGTGGCCCGCATGACGAGCCTGATGCAGGTCTACGGATTGTAAAAATGGGATAACGACCATCTAAGCCAAAAAGGGCATTGATTTTTGTAATGTTATTTAATAACTAAACGCTTTTCCTATAGACGGCACGGCGGATTCTCTGCCCAAGCATCGTCAATTTTCGTCAGCTCTTTCCAATCCAAAGGAGGTCGACGCGCTGATCCATTTGCGCAGTAAAGGCACGTGCTGGAGTACGTTTAACCATCCGTCCCAAGTTTATTTTAAATTTTGCATATTTCCGGAGTTCATTATGAAGATCGACTTTTTGAGCAATTCAAACCGCTCACCGCTTTCGTCCCATAGTTCTTACGTTCCGTCGAAGAGAACAGGCCATCTCAAGTTTTGGAAGGCCGCAAAATTAGCATCAATTGCCGGGATCGCTTGCTTTTGCCTCAATCCTCTCGCCCAGGCAGACCCTGCCCCAGTCGTAAGTGTGGTCGGTAAACAAGGAGACAACGGTCATGTAGGAGATGATAGCCATGATGACAAAGAGGAGCTTGGCGGAACCGGAGGATCAGGCGGTGTGGGCGGTGTTGGCATAACCATTTTGCAATCAAACGATCCGACCTATAATGGCAATGTTATAGGGGGTAATGGTGGCATAGGTGGGCAAGGTGGCAAAAAACACCATATCCACACGAAAGAGGAAGCTGGCCACTCCGGAAAACACCTTGAAATGAGAGGTGGCTCAGGCGGTTACGGCGGAGTAGGCGGACTAGGCATTTTCGTGAAGAGGGACGAATTGACTTTTCACGGGACCGCAACCGGCGGAACTGGTGGAAAAGGTGGCTCAGGCGGCGAAGGTATGGAAGTCGATGGTGATGCTATTACATCAACCGCTCCTACCAATGATCCCTCTAATATTCCGGGCGAAAAACAATATTCCTCTGCAGAGGAACACAATGGCGGAGACGGCGGAAAAGGCGGAGACGGTGGCGTCGGCATTTATGCAAAAAAGCTGGAAAATAGCGGCACAATTATCGGCGGCACAGGCGGCTTAGGCGGTGATGCGGGCTATGGCAACAATGGCATCGGTGCTCATGGGCAAGGCGGCAAAGGTGGCATCGGTGCCAGCGTTGGTGATCTGCTTAATAAAGGAAAGATTCAAGGTGGCATTGGCGGTAGTGGTGCCGGAAAACCAAAATATGGCCTCGGGGGTAATGGTGGAACAGGTGTCCTTGGCCGCAGGGACAGTATTATAGTTAATGATCAAGACATTCTGGGGGGCATTGGCGCGCAAGGTGATTCAAGCATGGCCTCTGGCGATGGCGGCGCTGGCATGGAAACGATGTCCGGAAGTCAAGTTACCAATAATGGTACTATCCGGGGTGGTGACGGCGATGCCAACACTCAGGGAAGAGGTGGTATAGGCGTATCTCTTATAGGAACTCTTATTAATAACGGAACCATAAGTGGTGGTGACGGCGGTAAAATACGCTCGCTTGTGAAAACACCGGACATGCCCGAAGCGATCAGGGGGACAGACAGCCTTGGGGTCAATGTTGGCAAGGGTTCTGGTAGTACGATCATCAATAATGGCACTATCACCGGCGGTTTTGGCCCGGACAACCAACAAGGCGAGGCCATACAGTTTTCCGAAAAGGCCGAGGACGGCGCACTTATTCTACATGCCAAATCAAATATTATTGGTAACGTAATAGCCAAAAAATCGATCAGTTTGAAACTAGGCGGTACGCAAGCAGCAAGCTTCGATGTCTCCAAAATTGGCCGCGCAGCGCAGTATCGCGGTTTCGGCGCATTTTCGAAAATTGATAGCGGAACCTGGACACTTGAGGGTGAAACAGACGCTGTTATGCCTTGGGCAGTCTCTGGGGGTACGCTTGCAATTTCTTCGAAACGAGGTCTTGGCGACGACAAGGGGCAACTCAATTTAGACGGCGGCACTTTGAAAACGATAAAGGAGATGGAACTGACAAAGTCTGTTCTTCTCTCCGACAAGGGCGGAACAATCGAAAATGAAAAGGCCCTCACCCTTTCCGGCCCTATTCTTCAATCTGGCCCCTTTACAAAGACGGGTGCAGGTCGTCTCGCACTGCTTGCGAAGAACACCTATAAGGGCGAGACAATTGTTGATAGCGGCGAATTAAATATCGCGGCAGGAGCGGCAATTACCTCCAACACCACTGTCAAAAGATTGGGGCGTCTGTCTGTAGATGGCACAGCGCAAGATGTGACGCTGGACAGTGGCTCCCGCATTTCCGGTGTCGGAACAATAGGTGATCTGACTGTAAAGTCCGGCGCAACGGTTTCGCCGGGCAATTCGGTTGGCACGCTTCATCTTGGCAAGGATGTCACTTTTAACAAGAGCAGCATTTTTGACGTCGAAATCAAACATGATTTTTCTCAAGCGGATCAATTGTCGGTTCAAGGTTCGGCAAAACTTCTTGGCGGTGTGGTCGACATACGGCTTGAAAATGATTTAGCAGTTCTAACTGAGGATATGGGCAAGAGCTTGCTCTCAAAAAGCTATAACATCCTCGTTGCAGCCAACGGTGTTACGGGCCAGTTTGACGGCGTCTTGTCGCGCTATAATTACATTAACCCGAAATTGAACTATGCCGCGACCCAGGTGGTACTCGGTTTTGAACTCGCGCCGACTGTAAAGAGCGCAAAAACTCAAGATCTGGAGAAACAGCTGGCAGAGCTTGAGGTTGAGAGCGCTGGCATTGCTGCTGATGCGGATGCCAAGCCATTGGCAACGCCAGAGGCAGAGGCGTCTCGCTTCGTCGCCGAAGAGCAATTGGTCCAACTTGAAGTCAAAAAGCAGGTTTTGGAAACAGACCTTCAAAAAGCAAAGTTGGAAACCTTTTTGTCTGCGGATTTCCTCGCCGCAGGTGTTGCAACATCCAACCAGAAAAACCTTTGGGCAGGCGTTCAATCCCTCGGCATGGATAATAACAGGCCGCTGGAGGAAGTTTTGAAATCCACCAGCGACAATCCGCTGAATTTCGATGCCCTCTCCGGCGAGGTTCATGCCACGCTTTCCGGTGTTCTGGCGCAGGACAATCACTTCATCTCCGATGCGGCGACTTCGCGCTTGCGCAATGGCTTTGGCGGGGTGGCAGGCAAGGCGCAGGCCGTTACCACACCATT
>NZ_JBBCBN010000011.1:0-117496 GCF_037203775.1 Phyllobacterium sp. CCNWLW183 | reverse complement strand
GCTTGCCTTCAACCGCTCCAACGCGCTGACATTTGGCGGCGCTATCAACGGCAGTGGCAGCGTCAGCCAGATTGGCACCGGAACCACGGTCCTTACCGGCACGAACACCTATACGGGCGGCACAACGATCAGCAGCGGCATCCTGCAGCTTGGCAATGGCGGCACCCGCGGTTCGATACTTGGCAACATCGCCAATAATGGCCAGCTTGTCCTTGATCGCTCGGATACACTGACGCTTGATGGTACAATCATCGGTACCGGTAACATCAGCCAGATTGGCAGCGGCACCACGGTCGTTACTGGCGACAGCAGCACTTTTGCGGGCAACACAGATGTTACAAAAGGTAGACTGCGCGTAGACAGCAATCTAGGCGGCAATGTAAATGTTGCCGCTGGAGGGCAACTGGGCGGCAACGGCACTGTCGGCGGCAATGTCAATGTAGCAGACGGCGGATCGATCGCTCCGGGTGCCTCGGTTGGCCGTTTGTCAATTGGTGGTGACTTGACGCTTGGCGCGGGCTCCACTTCCGAGTTCGAACTGTCAACGCCTGGTACCAATACAGATCGGGGCAGCAGCATAAATGATTTTATTGCTGTTGGCGGTAAACTGACCCTTGATGGGACGCTTAACCTTTCCGACGCTGGCGGCGCAGGCATCGGTTACTACCGGATTATGTCCTATGGTAGCATGGCTGATAACGGCATCAACATTGGAACATTGCCAAGCGGTCTGGGCAATGAGATTTTCACGATCGATACGACAACAGGGGGGTATGTCGATATCGTCGTTTCGAATGGGTCGGAGCAATATTGGAAAGGCGATGACGACGCCGGAGGCACTGGCACATGGAATAATGACACGCTTTGGGTAAACGCCGACAGAGAAGGGCCTGCCCCTTTCAAGGGTAATCTCGCGATTTTCAAGAACACGACCGGCGAATCGGGAGGAGTGGTGACTGTTGAGGGCGCGCAGAAGGCAGGAGGTCTTCAGTTCGTCAATAATGGATACAGCCTTGTCGCCGGTACAGGCGGTGCTCTGGTAACCGATAATGCGTCCAACCCCATGAAGCTAAATGCACTTATGGGTGTGACCGGATCAATTGATGTACCGATTACGGGCGGTGCCGGTGGCTGCGGTGGCATCACAAAAACCGGTGGAGGTACCGTTAAGCTTGGGGGGGCCAACAGCCATTGCGGAACGACGATCGACAATGGAACATTGTCGGTATCGGCCGACGAGAATCTCGGCGCGGCCAATGGCTCTCTGACATTGAATGGCGGGCTTCTGCAGGTCACGGGTACGGGGCTGACCGGCCTGAGCAACAACCGCGATCTCACCATGACTGGCAATGGCGGCGGGATTGACGTTGCTGCGGCAGGCAATACCTTCACCGTATCGCAAGCCTTGAACGGCACTGGTGCCTTCAACAAACAAGGTGCCGGCACATTGGTACTGACCGGCACAAACACCTACACGGGCGGCACAACAATCCGTGACGGAAAACTGTCGGTATCGGCGGATGCGAACCTCGGCGCGGCAAATGGTTCACTGCGATTAGATGGCGGCGTCCTGCAGGTGACGGGCACGAGCTATGCGGAATTGGCCGCAAGCCGTAGCCTTACCATGACAAGTGAAGGCGGCGGAATTGACGTTGCTACGGCAGGCAACACCTTCACCGTATCGCAGGCCTTGAACGGCACCGGTGCCTTCAGCAAACAAGGTGCCGGCACATTGGCACTGACCGGTAACAACACCTATTCCGGCGGCACGACGATCGGTGGCGGCATCCTGCAGCTTGGCAATGGCGGCACGAGCGGCGCAGTAACCGGCAACATCGCCAATAATGGCCAGCTTGCCTTCAACCGCTCCAACACTCTGACATTTGGCGGCGCTATCAACGGCAGCGGCAGCGTCAGCCAGATTGGCACCGGAACCACGGTCCTTACCGGCACGAACACCTATACGGGCGGCACAACAATCAGCAGCGGCATCCTGCAGCTTGGCAATGGCGGCACTCTCGGCGCGTTGAACGGAAGTACAGCGATCAACGGCGGTCTGCTGCAAATGGGCGGCACAAACCAGACCCAAGCCAATTTGTCATTAACCGGTGGCGGCGTCAGTCTTGTCAATGACAGAACCGGCGATCGTTTTAATCTTACTTCGAATTATCAGGGTGGGCAGTCGGGGCAGATTTTGCTTGATATCGACCTTGCAGCTGAAAGCGCCGACGTCATTACAATTGGCGGCGTTGCCATGGGCAAAATGAATCTCCGTCTCAATAATATTTCCGAAGTAACAGAACCGATTCTTGGAAGTTCAATACTGCTGGTCGATATTCAGGGGTCTGGAAATAACCTTGACGTTACCGCAGATGGTTTGCCCACCGGTGGTGTTGTCCGTTATGATCTTGTCCGTCAACCTGCCAGCGGGGGTAACGGATATCAGTATGTGGTTAAATCAGGGGTTGACGGGAATGCTGCAAGCGCCGTCGTTTCAGGTTTTATCGCTGCCCAGAACGTCGTTGCTTCATCTTTTTTCAAACCGTCAAGCGGCCTTGTTTCGGCGCCAATTGATCCCGATAAAAATCAGTTCGGCATTGCGCCCTGGATGCGGACCAATTCTGGCATGTCAACAATCGAGACGTCAGGAACAATCCGGCAGCCCGACGGAACGCTGATAGATACGCCCGCTAAACTGGATTCCCAGTATATAGGCTATCAGTTTGGTTTTGACGGCGGCCTCTTCAACATCAATGACACAGACGCCAACATCAACGTCGGCGTTACCGCGGGTCAGATATTTGGTAGTTCCGATCAAAAGAACTATGAAAATACAACGGATTTCCAGTCTGTTTTCTATGGTGCCTATGCGGCCTTTACCAAAGGCCCGCTTTTCCTGGATCTGCAAGTCCGCCAAGAACTGACTGATTATACTGTCAATGTGAATGATGAAGTGTTTCAAATTGGGGGCGAGAAGGTTTCTGGGACCCGGAACTCTATTGGCGGTTCGGCTTCCTATACCTACGCACGAAACGATTGGAGTCTTATTCCTGCCGTTGGCTTTACCTACTCGATGAATCAGACTGATGATCTGTCAATACCACGCAACATTCTCCTCAACCAAAAAGAGGGCAAAGTTCGCTTTGAGGATGTCGAGAGCATGATCAGCTTTGGAGGGTTGACTGTTTCAAAGAATTATTTCGTTCTTGATGATCGCCTTCGCCTTTCACCGTTTATTACGCTAACGGCCTACCATGATTTTGCCGGCGATATCGATGCAACCATGACGATTGATCAAAACAGCGCTAATCCGATCGTGCTTCCAGTCACAACGAAGCGGCTTCAGACGTATGGGGAAGCAAGTATCGGCATGAATCTTTTATCGTTGACAGGCAAGATCGGTGGTGCTGAACGCCTGATGGTCGGAAGCGTGCGGGGTGATTTCCAATTCGGCGAAGATGTCGTTGGCGGTGCAGTGACAGCACAGTTCAGAATGCAATTCTAAGATCTGACTTTAACTTATCGATCCGGTGTTGTTAACTAACCGACAGAGCTACGACTGTCAGATTATCAGCTGTTCCATTGATCAATGTATTATCGATAATTCTGTCGACGATCGCTTCAACCCGGTCGTTGGCCATCAAGCCGGGGTCACTGGGTTCGAGTACGCCTTCGGCAACGTTCGCCGTCATCAGCATAAATTTGTCTCCGGGCAAAAGCTCGCCGGTAACAGTGCTGGATGTTGCTTTGAATTGTAGTTGCAGGGTAGAGCCCGAACGTTTGCTAAGGCTGGTATCGGTTAACTCGATCACTTCATCGCCTCGAAGCAGGATGCAGTGAACATTTCCCTGCACGATCAATCCAAACCGGCTTTCGCGAAAGAGAAAGCTGAGCACGCCCGCCTGCAGCGCAGGACCAGCGACGGTGATATCAAGACGCTCGGTCAATGCACGTTTGGCATCCTCCAATCTTTCCTGCAGGACCTGTAAAGCATCATCAATGCCAGCCGGCAACGGAACGCTGTCCAAAGCTGCCAGCAGGAAGCGTGAAATAGTTGCACTGCGACTGAGGCCAAAGGTTCCATCCGCGATGGAGACAAGCCCTTTATCCAATCGAAACACGAAGCTTTCGATGTTTTGCTCAGCCAATGTTCCCCGATGGGATCGTGCAGCCAAAGATAGCGCTCCGGCTTTGGCAGATTCAGAAGACATGCCGTTATTGTGACGGGACAGTCCGCTTTGGCGTGCGCGCTCGAAGACGTCATCAAAATTCGCGGGTGCGGAGCCGTCAGTAAAGAACGATGCAAAGGCGCTGGCTGACGGCCAACCGCTGTAGAGCGAGATGCCAGCCTTGCGTCGATCCGAGCCTGAAGTCCACCATACTGAACGTGGGCCAGAGCTTTGATCATTCAGTGCTGCCGCAAGGGGAGCAAATATAGCTGTGGTTTCGCTATGCTGATTGGGCTGGCCGATATTAAAAGCTATTTTAGCCAGCCGGTGATCGAAAAAATCGAGATCGAAGTCATCGTCAAGCACACTTAAGACCAGACCCTCGAGCGACTGCAGCCATTCATCAGTCTGCCCGACTGCGGCAACGGAAAGGGCAAAGTCCGGTATTTGTGCTGCTGCGAGAAAAGGAAAATAACGGCCTGCCTTGTCAACGCTCGGGATCATCGTCCCCACAACGGGATAGGGTCCGCATATTTCCGCCTCCAGATAAAAACGCCATATCGGTGCGTTCAGATAAAGCTCCAGCCATTCACCAGCGAGTGTTTCCTGACTTGTCTGTAACGCGGATTGAAGCCACTGATCAAAATGCGCACGAACATTGCGATCAATGCGCCGGCTGACAAAATCTCCCTTTGAGGGGATTTTGCCGAAATAACCCGCCAAGACCGTGTCACGGTGGTGCATAAAACCTGGTTCCTTACTTCTATTGGTCTGGCAGGCGTCCATTGCCTTGTATCTGAGAATTGAGGTTACAGGCCCTCAGGGCATTTAAACGAGCGTATTGCATTCAACGCAAATGGATTGAGCACTGACCCGACCCTGATATCAAAGCTCGCCCTACGGCTGCCTATGCGGAATATTGCAGTAAACTGATCGGCGCTGGACACATTTTTTTGCGCCATGTCAAACAGGCGGAACATCGCCCACGGGCCATTTGTCTTTTTGGTTGTACCAGGTCCCGGAGGATTGAAGGCGATGCGTGCTTCGCGATTCCCTTCGCCCGGCCATTGGAAGGACTGGGTTTGGGGAGGGCCGTGATCGTAGGTAATGTTCTTGCCATTGATATCGAGAGAGACACTCGTCGAATTACTATCAAGGTCAGCCGGCGTAATATCCAGATCGAGACTTAGCTCGTTGCCGCCCTTTGAGAAGAAGGCGGTCTGTATCTCTTGAGCATTTTCAAACTGGATGAGAGCATCGCTTGGAATAGCTTCGGCACCGTTCATTCCGGTTAAGCGCCATGGGGACTGTGATACGTCGACGAACGGCTTCAGATGCAATTGGAAGAATGTTGCAAACTCACCGGATGGTCCGAACATGCGAATGAAATCGTTGATGGCGACATCGTTGACACCATTGGGGTTGAAAGGATAGCGGCCCTCGATACCAGCCTTGCAAACGCGTGCCGCTGAAGCCTGCCACATGGCAGACATGGACTGACGGGCACCGTTAGCTGTCAATCGCGCAATATCTGTCGCAAGACGGCCAATCCAGATACTTACCGGTTCAGGCAGGCGCTGTGCCTGTGTCACCAGCATCTGATTGGCCGATACAAGCTTGCTTTCTACGCCGAAGATTGTGTTGACATCTCCGGCGTTGATTGCGGCGCGGCTCAATTGCAGGGACAGCTCTTCAAGGATCGGAGAAAGATCCGCAAATTCCGATTTTTGACCCTCAGGCGCCTGCAGTGATTTACGCAATGCAGCGTAGGGATCGAGCATGTTTGTTTCAAAACCATCGGTCAACAATTGCAACGCCTCAACACGTGCGGATTCTGCCTTGGCCTTTTCCTCTGCCAGACGCCGCTGCGCTTCGTCTGTTGCACCCTCTTTGGGGGCTGGATTTTTAGGTGTTTCAGGTGCCGCAAACTGCTGCGGGTCGAGATTCGTTGCATCAGCGATGGCAGTGGCAAGAGTGCGCAGAGGATTATCATTGGAAGCGAGAATACGCACAATCTCAGCGGCTTGAATAAGATCGGGAGCAGGAAGAATGGTGAGGTCGCTCAGAAGCGCTGCCCATTGCATGCGGTTGGCATTGAAATAGATGCGCAATACATTGGTCTTGAGATCGTCACCAGATTCTGCATTCGCTTGATCTTCGCCAATAACCCAGCCTTCCTTGGCGAATTGTTCTGCCATTTCCGCCAGACGGGGCAGGAAATAATTGAAGTAGCCGTCACGCGTGAAAACGCCCGGTATGCCTTCACGCAAGTCCGTTAGGGTCTGCCGCGCGAACAGCAGTTTTGCTCCTGAACCTGCTTTGTCGAGAGGCCGCCACTCGGGTAGCGCAAGAGCATCAGGGCTTGCTACAAGAAGTTCGTACAGTTGCTGTGCCCGCGGGATGGCGCTCAGCTTTTCGCGGGCCTTTTTGATCAGGTTGTCGTCGAGTGTTACTGCCGTCAATGGCCGCGACAGCAACGCACGACTGTGAGCAAGCAAACTTTCGCGGACCTGGGTGCGTCCAGCACCGGGCAGGCTTGTGTCAAACGTTGCCCGCAGCTGACGCAAAGCAAATTCCTCATCAAGCGGCCCGAGGCCGCCAAGCATGCTGTAGAGTTTAAGCGTATCATAGAGCTGGCCCGTGCTGATCTTCGGGTCATTCATCCGGTTTTGCAGATGAACCAGCAAACGCGGCAACAGGAAACCATTTAACCCGCGGGCATAAGTCGCCTGCATGCTTTCCCGAAGTTTTTCTTCCTGATCAGTACCAAAGTGATACCAACGGCTCTTGCCCGCAATGTCATCGGTAAGGGCTCCGCGCAACGTATCAAGCGGTGATAAAACGCGGTTTAAATCGTCAGTCGTTATGTCTTCGACAGGAATGGACATCGCTTCGCGGTTATAGGATGCAATCCTTGCATTCACGGCGCCCATCGTGCCTTGGTTGGTGAAATAGGCGTGTGCCCAGCCTCCGAACAGTCCGCCGGCAATAACCAGGGGAACCAGATAGAAGATTGCAGACATGATGCGCTTGCGGCGCTGAACTTTGAGATCTGTCGTAACGAGATTGGCTTCACCAAAGATCACGTCATTGAACAGACGCGACAGGAAGAATGCCTTCTGCGAGACCGTTCCGGTTGTATTCGGTTCCTGCAGAAACGAGAAACGCTCGGAAGTCGACCGGCCAACCTTGTCATAAACTGCCCCGGTTTGGGTGGCGGAAACAAAATAGACGCCGCGCAGCAGTGGCGCACCAACCAGTTTTGAACTCGCAGTCAGTTCGCCGATCTGTTCGACAAGCACATTCTTGATAGATGCAAATTGTGCGGGGAACCGGAATACGCTGCTTCGCCGGATATCATCGGGCTCCTGTTGCATGCGCTCCAGCAATATCTTGTGCATGCGTTCCAGCAGCAGATCGATTTCACCCGAAAATGCCTGAGCGATCTTGCCTTTCGACTGACTGACGCCAAGCGGGAAGGTAACTCCCAGAACCTGTTCACGATCAAACTTGTTGAAATTGTCGAAGAACTCGCCAAATCCCGCAAGCATATCAACCTTCGTGAACACGAGATATACGGGCAGGCGTACCTTCAGATTGTCTTCAAGATCACGCAGGCGCTGTTTGAGTATGCGAACTTCCTTAAAGCGCGCCTGCGCACTTTGGGTAAGTATGTCCGCCATGCTGATCGTTACGATAACGCCATTGATTGGCTTTAACGGGCGATGACGCTTCAGTAGACCCAGAAAGCTTTGCCATGCAGTACTGTCAACGGTAACATCGCTGTCCTGCGTTGTGTAGCGCCCGGCTGTATCAATCAGCACAGCCTCATCGGTAAACCACCAGTCGCAACTGCGTGTGCCACCAACGCCCTGAATGGCCTGCTCGTCCATTTCATCGGCAAAGGGAAAGGACAGGCCTGAATTCACCAGCGCAGTTGTCTTGCCGGATCCGGGAGAACCGATGATCAGATACCAGGGAAAGTCGTAAACGTAGCCAAACCGCTTTTTGCTGATCGATTTGAGGCGCAGCAGTGCGTCTTTGAGGCGTTGCCTGAGGAGCGTAACCTCTTCTCTTGCATCTGCTTCGGAAGCCGTGCCGTCTTCCGCGACGGCATCAATCATCGCAGCTTCAGCCCGGCGACGCCTGAATGCCGAAACAATTACATAGATAAGCCAAGCCAGTACGACGACGCCAATCGCCACCAGACGGCTATATTCGGTTTCCAGCGGGCGCCATTGGCCGAAGGCTACGCTTTCGCCGTAAAACCAGATCATCACAGAAATGGCGACAACCCAGATTAGCGACCAAAACCTGCCGCCCTTGAGGAAGCCGGCGTAGCCCTCAAGATAAGATCGGATTGTGTAGAGCCAATTGAGGATATTCACTGTTGAGTGCCTGCGCCGGTTGCCGTGTCATTCTCGGGGCGCGGAGTAGCAATTACGACGATTTCTGTTCGCCTGTTTGCCTCTTTACCCTCTTTGGTATCATTCGTATCGATCGGTTCAGACTCGCCCTTGCCCTCGAACGTAATTTGATTGCCAGGTACATAGGCCCCGAGGATTTTTGCGACGTTTTCTGCTCGTGCTCGCGATAGATCAAAGTTTGACGGAAACCGAGCATTATTTCTGATCGGATCATTATCGGTATGACCGAAAACCTGCACCGCAAAATGCTCCTGCGCAATGGCCCTCCCAATGCGATCTATCAGACCCCGAAACTGCGGTGACACGTCTGCTTTTGCCGATGCAAAAAAGCCTGCGTTACGAAAACGCACGAGCACGCGATTACCGTTGCGTTGAGTTGTAACCAGGCCGCGATCTACTTCCGGTTGCAGGAAAGCGAGGAAATTACGAATCCGATCAACCTGCTCGACGGGCTGGGGAGCTGGTTCGGCAACTTTAATTGATGGATTGCCTTGGGGTGGTGCAGCCGCCATGGCTACCATGACTGCGTCTGAGTCTCTATTGAGCAGCCGCAGAATGCCGATGTAACCGAAGGCGCAAAGCAGTACCAGTAAACCAAGCAAGGTCGGATAAAGATTCTTGAAGCGCCCCTTGAGGAAGCGAGCATTGATTCCGCGCCAATGCGGCGACACTTCTCGTTCGACATCTCCCATTGTGGCTTGAAGCGTCCGGTACAGGCTGTCTCTGATCTGGGACAGTTCCAACGCGCCACGCGCACTAACCCTAAGTTTGCCTTTGAAACCGAGCGAAAGACACAGATACAGCAACAGCAGAATATCTCGGTTGCGGCCTGGATCTTTGTGAAAGTGCTCAAGCAGTTCAAAAAAACGTTCGCCGCCCTGCACATCCCGGTGGAACGTCGAGACGATACTGTTGCTCGCCCAATTGCTTGCGCCGCCCCATCGTGTGCTTAAGACGACGTCGTCAATAGTGGCGCACAAGGCATAATGGGCAACGCGTGCGTGCTGGGCATCGACGTTGGCATTGGCTACTTTGCGTTCGTATGCGCGCATTTCGTCAATGACCGCCGTACGCAGCTGATCTGGATCGGGACCTTCATGAAGTCCGCGCAAATGATAAAGCAGATTGAGCTGTGGCCGTGCTGCCGACACTAAAAACGGCAGGCCTTTAGGTGTGCCGTCGATCATCTCCACGCCGCCTTCAGTCAATGCAGCTTGCAACGTGGTCGTTTCGGCAGAATCGGCGATACTGGATTGGGCATTACGACCACGATCACCGCCGGGTTTTGGCTTTATGATCGTCGGTTCGCTGCGCCAGAACTTGTCGTCACTCATAGCGTCATGACTTTATTGCCCAAAGCTCAAACTCAATGGACGGAAACTCACCGGCCAGATGCAGAGCGATAGCACCGGAAGTGCTAAGCTGTTTCCACAAGGGGCCGTCTTTATCGAGTTCAAAATAGCTTGTGCCCGGGCGATAAGGCAATTGGCGCGGCGCTACAGGCAGTGGGCGAACCGCTATGCCTGGAAGAGCGACATTGACCAGTTCGGCGATACGTTCGACTGGACCGACCTTGATCTGGCGAGGCAGGGTGCTGCGAAGTGCTTCCGATGGCATATCGCTTCGTACAGCTAATACAAAGCCGCTGCCGAGGAGCAGATTGCGGTCTGTAATCGTGCCAACGCGTACACCATGCTTGCGTTCGTCGAGTGGAATTTCCACCGCTGAACGTTCCAGCACGGAAGAAAGTGACTCGCGCAAATCTGCCAGAACCGGATCAAAAGAGCCGCGCAAATCAACATGGCGGTAGCCGGGGAAAACCGACCCCCTGCGTCGTTGCTTAGTGAAGGTTGAAAGCTCTCCGGCAAGCTGGGCACAGAGCACATAAAGCGTCTCCGGATGCAAAGCAGCAAGATTTTCGCGGTGATGCCGGAAGACTGCTTCATTGCGGTTAAGGACTTGCAGGAACTGGAAGTCGGAAACCTCTGCCGTGCCGCGTATGGATGGATCGCCCATTCGATCGGCGATCGCTTCGGCACGGTGGGACATGATACCCAAAATTTCGGTGACGATATTTTCGAGTTGAAGCTGGGCTGCGCAATTTGTGGCTGATGCAATGAAGGTATCGTCAAGTAGGACCGATTGATCCTGTCGAACCTCGACAATGCGGGCTACAGCTATGCGATCATAACCGGCCAATTCTTCGTCTGACAAAAGAAAATTCAGGCGCAGCCTGCCAACCTCCAGCAGTGCTGAAATTGAACTGCCTTCATTCGTATCCTGCACCTCATACTTCTGACGCGCATAACGAATGCTGCGTCCCGGTGTAGTCTCGCCGCCTACTTCAGCAAGTCCTGCCTGTTGCATGGGAAGGCACAAATAGACCAGAACATTCTTGGTACCTTCCTCCAGTCGCAGTGCTGGGGGCAGATCAACGGGGCCGGGGGCTTCGAAAACAGTGCCGTCCGGCATCACTCCCCGCGCACTGGAAAGAGCAAACAGACCATTGCTCAAAAGCTGTTCATTAATAGCAAGACGGGAAACACCCCACGGGAACTTTACCAGTTCACGTGTTGCCGCCTTTACAAGCTTCTCGGTCCAGCGGTCCTGTTGCTGGAAATGCTGCGCCCGAAGGAACATGCCTTCCGACCAGACGACGCGATTGTCATGTTCCATCAATAAACACCGTATCGATTAATTGCTGGCGGACGCACTGACAGACAGTCTTCCGACAGAAATGCTTAAGTTCCCGGAGCCTGAAATCGGAACGAGTGCACGCCAGCGGGCGTTCTCAATGTCGCGGAAACCGGCGATTACACCAGCATATGCACCGTCAATGCCAGGATTGATGACCAGATTGGCAGTCTCACCCGGACGTACAGAAATCGTCTTGCGCTCTACAAGGTCGTCACCGAGTGCGCTTCCGCCTTTCAGCTGAAAATAATCGAGTGACTGGAAGCGGCCGGGCGACTTCAGCACGAATACTTCTACCGCTGTGGGCGTGGCCGAGCCGGAAGGTGACGGATTGGCTGAACTGCTGGCGGAAACAGTGACAGGAATTGGTTCCTGGTATTGCGGCCCCGTGTTCTCGGGTGTTGATGTGCAGGCAGAAAGAAACACTGCCGCCGAAGCAGCAAAAGCGAAATGAAAAGATCGTTTTGACGATGTGTTTTGGTGACGAGACTTAGATACTTCAAGCGTTTCAAAACGCATACTACTCTCCCGATGCAATCCATTTATGGACTTGACACAGCCTAAGTGACCAAACTGGTTGTAACTTGCAGATAAGACACCTTCACGTCAACGTAATCTTGAGTGGGCGAGATTTATGTTTTGGAAAAGAATTTGCGAAAAAGTTTCAGTAGTGCAGGTTTGCGCCGTTCGTCCTGTTGTTCCTCGAAAAGTGTTGTCGAGGCAAGGAATTCATCCCAAAGAGCTGCCTTACGCAGCGCAGGGATCGCTTTTGATTTGGTTTTGCTTGCAAGAACTGAAGGATCGATCGCCTGTTGGACCTCTCCAATAAAGTCCAGCACGGCTGCCGACAGCTTGGTCTGGTAATTGGTGATGGAGCGAAAGTCGCGCTCAATGAGCTTCATGTCAGCAGGTTCAGCCTCGTTGATGAACTCCACGACGCGATACATCCGCTGGCTGTCCTCTTGGCTTGCCAATGAGAATATCCAGGGTGTGTCTCCAACAATGCCTTCCAGCTCCAGGCGAGCAGCGGATGCATTCTTTCCTACATGCATTTCATAGAGTTCGCTCAAGGCGATTCGCATAACTGCGCCGGCTTTTCGCAAAAACTGTTCCGGATCAAGACCGGGTGTCGATGCATCCAATCCCGCACCATCCATAAAAGCCTGAAGCAGTTCAGCAGCTTCCTGTGCTGAAACGGTTCTTGCTGGGGCCGCTTTTGATGGCGTTGGTACAGGAGCTATGGCTTCGGGCGTTATCGAAGGCTGCTCAAACCGGACCGGCTGCTGTTCGATTACCGGTTCTTCGTCATCACTATCCCAATTGTCCGGAAGGATAGGGCGCACGACCGGCAATTCAAACAAGGAGTTTGCCGCTGGCGTTTGTTCTATCCTGTCAGAAAGTGAAGAAGGGCGGGTGGCCCGATACGGCTTGATGATATCCACTTCAGTTTCGGGCGGCCCATCCCAGCCGATATCGGAGACGCCCAAGCCTTCACGCGATGCAGGTTTGGCTGGCTTGTCAAACAATTCATCGTGGCTTTCGCCGGGCAGTTGCCCCGTGGCTCCGACGCCCGCAGGAGCAATGTCCGATAGAATTGACGTCACGCTTGGCCCTGCCAGCAAGTCAGCGCTGCTACTTTGCGCGACAGGTGTTCGAATGGCGGCGTTCTTCTGCATGACAAGTTTAAAGCGGTAGTCTGCGATCTCAATAGTGTCGCCATCAAACAATTGCTGACCATGTTGCCGGTCGACAGCAATTCCACCAACGCTGACGCCGTTTGTACTTTTGTCGATAAGATAGATGCCCGTATCGCGCTGTTCCAATGTGCAATGATGCTTTGAAACGACACGGCGGCTATCCTTGATTACCCAATCGCAGCTTTCGCCCCGGCCTATGGTAAAATGCCGCCCTTGAACCACCATGGAACCACCAAAAGAGGTGTCATTCGAGTTGTTCATGGCTTGAAGTTCAATTCGCATTTGTAGTTCCTGCATATGGTAGGCAATAAATCTGTGCGTCTTACGACGGACAAATAACTCTGATATCTTAGTCTTCACCACAAGACAGTTGCAAGTACAGCGATATCTAGGCTAATTTTGTGTATACACTGTGATCTGCTGAAGATCGGATGAAAACAGGAGTGCACCGGACGATAGGACTTGTCTGGTAACGCCCGCAAGTTAAAGAGACAGTGAGTGTCCTCTCATGTGCAATATATCAGTCGATTGACTTCATTCGCGCTACACGTGGGTGCGGTGCTTATTGCGCTGTTTTTTGCGCTGCAGAGTGCCCAAGCAGAAATACTGGGGCTTCCGGTACAAAAACGCATTGCCTTGATCATCGGTAACGCCGACTACCAGAATGTCGAGAAGCTCGAAAACCCAGCAAATGATGCCGCAGGTATCTCGGACGCATTGAGAGCGCAGGGATTTGATATCTTTCCTGCAAACAACACTACGCGCGCCGAATTCGACAGGATTTTCGAAGATTTTAAAGTGCAGGCCAAGACTGCGGACGTCTCACTCGTCTATTTTTCGGGCCATGGATTTCAGTTGAACGGTACGAATTATCTGGTGCCCGTCGATGCGCATCTCAATGATCGGACAAAGATTGTCGAGGAGACAATCAGCCTCGACAGGATCATTGCCGAAGTACAATCGCCGGACCGTCAGACACTGATTTTTCTTGACGCCTGTCGTAATAACCCCTTGCCGGGCGGCGGATCGGTAAATGCCGGCCTTGCACAGGTTACAGGCGGCGCGAACGTATTCATAGCCTTTGCCACCCAACCCGGTAACATCAGTTATGATGGCGCCAGCTCGTATAGCCCATTTACCAAGGCGCTGCTCGACCATATCAATGCACCCGGCCAGGACATCTCAAACATGATGATCAAGGTGCGTGCCGATGTGTTCGCAAATACACTTGAGCAGCAGCTGCCCTGGGATCAGTCTTCCTTGAAGAAACAGTTTTACTTCTCGCGGCCGGTTGATGGAGGTGAGGATCAACAGACTACCATTGCGATGGCTGCTCAACCGGCAAGAGGCGGGCAGGGCCTTTCCCGCCGGACGGACCTTGGATCAATGATTGATCCTCCGGCAGTGGGTCTGACGGTTGCTCCGCCGGATGCTGGAGCTGCACCGTTCCCCCCGGCCATCAATCCGGAAATTATGCCAGGCAACGGTTTGAATCCGCCGGTGATTTATATGCCTACGGCACCGGCAGAAATATTCGGGCCAGAGGATCTGGTCTGGGGTCTGCAACAGGAATTGCAAAGGCTTGGATGCTATACTTCTGATTTGGACGGTGTGTGGGGAGCGAGCTCACGCGAAGCCCTTGCTCGGTACTATTCGAACAGAAACCTCAAGGTTACCGATACTGCACCGACACAGTTTCATTATGAAAACTTGCGGCGTGAAACGAACACCGTTTGCGTGTATGTGCCACCTCGACAGGCGGTTGCTCCGGCACGCAATGGTCCACGGGCTCAGGTAAAACCTGCCAGAGCGCCACGACCTGCAACAACATCAGCGCCGCGACAGCAGATTGATGCACCTGCCCGTGCTGCGCCGCCACGCAAAGGTTTGCGCGATATTGGTATTGGCGGTGTGTACCGATAACGCCCGTCAGGGGCGCGCAAGTCTTGTCAGCTTCATATGGTGACTTATGAAGCATGAAGGATCCCTCCATACCATCAACGCGGACTTCAAGCAGGCAAAGAAACTGTCTGGAAGGCGGCGTTTGATACGGCGTTTCACACGCTTCCTTTCGTTCACTTTCATTATCGCTGCGATCGGTTCTGCGATATATTTTACTCCGCGTTTTGCCAATGCCCCTGAAGATTTGACAGACCAGACATTGGTTATCCCGGAAGGCGAGGTTAACTCCGCTGGCAAAGAGGGGGATTTCGAGCTGGCAGCAACTGATGACCGGCGAGACGCGCTGCTGCTGCAAACTGTCAACAATGAAAAGCCGCAGGCCCGTAAAACTGAAATCCGCTTCCAGAAGAACGATAGTGGCTCGGAAATAAAGGGCCCGATCTTTTATGTCTCAGACACGATGCTTTCGAGTTCCGTCCGGTTGATGACAGCATTGCCTGCAACTCCGCAAGATTTCGCCCTTATGCAAACAGCTCCTGAAGCGCCGGCAACATCGGCAACGCCCATGAGCCAGCCGGAGGCCGGATCTAAACCCGGTGACACCGCCCCCACCGACGCCGGCTGGGAAGGCAGCGTATCGTCCAGTGAACATACGCAGATCGGCCAGACAATGCCCGGCAGTTCCAATAATATTGAAATCATCGGCGAAAAGCAGCGCCCACCGCAAAATCAGCAATATGTAATCAAGGTTCTGGCCGAACGAAGTGTGGCTGACGTGCTGACAGATGGCCACACAACACTAGGTGAGAATATCCGTGTATCCGAAGCCGTGGCCAGGCTCTTGAACATTCAACTGCTGCGCCCGGGTTATCTTGCTGTCTGGCGAACATCAGTTGTGGATCCGCAGAGTGTGACGACTGCACCGGTACAGCTTTCACTGTACGGGACCGAGGGGCTGATCGGCAGCTTGGCGCGTGCCGACGACGGCAGCTACCTCAAGATTGACGATCCCTGGAAAGATGAAAGCTGGACAGAACTCGTAACAGGAGGCAAGCCCGAGGCTAGTGAACAGAATTTCCGCATCATGGACGGCATTTATAGTGCCGGGATACGCAATGACATACCTTCGAACGTGGTCACCGAGACAATTACACGGATGTCGCGACTGTATGACCTTGGTAAGTTCATCTCGCCCGAAGACAGGGTCACATTGCTTTATTCGGAATCTCCGCGCGATGGACCCAGCGAAAGCGGACGTGTGCTTTATGTATCGGTCCGGCGTAGCGGAGAGACTTTGCAATGCTATCTCCTGCGGCCCGAGCGTGGTGGTGACTACTCTTGTATGACGGAAAATGACACCACGTCGGGTCTTGGCGGCGCAGAAGGTTTCGTGCTCCCCGTCAAAGGCGTATTCCGGTCTGGTTTTGGTCCGCGTGTTCATCCAATTCTTGGTTCGGTAAAGTTTCACGAGGGCGTGGACTGGTCAGCGCCTGCCGGGACGCCCGTTTATGCATCGTTCGACGGGACCGTATCTTTTGCCGGTACCAACGGCAATTTTGGCAACTTCATCAAGATCAGACATGCGGGCAATCGTGAGACGCATTATGCGCATCTACAAGGATTTGCCGGTAACGTGACAGTGGGAAAATCGGTGAAAGCTGGTCAGATAATCGGCTTTGTTGGATCTACTGGCCTTAGCACCGGCCCACATCTGCATTTTGAGCTTGTGGCCAATGGCCGGCTGGTTGACCCATTAGGCTCCAGCTACAGCGAAATCGGGCTTGATGGGGAAGCAGCGAAACTTGTTCAACGCATTATTCATGTGGAGAGCGGCGGCAACCCTAACGCAGCCAATCCATTGTCTTCTGCCAGCGGTCTCGGCCAATTCATCAATAGTACATGGTTACGGATGATGAATTCCTATCGAGGCGATCTTGTTTCCAAGATGAGTGTCAGCGAACTCCTCGCGTTAAAATTTGATCCGACGCTTGCTACGGAAATGGTCATGAACCTCGCGAACGAGAATGAGGCGACATTGAAAGCCTCAGGAATTCCCGGTACTGCAGGCAATCTCTATCTGGCCCATTTCCTTGGCGGCGGCGGTGCCGTAACTGTGCTTTCAGCCGCGCCAGATACGCAGTTGAGCTCGCTGTTCGACCAATCGGTATTCGCAGCCAATCCGTTCTTATATGGCAAAACCGCTGGATGGATCGTCGATTGGTCCAACCGTAAAATGTCGGGCAGCACTGGGGGTATGACGTCTCCGGTTTATCGTGAAGCTCGGGTCAAGGCATCGCGGTTCCGGCAATACAGCTCGGCAATTGACGATATTCTCTCCAAAGTCCCCGGCTGATCGGGACTATTCGCCAGATGGCTCACGAACGATCCTTTCATCGTACGCTTCGCCGAAGTAATGAAGAAAAACGTCCAGAATGCCATTTTCATGTGGTTCGTTGCGTTCACGCCATGCTTTGACGTAACGCGCCCAATAAGCACCCTTGCCCGAAAGCAGAGAGCTTGGAGTTGAAGCTTCGATCGCATCGGGAGACAGTTCGTTCAGGAGACGAAACAAAGCCGTTTGCATCGCCTGAAATACCGCCTGTTCGTGCTGCTTCAATTCCTCGACCGTTTCGGAGAAACTGTTGCCGGCATCAAGATATTCGAGTTTGTTTGCACCAAACAGTGCAGCCAAAGCGGTAGATGCCTCGGGGATGAACTTCATCGGATTATTATTGTTCGTTTTCAGCACCGTTTGTCTGGTGCTGCGGATGAGAGCGCGCATTTCTGCCCGAGCAGCCAGCAACTGCGTTAATCCTGGTACGATTGTGCGGAATATCTGTCCGAGTTGCTCGGCAAACTCGTCATCCTGACGCCCCGCCAAAGTTTCGGGGTCGAGTCCTGCGCCACGAGCGAAATGTTCAATGAAGCGCTCGCGCGGTCCGCCGGTATGGGATGCACCAGGCCGAGGTTTGACGATGGTTGGTCGGGGCTCTTCAGCAGCGACTGATACAGGTTTAAGGTTCTGTAGCGACGCAAGCTGATCAACTCCGAGGAACATCGTGCGATCCTCCATCTCACGCAACCTTCCATCGGCATTCAAGGGCATGATGACCGTTTGCTCAAAATCCGAGGGTCGAGCAGCCTTTGCAGGCTTTTCGAAGAAAACCCGTAATTGATAAGGGCCGATCTGGATAAGGTCACCCGCAGAAAGAACCCGCCGCGCGCTGTTCTGCAGTTCCTCGTCATTGATCAAAAGGCCATTTGCTGAAAGATCCTCAGCCCAGTAAGAGTCCTTATCATAGTCAACTCTGCAATGTGTGGTTGAAACGAAACGGCTCCTGTCAGGCAAGGTCCAATCAGCTTCTTCAGCACGGCCAATGGTGAAGCTACGCTTGTCAGATACATATTCCGGTATGACATCGTCACCATGCAGAGAACGATTCTCCAGTCTTAGCACCAATCGCATCTGCTTCTCCGTCTGACCCTATCCACCTATAGCCTATTCAAATAAAGTGTTGAATACCAAGACTATAGTGGATTTGGATGATAGATAATCAGCAAGGTCGGTCATATTTGATGAAGTCGCAAGGTCGAAGCGGGGAAAGCAGCATTTGATACTTCGAAACCCTATTGTCCCACTTGTGCTGGGCGCTACGTTTTTGCTGCTGGTTTCGATAATGCCCGCATCGGCTGCGTTCACCGTTTGCAACCAGACGTCCGACATAGCCAATGTGGCTATTGGCGAGCAGGTTGAAGGGCAGATGCGCACGGAAGGCTGGTGGGCCATTGCTGCCAATCGTTGCGCGGATGTTATCAAAGTGAAACTCGCCAATCGCTATATCTACGTACACGCTGTTGACGTACAGGGGCGCCCTGTTCTTAAAGGGAGCGTGGCATTGTGCGTTGACACCAAAAAGTTCCAGATCTCAGGAAAGGATGATTGCTGGCAACGCAACCATCTGCGAGGACTATTTACCGAAGTCGACACCCAATCATCTGATAACTGGACGCTGTTCTTGAAGGATGGATCATAAAAGGAAAATCAAATCTACTGATTTTCTCAAGTGACTATGGAGCCAGCATATTTTATGTACATTGATGGCAAGCCCCCAATTTCTGGCGAGTGGTTTAATTGCCACGGCGCTACACATACCGGGCGCGTCCGCCCGGTAAACGAGGACAGATTTCTTGCGAAACCATCGCATGGTATCTGGCTCGTTGCCGACGGGATGGGCGGTCACTCACATGGCGACGTTGCGGCTTCGATGATTGTTCAGGCTGCCACCAAAATTGAGCGGCCATCCACACATGTGGATCTGGTGAGCGCGTTCATTGGACAATTGCACGGGGTGAATGAGGACATTCGCAATCTGACTCGCGAGCATGGATTGGGAGTTATGGGATCGACCGTAGTCGGGCTGCTTATCGCAGAAGGGCAGTTCTCCGCGGTCTGGGCGGGCGATAGCCGCCTCTATCTCAATCGCGGAAACCGTATGACCCAGCTGACGAAGGATCATTCAGAAATCCAGCAGATGATCGATAACGGGACCTATGACGCTGTAGGGGCTGCAGGGCGCAAGAATGTTATTCTGCATGCGGTCGGCGTTCGCGAGCTTCCATATTTCGAGACTGTTGATGGTGAGATCAAGGAAGGCGATACGTTCATTCTGTGTAGTGATGGTCTCACTGCACATTTGTCCGCGCCGGATATACAGGGCATCGTTTTATCCTTGCCGCCAGCACCTGCATGTCAGCTTTTGATCGAAACGGCGTTGCAGCGTGGCGGAACAGACAATGTGACTGTTGTAATCGTTGAGTATCGCGGAAATGAAATGACAGGCAGACACTCATGAGCGGCAATACCGGTAAGTGCATGGGTAGTATCAAGCCGGGAACCCGGTTGAACGACATTTACGAAGTTACCGCGCTTTTGGCAGTCGGTGGAATGTCGGAGGTTTATAAAGGGCATAACATCCAGACTCTGGATGAAGTCGCCATTAAGGTGATCCTGCCGCATCTGGCGAGTGATGAACACGTTATTTCGCTGTTCAAGCAGGAAGCATCAATCCTTAACTCCCTCGGGCACGACGCCATTGTCCGCTATCACGTTTTCTCTATAGATCGCGCCACGGGTACGGCTTATCTGACGATGGAACTGGTCGAAGGGCCGTCATTATTTGAGCGGATAAGGGACCGTCCTCTCAGTTTGGCCGAGGCAGCCAAACTGATCAGCAGGATTACATCAGGTTTGAAAATCGCACATGGCCGCGGCGTGATCCACCGCGACATTTCTCTCGACAATATCATTTTGTCCGGCGGCAATGTCGAAGGCGCCAAATTGATCGACTTCGGGATTGCCCGCCTCGGCATTGGCGGAGACAGAACGCTGCTGGCCGGAAGCTTCGCCGGGAAGTACAATTATGTTTCACCCGAACAGCTCGGACTGTTTGGCGGTGAGGTTCACGAACCCAGCGATATTTATAGTCTGGGATTGGTTTTTGCCGCGGCGCTGCGTGGCAAACCCATTGATATGAGCGGCACTCACGCAGATGTTGTGCGTAAGCGGCAATCCATTCCCGATCTTTCAACGATCCACCCTGCCGCGCGGGCGATCATTCAGCGTATGCTTCAACCCAATCCTTCACTTAGACCCAAGAAGGAAGAAATCCTTGATGCGCTGAGGCCAATGATTCCCACCAGCAAAGAACCCACTTTGCGTCGCTCCGGTGGTTTGGCACGCAGCACTCCATTGGCGGCTTCCAGCCAGAATGCTGCATCGCAGGGAGGGGCAGGCAAATGGTTGGGGCTGGTGTTTTTTTTGCTCATCGCGGGAGGTCTGGGCTGGTACGGATACAACAATCAGGCCTTGATTCAATCTTATCTCACGGCTGCCAAAGAGCCTGTACAAGCGCCTGCCGGCAAGTCTGATTTCAAATTGAACGCTGACACTGGCATCGTGCCGCCGCCAGGTGCACCGCAACCACAACCGCAACCATCTGCCGGATCTTCGAAGCAGGAAACACTGGAAGCTCAGCCTGAGCCTCCTCCACAAAAGGCTGAAGAGCCTGCACCGCCCGCGATCAAACCTCCCGAGCCAATGGCAGAACCGGAAAAGCCGGCAAATTCCGTTCCGCAGGTTGCTCTGAGCGAACAGGACTGGGTTAAACAGTTTTCCGGCGGTCCATGCTTTTTCGCCAACAGCGCTAAAACGGCACCCGAGAAAATCAATATCGAAGGTTTTGCACCAAGTGTTGAGCCATTCTACGAGATGGAGAGAGCATTTCGCGCCGCTTTCAAATATGAGCCGACTATCCATGTGCGTCAGGTTGCTGCCGCTCAATGCAAGGCGCTCGCTTATCTCGCAGAAACCGGTGCAAACGCTGGCAAACCGATCATCTCAATGAAGAATGAAGTGCT
The DNA here is from genome assembly GCF_037203775.1 of Phyllobacterium sp. CCNWLW183. Lineage (NCBI taxonomy): Bacteria > Pseudomonadati > Pseudomonadota > Alphaproteobacteria > Hyphomicrobiales > Phyllobacteriaceae > Phyllobacterium > Phyllobacterium sp. CCNWLW183. The sequence goes on along the minus strand of NZ_JBBCBN010000011.1, from coordinate 96,190 downwards.
GGGTGCAGGCGAGCAATTGATTGCGACGGTCAGCGGTGTTGAAAAAGGTCAGCTTCATGTTCTGCTGGTGCGCAATGATGGCGAGGTGGATGCTGTAGACACAAAGCGCGGTAGCGATGGGGAGGCGACGATTGACCTCAAATTGGCCGCACCCGCCAAGCAGGTCTCTACACCTTATATGCTCATCGCTATCCAGTCGGACGAAAAACTTGATATAAAGACTGGCAAGGATGTTTTCAAAGCACTGGCTTCTGCCTCCCAACAAATGAGAACCAAACCTGTTGTTACGGTGAAATATTTCCGGCAGCAGGGCTAATTTGCGGCCTGGGCAACTTTATCCGGGTCGAAAACCGCATCTGCGCTATCTTCTGGGGCTGGAGCCTGCCGTACCCAAAGATCCCAGCCAAGCCGGCCGACAGGTGAACCGCTCTCCAGGCGAGATTCGGGAATATCCTCTTTTGCAAGAATTAACTGGATTTCGAATGACAATGACGGCCCGCAATAAAGCCGTATGAGCTCAGTCAATTCCGCAAATTTTTTCTGGGCGGGCATCAGCGACAGATATTCCCCGTAGCGAAGGGGGCCGATCGAAACCCTGATGGCGCTTCTACGGTCGGCATAAGACGAACCGGCAATAGCCGTTACGCCTAACAATGCGTTTTCCCGGGAGCCGCTGCCGAGTTGTGTTTGCTCCGAGATATCAACTTGCAGCCAGCGTTTCTGAAATTGGTGCACGGTTACTTCATATCCAAGAAACTCGGCAAGCATGAGTCTTAGGTTTGTAGCGGTCCGGCGTTGATTAGCGAAAAACCCGGAGAAGTAGAGCGGGACCTCTGATGCGATGACCAGTTGATCAACAAGTTTTGGAGAAGCGAGACCCAAAAGAGCATATATGCTTCGGGTCACCTTGTTCTTCGGGCCGATTCCAAAAAGCTGAATGAGGCTGGACAGCCGGTACTTTCGCGAACTTGCGAAGAACAACTCGCGCAACTCTGCAGCAAAAATCTCGAGGAAGTCAAAATAACTTGAGCTGCGCAGCCGTTTCTCATCAAGCGCACGATCGGTATAGACGGCGGGCAATGCCGCTACGGGACCGACGAATCCAATATAATTGGCGTGGATACTGATTTTCTCTCCCCTGTTTTCTGCAGAGGAGAGAGCGGTGGCCACGTGATTATTCGTCGCGTGGGATGTCAGGACTGTGGATGTGATTTTATCGCCTGCCAGCTCCAACAATAATTGCGCAGCGTCCGGATCAAAAAGGTGCGGCTCAGCCCTGAGCCGATCAATCAGAGAGCTTGGAGATACCTCACTCAAAGCAATACCTCTTCAGCGGTACGTGGCGAGAACCGCACGACGGGCAGGGCAAGTCCGCTAAGCCGTACAGTAAGGCGGGAAAATGTATTGATGGAAGCATACAGGCCGAAAAAGTGCGAAAGCACTGATCCAAAAAGGTAGGCTTGGCCGCGGTCCATCAGGGCGTCCGTAAATTCCACCGTGACATCAACACCACTGGCAATCGTCCCGTCACTCAGCCGTGCAGTCGCTTTGCGGCTGGTGACCGATGCAATTGCTTCAATCATGGATCGCATTTCCGGTGAGCGCCGGAAATCATAAAGCCGGAGCATGCTCTTGAGTATTTCCGGGTCGCCGCTGGTTAGGGGCAGGTGGTTCAATGAAAGATGCGAGATGAGCTTCCAGTAGGACTCACCTTCAGATTCGAAACGATGCGTATGTGTCGGGGGAAGGAGGCAACTGATCTTGCCGATCTCTCCGACCTTGGCTTGAGCACCGAAATAAGGTTGTCCGCCACCAAATGGCAGCAACTCCGGCAGGCCACGATTGAGGCACAAGGCATCGATAGAGGCCACCAGATGGTCTTCCGGTGTCGTAGGGTCAAGGTTCATATCAACAAAGCGAATCTTTGCCTTGAACGATTTGCTGTCGTCATCAATCTCGCGCTTGTACTGCCAGAACATGTCGGCATTTTTTTCATTGGACTGCTTTTTTCTGCCAAAGAACGGAGGCACCTCTTTGCGGTTGCCCTTCTGGTCAGAAATATTGACCCGCTCAATAGCGTAGATTTCCCGGGTGGAGTTATAGCGGGCATCGGGAAGCAGATCATATTCATTTTGGGTATGGTTCACAGAGATCGGCTCAGCACGCTGCTCAAACAGGTTGATGACCGGCGTGCAATGCAAATCAAAGCTCGTCAGGTCCACAGCCTTCGCCAAAGCGTTGGCTGGCGTGTCGAGATAGAAGAAAATATGAAACTCATTGCCTTTAATTCCCGACAGAAAGGACTTCAGTCCCTTCAGCTCAAAGAACAGAAACTTTTCCGGCAGCGCGAAGAATTCGGCAAGAAGACGAAAGCCGGGGAAGCTTCTGTTGGAATACGGCAACATACGCCTGTCATGCTCGAAGCCGAGGGGTTTCAGCGCATTTGGCGGGAGGCGAAGCGCAGCCTTGTCCTCCCTGTGCCGTCCAATCGCAATACCTAGCGTATGATTGAAAAGAAGTTCGTACAGCGCAGCACCGGTTATGAATGGTGCTTTGATGAAGAACGTCAAAGCGTCGAGATCAAGTTCAGCGATGGTTGTAACGGGGCCGGTTGTCTTGATCCTGAAGGAGAGACATGACATTGGCGTCAAGTCAGGCACAGGCGGTGCCACATAAGGCGGTTGGGCCAGCTTGCAGTCAGTCAGAGCGACCGGGCTTAACGCCAAGGATTGTGTTGTCGTGAACCGGCAAGTATCACCGCGAACCGGTTCTGAATCGACAATCATGCCCCGTGGCAGATCAATCGTTTCGTCCTGCTGATCCGAAGGATTGAATTTGAGAATGGACATTGACGGTATTTGCGCCAGATAGTGCGGATAAAGCGATTCCAGCAGCGTTTCTGTCAGTTCAGGAAAATCGTCATCCAGCTTCTGCCGGACCCGCGCTGCGCTATAGGCGAAACCTTGTATCAATCGTTCAACATGCGGATCGTCGACAGCTTCCGGAGTAAGGCGCAGACGCCCCGCAACCTTGGGGTGCTGGTGAGCAAAAACCGACGCACGCTTGCGTAGCGCTCCAAGCTCCCGATTATACCAGGCAAGAAAACGGTTAGCCATGATGAGCGCCGCCAATCATGAAATGCCGGGTCGTCGGGTCCAGCGAGGTATCGAAAATGATTGGTTCTATACCATCCGGAAACAGCATCTCTGCTTCGATGCGCAAGTCCAGCACACGATCCTGATCGTTACGATTTCTGCCAAGCCCAACCTGAACGTGAGAAAGGCGAGGGTCGAATGCCACGATCACTTGCCTGATAGCTTCTGCGAGACGCAATCGTTGTTCGGTCGTGGCCAGCATCAGACCATGAAAACCGGCAGTGCCAAATCTCAAAAGGCTTGTGTGCAGTTCTTCAAATTCCTTCTCGATGGAATGGGGCCATTGCTGCGCGTTCAGAAGCGCTTCTATGTCTTTGCGCACACTTTCACGGATATTATTGATCTTCTGCCGGGGCGTTGTGGGCTGATCGGTCATCATATCAGGATCGTGATCCATCAGACGATCAAGCACAGATTCAAAAGATATCCTGCTGCTTGCTGCCATGTCTAACTTGCCACTGCCGGAACGAATTCTATCGAACCAATGTCGAGAATTCCCAGTACATCATCATCGGCAAGCAAGCATTTCTGTCCCTTGCCTGCATAAAGTCCGCTGCCAGCTTCAACCCAATCGGTTTCACGGCCGAGTTTCATGGCATCATCCGCGTCGCGGGAAAAATATGTTGCCGGCATCACAATTTCGGATTGAGACTCATCGCGAAGCGTCAACAACGCGTTACGCCAGGTGAGATCACGCACACTCTGGATCGGATGAAAATCCAATCGGCCAATCCGGTTAAAGTCGATCCACATATAGGTACCGTTGGTGTGGAAAATCTCGATAGCATGCGGAATACGGTCATCAAGATCACGAAACGCGCTTACGGGACGGCCGTCAATTTTGACAGAACCCTCAAAGACGTTTTCGGGAAAGGATTCCGGCGCTTCGCCATTTTTTCCGCTCGTCTTCTTATCCAGCACAAGCGCATTTTTCATCGCAAGTTGATCGCGCTCGCTCGGGCCCTCGGGAAAAGCTGGCACTGCCCCTCTCTCAAACCATGCGGCGCGAGCATCTGCAGCGCGAAGACGTCCGCGAAGCATTGTAAGGCCAAGCGCCAGATCCGGCAGGGTGTTTGCCAATATTGCGGCTTGCTTGTCAGCACGCTCGAAATCGCCACTCACGATCAACAGGTCAATCAGCAAACGACGCGCTAAAGCATCTGTCGGATTTTGCTTGACTGCGGCCAGTCCGGCGTCGACCGCTCCACGCAGATTTCCCGCATCAATAAGGGCAGAAACGCTGTTTGTTTGACCCGCCATTATGCTTTACCTCTGCTGGACTGTTGGGACTTGCTGTTCATATCGGCGAGCAGCTGGAAACTCGCAGTAACATCATCCAGCTGAAAATGCGGTTGCAAGCGCATAACGCAACCATAGACACCCGGTCGCCCGGGAATTTCGCGCACTTCCACGGAAGCTGACCGAAGCGGGTGGCGAGCCTTCATTGTTGCGTTCGCATCGTCATTACCGATGCAATAGGTGGAAAGCCATTTTTCCAGCGTATCCCGCAAGCTGGTGGAGGTCGCAATCTGACCGATATTCTCGCGCATGATCATTTTCAGGTAATGCGCGAAGCGGCAGGCACACAGCACATATTGCACCATTGACGCGATACGCGCATTGCGGTTGGCAATGTCTGAATCATATCGGGCCGCTCGGTGAACAGACTGATTGGAATTGAATACGAGATTGGGCGTGTAAGGGACTGCCGCAAGCGGCATAAAGCCTGCTTCGCTCAAAACTTGCTCTTGCGATGGGTTCAATCTCTGCTCCACAGGTGGCTGGGCGGCGAAATCATGGCGATCAGTGGAGAAGGCCAGATGAGGCAACATATCCACCAAACCACCGCTTTTTTCGTCTTCACGAACACCGCGAAGATCAGCAAACCAGCCGGACGACGCATACTCACGCAGGACGACCATAGCAAAGGCAAATGCTGAATTGCCCCATAGCAAATTTTTACCTTTCGCGTCGATATTTTCGCTGAAGCGAAAGCCGTCCATGCGCGCAATATCATTGCTTTTGTAGGGGCTGCGGACAAGAATACGGGGCAGGGTCAAGCCAAGAAATCGGGTATCTGCCGCCTGCCGCAGTCTGTTCCATCGTACCGCGCGATTTGCCTTTAGAAGGAACGAAAGGTCTGGCATACGATCGAGGTCGCTATAGCTCTCAATCTCAAACAATGATGGATGGGCTGCGCAGATAAAGGGCGAGAAGGCTGCTGCAGCAATGCTTGCGACGCTTTCCAAAATAGCAAGATCGTTGGTCTTGGTGGCCGGATTTATGCCGTCAGCAATTGAATAATCGCCGATGAGCAAACCATAGGGCTGCCCGCCCGGCATATCGAATTCTTGTGAATAAATCAATTCAAATAGGCGACTTTGATCGAAGTCTGCGGAGCGCTCGATATCGCGAGCGATTTCTTTCCATTTGGCCGGAAAAATCCGGATTTGAACGGGGCTTGTGCTGACCGGCATCCAGACAAGACGCAAAAGATTACGCCATACCGCTTCCAGTTGCTGGAATTCGGGGTGGTGAATAATGCGATTGACCTGCTTTGTAAGGCTGTCATCAATGGCATTAATCAAGCAGTCAATTTGATAACGGATATCAAAGTCTATATGCGGAGCTGGTTCAGCAGCCTCCGCGAAGGATTGACGGGTCTCGTATCGTTTTGAATCCGCAAGATACTCGGACGCCACGAAATCATCACTCCTGAATTCCGAAGGTAATACCGGAAGAAAGACCGCTTAGCACATTGGAATTAGGAACAAACCCGTGATCCGTCTGTACGAGGCGGTCGCTACAATAACAATTTTCCTGCTGCCGGAATATGGCTTCAGCTTTTAATTGCGAGCCTTTGGAATACGCGCGACCATCCGTAAGGATGTCGTTAGTTCTTCCATCTGCAACCACGGACGGAGCCATGCAATAGCTTCGTAAGATCCGGGACTACCGGCAACCGCTTTAACTTCGACGCGCGCATCGCGCAGCGGATACGCAGCGCGATTTTCAGGACCGGCATCATCATTGGCATTAACGTAATTATTGATCCAACGGTTCAACCATGCCTGGCAATCTTCCGCTTCCATGAACGAACCGATCTTATCCCGGCCGATCACTTTGAGGTAATGTGCGAAGCGCGATGTTGCCATCATGTAAGGCAGACGTGCCGATATTGCAGCATTCTCGGTTGCTTCTGGCCGGTCATACTTTGCGGGCTTATGTGTTGTCTGCGCGCCGAAGAAGACAGCATAATCGGTATTCTTGTAATGGCAGAGTGGCAGGAAGCCGAGTTTGCCCAGTTCCGCATCACGACGATCTGTGATGCCGATTTCGGTCGGGCATTTTGTATCCGTATCGCCGTCATCGCTCTGGAAAATGTGAACCGGCAAAGACTCCACCTTGCCTCCATTTTCCGCGCCGCGGATTGCTGTGCACCAGCCATTCTTGGCAAATGCATCGGTAAGGCGCGAGCCGAGAATATAGGATGCGTTGGACCAGCAATAATTATTGTGATCCATAGCCTTGTCGCCAAACTTGATCGCTTCGTTGTAATCGAACTCATCGATTGTCAGCGTTTCAGGGCCGAAGGGCAGGCGTGTTAGTACCCTTGGCATAGTCAGCGTCACGAAACGTGAATCGCTGCTTTCGCGGAAGGAGCGCCACTTGATATATTCCTTGGTCTGAAAGATTTTTTCCAGATCGCGTGGCTTTGACAACTCGGTGAAATCGTCGAAACCAAAAAGTGTCGGTCCGGCGGCGGCGATAAATGGAGCAAAAGCCGCAGCAGCTACGGAGCTCATGTTCTGCAGCGCTTCGATGTCTTCAAACGAGTTTCCAAACTCGTAATCGCCAACCAATGCGCCGAAGGGTTCGCCACCAGCGATACCAAATTCACTTTCATAGATGGTTTTGAAAATCTTGCTCTGGTCAAACTCAACTGCCTTTGACAGATCGCGGGAAAGTTCGCGTTTGCTGACGTTAAGCACGCGAATTTTAAGATTTGCGCTCGTTTCGCTGTTGTACACAAGGTAACGCAGACCGCGCCAGCTGCCTTCCAGCTTGCGGAAATCCTCGTTGTGCATGATCTCGGCGACCTGCGTGGATAGCAGTTCGTCGATCTTCTTGATCGCATTGTTGATGGTGACAGAAAGGTTGCGGTTGTAGGAAACCGTTCCCTTCAGTGCTTCGCTGGTCAGCGTGCGCAGCAATTGTTCAGTGCGGTCAGAAGAAGTTTGTTTGGTAGCGGAGATTGCTTCGTCGAGCAGGCTCTCCTTGACGACGGTCGTTGTAGTGCCTTGCGATGCGCTCTTTGAGGTCGCCATTTATTTCGTCCCTTTTTCGCTGCCGGGATTGCGTTCATCAAGTTCAGCGGCGAGCTTTTTCAGATCTGTCTGGTTCTGCAGGATGCGCTCGAGGAGCACTTCAAGGTTTTCAGAGCGATCGGCTTTCGTCAAAAGATCACGTAGCTGGTTGCGGGCTTCGAGCAGCGATTTAAGGGCAGGAACCTGCTCAACAATGGAACCTGGCTCAAAATCCTCGAGCTTCTCGAACTTGAGTGCAACGGCCATTTCGCGGCCTTTATCCTCTAGTGTGTTCTCAACGCGGATATTCAGGCCGGGTGTCATGCGACGCATGACATCGTCGAAATTATCCCTATCGATCTGGACAAATTTGCGCTCGCCGAATGGCTTTAGCGGCTCTGTCGGATTGCCGGAAAAATCGCCGAGAACGCCCACCACGAAAGGCAGTTCCTTCTCGACAACCGCACCTTCGGTTTCAACCTCGTACTTGATGTGTACCCTCGGCTTGCGGACTCTTTCGAGTTTGTCGTGAACGCTGGCCAATTGATGCCTCCTGCCTATGTGTGCTTGTAAGAAGTGGGGGGATTATTGCAAACCCTTTGTAGTTAGCAACTATTTTCTCAATCGAGGGTTGCTAGCGGTTGTATTACTACCCTCTCAACCTGTTCATTCCCGCCGATTGGCGGGGTCAATTCCCGCCCGGATCATGACATCACGGCGTAGTTCATCATGCGGTATCAGTTCTTCAAGCAGTCGCACGAAATCCATTCGCCCGCGACGGACGAGCGTTTCCAGAGCAAAGGGCAGCGACGAATTGGGTTCGGTGGCGCGAAAGAAACTGGCAACCTGCAACAATTGGTCAAATGCCTGTTCGCGATTCTGGATAGGGCCAGCCTGTTTCACGGCAACCGGCACGGCGGCGATCTGGCCCGCGTTCTGCGTTTCGGCGGGCACCATTGCCGGCGTAGGATTTTGAGGAACGTGCGCGACCAGTTTTTCCATTTCGTTGTAAGCTCTGCTTATCGATTCCAGAACTGCCTGAATTCGAGACACTGAGAAGGCATTGTTATTGCCTTCGCTTTCCTGCGTCAGACATTCGTCGATAGAGCCGAGTATTGCGAGGGAACGGTTTGCGTCGTTCTTCATGCGGCGAAACGCGTGGGCGTCAACATGTTCCAACGCGTCGCGAAACTCAGCCCATTGAGGGCCAGAAAGATCACGAAATGCTTGATCGTAGGTCCAAAGGTTAAATCGGCCATAAGCTTCATTGGGAAGCATCGATACGAGACGCAAGGGGCGCACCAGCGTACCGTCATCCTGACTACCATTGAGACCTGTCAAAGGGGCGAGCTTGTCGGACAGATCTTCGTCATCGATCGAATGGAGCTGGCTGAAATGGTTGTGCACCATTTTATCGAAAGCCGACAGAATTTCAGTCAGTGCCTGAATACCTTCCACACGAACTGCGGCCTCCATCAACCAGCAGAATATTTCGATGTCTTTGGTGTGCAGAGACAGGGTGTCGAAAGACAGGTCGTGTACGGTGCGCCAATGCACCGAGGGCCGGTGAACGAACGATTCCGAGGCAACGGAATTACGGTCATCATCCTGACTTATTATGGCTGGGTTTTCTATTGTGCGATCTTCGGAACGTGCATTTGAACGAGCATCCCGGATCGCCTGATAAACAGAAACGAGTTTACTATCGATTCGAAGGTTAACGCCGCAGGGGTTTTCCCCGGTAAATGCAACACCGAGAATTTCATAGTTATTCATTCGCAATACCCAAATACACAAAACTAAGACGCCGTTTTGAACCTTATGCGAAGAATATGTCAAATGGAACATTGTTATGCAGTTGCGTTATGTTGAATCATTATGGTGAACCTCGTGTGTCTTTTCTGCCTCGCAAATAAAAGCACTGCCATTATGCAACGTTTTTATCAGGATCACTGTTCTAGCCTGTGGCAACATTAACAATGCTTGTTTTTGTCGATTGATTTTTCATTCGAGATTTTCCTAATGTACGCGCGGCAATAGCAGGAGCAGGTTTTAATTCATGCCAAAACTGGATCTGAGACGGCTCGTTCAAAAACTGGACGGGGAAGTGGTCGTGGGCCTTGAAGAAGCCGTTGCCATCGCGGTCAGGAATAATCATTCCAGCGTTGAAATCGAGCATTGGCTGCTTGCATTGAATGATAAAAGCCAACGTTTTCGTGAGATTATTCAACGCAGTGGCGGCGATCTCGCTTCGATCGAAGCCGAAGCATATCGCGCACTGGAGCGCTACCCACGGGACAGTAGCTCTGCGCCGGCAATATCCACCAGCATTATCGATGTCATTCGAGAAGCATGGATTGGTGCGTCGTTGCAAAGCGGACGCTTGAGTGTCGGGGTTCTCGATCTTCTCCATACCTTGCTTGCCGATAGCACCTTGCGTGCGACGACGATTAGCGCTGTGCCTTCTGCCCGCGATATCCGGTTAGGTGAGCTCGAACGTCTGATCGAGGAGCGCGGCAGCGAACCCGCCGTCTCGGCGAAGCCTAAATCATCTGACGGTGCGCCGGCAAATGCTGGTGACGAAGAGTTCTTATCAGCATTCACCATTGATCTGACCGAACAGGCCCTCAATGGCGAAATTGATGCTGTTGTTGGACGCGAAGCAGAACTTCGCCAGCTGATCGACATTCTCGTAAGGCGCCGGCAGAACAATCCAATCCTCGTGGGTGAGGCGGGCGTTGGTAAGACGGCTATAGCCGAAGCTTTTGCGCTCGAAGTCGCAGCGGGCAACGTGCCGGATATGCTGAAAGACATTCGCCTGCTAACGCTTGATCTTGGTCTCTTGCAAGCGGGCGCTGGGGTAAAAGGTGAATTTGAGCGGCGGCTTAAGGGTGTGATCGACGATGTAAAGGCTTCGCCGGTTCCAGTAATTCTGTTTATCGACGAGGCACACAGCTTGGTCGGAGCGGGTGGACAAGCAGGGCAGAGCGATGCTGCAAATCTGCTCAAACCAGCATTGGCCCGCGGCGAATTGCGTACCGTTGCAGCCACAACATGGGGCGAATACAAGAAATACTTCGAACGCGATGCGGCTTTAACGCGGCGATTCCAGGTGGTCAAAGTCGATGAGCCGGACGAAGAAACAGCAGTGCGTATGGTTCGAAGCCTCGCGCCTGCACTTGAGAAACACCACGGGGTCAAGATACGCGATGAAGCCATTAGAGCGGCGGTATCACTCTCCATGCGATATATTCCTGGGCGTCAGTTGCCTGACAAAGCTGTCAGCCTGATTGATACGGCAGCCGCAGCGGTGTCCATTTCCCGCGCAACGGTGCCGGCCCAGATTGAGGATGCAAACAGAGCAATTGATCTGCTTAATCTCGAAAAGACACGTTTGGAACTTGAGCCCGATACATCGGTATCGAGTGAGCGGCTCGTCGAAATAGAGGAGCAGCTTGCAAGCCTACAGACTATCGCGGCCGCTTTCGTGACACGTTTGGGGCAGGAAAAGATACTTGTTTCCAATGCCGATGAGGTCGAGGCTGGTTTTGCAGAACCTGAAAACAGACCGAAACTTGCATCGCTCGAGAAGGAACTGCGGGCGCTACAAGGTGATTCCGCACTTATTCACCGTGTGGTTGACCGGGAAACTGTTGCGGCCGTAACCGCACGTTGGACCGGCATTCCCGTCGGTCGCCTGGTTCGCAATCTGGTGGAAGCTGTTCAATCACTTGAGTCGCGTTTGCAGGAACGGGTTGTCGGTCAAAATCAGGCGATAACATTAATCTCCGATGCGATGATCACTGCCCGTGCCGGCCTTGGCGATGATAGGCGTCCACCCGGCGTCTTTCTTATGGTCGGAACTTCCGGTGTGGGTAAAACCGAGACGGCGCTTGCTCTTGCTTCAACACTCTATGGTGGTGACCAGAGCCTTACAATCATCAATATGTCGGAGTTCAAGGAAGAGCATAAGGTTTCACTTCTGCTGGGTTCTCCACCCGGCTATGTCGGATATGGCGAGGGCGGCATTCTGACGGAGGCTGTTCGTAAGAGGCCATATGGTGTGCTTCTCCTTGATGAAATCGATAAGGCTCATCCCGGTGTGCAGGACATTTTCTATCAAGTGTTCGACAAGGGAATGCTGAAGGATGGCGAAGGCCGTGATATCGATTTCAAGAATACAACGATCTTGATGACTGCCAATACTGGTACAAATACACTAACGGCACTTGCGGCAGACCCCGATACTATGCCGGAAGGTCAGGCGTTGGTGGATATGCTGCAGCCCGAATTGCTGGGGCAATTTAAGCCTGCATTCCTTGGCCGGGTGACTGTCGTACCGTACAAGCCACTGGATGAAGCGGTGCTTGCACTTATCGTCAAGTTGCAACTTGGCAAAGTGAGTAAACGTCTACGCGATGCATATAAAGCAAGGCTAATTGTCTCAGACGAGGCGACACAGGCGCTGATTGACCGGTCCAAAGCGGTCGAAACAGGCGCGCGCGCAATTGAATCAACGATCTCGCGTGAATTACTGCCAAAACTCGCGCGAAGTATTCTGGAATTGAATTTGGAAAATTTACATCCGGAAGTTGTGCGTGTAGGTATTGACGGAACGGGGAGGTTTATTGTTGATATCGAACCTGTAACAGTACTTAAAGAACCCAACCGAATATCCGTCACATAAGGATGCTAGGAAGGTTAATACATTGCCATAACGCTTACTTAGGCAATTCACGGAGAGGGGTTTAACCCGTCATTTCTACCGACTAAAGGAGCTAGATAATGCCAATTTACTTGCAGATTGACCAAATTCAGGGGGATGCGACACATGAAACGCATAAGCGTTGGATGGATATTGAAGCGATCCACTGGAATGTAGGCCGTAAGATGAACACATCGGCAGGTTCCGCAGCCAACCGCGAAGCATCTGAACCGACACTTAGCGAAGTTATACTGACCAAGGTCAGCGACTCGTCATCAACGAAGCTTTTTCAAGAAGCCTGTGCTGGCCGCACAGGCAAAAAGGCTGTCATTCATTTGGTAACTACAGGAAATCCTGGCGATACTTACATCGAATACATTCTGACCAATACATTGATTGCAAATTATTCGGTTGACTCCAACGGTGATCGTCCGGTTGAAACATTGCGTTTGAACTTCACCAAAATGGAAGTGAAGTACACACCATATGACAACAATCACATGCCGCAATCGCCGCTGATTGCTTCTTACGATCTCGCGACAACGCGCGCAGCGTAAGCCAAATTTCAGACGACCGAGGCGGCCCTTTGGGCCGCTTCAGATTTCCGCGGGCCGACAAAATCCCTAATAAGAGCGGCCAGTATGACGTTGATATGAATGTTTTTTTACGCGTAAAGCTTTGCTTGAATAATTGCCTTGGTTAATTTATTCTAAATACAACTGGTTACAACTTTAGGGCCATGAAGAGGAATAACTATGCGATTGCTCCTTTCAGTTTCGGCGGCGGCACTTTTGGTAAGCTTTGCTGCGCCATCTTTTGCAGATCCTGCATATAAATCAGAAGCTATCGTTGAGCATTTCATCAAGTCCGCTGAACTTGGAAAATCTCGCGCGATCTGCGTTGGTACTGAGCAAGAGTGCGCGAAACAGCTTGTAAATGAAGCCGCTTCACCGCTGAACATGAAAGTGACGTTCGAGCTTAACTCTGATCGTTTGACCGGGGAAGCCAAGCAAACACTGGATGAATTCGCCAAGGCAATGAACGATAAGGCCCTTAAAGTCGCTTCGTTCCAGGTTGAAGGTCATACCGATGCAACCGGCACCGACATTTACAATGATACTTTGTCGATGCGTCGTGCACAGTCCGTTTCGGCTTATCTGGAGGGCCTCGGTGTTTCAGCTGAGCGCCTGAAAGCAGAAGGATTTGGCAAGCGTCACCCGAGCGTAAGTGACCCATTTGCACCTGAAAATCGCCGCGTTGAAACACGCCTCGTGTTGCCGAAAGGGTAAACAGCAGTAAGTTATTTCAGCAGAACTTGCTTGGACTGATTGCTGAAAGAAATAACTGTTGCGATGCAGCGGCGTTTCTTTGCGCTTAACTCTGGAAATCCCGAGATCTAAGGCGCCCGCTTCGCTGGCAGTTTAACTGTATCCGGCAACAGGTCTTTCAAACAAATCTGGCCAACTCATCTCAAATAACGTGGCATGGTTCGCGGACCATAAAGTAATAAAAATCTCATATTATCACGAATACTTTTGTATATAGGGGGAAGTATGTGGAAGTTTACACAACTCGCGGACTGGTGGGGGGAGCAGCAGAAGCAATCTGTTGCCGCTTTAGACGAATGGGTCGAGGGTTCAAACTACAATCAGGGTGTCATAATCGTCGCGGCGGGCACCCAAGCACTAATGACGTTCGGCTCGGGTTTCGTTGATGTTCTGCGGATGGGCGACGGGGTCGCCAAAGGGACCGCCGCGGGCTTAGGTCAAGATGCGCTGCGCGTCGCTGCGATTTTCCCAGTTGGCAAAGCAGCACAGATGTTTCAAGCCGCCAAAGGGACAGCGCTGGCTAAGGTAATTGTGGACATTAATCCAAGTGCGGGGATTTGTGCTTGGGTAGCATCCGCCAAGGCCCTTACACAAATTGGCGGTAAGATCGGTGGCAAGCTCTTTATAACAGTCGATGATCTGGCGAAAGCCATAGGTGTTAATGTGCGACACCTGTCCGGACTCACTATGGAACAGATTAAGATCGTGCTGACAAAGATGGGCGCGCGCGTTGGAGCTGTACGCGTAGTAAAATCCGAACAGGAAGTCGCGCGTATGGTGTCATATGACGGCAGCGTCGTGATGGTGTGCGTAGAGTTGGAAAGGGCCAAAAAGATTGCCTGGCATGCATTCTACGCATACCGGACCCCAATCGGTCAACTCCGGTATATGGACAGAACCGTGCAGACAACGGCGCAACGAGCTTATCTGAGCATTGATGAAATTCGACAGGCCTATGGCGCGAGTCGAATGACGCCTATACAGGCTATGAAAATCGAAAACATGTTTGTGAGGACGGTGGCAAATGAGATGCCGCGACTGGTTCTGCCGATTCTCGGCGTAGTTGCTACCGACGAACACTCCTAGACGCTGGTATTCGCACGGACAACAGCCTGATCTTCGCTTCACAAGCCATACTTCAGAAAGAATCACTTTTCACGGGAGATCACAATCAGTCTGCGGCGGAAGCAATCAAGGCCCATTGAACCGGAAATGCGTGCCTCCTCATGCTCGTACGCATTGGGCTCAGTCTATCAGACTTATGAAACCTTAAAGAAAGCCTGCTTACCCTGCAAGCCGACAACATTTGCCGAGTTACCTTCTTTCGTACAGAAGGCAATCGCCTCCATATATCGCGCGGCCAGCGGCTGCGTCAGGGCAGGATTTGGACTCATCAGGAACGGTACAGCCTTCCAGTTATAGAAGCTGATTGCCATCATATTATGCGTCTTCGGGATCAGCGTCTTTGGGTCGTCAAAGAGATTCTTGACAAAATTGAAAATGCCGATGGATTCACGGCTCGGCGTCATCAAAGTTCCCGTTGTTATCCCAACGGGGCCGGAAAATTGATCAGTTCCCTCGGATTCGTCCCAGTAGGGTCCCTTGAAAATCGGCACACCAACTTCACCGTCGATGACCTGCGCCCATGGCAAGTTACCAATTGTTTCGCCCGTCGGCACGCGCTTGGCAGCTTCAGCGAGACCCTTGACCTTAAAGCCCTTCAGCTTCACCGAAAGCACGCCAACACCGACAGTAACGCCAATCGTTCCGCCAAGGCCGCCGCCACTTAGTGTCCTCACTTCTCCGGTTTTTCGGTTGCGTATCGGCAGGGTGATCTTGCCGATACTAATGCCAAGCTTTGCGACAGGAGTGCTGACGGACACGCCGTCCTCACTTGCATCCATCAGGTTCCAACCGGTCCGGCTCTTCTCGATCGATGCTGCGTATTGCGAGCTTGCTGCGCGTTCCTGCTCGTATTTCTCGCGCTGTCTGTAGGCTTCTTGCATCAGGCCGGAGGCAGCAGAAGGTGAAATACCCAAATCGGAAGGTCCCATAATCTCTCCTACGGATGTCAGATCATTAAAGTATCAGTCTGGCAGGCGACAAAATTATGAAACACAAGTCGGGATATATCAACAGGAAAGGCCACTCATTTTTGCGCGTTGATGTCAGGCTCACTCCGTATCAAAGATTGGTGTTGTTTGACTCACAACGATATCGATGGCGGTTTCGGTTGCTTCGCGATAGATCGCCACCGTTGCGCTTTACCGATCACGTCGTTCAGATAGCGCGCCGCCAGCGCATTCACCATGGAGGTCTCTCTTTACACCGCCGCGCTGGATCCTGAGTTCACCGGAAAATTCGATGATAAACTGGATGAGAATTTCGCGAAGGTCGGTAGTGACAATATTCTCAAAGATGCATACTTCGACGATCTGAAGAAGGCGTTCGGCATCAATGGCGGCGATGAATTCGATGAGAAAAAGGTAAAAAAATACATCGAGGAAGTCAGCAGGGGAAATCCGGAGCTTTTTGTTAGCAAGTACGGAAAGGTTTCCACCCCTGACCAAATTATAGCTGGCTTCAGGGGGAGTTGGGATTTCTACCGTCAGGGTACGAAGACTCTCGACAGGGCCGGGAAACTCGAGAATCTCGACTCGAATAATGGCGCCAAGGGCGCCTACGACCGCGGTGTTCTGCACGGCGTCAGCGGCCTCTTTATGGCGGGTATTACCATTGCCACGGGTATCGGTAACAACGGTAAGCCGACGGCGAAGGATCTCGTCAATATCATTGCCGGTTCGGTCATGACCGCGACCCTTCTGACCGAAGACGATCTTCTGGACAGCATAGGACCGCTTCTGGACGATGCCACCCCCGAGAACCTGGCTGCTCAGGATAAATCAGCCCTGTATGATAAGAGCGCGGATCTTGCGAAGAAGTTCGAGGAAGGCGCCAAGGGACTTGGCGGCGGCGCCGGCGTGGTGATGGGCGCCTATGGCACATCTTCGATGAAGTACAGTCGATCAGAAAGGGCGACACGGTAACCGGCGGCTGAGCATTACGTCCGGTGCCGTGGGTGCCATAGCTGGACTGGCGGTCACGGTTGAGGGTGTATGGGGGCTCGGCAATGCCTTTTTGCCGAACCTGATCAGCAAGGTTCCGAATATTGGACCGGTCATGGCTGGCGCTTTGGGCTGGGCTGCGGCGGGTGTCGGGGTGCTGGTGTCACTCCTTCCGAGTCTGATCGAGGAGGGTAAACACCAGAAGAGATCCGATGATTTCGGACAGTTGCTTGGCAACTATCTGACCAAATACGAGATCAATGGCGAAGGACGGTAGCTTCAGGGACATACCCGACAATGAGTGGCCGGGTGACGAGGATGGACCGACGATAGGTTCCTGATCAGGAAAGCGCGCTCCGGAAAGACCATTTCCGCAGCCACACTGGAGAGCTTTCCATCGCCGGAACAGCGGGTGCACTTGGCTGGCCGGTTGTGGATCGACTGTGGCACCGGCATACGTGTTGCGGAGATGTCGATGCTGAAGGTCGCAGGCTTGACAGCGAGCGGATGTTGCCCCGCGTCGAGCATGGCAAGGGCGGGTGCTATCGCAATGCCATGCTTTCTGAAGACCTGCTCACCCCGAAAGCGACGACCGGTTTTCTGGCAGAAGGTTATGAGCGGTTTCATAAGGAGGGCAAACACGGCCTTCGTAGCCCCGGCCGTCGCCTTGTTTTCAACCGGCAAAGCGCGATTCGACCGATAGGGGGCTCGGTGCCGCCTGCAACGTTCGGCCGTTACATAGTGTGGAGATCGACATTATTGCGGTGATCTCACTTGCCTCCCTTGTGGAAGTAATCATAAAGACTGCTTCGAAGGTAATACAAGGACGAAAGGTTGATAAAATGATGTCACTGCCAGCCATTATAGGCATCTCACTAGGAGCTGCTGGCGTCGTGGCTTTTAGCCGAAAGAAAGAGCCACAGAGCACACTAAAAAAGCTCGGGGTTTTCGTCCTCGCTTCGATAGGCATGCTCGTGATCATGCTCGCTGTTAATTTCGGCATGTTTTACGCCAATCAAGGGTGAGACGAGACAGAGAGGAAGGCTTAACCCTTCCTCTTAGCCGATCGTCACGGCATAAAATCCTGATCAGGCGCTTGCGGCGCTGAACTTGCTCAAGACTGTTTTAACGGCACAGCATTCGGCTTCGTTCAGATGCCGCTGCCATGCGTCTTGCGGTGGCGACCACCTGAACCATGAGAGTTCAGGATGCGAGGGAAGCGACTGCGCCATGCGGTCGCTTTTCCAAGAGACAAGATTTTATACGAACTTGGCGCGCTGACTTGGCACCACGCCAGTCCCAACGAGAGCAGACCCGAGTGCGTTGACTTTCTGCGACATCGTGATCAAACAAGACATGACGACCCCGAACACCACTGATCATTGCCAGGCTGAACATCGTCCAATCCTTGCTCCCAATGTTGACTTTGACCAGTACGTCGAGAGGCGAGATTGTCGCACTCTAACTGGCCCAACTGTCGCATTACTAAATAGCCTGTACCCGGCTACAGCTGTTTGAAGCATAAGGGTAATTATGGACTATGTCATTGATATTATTAATTAACCCCTTGAGATGAGGAGCAGAGTGATCAACTATTTTCCGCTCGCCACAATTGCTCTCGTTCGGGCTCGGTGGAGAGTTCAATGGTAACCTACATACCAGTTTTAATACGCCGCCGCATGACGTCGGCGCGATCAGAATTTGTCTTAAGTTTGCCACCGTTATGAAGCGTTTGGAGCCGCGAACGCGAAATTCTCAACTCTGATGCCAACAAGCGGTCAAGGCGTGTGCTAGTCGGAAATGGAACCACCAGTTCTATTTCCAATTTCGTCCATTTGTCAGCTCCGTGGAGAAGTGCTTTTTCATATCAAACTCCGAAAACTCATCGACGCGCTGTGACTTGCGTCTGAGAGCTTCGAGGTTGAACATTTCCTTCTGGATCCACTGCGGATCGTTGGATTCTAGCGCGTCCAGGACGACAGGATCGATGTCGCGGACATTCTGCCGCTCAAAGATTGGACGGTTCCATGTCTTTTCGCAGGTCAGGCACTTGTAGATAAGCCACGCATCAAGCTTGCGACCGTTGGCGTTGAGCCGGATTTTGCCGCTGGATTGGAAGGCTCTCAGGCCCCCGCATCCGCATTGGGCTGAGGCGCACGAAAGATGACGGGGATTGCCGCTCACCAAAAGGCATTGTTCAGACGCGGCCCAGGAATTCGAGTACGCGAGTGCCGAGCAGCGCCGCTGCCTCGCCGTCATAGGACGCGAGCGCATGTCAGCGAACAGGTGCCAATCGCCGGGGCATAGAACGAATTCCGTGCCGGGTACATTGTTAGCAATTTCCCCGTCAAAGGCGTCGATGGTCGGACCGTCACCGTGACCTGTCATGGCAAGGAAAAGAAGATCGCCATTCCGGACGAAACACCTGCCGTGACCATTGCTGAGGCAACCAAGGACGATCTTGTTCCCGGTGCCGTCGTCTTCATTGCGGCCGAAATGGCTGCGACCGGCCCGGTCGCCCATCGGGTGGTCGTCGGCAAAAATGGCGTGCTTCCTCCCATGTGAGCCACGTCTTTGCCGGTCGGACCCGCCGCCTACGGGTTCGACCGGCGACAGCGACCACCTCTGTTTCGGGGGGGCGGCGATGGGCATGGTGTCCAGGTAAACAAAAGTAGTTGGATCATTAATCAGATATCTTAGATTGCTCTGATTGTGGGGGAAATGCCGCTGTGATAATGTATTTTGCTCTTGAACGAAGAACCGCAGCGAAAGTGAGATTGTGCGGTGAATGTTTTCTTGCCCATAATGCTGGTTCTCATGGGTACTTCGTCCACCGTCGCTGGCCCATTGCACGACGCGGCCAAGAACGGGGATTTGAAGCTTGCAAGGCAGCTTCTGGACCAAGGAACGAACCCAACCGAATTGGATAGCTCGGGTGAACCGGCGCTGCTGATCGCATCGCTCGCAGGACACGCAGATATTGTTGCGTTTCTTCTTGATAAGGGTGTCAGTGTTGAAAGTCGCAACAAGGGAGGGCTGACGGCATTGCATGCTGCGGCATATGCAGGAAACCTTGACGTCGTAAAATTGCTTGTGTCGAAAAAAGCTCCGGTGAATGACGATAAGAATTTCTACCATATGTCACCATTGCACGCCGCGGCTGAAGAAGGACACGCGGAGGTTGTAGCGTTCCTGCTGGCCAACAAGGCCGATATCGAGGCGAAGGAACGCAACGGCTATACGCCGGTTACCCAAGCCGGTTGGCGGTCGCATTGGGAAGCGGCAGACTTGCTGCTTAAAGCTGGAGCGGTATGCCAAGCGGCCGACATCGTCGGAGAACCGCTTTATAACGAGTGCCTGAAGCGAAAATGATCTTTCACGACAGGTGCCGCCCGGTAAAGGAGGATTCATTATGATTGGTAACAAACACAAAGGTGGCGTCTGGGCCGCGGTGATCCTAGGAGCGGCGTGCGCACTGGTTTCATTGTCCTCGGCGGTTGACGCAGATGAGCCTATCAATACTGGCTATTTCGGAGATGTGGCGATCAAGGGATACGATCCCGTCGCATACTTCACTCAAAACAAGGCAATGCAGGGAACGCCGGAATATTCCTATCGATGGCTTGGAGCCAACTGGCAATTCACCAGTGCGGAAAATCGCGATCTTTTTATCGCCGAGCCAACCAAATATGCCCCTCAATATGGGGGGTATTGCGCTGATGGTGTCTCATTTGGAACCGTTACCACAAACATTGACCCCAAAGCTTGGCGCATCATCGAAGGCAAACTTTATCTCAGTTACGATCCGGGAGCGGCTGACGGGTTTGAAAAAATACCAGCCAAACTTGCTGACTCGAAAAAGCACTGGTCCGAGGTTGAACACATGCTGGCTTCGGAAAAAACCGGGAAGAACTGGCGTGAGACACCGCCAAACTAATCACGACCGACCGCCCGTCAGTCAGGGTGTAACCGAGAACGACATTACCGCTCGCGGGGTGACATGAATAAATGGCTTGTCTTGTTCCCACTCTTTTGAGGTGTTGCGGTAGACATAGCCGCAAACCATGCGATCTAGAAAATAGCCCGTAAATTGTTCGCAGAGGCGATCATCCCGGATTTCCACGGTGCCCGTAATGCTCGTATTGGCGCTGCGATAGGCAGTGCCTCCACTCTTGTCAAAATATTGGATAAATTCAGTCCCGTTCCTGTGCTTTCCGGTCCAGGTTTTGTTGTTCGTCAGCTCGCGTAGTTCTGCTCCACGGATTTGATCGGCAGGATTCCCTTGAAAATCGAAAGGCCATTGCGGAATGCCAGCTGCCCTGAGGCCTGACAGGTGGTAGCGTAGATCGCTGTCACGCCAATAATCATATAGATAGGTGTAGTAGGTCAAATTGCTATCGGGAAAGATTGCCAGCAATTGCTTTGCTTCTTGCTCAGCTTGCTGTTTTTCGTTTGCATAGGCAAAGGCCGCTGCCAGATATTCCCGAGCGGGCTCGACCTTTGGAAGGGCGGATCGTGCTGCTTCTATCAGTGGTATCGCGCGTGCATTTTCCCGTGTGGTGTAGAAGACTATGCCAGCCAGCAGCTGCAAGTTTGGTGGCGGTGTTGGATC
This sequence comes from Phyllobacterium sp. CCNWLW183, assembly GCF_037203775.1. Taxonomy (NCBI): domain Bacteria; kingdom Pseudomonadati; phylum Pseudomonadota; class Alphaproteobacteria; order Hyphomicrobiales; family Phyllobacteriaceae; genus Phyllobacterium; species Phyllobacterium sp. CCNWLW183. Next base: position 75,018 of record NZ_JBBCBN010000011.1, on the reverse strand, counting down.
TAGCCGCAATGCCTTGTCCATCTCAATGATCGCCTGCTTTGAATCGCCAAAGTACGCCAGGATCAAAGCAAGATTTGCAACGATCTCCGCGTCGTTCGGTTGGGCCGCGACTGCTCTGTAAGCGGAATCCTTCGCTTCCACGGCGCGGCCGTCTACCAGTTGCAGCAGGGCGAGGACCGTTTGAGCACGCGCATTGTTGGGATCAATCTTCAAGGCTTGTCCTGCCGCGTCATAGGCTACTTTGCGCGCAACAGCTCCTGACCATAAGTAATTATAGTCGTTACGCCATACATCAACGGCGACGCGGGCAATACCCGCATGAGCACTGGCGAAGTCTGGATCAAGATCAATTGCCTTTTGGTAGTATGCCAAGGTTCGACGAAAGGACTGAACGTCGCCGTAGAAAAAACCCTCCTGCTCAGCTCTCAAGAAATAATCATAAGCCTCCAGATTATCCGTGGGGATACGTGCCAGCTGCTCGCGTTCATTCTTGCTGAGCTTGACCTCAAGCGCTGAGATAATCTTGCCAATTACGTCATCTTGGACCGCAAACAAATCCATATATTGCCGGTCATACCGCTCCGCCCAGAGGGATAATCCCGTTAGCGCGTCTATCAATTTCACGTTGATCCGCAGGCGCGTATCGGCTCGTTGCAACGTTCCTTCGAGCACAAAATGCACGCCCAGTTCTGCTGCAACGTCCTGAATCGATGAATCCTTGTTTCGTACTGCAAAAACGGAATGGCGGGCAATTACAAAAAGGCCGGATACTTTGGAAAGTTCGGTAATGAGATCATCGGTTAGACCGGCTGCAAGATGGTCATGTTCCGTCGCACCACTCACATTAATAAAGGGTAGCACTGCTACCGACGGCTTTTCTGGCAGAGGATAGGCAAAGCGCCCAGGCGATGCGGGCAGGAAAGTTGCGCCTATCTGCCACCAAACTCCTGCAGCGACTAATAAAACGAACACGATCAAGCCAAGGGCTTTGCGGGGCGGCCAACGGCGCGGTGGCGGAACTGGTTTGGCATTGATTCTGGCTGCCGGATCGGCGACAACACGATAGACTCGAATGGGATCGGCGATGTTCTTCACCATCGGCTCGCCTAAGGAAATGTAACCCAATGCGAGTTTTGATTTCACCTGGTCATAAGCAGAACCGGAGATCGCAATGCCGCCGGGCTCTGCCAAACCCTGAATCCTGTCCGCAAGGTTTACACCATCGCCCTGTATATCCTCGCCTTCAACAATGATGTCCCCAAGATTGATGCCAATGCGGAACACCAGCTGTTGCTCCGGCAACGCACCGGAGTTGCGTTCGGCCTTCTTCTTCTGGATATCCACTGCGCAACGCAAAGCATCAACCACGCTTTGAAACTCAATCAAGAGGCCGTCACCTAAGGTCTTCACCAATCTGCCCCGATGGTGAGCGATGGATGGATCGAATATATCTGTCATGTCGAGTTGGAAACGTGCGCGCGTGCCTTCTTCGTCAATCTGGCTCAACCGGCTGTAGCCAACGACGTCTGCGATTAATATGGCTGCAAGACGGCGCTTCATTGCCGCTCCCGCACGGTGCGTGTTAGTTTCACCCGGACACTACAGCATCGCGTCTATCTCTGTCACGGTGCAAGGCATATTTGCCATCCAATTGACTAGAAGAGACACTGAAACGTCCAGGCATGGAGTGCAACGCTGCTCGTGGCACAACAATTGCGCCTTAAATGCTCTCGGAACAATCTACTGGCAGCAAATCGGTGAGAACTTGTCCAGCGTATTGCCGCGCGGATTTGCATGGAGGATTTCTCGACTTGGGACGCTAGCTAGTGGCTGGACGCCAGTCGGAGCATTCCGATTATCCGTTCCGCCTCAGCGCCAGGGATGTTATCCGTTTCGACCAGCGGGAGCCGGTGGCTACTATTTCGTAGGCCGCTGATGTTCGACATTCGATCACTCTCTCCGAAGGAGTCATACTCTACTGGCCATCGCAAGCGGTCATTGGAGCAGTGTGATGGAAATCATGACTTTGCTACAGGGGGCGGCAGGCGGCGTTTAACGGAGGTCCCCTTGATAACAACCGGTCTTTCATGTTGAGGTTTGGCTGCAACGATTTCCAATCGGGCATCGGCCTCGTTGGAGGGTATAAAAAACTTCTCTTCATTAAATTCGCAACCATATAGGTCGCCCGATCGTTGGTGTCCCATTCCTCCATTAAGCGGTGGTTCTGCGGCTGGCTGGCACCATCCTTCAGAGCCTTCATGGACAGTCTTTTCGACAATGCAGACAGGCATGGCTATGGCACTGGCATCGCACGGGTTTGACGCCGCTCATCGGGCAACTAAACTATTAACGCGCTGCACGCACGACCAGACATCAACGGGGAGGCTGAAGTGGCTTTCCCTGTGAGATTGTGGAGATCTTCCAGGACGGCGCTTTGGTAGCGTCGTTCATCCGACGTCCTGATCACTATGGCCTTGTGCCATCAATCTTCCATTCTGACCGCAACTACGGCGAGGGGCGACCCGCAGCACAGATCTGATGCCAAGCCTGGTGTCAGATCTTAGCGGAACAAAAAACACGTTTTGGCTCGATGAGCATCAGCCTTGCCTAGCTGTACGATTTTGGAGCAGACTTGTAATTTCTGACGATTTTGGCGCTAGTCGACCATCAGCAAGCTTTTCAGAGAGGTGGCAGAGAGCAGAGTTATATGGAGTTTCTATGTTATGAAGACGCCCGAGAAGTACGATTTCGCCGTTGAGATAGCTTGTTTCCAGAGAACCCGTACCTCTTACTACACTTTGCAGGGTGGACGACCCTATCCGATCTCTTCCCGGAATGGCCGTCATGATCATTTGGTTGCGAGCCTCCGCTTCCGACTTGTCCCAGTCAATACCCGCGGCAGTCAGAACGCCTTCTGCTTCGGCGCGGACTTTTCGATACAAGTCGGCTTGTTGCTGTTTATCGCTGAAAGCAGTTTCGATGATATTTTCCAGGTTGGCGAGCAGTTTGCGATACTTGCTGTTCATCACATCACTTCTTGCATTTGCCACGAACCCGCATGAATTCAGAACCTCACATAAATGCTCTACTGCTGCATCGACGCCCGCCGGGTAGCGGCCGATATCGAAGATTCCGATTTTGGGAATGCAATAGGCTGCTACTTCACCTGGCCTCTCGAAATCAGCCGGAAGCATGACAGTAACGCCATAGACATTCCTGAAAAACCGCAACGCAGTTCGTTCATTGGCTACGCCGTTCTGAAAACAGAATATCGGCTGCTCGACCACACCGGCAGCCTTGAGCTGAAACAGCGCTTGTGCGGTATCCTGTCCTTTCATTGCCAGCAATATCATGTCGTCATTATTAAATATAATTTCCTTTGGATCTGCATAGACGGGGAAGGTCGTTGTTTCGGTCCCCTGCGGTGACAGCAGTGTAAGGCCGGATCGTCTTACAGCTTGAAGTTGTGTCCCTCTGGCGATTGCAACAACCGAATGTCCAGCCAGGCCAAGCTTTGCGGCCACAACTCCACCGATTGCTCCCAGTCCAAAGACGATAATTCGCATCATTAATCCCTCGGTTTAGCGAAAGCCGGCGCTGCTCTCAATATTGGACGAAACCACTGGAGCAGGAGCTCCAGTGGTTTCAGAAATCGGTTAAGCTGCCGCGATAGATTTCTCGATATCTTGGATCGAATGTCCGGTCAGATCTTTTGCAATCTCGCCAACTAAGATTGCTTCCAATTCCTTATGATAGTGCTTTCGCAACTCTCCCAGCGCCTTGGGAGCCGCGATCACCACCAAGCCGGTAATCTTACCGTTGAGCACCCGTCGGTTTAAGACGTCGGCAATTCCTCCCACGAAATTATCCTCGTCAGCCTGACCTTGGTCAGGATTCGCCGAACTGCTTTTGCGTCCTCCGCTTGCGTTGTTGCTCTCGGTATCAACATCGGTGTCAGGAAGTGCTTTCAGAGTCGGTTCGGTGTTATCACTTATGTTCTGAAAAAGGTTGAATTTTTCGCCATCCGCAACTGCAACAGTTGCCCCTTTTGGAATCTGCATGCTTTAATTCTCCACGTTATGCCCCGTTTATTTGGAAGAGGGCAAACTAGAAACCTTGGCACAATTGCCTAGCCTCTATAGGGTAACGCCCTAGCGGAATATTCGATGCAGTAAGGACTGACAGATCAATCTCCTTGGAGAGGCATTAGCTCGATTAATGCTATAGCGAACTACTAAGCTTGTGGATCATGAGTTTACCCCTTCTTTCGTCAGGTCACGTTGTCAGTTGGGTGCAGGCACCATCCGCCGAGTGACAAGATGTCCCTCCCGGACAGAACCCATCAGCCAGCCTTCGGCACTAATCCAAGCTGACTTTGGCGCTTCATATCCAGGCAACCGCTACGCAGTTGTGTTTTGGGACCAGTGTCACCACATTCCGTCTTGGAATATTTAGTAGGCCGAACATTTGAACGAAGGGTAAAAACAACCGATGGCAAGACGAGCTGGCAGTGCGGATTTACCGCTGCACGGAGGACGGGTTCCCCGCTGGCTGGGCGATCGGATGACTAAGCTCGGAGCACTTATGTGCGAAGCGATCATTCACCATTACGGCCGGGATGAACTTTTACGTCGGCTTTCTCACCCATTCTGGTTTCAGTCCTTTGGTGCAGTGATGGGCATGGACTGGCACTCCTCAGGTATCACAACCAGTGTGATCGGCGCGTTGAAACGTGGCCTTACCCCAATGTCGAATGAATTGGGAATTCATGTTTGCGGCGGGCGCGGCTCTCACTCGCGAAAAACGCCTTCGGAGCTGAATGCGATTGGAGAGCGTGTAGGAATTGACGCAAGAGCTCTGGGACAGGCAAGCAGACTGGTCGCAAAAGTCGACAGTGCCGCCTTGCAGGACGGATTTGATCTTTATCTCCACGGTTTCATTGTTGCTGATGATGGAAAGTGGGTGGTTGTCCAGCAGGGAATGAATGGAAATAGTCGGCAGGCAAGACGTTATCACTGGCTGTCTGAAGGGCTGACCAGCTTTGTCGATGCTCCTCATGCCGCAATCGAAGGTCAGCAAGTCGGAAATATTATCAACCTTGCTGATCGTCGCGCATCGGACTCGCGGGTAAAGCAAATCGAGGTTTTGAAGACATTGAATCCTGGCCGGATTGTCGAGGAGGTGGCAACTCTCGAGGGGACGCCTGCAGTCAAGCCGACCCTTTCAGACCAAATGCTCCTGCCGCATCTTGTCATGCCGGAGCACCATGATGTTCGGGAGGGTGACATCATCATGCGTCGCCTTTACGGCAATATCGCTGCGGCAGTCGAGGCGGCTCCAGCTGATTTCGAGAATCTGCTTCTCGTTCCCGGAGTCGGACCTCGTACCGTCAAGGCGCTTGCAATGGTTGCCGAGGTGATGCACGGCGCCCCTTGCCGTTTTTCCGATCCCGCGCGATTTTCGCTTGCCCATGGCGGTAAGGACCGCCATCCATTTCCCGTGCCCCTCAAGGTTTACGATGAAACCATCAACGTTCTGAAATCCGCTGTCAAAAATGGCAAGCTGGGTCAGCGCGAAGAACTGGATGCACTGGCGCGGCTGGACAACCAGTCCAGGCAGTTGGAACGGTATGTGACCGAACCTGATCTGAAGGAAATTGTTGCCGGGGAATTCGAGCAATCAACACAGTGGGGCGGCCGCAGTGTTTTCGGTTGGGAGAAACCGCAAGACTGATCGTTATTCCTGAATCCACCTATTTTGACGGTGAGAGCGTGATAAGCCCGACGGCAATGATTGCCAGCAATATCCCGGCGAGCTGAGCTGCCGGCAGTTTTTCACTGAAGTAGAATATGGCGATCGCATTAACGGCTACGAGTTGCAGGAGCGCCGATAGAGTAAATGCCGACGCCATGCCACAGTCACGTACCAGCCGCAGCATGATCACGTTGCCGATGGTGTATAAAATCAGCGTAAGCACCATCTTCAAAAGTGTGGGCGATATCGCCCAGTGTTTTGCTCCGATGGCAGCAAGCAAGAATACTAATGTTGACGCTGCAAGTTGCAGCACACCCGAAATCGCCATGTTATTTTATCCTGAATGCTTCAAACCTGATAGCACTGCTTCACAGCATGCGCTAACCGGGATTTGTACCCTCCGATTGACCCAGCGCATGAGGTGAGGGTTGTTGCGCCCCGGACGTCCGCATCTTTTCAGGTGCTAAATTTCGTACCATGTTCCTACACTTTGCACACATGCCCTTTGGCACTACTCACCTTAATCGGGATCGAGCCCGACGCGGAACAGCGTCGGCGATGGTTCGAGGCGAGGGCCACTTCCCGGTCCAAGACCGATTTTATCGGTCGCGAAAGGAAATCGAGAAGGCGTTCGGGAAGCCCGATCGTTACGAACTATGGCAGGTCTGCCGCGTCGCCCATCGGGCGCCGATCGCGAAATGGTTTCGAAGGGCCGGCTAATCCTTGGCGTGGATTGGCCCGAGAGCGCTTTTGGCTCACAGGCAAGGAAAGCAAGGACTCTGCCTTCAAGCGGAACGTTGGATAAACAATCGCATGAGGTTCCTTTACATTTGCCAGAGTCGGGGGCGGCCAGTTCGATGCTTCGTCGATTCGACAACAAGCGCTGGAACTCACCGGGAAGAAGCGCGTTGCAACAATGTTACTTTCGACTAGGAGAACGTTATGAACAGTATAATATGGTGGGTCGGTGCTATCGTGATCATCCTTGCAATTCTCGGATTCTTTGGGTTCCGCTAGGACTGCATAAAGCAATGTAGCGCAGGATTTTCGAAGTGCTGGCCATCGCAGTCTGACTGTTGAACACTGCTGCGGACAAAGCGCAGCAGGTAGTCGGCACGTGTTTGCTTTCATTCCCACCGTGTGAATAAGGGTGACGGCAGTCCTCAACATCGCAGCTGAACGAAAAACGTGATTGATCCAGGACGGGTCCATGTTTGGCGCTCTTTTTAGGATCTTTAGCAGATTGGCGCGCGCGAGCCCTTTTGGTTTAATTCGCCTTCGTAAAGCGTTATCGACACCGAAGCTCTTGGCAGATCATGCGTTGCTCCACTTGCTTGGCGGGCGCAGAAATGCGCCGGTTTTACAATGGAACGTTCATTGGCGGCGACAGTTTCCTCTTCTCACACACTGGAGGAAACAATGAAGCATCTGCTCATCTTAACTGCTGCTGCAAATCTCTTACTCACTACTTCGGTATTTGCGGCGGAGATCACAAAGCCGGCTGAATTCGCCAAGATGGCGACAGTCTCGAATATGTTTGAGATTCAATCCAGCGAACTGGCTCTGAAACAATCCGACAATGCTGCTGTCAAGAAATTCGCTGAACATATGATATCGGATCATTCCAAAGCAGGCGAAAAAATGATGCCGGCTGCCAAAGCAGACAAGGTCGAAGTTCCGACGAAATTGGATGCAGAACATCAAGCAAAGCTGGATGCACTTAAAGCCGCCGACAAATCGAGCTTCGACAAAATCTACAAATCCGAGCAGTTGAAGGCGCACGAAGCCGCCGTTGCTCTTTTCTCCGTCTACGCGGCAAACGGGGAGGCCGGTGAGCTGAAAAAATTCGCTACTCAAACCTTGCCTACGCTTACGGAACATTTGACCGCGGTGAAGACAATGAACTGATCATCCTCATATGCCTTCGGTTTTCGGCGGAGCGGAAGGCATCTTGTTGAGGTCATTGGCCTATGGAATAATCCAGCAGCACTGGATTTCAGTTTGCACTGGATGCCAGCAACAGGGACCTGGAGTCACGAGCACGCTCGCCGCGATCCATGACGCCATGCCATCGCTAGTGGGAAACTTGACGCGGCAGGCGCGGGCACCAGCAACGTCAAGTCGCCAGGACGCTGCCGATTGAGCAGGCGGCGCTGCGGACGGCCCGACTGCAACTCATCGCGCCTGGCGTTTCTTACCGCAGTTTAACCGCAAGGAGGGCCGTAACGCGGCTGAGAAGTCTCTGGTGCCGTGTCCCGGTACACCCATCACGACAGTGCCGGGCCAGGGCAACGAGTTCGTATCAATCCAACACCCCTCGGAAAAGAAAAATAACGCGTTCAGAAGGAATTGCGAAGAAGCCGTGGAAGACGAAGATCGGTGCTTGGAGGAGCAGCGTCACTGGAACAAAGCGGTGAAACGGACGTTCGCCAACAGTCACTACCAGCAATTCCGTAAAAACATGGGGTGTTATCATGAGCAAAAAGTCTTCCCTGAACGATCCTCGCGGTCTCTATCCGACACCGCCATTTCCCGACCAGCCGCAGCCCGCGCCTGGCCTCGCACGTAAGATGAATCCCACACCGGATCACGGTGAGCAAAGCTATCGCGGATCGGGAAAGCTGACGGGACGGAATGCGCTCATTACCGGTGGTGATTCCGGGATCGGCCGCGCTGCGGCCATCGCCTTCGCGCGCGAGGGCGCCGACGTTGCCATCGCCTACCTTCCAGATGAGGAAGCGGATGCCGAAGAGGTGATCCGGCTTGTTGAAGAAGAAGGACGCAAGGCAATCGGTCTGCCGGGCGATATCAAGGAAGAATCGTGGTGCCGAGCATTGGTCGAGAGGGCTGTTTCTGAGCTCGGTGGTCTCGACATTCTCCTCGTTAATGCTGGCCGGCAGCAATATCGAGAGAAAATTGAGGAGTTGTCGACCGACGATTTTGACAAGACGATGAAGACCAATCTCTATGCGCTGCACTGGATCGTCCAGGCTGCCGTTCCTCATATGCCGGTTGGGTCGTCGGTGATAACAACCGCTTCGATCCAGGCTTATCAGCCATCGCCGATCCTGCTCGATTACGCCACGACGAAAGCCGGCATCGTTGCCTATACCAAAGCGCTCGCCAAGCAATTGATTGAACGTGGCATTCGCGCCAACGTTGTAGCACCCGGCCCGGTCTGGACGGCGCTGCAGCCAAGTGGCGGACAACCGGATGAGAAGGTGAAGAATTTTGGCAAGGATAGTGACTTCGGTCGTCCCGGGCAGCCGGTCGAACTGGCACCAGTTTTTGTCTTGCTTGCCTCGCAGGAAGCCAGCTTTATCAATGGCGAAGTCTATGGCGTGACAGGCGGCAAGGGAGTGGCCTGACCAACTAGACCTGCTTATCGAAGTGGTTATGAGACCGGAGTCGGACGACGATCACTGACGAAGGATCTCCTGAAAAGTTGGCCAGTTAGAGAAGCGGTGGCCTCGCTTGGCATCCCTGTTTCGGCCTTCGATAGCTGGCTAATGAGCGCTCTCACGCAATTGGCAGAACTTGCCCTGTCTCTGATTGGTGGATAAATGGCCGCTATCGATGTTTTGGTCGTGAATGCGGACTGACCGCTTCCTGCACACTGGGTCATTCCAACCACACCGAGTGATGTCTCATGCCGGGGCCTGGAAATAAGGGCTTTGGCTTGGCAATTTTAGTTTGGACGATTTACGGGTAGGTGCAGTGAAGCGCCTGCCTTTTCGGCCGCTATTTTCAGACGCTTGTCTCTGGTCCATAAGGTCGCTCGCTGGTCAAGAAGGACGGATGCCAGCAAGTGAGCATCGGTGTAGCCAATGCCGATGCTGAAAAGACTGTGGCGATCGATCATTGTCATAACTTCGTCGTGCGTGGCGACGACCACCGCGCGCTGAGCCGCCAGAAAAGCGATCACGCTGCCGCGATCCCTAAGGCTGCCAAGCGCCAGCTCACCGATCACGGCTGGGTGGCAAAGTAGGAGGTCGGCTTCAATAATCCTGCGCAGCTCTGCATCAACATGACGAAAATGATCAATCCAGATCGAGGTGTCCGCGAGTATCACTTGGCCGCTGCGCTCCGGCGGCGCGGAGCTGCCTGGGCATCGGGCATAGTTCCTCCCAATGCGATGAGGCGCTTTCCGGACTCCACACGGACAAGCGTTTCCAACGCCTGGCGCACTAGGGCCGCAGTTTCATTTGTACCGGTCAAGAACCTAGCTTTCTCCATGAGCGTGTCATCGAGGTTAATAGTCGATCGCATGATGTAGCTCCGTAGTTGAAGTGCGGAAAATAGCACCACTTGGTGATAAAATCTATGCCGATTGCAGCATTACTACGCAGTGCTGGTTTAAAAAAATCTCACCGGGGGGGTCGAAGCTCGAGTGCTGTGACTATCTGCGATCACCTCGAATGAGCGGAGGTCCGGTACACTTATTATCTGGAATTGGCGGGAGAGCCGGATAACGGATATGCACCATCTACCCGTTTTCCCGGCCATAGCGGCAGAAGCGAACGCCGTCCGGTGAAACGGTAGCATGTCTTTCTACTGGAGCTGCAACCTTAAAAATCGTCCAATCTTGCTTCATCACAGTTTTGAGATACCCTCATGAACAGAGTTTTGAAACGAGGGGAAGAGCGGATGTGCAATCACTGCGTGATAGAGGACGTGAAGAAGAACATGCTGTCGCGTCGTATGCTATTCAAGGGTGCGGCTCTGGCGGGAATGGCAATGGGCGCGGGAAACCTGGCGACACCGGTGCTTGCTCAGACAGCTGGCAAAGTTGTCGATCTCACTCATGTGTATGATTCAATGTTTCCAACATTTGATGGCAAGCCCGGAATAGAGTTTGAATGGGCCGCCAATATCGCCAAGGACGGATATCAACTCCATAAACTGACGGTTTTTGAGCACACTGGAACCCATATCGACGCCCCTTTCCACTTCAGCGCCGATGGCGCCAGCGTTGATCAGCTGGAACCACAAAAGCTGGTCGCGCCGCTGGTTGTCATCGACATCACAGATCGTGCCAAAGAGGATGCCAATTCGACCATTGAGGCGGCGGATATAGAACGCTGGATCAGCACAAATGGCGAGATTCCCGCAGGTGCTGTCGTGGCCTTGCGCTCTGGCTGGGCGACAAAAGTAAAAAGCCCCGCATTCCGTAATGACGATGCTGGAAAATTCGCCTTCCCCGGCTTTAGCAAGTCGGCAACGGATTTACTGCTCGAGATCGACACCGTCGCAATCGGCGTCGACACGCTCTCATTGGATCCGGGCAACTCTGCCGATTTTGCGGTGCATAATTCGTGGCTTCCGGCGGGCCGCTACGGCATAGAAGGTCTGAACAACCTTGAAGCGTTGCCCCTCAAAGGAGCGACAATCGTCGTCGGCGCACCAACCCACCGAGGCGGGACAGGTGGCCCGGCTCGTATCCTGGCGCTTGTTTAATCGCAACTGGTCCCGTCCCGATAGACGAGAATGCCGCCGGGGCAGGCTGGCTTGTCAAAGCCGTCAAATCGTAAATGCAGATCGCATGGTACCTGCACCCTAACGAACATCGGCGCACACTTAGAAAAGCAGATAGGAAACAATCCGGAACCCGAATTCTAATCTTTCCGTTCTCCTGGACATGGACGGCACGTCGATCAAATCTTACCCGGTATTTATCGAGCTGCCGTGTTACCCTACGCGCACCAGGGAATCAGCCACCCGAGGTTATGGATATTCAATCGATAATTGGCCCTCCTGTGGACGCATATCGAGCGACTACAGTACTCACGGGCTCCTCATGAGCACGCTTCATGCCCGGATTCCTGCAACGCTAAACTCTCTTCGTGATACGAGGATGAGACTGTTTCCGGCTACATCAAAACGCGTCGTTTGCTTGAAGGGTTCTGGACACCCTTGACCTGGATCACATGTTCACCGCAGTTCATGGTTCTGAACCGGGCGGCGTTACGGATCACAAGCCCTGGCGACTTGGTTCAGCGGGGGCGTTGCAGAAAACCAATGGCGACGCAGCCCCCTGTTGGCAAGCAATCAAGAATTCATACTGATGCTGAAGGTTTTGATGTTACGGTTGGAGACAAGACCAGCCTGGTTGGTGGCCGGATCAACTCCAGGACCAATCCTGCCTTGAACACGTCGGAGACCGGACCACCCTGCTCGCCTCGCTTTGCGACCTCACTTGCGAACATACTCTGGAAATTGTTCGCTTATAAGATCAATGATGGACAGTGTCCCAGACAAGTGTTTGCGCAGGGCGATTTCAGCGGTATGTGCGCGTTCCGATCGTATCGCATTGATGATCTCTTGGTGATCCTCAAGAACAGTTTGCATCTTGCCGGGCATCGGCAGATTCAAGCGGCGCAACCTGTCAAGATGGACGCTCTGGCGACGCACGGTCGACCAGAGGTTGAGGATGTTTGAGCGCTCATAGATTTTCCGATGAAAATCCTTGTCCAGCGCGTCGAAGAGATCATATGTCTGCGGAGAGGCAACTTGCCGCTGCCTTGCCAGCAATTCCTCAAGGTCTGCTGCGGTCTCGGCCGGACACTCGGCTGTCAGACGGCGAACCGCTTCAAGTTCAATCGAGAGCCGGAGGAATTGTGCCTGCCTTGCGTGATCAATATCGATCCTTGCCACGACCGTGGCATATTGTGGATAGACTTCAACGAGGGCCTCCTCCTCAAGGCGCATCAGAGCGTCCCGGACCGGGGTCTGGCTGACGCCAAACTCCATCTGAAGCGATGCCCTGGAAAGAATTGTTCCCGGCACAAGTTCAACAGAGAGAATGCGGTCCCTCAATATTTCGTGAATCTGATGGGCGACCTGCCGTGTGCGGTCCAGAACGCTATTATTAACCCTACCACTCATGATTGCTGCTCTCTCGTTGTCTGTCTCAATTGCACTACCACAATTATTTAGTTGATGCACTGATGCATTAGTGCTTTAATCAAAACCAGCGATGTCGGAGGGTCATCGCCGTTCGCGAACCATAAAGAGAACTATCGGGAGGAAAATATGCGATTGTTTCAGGGCAGTGTTGCCGCACTTGCTATCATTCTGGGTCTAAGCTCGTCTGGCTATGCTCAGGACAAGACCGATATCTCCATCACCCGCCAGCCAGGCATCCTTTACTTGGCCAGCCACGTCATGGAGACACAAAAGCTCATTGAGAAGCATGCGGCGGAGGATGGCCTCAAAGATGTTACCGTCAATTGGCGCACGTTCAGCGGTGGCGGCGCACAAACTGATGCGCTTCTTTCCGGGAATGTCGACATCGTCAATACTGGGACGGGCAACCTGCTTCTGCTGTGGGACAGAACACGTGGCAAAGTAAAAGGGATCATCACCAGTTCGGCGCAGCCGGTCATCATGGTGTCGCGTGACCCCAAAATCAAATCACTGAAGGACATCGGTCCGAGCGACAAGATTGCTGTGCCAACGGTTGGCGTTTCGACGCAGGCGATCCTGTTGCAAATGGCAGCGGGTCAGATGTTTGGAGACAGCGATCTGAAGCATTTCGATGTCAACACCGTGCAGCTCGGGCATCCCGATGCGATGGCGGCGCTGGCCAACAAGAGCCACGAGGTGGCAAGTCACTTCTCCGCACCGCCTTTCCAGTATCTGGAGATCGACGCCGGCAACCACATCGTGGTCAATTCCAAGGACATCATTGGCGGTCCGTTAACACAAGCGACGTTTTTCACGACCACGACTTTTGCCGACGCAAATCCTGTCATCATCAGGGCCGTGCGCGAAGCCACGGTCGAGGCAATCGACATGATCAAGAAGAACCCGCGCGACGCATTGAGTGCCTACAAGCAGGTTTCCGGTGACAAAACCGATCTTAATATACTGGTCAAGATCCTCGAACAGCCGGACATGATGGAGTTTCGCACCGATCCTCAGGGAACAATGAAGTTTGCCACCCATCTGCACAAGATCGGAACGCTCAAGACGATGCCTGCGGCATGGACAGACTATTATCTACCAGAATCCGCCGAACTGAAAGGCAACTGACTGTCGGCAACGAGCCAACGACCTGGCAGAGATGCCGGGTCTTCTGACTATCTTATGGAGGCCCATATGCTACAGGCCATACAACAAAAAACAGATCCAACAGCAGGTTTTCCCGATGTCAAGGCGGCAAGTGAGGGCAGGTCTCTTCTCACCGTGGACAAGGTGACGCTTCGCTACAAGACCCCGAATCTACTGATAACCGCGACGGAAGACGTTAGTTTTTCAGTCGAACGATCCGATCGTTTTGTTCTTCTTGGACCGTCCGGATGCGGCAAGTCCACGCTGTTGAAAGCCGTCGGCGGATACATGGCCCCGGTGAGTGGATCAATTCATATCAACGGACGGCAGGTCAAAAAGCCCGGGGCCGATCGTATGATGGTATTTCAGGAGTTCGACCAGCTTTTGCCTTGGAAGACGGTACTGGAAAACGTCATGTTTCCTCTAATCGTGGCGCGCAAACTGCCGCACAGGGAGGCGGAGGCTCGGGCAAAGGAATATATCGACAAGGTAAAGCTCACACGCGCCATTGACAGTTATCCACACACGCTTTCGGGTGGCATGAAGCAACGCGTGGCGATCGCCCGCGGCATGGCCATGCAGCCCGACATTTTGCTGATGGACGAGCCATTTGCAGCGCTCGACGCTTTGACCCGGCGTCAGATGCAGGACGAACTGCTGCAGCTTTGGGAAGACACCAGGTTTACGGTGATTTTCGTTACACATTCCATTGCCGAAGCCATCAAGGTCTCCAACCGCATTTTGCTGTTGTCGCCTCATCCAGGGCGCGTGAAGGCTGAAGTGATCGACGTTGATCGCGCCCGTCAGGACGATGGCAGCGCCGCCGCGCTCGAACGCGATATCCACAATCTGCTCTTTTCCGAGGCGGGCCACAGGGAGTGACGATAATGAAAAATCCGCAGATCATTCTTGCAGCCGATGTCACGACAAACGGGCGGCACGCCAATGTAGCCGAGGTCGAGCAGAGGCTCGGTTCCCTCGAATTGATCCTGGGCATCAGCGCTGTGCGTAAGACGGTGCTGATAATCGTCCTTGCCGTCATTTGGCAGGTCTATGCAAGCTATCTCGACAATCCACTGCTCTTCCCGACGCTGAGCGACACGCTGGTCACGCTTTATGATCGTTTTGTCGACGGTACATTGCCGTCGCGCATCTGGACGACACTTCAGGTACTGATAACAGGCTATGTGGCAGGCACTGTGCTTGCAGCCATTTTGACCATCCTTGCCATTAACACACGGATCGGCACCGATTTTCTGGAAACAATGACGGCGATGTTCAATCCGCTACCTGCCATCTCATTGCTGCCACTTGCTTTGATCTGGTTTGGGCTCGGCGCCTCTAGCCTTGTCTTCGTGCTGATCCATTCGGTGCTTTGGGCGGTCGCGCTCAACACCCATGCGGGCTTTCTTGGCGTATCTCGAACGCTGCGCATGGTCGGAGGCAATTATGGATTGACAGGTTTGTCCTATGTGATGCGGATTCTGGTTCCCGCTGCCTTCCCCTCGATCCTGACCGGCCTGAAAATCGGCTGGGCGTTCGCCTGGCGAACGCTGATTGCCGCCGAACTTGTCTTCGGTGTTTCTTCGGGGCAGGGCGGACTTGGCTGGTTCATCTTTGAGAACCGCAACCTTCTGGACATCCCCGCAGTCTTTGCCGGCCTTCTCACCGTGATCATCATCGGCCTTACTGTTGAAAACCTGGTGTTCCAGACGATCGAACGCCACACCATTCAGAAATGGGGCATGAAGGAATGAGCAGTTGAGGCTTCCTTTTCCGTCGCATTTTCCAATTGAGCAATGGCTATGAAAAAAACTCCAGAAACATTGAGAAGCGCCCGCTGGTTCGCTCCGGACGACCTGCGCAGTTCCGGTCATCGCTCCAGAACAATGCAGATGGGATACGCACCGGAAGAATGGACAGGAAAGCCTGTCATTGCCATTCTGAATACCTGGTCGGATGCCAATCCCTGTCATGCACACTTCAAACACCGCGTCGAAGATGTGAAGCGCGGAGTGCTCCAGGCGGGTGGGTTTCCCCTCGAGTTGCCAGCGCTTTCTCTGTCGGAGAGCTATGTCAAGCCGACGACGATGCTCTATCGCAATATGCTGGCGATGGAAGTCGAGGAACTGCTGCGCTCCCACCCGGTCGATGGTGCTGTATTGATGGGTGGATGTGACAAGACCACACCCGGCCTGGTGATGGGCGCCGTGAGCGCCGGCCTGCCTATGATCTATCTGCCGGCAGGCCCCATGCTGCGCGGCAATTATCGTGGCAAAGCCTTGGGTTCCGGTTCGGATGCCTGGAAATTCTGGGATGACCGGCGGGCAGGTAATCTGTCGACCGACGAATGGGTAGAGGTCGAGGCGGGTATTGCGCGGTCTTACGGACATTGCATGACCATGGGCACGGCAAGCACTATGACGGCGATCGCGGAAGCCCTGGGCCTGACGTTGCCGGGCGCGAGTTCGATTCCCGCTGCCGACTCCAATCATATCCGGATGGCATCTGCCGTGGGGCGCCGGATCATCGACATGGTGTGGGAGGACCTCGTACCAGGCAAGATCTTGACCGATGCATCCGTACGCAATGCCGTTTCTGTCGCTATGGCCACCGGATGCTCGACCAATGCCATCGTCCACCTCGTTGCAATGGCGCGCCGGGCGGGGGTCAACCTGACAATGGACGATCTTGATCAAGCGGGCCGCACGACTCCGGTTCTCGCAAACATAAGACCAACGGGCGAAACCTACCTGATGGAAGATTTCTACTATGCCGGCGGATTGCGTGCGCTCATGGCAAAACTTTCATCAAAGCTCGATCTTTCGGTGATTACTATCTCCGGCCAAACGCTCGGAGAGACGCTGGAGGGGGCCAAATGTTTCAATGACGACGTCATCCGGTCGCTCGACAATCCTGTCTATAAGGAAGGTTCGCTTGCGGTCGTTAAGGGCAACCTCGCTCCTACTGGCGCGGTCATTAAACCAGCGGCATGCGATCCAAGGCTGCATCAGCATCAGGGCCCGGCATTGGTTTTCGACAGCTACCCTGAAATGAAAGCAGCGATCGACGACGAAAATCTTGACGTCACGCCCGATCATGTTCTGGTGCTGCGCGGGGCCGGGCCCCAAGGCGGCCCGGGCATGCCCGAATGGGGCATGTTGCCGATGCCGAAGGTCCTGCTCAAGAGGGGATATCGCGACATGCTGCGTCTGTCCGATGCGCGCATGAGCGGCACCAGCTATGGAGCCTGCGTTCTGCACGTCTCGCCAGAATCGCATGTCGGCGGTCCGTTGGCGCTTCTGAAAACGGGGGACATAGTGCGGCTCGACCTGAAGGAGCGCAGGATCGACATGCTGGTGGACGACGGTGAAATTGAACGCCGTCGCTCCGAATGGAAGAAACCGGCAGACAAGGCTGGTCGGGGCTACGGATGGATGTTCGCCAAACATGTGGGCCAAGCCGACACGGGCGCGGATTTTGACTTTCTCGAAACACGGTTTGGACCATCCGCTCCTGAACCAGATATCTACTGACATCCGAGGACAATAAATGACCAACTATGATCTAAGTGAAGGAACGCGCAAAAAGCTGATGGGCGTGGCTACACCAACGATTGCCACGGCTCTGTTCAAACGTGGGCTCCGCAACCAGTTCATCCAAGATGTGCGACCGCTGTCCGCCAAGGGGGCCAACATGGTTGGGCAAGCCTTTACGTTGCGTTACATCCCAGCCCGCGAAGACCTTAACACGATCGAGGTCTTCAAGGACCCCGATCATCCGCAGCGCGCCGCGGTAGAACAATGTCCGGAGGGAGCTGTCCTGGTGATGGACAGCCGCAAGGATGCGAGGGCTGCTTCGGCCGGCTCCATATTGATATCAAGGCTGCAGGTGAGGGGTGTGGCAGGTATCGTCACTGACGGAGGCTTCCGCGACAGTCCTGAGATTACCAATTTAGCCATTCACGCCTACCACAAACGTCCTTCGGCTCCAACCAACCTTACCCACCACCAGGCCTGCGATATCAACGTCCCAATCGGCTGTGGCGATGTTGCGGTATTTCCGGGAGATGTAGTTGTTGGGGACAATGAAGGTGTCATCGTTATTCCCGCCCATCTCGCCGACGAGATTGCCACCGAAACGGTCGAGATGACGGCCTATGAAGATTTTGTCACAGAACAAGTTATGAACGGTGCGACGATCATCGGGCTTTACCCGGCCACTAGCGAAAAACCCAAGGCCGATTTTGCTGCCTGGCGACAGAAGCACGGACGATGAAGCAGTTGCCGCATCAGTATGCGCGCCTGATGCGGGCGGGCACGGATGCTGGGTTCGACAATATCATTGGCAGCTGCGGTGCCGGACGGCAAGGTCAATTTGAAACCCGCGGGCGACATTTACCGTCCCTGAAGCAGCGCGATACGGTAATAATAAACTCAGGACAAAAAGAAAATGCGGCCTCTTCGGTTCAAGCAAAACATTAACCACAAGTCAGCCCTCCGTCATCGGGCGGCGGCCCATTCTCCGCATTCCTGGGATCCAAACTACCCTGTTATCGACCTTGCCGCCTGTTCCAGACTCGCCGGCGCGATCACGCGGTGAAACGGCGCTATTACCGCCAAGTAGGTCCGTCCCAGCCAGTTATGACAATGCACCACGGTCACCACGACGAGTTCCCGGTCGCCCGCTGCACCTGCTGCCCGCAACAGGATCGCGAGCCGGAAGTCGAGATGCCGGTCATCCGCACCCATCACCAGCTCCTCCGCACTTTTTGATAGCAGTGGAAAGAAGCCGATCACCGGGCCTTGCGCCGCTGCGGCAACACCAACCGCACGAGACGTTTTGACGCCGACTGTCGCCATCACCACGTCGCGCACCCGCGTCAACGCGCGAATCCACCACGCCTGCCGCTCGAACCCAGCACGAGCCAGCACTTCGATATTGTCGTCAGCCTGTATAGGTAACTGAATCGCGTAAGCATCAATAAGGTCTGCGCCCACATAAAACGGCGCCAATACACTATCGGACGGCATACGCACCGCACGGGCTTTGATTCTATGCCCGGGTTTCCGCAAGGTATCATCAGCCGCGAGCGATGAAGGAAAACCAGCTGCCTGATCCACCGCGTCTTTCCGTGTGGTCATTTTGGCCGGGCCGATGCGAGGTATCATTTCGGATATCCTTCTGCTATTATTTTCTTAGCAATGAGTACATGGGTCACTATGAAAAGTATAGCATGAAATTTCCTCAGCCTGGACAACCCGTGCGCGGCTCGAAAACCGGTCAACCAACTATGGCATTGCTCGACCTACTGGGGCGGCGCATGAGTTTGCGCGTGTTATGGGAGCTTGCTCATGCAGAACAAGCCCTAACGTTTCGGGAGCTTCAGGCTGTCGCCGAAACGAATCCCAGCCTCCTAAATACACGCCTCAAGGAATTGCGAGCCGCTGCCATCGTAGTCCATCATACTGGCGGGTATGATTTGACAGAAGATGGGAAAGCGTTGGTCCGCCTTATCATGCCGCTCGACGAGTGGGCCATCGCCTGGGGTGCCAGACTTGGGGCCACGTGCAGTAAAGAATGAACTGCAATGCCGTCCAAACGTGGGACCAGCGCCCTAAAGATCAGCCGGGTCGGAAAACAAAATATCTTCGAGCTTTCCCTCGCCTGGCTGCATCTTGAAATGAACACGGCATGGGTCATCGATGGCACCGGGGCTCGGAAAGCAGATTCGCTGATCCGTTCCTGACACGTAAGGCTTGAGCCGATGACGTCAGTGCGCGCCAAGGAGCCAAGAGAATGCTTGAAACCATGCCATAAAGGTAATACCTTTTGCAAAACAATCATTACCGAGGCAGAAATGACAACGACCGTGACGACAAAGGGCCAAGTCACCATCCCCAAGCCCGTGCGTGATTTCCTTGGAATCGTACCTGGCAGCAAAGTCGAATTTCATAGGGCGAGCGACGGAAGCGTTGTGATTACTCGCGCTGACCGACATCAACCGAAGAGCCGGTTTAACAATCTGCGCGGTCATGCCGGTGAGGGATTGAATACGGACGCGATCATGGCTCTCACACGCGGAGAATGATGACGCTTATCGATACAAACGTGCTGCTGGACCTTGTTACAGACGACCCGAATTGGGCGGATTGGTCGATTGCACAACTGGAAACCGCTTCGTTTCGCGGCCCGCTCTTAATTAATGATGTTGTCTATGCCGAGCTAGCAGTGCGTTATAAAAGAATTGAGGAACTTGACGCATTCGTGGATGCGGCGGGCCTCGACATTCAGCCAATACCCCGATCAGCCCTGTATCTGGCTGGAAAGATATTTACACGGTATCGCAAATCTGGTGGCTCGCGAACCGGTGTTCTTCCAGACTTCTTCATCGGCGCTCAAGCCGCTGTCAGTGGATTTACTCTTTTAACCCGCGATATCGGTCGATACCGAACTTATTTTCCAACTGTGACGCTGATTACGCCAGACGCCTAAATCGCTAACCGAGACCAGGTCAACGATTTTTTTCGATCGAACAGGTGTTCGACGATGAGGCTACTTGATTTGCCAGTTCTTTGGAGTGCGCTCGGGCGTGGCTTCACCTTGAGCGGCAATGTCATGCAAGGTAAGGTTCGGTTAGCGTCAACAATGCCAGTGATCAAAGACATCGGCCAGCGTCAAGCAGCCGGCGCTTGGCCACAACACCGTATCGACTATCCGCCGTCCGGTATATTGAGGCGACCAGTCTTCTGACGGTCATAGCGAGTGTGGTTCTTTTAACCTCTTTAGCCCGCGCCCCTGCGAACATAAGAGCGGGCATGGCAAGGGATCGCCACATCCGCGTTTTGACAAAATGGACGATTATGACGAGCGGGCAGCGACCTTCTGCGTGCTCAGCCGATCAAGAGTTTTGAGAGCCCAATCCCAATCAGGCGCTAACTCGGTACCTCGCATGGCAGCTTCAGTGGCTTTGACCCTATCGCCATTGACCTCGTGTAATTGCGACCGCAGCATATAAATTTCTGCTCTTTGCCGGGCATGAAAAAGTGTTTCAAGCAATCGGTCGGTGGCAACGAGACCCTGCTCTGGATTGGTTTTGGTGTGAACGCGCAAATTGGCGAGCTTGAGCAAGGGCCACGTCCATTCAGGCTTGGCATCCGACGCGCGTACAAAAGCTTCGGCAGCTTCTTCGATATTATCAAGTGCCTCATGACACCGGCCAAGCAATTGCCAGGCATCTGCAGAATCAGGGCGCCGTGAGAGATAGTCTCTCATGATCTCTACAGATTCAGCATGTTTCTGTTGCCGGAACAGCACTTGTGCAAGCTGGTAGTTCCACCAGTCAACATTGCTATCCAATTCAATTGCTTTTCGAAGCTGCTCTTCGGCTTTTTCCGGCTGCTCAAGCCGCATTAGTGTAAGAGCCAGTTGATGCCGGGCACGGGCATTCCAGGGTTCGGCTGCAACGGCACGTTCGGCATAGACTTTGGCATCATCCAACCGCTCACCCAAGCGGGACAATTCCGCCGAAATCAGATGATGAGCTTCCGGATTGTCCGGATGGTGCTTCTTCAGCTGCTCGATCAGTGCGGCGCTGACCGATTTGCCGCTATGAGTCGAAATCAATGCCTCATAGATCGGCCGCACTGGGAAGACTTCCAGCGGCACCTGCAAGGTTTGTTTGGTGGCCTCCGCAAGATCATCCCGTGACAGGAGTTTCATTTTCGAGCGGACCACGGATGCATAGCTGAAATGTGGCGTATCGACCGGTGGATCGATCAGAAAACGCTCGACAAATTCAGACAGTACAACATCGGGCTTGTAGGCCTCAATCAGTTCCCGGTCGAACGATTTGCCATAAATATAGACCAGCGTACTGAAACTCTCCTTCAGAAATGGCAGGAGATTGCCACCGAAGGAATCCCCAAACATGACGCAACGCGGCAATGTCGTGTCCTTATTGGTGAAAACGCGGATACGGCCACGATTTGGAATCCGATTGTCAAAAGACAGCTTCCCGGCCGCGTTATCTATTCTGGCAGACAGAGTAGGCGCTGACACTGCCGGCTCGAACTTTATGCCGAGATCGCCAACATAGGGAACTTCTTCGAAGGAAATGCGCGATGGTTCGATCTGCAGGGGTTCAATGCCGTTTTGCGACAGTCCCCGACAGAACTCCTGATAACCGATATAGGCCCCAAAACCGCTCCAATGCGTGTCTGTTTTGGGATAGGTAAGTCCTTTGGACTTGCCTGCACGTATTGCTTCAAGCGGATAGACTATCTTTGATGCACGGCGCGGTCCAAGCGCCGTCATGATCTGGTGCAGCGGTCTGGTATCGGCAATCTCCACCCAGTCCGGTAATTGCTCGGAGTAGACGAGCTCCTTGTTTGGCGCGACGAAAACCAAATGTTGTGCGCCAAGCGATGAAACATAGGCGTCACGCTCAAGGATCAATTTACGCCAAGCTTCGATGCCTTTCTGGTCAAGAATATGCCGCCCGGTAATCTGGTCGATAACGCGATTGGAATCGTGATCGAGAAATATCCAGCCATCCTTGCCCAACAGATATTTCTTGCTTTTGTCGGCGCGCGACGTTGAGGTAAAATCATCGGTCATGAACATCTCCTGACTTGCAATTCCTGCCATTCGGTATTTTGAAAGACACGAATATTTCTAATCGAGGTCGCAGCCCCATCGACATCGCCATCGTCTTTCCCTGCAAAAGATGCCACTGCATTGCTGAACAGTAACTGCGCTGGCGTATGCGCAAAATCATTGACGGCTTCGAAGATTTTCTTTTCATCGAAATAGAATTTGAAGCTGTCTTCGCTCCACAGCATGCCATAACGGTGAAACTCGTTTGCAAGCTTGAGCCGCGGGCGGTAACTCTTTGAGAGCACCTTTTTCACTGGCAGCCATTGGCGAGCTGTCACATGCACGAGATTGGGGAATTTGGCTTCAACTACATCGAGTTCGAAACGTTTATCCCCCTCGCTATCCGGCACTGAGGTCAGCCAGAATGCATTATTGACGCCCGCTTCATTGGCAATTTTCATCTCGCATTCAAAATAGCCATAGCGCTGACGAAAATCTTTTGTCCGCACATAGCCACCAACGAAGGGTCGATTACCGCCCCGGTTGTCGCGATTTCGCCCCAGATTGAGCGAAAGCCCGGCACCGGAGATCGTGACATTTTCCGGCCGCCGGACAGATTTTGTTTCGCCGCCGCTATCGGTAACCTTGACCCACCGCTGATCAAAACCCGCATCGTCGGTAAAATTATCGGTGAATGACAATTGCCAATCCCCGGAGGCGCGCTGCAGAGCAGACGGCAGATTGGGGCAAAGCGCACGGGCAAGAGCGGGCCGTGCAAGCAAACCAGCCGATGCAACACCAAACCCTGCAAGGGTCAGAAAGGAGCGTCGGCTGAGTTGTGCACGGCCTTCATTCATTCAGCAGCCACCTTTGCTGCCGGTGTTTCCTTAAGACTGCGCAAGCTGGTTTCAAGATTCCATGCACGGTTGCGAAGCACTTCAACTTCACCGGTCATGAAATCGATTTCGCTACGGAACCACGAAACCGCTTCATGAATGTTATGCGGTACCTGTACCAGATTAGGTACAGACTGGGGCTTGTCAGCTGGCGCTGCCACTGGCTTCGGCAGTACGTGGTTGAGCTTGTTCTCCGTCAGGAAGCGATGATACTCGGCAAAGTTCTGGCGGTAGATATGTTGAACCTTGGTGAAATCAGCCTTTTCAAGCAGTTTCTCGAGGTTGATCGGAAGGTAGTCCTCGATCTCTATTGAAGGAATAGCAAAGAGTGAGGACAATTCGCGGATGCGTGAGTCATAGGTAAAGAAGATTGCCGGTATGCCCTGATGCAGGGCAATAACATTGCCGTGCAGACGGAAGCCGACCATGACATCGACATTTGCAGCCGCGTCTGCTGCCCACTCGTCGATATCGAAGAACGCGCTCATGCGGTTGTTGAGCATTTCCTCAGCTTCAGGATGGCCCAGCAAACCGAATTTGGTCAGGATGGCCTTGACGTTATCCTGCTTTTCTTTGCCCGAAGAGAAGATCGCCAGCGTCTCTTCCCGCTCACCCTGTGAATAGAGCTTGCTGGATGGGCGTTTGGCAACGGCATCAATCAAAGCCCGCTGCATCCGATTGGTCTTCGTCGCATTACTTGCATAATCAGCAGACAGATATTTGTTCAGGGTCAGGCCAATACGTGCCTTCTCCGGATCAATCGACTTGATCGCAATTGAAGGACGCAAGGAACGGTAAAAACTGGGGCAGCCAATAACGCGCACGTTCTTGATACCAAGATCGTTGAATATCTCGGCACTGTAGAAGCCGCGAACGCCGATTGTTTCGCACTTGTCAGCGATGATCTTCCAGGCTTCAACCGTGCCCTTTGGAACATTGAGCTTCTTGTATTTGCCAGCCTGCGCACCAACGCCGATAGCAACGACCGGACCTTTGAGCTTCTTCAGCAAAGGTACAACGTGACCAAGATCAACGGTCTCGGTCAGATAGTTCGATCCACGCACAACAGTGGCTTCATAGCTGTCATCCTGAGGCCATAGCTTTTCATTTCCCGCATGGGAAAACTGCACGTTCCTGATTTCATCATAGGCTAGCGCCTTGAGCGTGGCATCATAGACGAGAACGTCGCCTGTGTTGATGCCGCCCTTGTTGAAGGCCGCAAGCGGATCTTCAAACTTTAGATAGGCTGCCTTGTTGCCGGGCTTGACCGCAGCACCACCATTCAGAACGAAAAGTTTCTTCATCGCTAGTTCCTCAAATTATTCATATTGGCTGACCCGGCAGCAGCGATTTGCAACGGCCTGATTTCGGTAATTTCATTACGATCTTCTTGATCTTCGTCGATTGCTTCCGCGTCCACGCGGTGAATCCGACTGGTCGAGATTGGTACAACGGTCTGCTCCAGAACTTTCGGAGCCTGCTCAACGCTCTGCGGTAACCGGTCGGGGAACCATGCCTTCAACTGCTTGACCAGCGGTGAAACACTTTCCTCCCAGGCGAGGGCGCCGCCGCGAATGGCTGCCGCTTCCGAAAGACGCTGCAAGGCATCACGGTCGGCCGCCAAGGCGGAAATAGCTTCTGTGAGTTCGCGGATAATTACTGTGTCATCTTCAGACCGGATAAGCAGCCCATCCACAGCGTGATCGATAAGTTCATCAACAGCACCGACAGCTGTCGCAATCGGCACGCAGCCAAGCCGCTGGGCTTCAATAATTGTCAGTGGAGCGCCCTCCCAGCGCGATGGCAATACAACAACGTCCGCCCATGCGAAGGCCTTGTTAAGATGACGGCTTGAATACACCGGTGGCTCAACCTGCACGCCAATTTCGGCAAACCGGTCCTTCCACGATCCGCCCGCACCGGCATCCATCACGTCGCTGCCAATAATTTTCCAATCAACGGGCTCTCCGCGTTCACGCAAATCCCGAACTGATGCAAATAGGCGCTCAATTCCTTTTTGTGCATCTAACCGGCCAAGAAACAGGACGTTGAGCTTGTCCCTTTGGGACTTTACCCGCCGTGCCGACAGTATGGTGTCTCGCTCTTTGGCGGCCAATGCATAGCTTGCTGCATTTTGTATATGCGTGAGCTTTGCTATTGGCACACCCATGCCATGCAACCATTCGACCATATCGTTCGAGCAGGTAAGAATCGCGTCATAGACATGCTCAAATGCCAGTGTGAGATAAGGATGACCGGCATCACGCCCCATTCTGGATTTATCCAGCACATGGACATAGTTCAGAACCTTGACACCGCGGCGGCGCAGATCGCCCAGCAAGGCGTTTACGGGTGCCACTTGATTGTTGATGACAACGTCAAGCCCAGCCAGAAAACCCATGATCTGCTCAGCCTTGGCTGCTTCGTCATGCCCCATCATCAGGTCATGGCCCGCAAATTTGTTTGGCCCACCCCAAAGTGGGTAATCGTCGGACAAAAAGTTGACCGATTTGAACACGCCGTCATTTTCCGGGACGCGATTGTAGATCGCTTTTCCAAACAGGAAGAGATGCACTTCACATCCGGCATTCTTCAAAGCGTTGGCAACCGCATAGGCTACCTTTTCCACGCCGCCAAAACTGGCGATTGGCAATAGGAAACCGACGCGCAGCGGGTTCGAAGCCTGCGGCAATCGTGGCATGACAGGCCTTGCGCCCACCGCATGGCGCAACAGCTCGAAATAGCGGCTCCGGTTGGGAAAATAAACGGATCGCCAAAGCCAACGATTCCTGGTCTTTGAGCGATATCCTGAGTCACGCAATGCTCCAAGCGTGGCTAAAAGTGCATTTGTTGACGATAAAGCCGTGCTTTGCATTTCGCGTGCTGTAAATGGTCCACTCACAACAATTTCCACGACATTGGGCGATGGAACAGCCTTGTGCAGCGAGCGTATCCAATCATCGGAGGTGTCATCTGCACAGGTAGAGAAAATATCGAATGTGCACATCCAGCCGAAGGGCTTGTCGGCAAGAGGCTCACCATCATTAATGGTGCGGATATCTATTCCCATCCTGGCATTATTCCGTTCGAAGCGTATCGCCACGAAATGATGCTTCTCAGCGATGCGTTCACTCAACCATAACAGATTATGAATGAGGCCGAGGCGGGTTAGAGCTTCGCGATGGGCGGCGGTCATCCAAAGCATGAACGGCGGAACTCCGAATGTTTCCGGTTCCGTCTTTGCTGCCCAAAAGCGGGTTACAAAATCTTCGAGGCTGCATTTGGCGTGGTCCACCGTCGGGTCGGTAAACATATCGACTGCATAAGCCCCCATGCCGATTGCAGCATATCGGGGTGCCTCCTGATGCTCCCAGGTCAACAATGTTTCCGTGGCGAAGAGTTTCTTATGCTTCTGGCGGATATAGGTGAGAATGCCCTCCCGGGTGCGATTGGAATCGCGAAGCATGCTCTCGGCACGCTGCCGGTACTCGAACCCGAAGAAGGGATAGTTGGAACCAAGAAATCCGCGACCGATCGCCTGTAGCCAGAAATCCCAGTCTTCAAACCCGGATGTCATGCTTTCATCGAAGCGAATGCCTGCGTCAAGCATGCGCCTTGAGACCAGACTTCCAGCCTCGCAAATATTATCGAAGGTCAAATGCAACAGGCGTGAATATTGGGTCGTATAGTTCCCATTCCATTCAATCCCGAACTTGTCGATGTTGGGGTATACCCAATCAACCTTGTCATCGGCCTGCATGAAAGCCAGAATGTCGCGAAGGGCAGTGCTCGTAATCCGATTGTCAGCATCAAGAAAGTAAACAGCCTCGATGCCATCGAAATTGCGTAGCGCAAATTCAATCCCGTAATTGCGCGCTGAACTTAATCCGCCGTTTGCCTTGCGCAGATAAAAGACATTTGAATGCGCCATGGCATAGGTTCGCCCGATTTCGCCAGTCTCGGGAAAGGGGCAGCCATCATCGATAACCAGTACAGCAATCTCAAACGGTGCCTGTTGTGCCAGCGCCGATTCAATGGCTTCTGCCAACAATACCGAATGTTTATAAGCGGGAATGATGACGGCGACCTTAGGCGAAAAACGTGGTTCCGGCTCTTCACCCGAAGGCAACTGATCCACGACTTGCTCCCGTAAACGGTTTATCTGGTCCAGCATGAAACTACCCGTTGACCATAAGACTGACATTGCGGAATTTGGCCCACGCGAAACTGTTGTCACCCGGTGTCGTCATCCGCGTTGCGAAATAGATATTCTGCCAAACACCAATCTGATCATTGATGAAAGCGCTGATCCGATTATTTTCTCCCGGCGCAATACTCACCCATCCAGAGAACCCTTCTCCCGGGTCCACCGTCCGTTGTTCGGCAAATAGCGGCCGCGCATTCTCGAGGCTCGCGGCTACGACAATCGCAAATTCGACATCCTGCGACTCTTCGTTGTCGACGACGACATCCGAAGAAATCCTCAATATTTTAGGAGGGCACGCGGCGGGAATCTGGCCGATTGTCATGCCTGTTGACGGAGGGTGACAACCCACCGCTTTTTCTTCCGGCAAAGGAAGGATGGCGGCAAACTCGAAAGAGATTTCATCGGTGTTTGCCAATGTGGCAAGATCAAGGATACCAGACGCAAGCGGCATCTCCCTGAATCCGCCTTCGCGAACCTTTTCCGACTGAGCCGGCAAATAATTGGCCCAACTGGGCAGAACAACACCCGGCATTCCGCACCAGACCTGGATAGCCAAACTGTTCTTTAGCAGCGGCACATCATTGGCGGCATCGCGCACCTGAAACATCTCCAGCGGCTGAAGCCCGCCGAGCGACAAGAGGGGCAGTTCATCATCAGCGCCGTCCACCTGCACCCGCAAGTTCAGCGTGCGCCGCAATCCCGCAAGAGTTCTGGAAAGACCAAGGTAATTCCAACCATGCTTGAGCTTGCCCAGCGGAATGACCCAGCTCTCGACGATAGCCATGTCTTCCATAGTCACGAGTTGCGCATTCAACGTAGCGTCATCGCGATGTGACAGGCGATCGAAATGAATGGCAATGGCACTAACGCCCGCGCTTGCGACAGGAAGCACCTGTGATACGCCATCAAAGGAAGCATCTGCCAATACGTTTGAACGAGATGAGCTGGTTACAGGCTCGTTGGAGAAAGCAAGTTCAAAGGGTTGCATCCCCTTGCGATCAATAAAGCTTTCGACAGTGGCAAAACGATTTTGAAGGTTATCGTTCAAAGTCCTTAACGCCAACAGCTCCCGGTTTGATTTGACCATTCGCCGTGCATCAGAAACCAGCATTCCCGACAGTTTCCTGATAAGGACACCGGCCGTCTCCATTTCCTTGCCCGTTCGCCACTCAAGGATCACCGGTTCCTCAATAATACCTCGGCCCTTCAGCCAATCGAGCAATCGCTTCTCGCGCCCTCTGTGTGCTGGATTTAAAAGAACAGCCAGGATGCACAAAGGCGCCTCAAAGGCTTCTGTTTTGACCCCCACTGCATCGGAGAAAATTGCGGCCTCATCCTTGACCCCTTCGAATCCGAGAATCTTTACCGCATTGGATAGCTCACTCGGCAAATCATCATGTTCGATGCCCAAGCGTAATAGGATCGGTTCTTTTAACAGATCAATGTTTTTCGAAGATTTCGTAGCCGGCGAAAGCTTGTACGAAGTCTGAACCGTCATATTCTGGACCCTTGATCGATTGATGTGTTGGAATTTGAATTTCTATACATATAAAATGGCAACTTCATGAAGATTGTCACATATTTCTATTGCAGTGCAACAATAAAATTATTTCAACTGTTTGGCATTATTCTAAAACAAAACTGGTATTATTATGGACATAACTTGACTATATTATAATAGGACTTTACTTCAATATTTGAAATATTATTTTCCGGACAATAGCTTGCCAAACCCGGCAATCGACTGCCGGGTTCGGCCTTCAGGTCGATATGCTTAGACGGCCACGCGTTCCTGCTCTTCAAGCCGCATTGCCTGCAGCTGACGTTCCCAGGCAAGCGCATCACCTACAATTGTATCAAGATCTGCACGCTTTGGCACAAAACCGAAGTCGTTACGGACACGATCATTTGCGGCCACCAATATTGCCGGATCCCCTGCACGGCGGGGAGCCATTTTTACGGCGAAATCCACCCCGGATACACGCTTAACAGCATCAATAATTTCCAGAACCGAGTAGCCGTATCCATAACCACAATTTGCTGTTGTGCTCGCACCGCCTGCCTCAAGATAATTGAGGGCGCACAGGTGAGCTTCCGCCAGATCGCTGACATGGATGTAATCGCGGATACAGGTTCCATCGGCGGTCGGATAATCCGTGCCATAGACTTCGATATGGGACCGGTCACCGGTGGCGGCCTGGCTGGCGATCTTGATTAGATGGGTTGCGCGAGGAAATGATTGGCCAGAACGCAGCTTCGGATCAGCGCCAGCCACATTGAAATAACGCAATGCAACAAACCGGAAATCCTTATGAGCGGCAGCGGCATCACGTAACATCCATTCGGTCATAAGCTTGGATGTTCCATAGGGAGAAATTGGCTGGTGCGGCATATCCTCGGTGATCGGTGTCCGCTCGGGTTCGCCATAAACGGCGGCGGTCGACGAAAAAATGAAATGCCGGATGCCTTCCGCGATGGCGGTTTCCATCAATGCTCGCGACTGTACCGTATTGTTACGGTAATAGGATAGGGGATCACTAACGGAGTCCGGCACGACAATCGAGCCTGCAAAGTGCAAGATTGCCGTGATGCTGTGCCTGCGGATCGTGTCAGCAACCAGGGCCTGATCACCGACATCGCCCCGAATAAAGGGAACGCCTTCTGGTACCAGCCACTCGAACCCACAACTAAGGTCGTCGAGGACAACAACATCTCTTCCCGCATCTTTCAGGGCAAGAACCATGTGACTGCCTATATAGCCTGCGCCACCTGTAACAAGAACGGTCATTGATAACTCCTGGGAGGTTATTTCTAGCTTTGTTGAAGATTCTGGCTTTTGCCAATTAGTGAATTTTGTCTAAGCCACACGCCGGACGGAATCCGGTATGTTCTCTTTTGTGTCGACCATCTTGTGGTCGACATGGTTTTCATCAAGAAATCTGCGCATTTCGCCATATGTTCGATACCAGGCGTCATTGTATTTATTGAACAATGTCTGATCCCAATAATCTTCAAGGCGAAACCTATCTCCGCTGAAGACATCGAAGCGGGGTATCTGGTAGGTTTCAGCGAACTCAACTGTGCGGCTGTCATAGGTAAAATAGATAGATGGCACCCCATTCGCCAAAGCCATAAGATTGCCGTGCAACCGGTAACCCAATACGAGATCTTTTGTCTGCACCAGTTTCTCATAGTCGGCCACAACGTCCGAATAGAAGAGTCGCTCGCGGTAAAGCTTCTCGATTGTATCGTCGAGATACCAGTCGGAAGCCCATCGATTGGCCTTCAGCGCCGCGATTGCATCTTCCTTCTGTTCATCAGTTCCCAATACAAGCTTTTTTTCCTCAATCTCGCCCTGCGCCATCAGCGTAACGTTGAATTTGTTTGCGGTATATTTGATCAAATCGCGATGAAATGTCAGATATCGCTCAATATTACGGGCATAGGCTGGTGAGACCTCCCGGCGCACGGTCAGGCCAACATTGCGGACATCTTCAAGCAGGGGCAAAGTGACCTTCAACGTGGGATCATTGCGCCGAAATGCAGTGGGACAGCCAACGATCCGAACGTTGTCAATGCCGATATCTTTGAGCACCTGCGCAGAATAGGCCCCTCGCACGCCAATGGATGCCGTTGAATCTGCCATGATCTTCAGGAGCGTCTTGAGATCTTCAGGCAGTTGTATCTGTCCTTCAACAGGAGCCTGTGCTCCAATGCCCCAGGCGATTACAGGCAGTCCAAGGCGCTTCAAAACCGCAATCGCATGTGGCCAGCCCATATGCTGATGAATGTAGTTCGACCCACGCAGAATCACGTAGTCATATTCTTCTTTCAACCGATCGATTTGATCAAAATTTGGCTCACCGAGCGGCAATTCCCGCAGCTTTTCGAAGTTCATCAGCTTGAGCGATGAGTCAAAGACAAAGGCATCGCCGATATTGTGATAATGGTCGATATATTTTTGAATATCACTGTGCTGGTACCAGCGAACATTATCGTGGTCGTAAACTTCGCCTGATGGGCTCATTACGAGTACACGTGCCATAGAGTATTCCTTTTTGTAACTTTGAAAGCAATCAGCTTGCTTGTGAAAGAACGACTTCGTTCGCTGCCACTGTCTGGGTTGAGCCTTGATGAACAGATCGGAGCAATTTTGCGTAAAGGGCAACGTGCTCTTCCGCACAATCGACATAGTTGGTCGGCTGTCGAATTGAGTGATGCAAGTGATCCCAAATGAGCGGGTCGCTCAAAACCTCGGTGAATCGGTCAGCAAGGTCTTCGGCACTCCGCACGCGGAAATGTAATCCATCTTGCCCATCCCGCACCTTTTCAGCCATGCCGCCAATATTTGAGCAGATAATAGGCCGACGATGATGCAAGGCTTCCTGAATAACGATCGGAGAATTCTCCCACCAGATGGAGGGCATCAACACCCAATCGACGGACTGCATCAGCCGAGGCATCTCGTTATTCTGGTAAGCTCCGTGAAATCGCACACGAGATCCTGCATCTGCAATGAGCTTTTCCATGCGCGTTCGAAATTCTGCGGGCTGCTTTTCAAGATTTCCGCCAAATATCATCAGCCTTGTATCTTCGCCCCAGACTTCCTCTGGCACTCGCGAGACCGCATCGATAAGCACATCAATGCCTTTAAATGGTGTAATCTGGCCGAAATATGCGAAGCGGTTCCGGCGTGGCTTCGGTCCGGAGAGTTCCCTCGGCGGCGTAACGCTATCAATCGACACGCCATTTTCAATGACATGCAGTTTTTCCGGATCCAGGCCCCATTCTGCATATTTTCCGGCAAGAAAACCGCTTGGTGAAACGAAGGCGTCTGCCAGTTCGAGCATTCCGCGCACAAACTTCTCACGCTTCAAAAATCGAGCTGGCGGAATATCAGGAAAACAGGCGTGGCAGTCGATAGGGGACGCTTCATGACAAAGTTTGGACGTACCAACTTTGACCATCTGTCCGTCATTGTTGCAGATAGAAAGGTATTCATGAAATGTCATCAATATGATTGCCTTGGGAAGCGCCTCGCGAATAGCATAAAGAGTTTCCAAACCAAGGCCCAATACATGGTGGAAATGCACCACATGTGGGTTGAGATCGCCGACAAAACGTAAAAGGTCGCGATGAATTTCGTCTGTGTTGTTGTTCGACAGATAAAAATGATCGTACTCGTCCGAATGAAACAGGATTTCATCGCTGGAACGCCGCAGGCTCATAAGTGCAGTCGTTCCGTGACGCGGTATCGGGTGTCCCGCGCGGGCAAGATATACGGATTGAACCCGTGGCAGGGCATTCAGGCCCTTGTGCAGATTATACGATGCAATTTCACCACCACCCAGCGAAATGTTCGGATGCGCGTGAGAAATTACCAGAACGCGGAGTTGTTCGGTCATGCCGGGCTCTCCGTTTTCAAAGTGTTTTCTTTCCCGAAACTCCTGGCCCATCGGCTGTCAAAAATCTGTCTGTCAATCCGCTCTATCAGCGCAACCGTGGAAGCTTTTTCAGAGACTATAATATCGTCAGAGCCCAGCATCTGGGCCGATGGCAACCAGTAGGATTTAAGACCTGACTGCTTCAACTTGAGTCCGAGGTCCAGGCCTTTTTCATGCGTTCCCATGTAGCCGCGTGTAAAGCCGTCCACTGAGAACAGCGCTTCTCGGGGCATGATACAACATTCAAATGTCGCCGTTGCCACTTCCGTCGTGGCCATGCCGGTCACCGCATCAATGGGATAGCCTGCGTAACGGCTGATCAAGGCGCGATCCGAATGCGCACCAGCCACCCATGTTCCGGCCCAGCGTATGGAATCATCTTCATATGCGAGGGTGGGCGAGAGAACACAATTCTTGCGCATCTCATAAGCCGTGAGCAATTTATTAAACCAACCCTTGTTCCTGGGAAGCAACGAGGCGGCGAGAAACACAACTGTTTCGCAAGACACTGCCCGCGCACCAACTTCAAGTGCATCGTAGAGATCCTCCGAGCCGCTTGCCGAAACCAGCCGGACACTTAGCTTGTAGAACTGCGCCAGTCTGCGCACCCGCACACCAATACGGTCTATAACGTCAGTTGCCCCGGCAATCACGACAGGCAAACCCCGGGTTTCGGGATCAAGCGCAAGCAAGGCTATAAGCGGTCCAACTTCTTCAACTCTCTCATCGATACCAATGATTAGCGCCGGACCCTCAATATCATCAAATGCTCCGACATCCGCGACACCGAAGATTTCCGGTGCAGGACGGCTCACATTGCGCAAAAGTGGTACAAGCTGTTGGTCGACTACGTGGCGAAGTGCCCATGCATTTGGGTCAATCGCACGGATCTGTCTGACAACAGCTTCTCGTGATGTGACCCGGATCGGTGTCAAAGGCAGAAAGGCGCGCCGCTGATCGCTGAGGCAAAGCTCGAGGTAAAACGGGGCGGTGCTGTCTCCTGATAGTTCCGGCGCAAAGGCAACAAATCCGTGAGCATGCCGATTTGGATCGAGACCAGCATTGAAAGGTGCCCGATTGTCGAATTCGGCGGTGACATCTGGCCTGTCGATACGGGTCCAGTTGCCATCAAGCTGGCACTCGCCGCGATGACGACGCAATTTTACGCTTTCGACATGACCGTCGGGATCAAGCAACCAGCCAGAAACCAGGAGGCCACTACCGTCGACGCGCAGGACATTATCAATGCCAGCGCGCACCGGAAGCGGCAAACCGGAAACGGTCTCAGTTCCGTCAAAGCGGTTGGCAGCCGAACGCATTCGAAGCAATATTTCTGTAGAACCTCTAACGCGCGGCAAAATTGCACGCACATGACTTGGCGTTTCCCGCGAACCGACAATCAGACGGCGATCATAGACTTCGGTGAAACGCCATCCGCGCCGTCCGCGAAAGAGCAGGCGTTCGATATCACTTGCTTCGACAGTTTCATTGGCAAGCAACAGTCCGGCAAAGCCCGAA
Source organism: Phyllobacterium sp. CCNWLW183 (assembly GCF_037203775.1). Lineage (NCBI taxonomy): Bacteria > Pseudomonadati > Pseudomonadota > Alphaproteobacteria > Hyphomicrobiales > Phyllobacteriaceae > Phyllobacterium > Phyllobacterium sp. CCNWLW183. The sequence continues at coordinate 40,549 of NZ_JBBCBN010000011.1, read as the reverse complement.
GCTTGGTCGTTCAGATCCGGGCGGGCAAACACCGATATCACACATTCTGCCAGAGACGAAGCGCGTCCGCTGATGAAAAGCCGCGTCACTGATGGCGTGAGGTCTTGAGCCCAGCCTTGTACAAAGATTTCACCCTCATCACTGCCACCGATAAGCTCGACACATCCATCCGACCGCGCGCCCGCCTGTAGCAAGACGGTAATCGCCGCGAGCTTCTTTCGGCCTATGGGGCCGGAGATCAGGGCCTCCACAAGCCCGTCAATGACGGACGGGAGATTTGCCCCTGCCAGATCTGCGATCATGGCAATCAGATCGCCAACCGATGCGCCTCTATTGGCGAAAGTATAGCGCGTTACCTTTGCCTTATGCTGGAACATGATGGTTTTGAGCGAAGCCCGACGCAGTATGCCTGTAGGAAGAACTGCTACAAAACCATGGGTTCCTGCTGGCGAGGCATTTTTCAATGGCCAGCACACCAAGGTCGCCTTGAGGCTCAGGGCAGGGTCGCCATTGAGGAACACCGCCACGTGCTCCAGGTTGAAATTCCCTATGCCCATGACGAGCACCAGCGCATCGTCAACAGGGCAACCAACAACTATTTCGCCTTCCATGACAATGGAATGGTTTCCCGCTGGTTTGGCAGCGTTGGTTATCGGTAATATGTTCCTGTCATCGCGCAAGTGCATTACTCCCGAGTTCAGTGGAGTATCGTCAAGGAAACAAGGGCTCCCGCGGCAAAACCGACAAGAACAAAAAGCAGAAGGAACAGCGGCTTCACATCACCATTGGACCGCTTCTGCAGCGATTCAATACGCTTTTCCAAGCCTCCGACCACACCGTCAAGACGCATCAAATGTACATCTAGCTCGGTCAGACGATTATTTACGTCGCCCCGCATCGCTTCAATTGAACCGCCAATATCCAGGCCTTCGACAGACGAGCTACCGCTATTGCCATCAAGCACAGGCGCAGCACGTTGCAGAGACCTCTGGTTAACCTGCAGCTGACGTTGCGCTGCCATCAGCATGTCGAGCTTGTCCAATATCCGCGTCATTGGCGCAGCGATAAGTGCCTCTGCTGCCTGTTCGGCGGGTTTGGGGACACGCAAAACCTGTTCGACCCCTGAGGCACTGATAGCAACCACTACCAGTTCGGCCGCCCTTATCGAAGCAAATTGCGGCAACATGACATTGAAGGCATGCGCGCCATCACCGATGCCGCTTCGCTTCAAATCTGGGCGATCCTGATCAGCTGTTGCTTCGGCGATTGGTTTCCCATCCAGCAATACCCGGATGGTCACCCGCGCGGTGGGTGCAGATGGATCGAAGGCCCAGCCGTAAAGACGTCCATCGTCGACGGCGTCGACCCGGCCCTTCATCGGTTCTGTCTTCAGTGGTCGCGCATTATCTTGCACGGGTGCAGCAGGAGGCTGTGGTAAAGCCTGCGCTGGGACTTGTGTCGCTATAGACATGATCTTCCTTTCAGGCGGCTGCCACACGATCCGAGCGCAATGTCCCGATCAAGTCGAGATACTTCGCTGCCGATGTGGCAATGGTGTCGGGATGGCGTGCGCGACTGGAAAGCTGCTGACGCAGGTCGCCGTCTTCCGCGATACGCCGGATAGCTGAAGCCAGTGCCATAGGATCGTTGGGAGTGACGGTCAGACCGTTTACTTCGTCCTCGATTGCCTCGGCCATGCCTCCGATATTACTGGTAATCACCGGGCAATTGAGGCCCTGGGCTTCCTGGATGACCAAAGGCGCATTTTCCCACCAAATCGAAGGCATGATTGCACAATCAACAGTGGCAATGAGCTTGCCAATATCCTCGCGCCGATAGGCTCCACGTCGCTGGACGAAAGGGTACGTCTCGGCGAACAACCGGTCTATGTCGGCAATAAAGGTCTCACTTTGGAATGGCGCCGCGCCATGGACCCGCAACTCAAAGTCCAATCCTTCGGAAATCAGCTGCTTTGCTGCTTCAAGCAAAACCGTGGTGCCTTTCCACGGATTAAGGTTGCCGAAATAACCAAAGACCGGCTTGGGGCGGGTTGTCTCTGATGGTTTGACCGGCGCACGTTCGGGCTGTCCATTCGGTATCACGCTAATAAGATGTTCTGACAAACCCCAATCAACATAACGCTGCTTCAGAAACGCGCTTGGTGAAACAAAGCTGTCCACTGTGCTTAGCAGCGATTTCAAATGCCGCTCCCGTAAAACAAACTTGTCGAGCGCGATCTCTTTAAAGCAGCTATGGCAACGGTCAGGACTTGCGCCGTAGCAAAGTTCTTTGTTTGTGGTCCGAACCATCAGACCATCATGATGGCAGATTGGGTAATAATCATGCAGCGTCATGACGATACGGCAATCGGGAAGTGTGCGTCTGACGATGTGCGGAAATTCGGCACCGAGCAACAGCAGGTGATGCAGATGAACGACATCTGGCCGAAAATCGCGAAGCAGTTCCACAATATCCGGCACAATTCCATAAAGATCGACTTGGCTCATGAAGAAACGGTCGAAATGACCAGACCAAAGAAGAATTTCGTCGCCAGTGGTGCCGATACTCTGGAAACTGGTTCCAGGGCGAGCTTCACGGTGAATATGATTGGTTGCGCCCAAAAAAAGCGCGTCGCAGCCAGCCCGTTGATACGCCCGAAACAAATCGTGCGCAAAAATCTCCGTCCCGCCAGGATGGAGGGAGGGATGATTGTGGGCAGCAACGAGAACCTTCATCGGCGGATCCCGTCTTTTTCTGCAACAAACAGATCCTGATAATGATCCGACGAAACACCGCGCCAATGACCGAATGATTTAAGGACAGTGTTCAAACCGGCGCCAGTAATCGCTCGGTCCAGAAAGCCATCATCGAAACCCACAGCTGCAAGCGGCGGCAGTTCCGGTACGAACCAGCACGGTCCATTGTCATAGCGTTGAAACCCAAGCCGGGCGTCACGCTTCTTGGAAACATTTTCCTGTGCCACCTTGTCGACGACAAATGCGGTCATGAAGAGACGGCCACCAGGAGCAAGAAGGCGCTCGATTTCGCGCAAATAAGCGCTGACTTCTTCATCCGGCAGGTGGGTGACGATCGAGGTCATGATGATGAAATCGAACTGATTTCCATCGTAAGGAAGGACAAGCTCAAGGCCATCGATGGCGCCTTTTGGATTGTACAGGTTATGCGCAATATCCACGTGGCGAAATTCGAAGTTTGAATAGATGGGGCTAAGTTTTTGATTGCACCATTCTATACCGCCAGCCACGGGATCAATACCGCAATAAGTGCCTTTTTCGTAGTCGAGATACTGCGTGAGCGGCACCGCCATGCGTCCGATGCCACATCCGATATCCAATATGCGGTCTGTTTTTTCCAGTCCGCCCTTTCGAATGAAATGGCCGAGAAATTCAGCGCCGACGGCCTGATAACTGCCGTCCCCAACAAATATGCTCTCAAGCTCGGGGGAGGGGAGAAACCGGTTCTTCAACACGGTCTCCATCAGCCATTCAACGTAATCATTATCATAGACCCGGACATGATCGGCTGGTGATTGTTTGAGTGCGATGACCTCGGTCAAGCGGCGCTCCTTTCCGACTTGTTACTAACAAAAGGTGTGACCGTATCCTCGTCAGTCTCGTCGAGATAACTCGTCATCAATTCTGAAATGTCGCGGTTCCAGCGCTGCGTATGCAGCCATGAATTGTACTGGCTGGCCAAGCCCCGCATATAATCAGAACTCCGGCGTATTGACCGGCGCTCGAAGTGGTAAAGTGCGACGTTCGGCTCATAGGCAATCTGGAATCCTATCTGGCGGATTTTAAGGCAAAGGTCGCTGTCCTCGTAATCGCCGATCACATAGTCTTCCGTAAAACCTCCAACGAGGTCGTAAATATCCTTTCGCGTAACGAGGCACGCGCCTGTTACACCTGGCACAAAGCGGGCGACCCGAGCTGGCGCATAGTCCCCCGGCATTCCTTTGTAAAAATGGTGATTGAGCCATACTCCGCGCTGATCCCGGGCGAAATAAAGGCCTGCATGTTGCAAAGAACCGTCTTCAAACAGCAATTTGGGTCCGACAGCGCCAAGTTTTTTCTGTTTGAATAGCGGATTGATAAGTTCATCCAGCCACCCCGCCTTGCAGGGAACGACATCTGAATTCAACATCACCAGTATCGTGCCATTGGCGAGGCTGGCGCCGGCGTTGCATGCCCGCGCATAACCGCCATTGCGGTTCATCGTTGCAAGCTTCATGGGCAGATCGTGAAGAATGTGCAGTCCACCCAGCATGTGCTCGGTATCGTCCTGAATTTCAGGGGAATCGAGCACGAAAATGATTTCGGCGTTCTCGACGAGCCAGGGATCTGTTGCCATAGCGGAAAGTTGGAAACGCAGAAAATCGAGATTCCGGTACAAAGGAATAACAAGGGAAACCAACGGTGATTCCGGCATAATACCGTAATCCTTCACGTCGGCGATCTTGACCATTCTTCCTATCTTTTGCTCGACCTCCCGCAGGGCTGGCGCCAGAATTCTTTCAAAAACCTGCGCCTTGGCATGCTGTGGCGGGACAGCGCGTAATATACAGTTGCGCTGAGCACCAGCCTCAAAGGGCTGCATCTGTGGCACAAGTGCAGAGGTTGCACCCGAAATCAGCCGCATTTGGAACCGCGGCTGCAACAGCGGCCCAAGATTGTTGACCTGCGGAAGCCAGGCAGCAAAACCTGTCACGTCAGACCGTGATCCGTCCTCACCTTTTCCAGTTTTGCCTGGAAAACTGTAGAAGTTTGGCTTCAGTGGAAGGGCTGTTCCATCTTCGGTTACGTATTCGATACCGGCGAGCATACCGGACGGATCGTTCGTCCAGCCCCCAACCAATAAGCCGCCATCCAGTGCCAGCGCCAGATCAATTTCGCCGGAAGGCTGAGTAGCAGATTTACCGATTTGACGGGCAGGGAGCGGAGCCCTTATCTGCATGTCGATTGCGGTCGCGATGCCGGCGCCAGGCACCTTTGCAAGATGGCGTACCAGAAAGGCGCGCAAACTTGCATCCCCCTGTTTTTTTCCCCACCACTTCTGGAAATCCGAGGCACTGGCATTGTCGGAGAGCTTGCGCACGGCAACGCCATTCTTGCCTGAAATAACCAGTCGAAACGATTGGGGAAGGGCGCGGGCGGATTCCACAAGCAGGTGGCATTGTTGCAGGCCCTTTTTGACCGCAGGGCCAATAACCAGCTTCACCGGCAGTGAAATGACCGAATTGCCGCTGATACCATATATGGCGGTAACAGCTCCAAGGTCCGGGTTGAGACCGGTCTCCAGCAAATGGAGGCCATCAATTGGCTGTCCACAACTGCGCACTTCCCGCGGCTCGGGTGTAAGTGCCACTGTGACCTCGCGAGCGACGCCGGCAAAAATTGAGTTCTGCGAAAGGCGAAAGGCACTTCGCCACGTGCCGAGCAGGTTGTTGAGGAGTTTGACCTGTCCGCCCGAGCCGATATTGCTCAAGGCACGCTCTATATCAAAGGCACCCAGCTCGGAAGCTGGATAGAGCATTACTTCCTGGTCTGAGGTCGAATTGCCATTGGAAAGCCTCAGCGAAACGGGATCGGCCTTCGTCCGCATTGCCCAGAACATACGCTGACCACCCGTTTCGAGCGGCATGCTGAGGCTGACGAGGGGCACCAAAGGATTTGATGCTTCGATAGTGCATTTTGTCAGCGCTTTGGAGGAAGCTGGAATATCCCATATTACAACAGCCACGTCGGCGCAAAGGCGCGAGATCGAAAGGTCCTGTGGGTAATCTTCAATTTCCGTTGAATGGTCTAGGTGCAACAAATTGCCCTTTCACTCACTGCGCAACGCGAGAAAAAAAGCGTGCCCTGTGGGAGACAGGGCACGCCATAAATCGATATTAATGAACGACGAAGAAATCGCCTGGGTTTGCGAGTACATCGTCAGCGTTCACACCAACCAGTGTGACAGAGTCGCCATTGCCGAGATCGACAACTACGTCACCACCAACCTGGGTAACATGGGAAGCCACATCGTCAGCCGAGTGGATATCCGTTCCATTAATGCCACTCGAAATCTGGAGATGATCCTGACCTGGAGTGAAATCGAGCACGACGTCGTTGCCGCCGCCGCCATTGAAGACAAACGTATCGCTGCCTGCACCACCGATGAGTGTATCATCGCCAGCACCGCCAGAAAGGATATCGTTTCCAGCACCGCCAGAAAGGATGTCATCACCTTGCCCGCCGAACAGAATGTCATTGCCTGCACCGCCGAGAAGAACATCGTCTCCACGACCGCCAAACAGAACATCGCTGCCGTCATTGCCGGTCAAGACGTCGTTGCCATTATCGCCGAACAGGATGTCACTACCGGCGCCACCGAAAATGGAGTCATTTCCGTTGCCGCCGAACAGGAGATCATCCCCATCATCGCCGAATATTGTGTCACTTCCGTTCCCACCAAAAACAACGTCATCACCGCCACGGGCGTGGATGAAGTCATCAAAACGGGAGCCAAACAAAACGTCGTCGTAGGCGCCGCCTTCTAAAGTGGCCATCTGCTTCTCCTTTGTTGTCCTGCATTGAGTTTATGCATTGCCGGAAAAATACCCCGGCGATCGAGTGCTTTGACGATTGTGCGCTGCACCAAATCGAAATGCAACATATGTTATGAATATAAATGTGGCAATCTATAGTAACAATTTATTACATGAATGTATTACGACATATTTATATTAGACTTATAATTGCGGTTTATACTCAATATACTTTAGTTATGCATCCTTATTAGGCGTAAATTATTTTTAATTTTGAAGTATCCTCAAAAACATCAGCTGTACCAGCGCTTTCCGGCTAATCTTCCCTGAAGGCACGGTTGAAACTGTCGGTGATTGGGCCAGCGATGTAATCAATCGCTCGACGTGACTTGTGCACAATCAGGATTTCTGCAGGCATGCCTGGATAGAGCTTGATGGACGGATTGGCTGTCAGCGACTGGGGAGAAATTTCCGCCCGTGCCACAAAGTAGGCCGTTTCGCTTTTTTCATCGATAAGCTGGTCAGCGGCAACATAGGTCACCTTTCCATCAAGCGGCGAAAGGGATCGTTGATTAAACGCCGTCAATTTGACCTGAACTGCAGAATTCACAGCAACGCCATCAATATCGCGTGGACTGATCTTCATTTCGACCACCATCGGCTCGTTTTCCGGAACAATATCAAGAATTGCTTCGCCGGCTGCAACAACACCGCCCGGTGTACGCAGACGAATATTGTCGACGATACCGGCCTGTGGCGAACGTATCTCGACCCGGCGCATGACATCTTTGGCAGCGACAATTCGCTCTTCGGTGTCAGCAAGATCAGTCTGGCTGGTGGTAATTTCACCTGCAATCTCTGATTGCACATCACTTTCAATGCCGGTTAGCGAAAACTCGGCACCTGCTTTGGCCTGTTCCGCTTTGGCCTTATCGCCGGCATATTCACCACGTTGGCCGGCAAGTTCGCTTAGCCGGGTATCGATCTCCGTAAGTTTGGATTTTTGGGCAAAACCCTTTTTGACCAAGCTGGCGATTGCATCGCGCTGTTCGGTGATAAGGGCAATCTGTCGATCTGTGGCTACGATCTGTGCCTCTGATGCCTTTGCCTGCTCGGTATATTGTTCAATGGTTTTTTGCTGAACATCGATGCGACTTGTCTTTTGGGACGAGCGCTTTTGGAAAAATATCTGCTCGGCTTTCATGGCATTTTGTGCCGTGACATCATCAGCTGCACCAAAATCTTTTGGAAACTCGATTTCAGTAGCGCCCGCCTGCTCCGCCCGCAGGCGAGCAAGCTTTGCGATCAATCCAACGCGGCGGCTTTGCAGAGATTGCAACTCCGAGCGGGCCTTTGTGTTGTCCAACCTTACCAGCGGCTGCCCAACTTTGACGACGTCGCCTTCCTGGACCAACAAGCGATCAAGGATACCACCTTCAAAATGACTGATGGTTTTACGCTTTGAATCAACGATTACCGTTCCAAGCGCAACAGCAGCGCTGCCAAGCTCAGCCGAGTAAGCCCAGCCAAAAAAACCACCAAATGCGATGGCTATCGTTGCAACACCGGCAATGATCAGCCTGCGTAGAGGGCTCTTTGCATCTTCCTGCTCGAGGTCGGTGACCCATTCAGGGCGAACCGTGCCAAATTTCGTAGGCAGATTGTCGCCGGTCGATGCGGCGCGCGGGGCAAGCAATTGGGAAACCCGTTTGGGCAGATTGATTTTGTCGGTCATGATGCAGTCGCTCTCTTAGGACCGGTCGGTGTTATCGAGGCAACAACATCCGTGCGCGGCCCGAACTGGGTAATACGGCCGTCCTCAAGGACGAGAAGCTTGTCCGCCACCTGCATAATCGTGGGTCTATGAGCTATCATGATCACGATCGCACCATCATCGCGCGCCTGTTCTATGGCCCGCATCAATGCTCTCTCGCCCACGGCATCAAGATTGGCATTGGGTTCATCCAACACGATAAGGCGGGGGCGGTTGTAAAGGCAGCGAGCGAGGCCAATCCGCTGGCGTTGACCACCTGACAGCGTTAAACGCCCGTCGCCCACAGGCGTATCATAACCCAGCGGCAGTCTTCCGATCATCTCATGAACATCTGCAAGCCTCGCGGCCTCTAGAACACGGTGGGGGTCACTGTCGCCCATGCGTGCGATGTTGTCCTTGATCGTTCCTTCAAGCAGCGCCACTGACTGCGGCAAGTAGCCGGCAATTTCGCCAAATGAGCCGCGCTCCCACAAATACACGTTGTTGCCATCGAGGAAGACGCCTCCTGACGTGGGCTTCACGATGCCGATCATCAGCCGGGCAAGCGTCGACTTGCCGGCAGCCGAAGGCCCGACAATACCGAGAACCTCTCCGGGTGAAAGAGCAAATGAGATGCCCTTGATAATTGGCATTTCGACACCAGGCGCGGCATAGACCAACCTGTCCACGATAAGATCTCCATGGGGCCTGGGGGTCGGCATTGTTTGTCGCACTGCGAGATTCTGGGCCAGCAAGGATTGAATCCGCTGCCAGTTTCCAATTGCGTTTACCCATTGCCGCCAGGTCTCAACGACCTGATCAAACGGCATGAGAAGTCGTCCGACAATGATACTGGTGGCGATCATCGCGCCAGGCGAAATTTCTTGCTCCATGGCCAGCAATGTGCCGGCGCCGAGCGTTACCACCTGGATCATGAACCGTAATGTGCGAGTGATGGATGTCATGGCACGGCTGCGGCTGCCGCCAAGGTCAAGCAAATCCAGGGCATTCATCTGCAGGCCACGCCAGCGACGGGCCAAAGCAGGTAGCATACCCATGGCTTCAATCGCTTCAGCATGGCGCAATGTTGCACCGATCTTGGAGATTGCCTCGATATTCGCCTGATTGGCGTCTTTCACCAGATTGCGTGTCATCAAATCCGTCACGACACCGCAGCAGATCAGAATGATGACTGCCACAATACCAATAATGCCAAAGACGGGATGCAGCAAAAACAGGACTCCAAGAAAAATAGGAGACCAAGCTGCATCAAGCGGAGCACTTACCGCTGACGATGTCAGAAACGAACGCAACTCGGTCAAGTCACGCAGGGATTGCGTTGCTTTTGGAAGCCCCTGATCAACCGAGGCTTGTACCGCTGCGGTTAAAACCGGAAGGTTGAGCCGACGAACCAATGCGCTGCCCATTGCCTGAAATGAGAGAGCGCGGATGAACTCCAAAATTCCGAAAACAATCAACGCGCCAATCGCAAGAATCGTTAGCATCAACAACGTATCTGTGCTGCGGCTATTCAATACACGGTCATGAACCTGCAGCATATAAAGCGGTACTGTCAGCTGCAAAATGTTGATGCATGCACTGAGCAAAACAGCATAAAGCAGCCCCGCCAAGAATACCCGGCGGGCTTTGAAAATAAGGGTTTGAGGCGTGGGCACCGTAGGTGTCATCGCTTTTTTTCCAACATTGCTATTGCCATTCTCATTGATTTGACGAGTATCTACCATACACTTCTGCCTTGGAAATGACACAGCCGCGGTTTAGCTCCTACGACCTTGGTCTAAGGCCATAGACTAGTAAAGTAATACTGCGCAGAATGTGACAGAAAAAAGTTCTTACGGTGGGGAAATATTCGAAGGAGAACCGAAAACATACTTGTAACTTACTTCAAATTTTGAAGTAAACTTGATCATGGAGACCAAGATGATACAAAAACTTCTGCACGAAGAAGTGGAAGTCGAAACATCTATTGACGGCTATGATGCCGCCAATTTCCCCGAAATTACCGCAGAAAAACAGGGACATAGACATCCAGTTCATACAGTGGTTGTAACGCATTTTGAACTGGCAAGAATGATTGAGAGGGTCAATCGGAGGTTCGCGAGTTTGCTCAGGACAGAGATGACAAAACTCGGCGTTGAAGATGTTGGGCCAGCTCAGGCAATGGTTCTTCTTGCCATCGGCGACGTTGAACTTTCGGTTGGAGAACTACTGGACCGCGGCCATTATGTCGGCTCCAACATCTCCTATTACCTGAAGCAGCTTGCCGATGGTGGATATATCGACAGGGTAGCATCACAGCGCGACAAGCGATCCGCGAGGATTCGTTTGACGGAAAAAGGCGAACAGCTTTGCGCCAATTTGCGCGACGCTGGCGGTGCTTATAATCGGGTTCTTGCGCGGGATGATAGTGACCTGCGCAATCTAGAGATTGCATTTCAAACATTGCATCGGCTTGAACTGGTATGGGGTAATGCTGCACGTTACGGCATTTAACAATCAAGTGGTGTGCCGTAACGGTCGGAAAGGACTGAAATCATGCATGTGGCATTCGTGCACAGACGTGGCTTTGGTCAATTTTCTGCTCTGGCTGAAAATCTTGCTTCCAGTGGGCATGATGTCAGCCTCGTTTGTGAAACTGTAGACCGACGCCTCCCATCGGTCCGCGTAGTCAGACACAGGGCAGAACCCGGCCCTCGATCGGATACTCAGATGGCAAAACATCTGGGTATACCGGATCACCATGTTCGGATCGGGCACCGGGTTGCTGAAACATTTGAGGCCATGATACGTCATGACCAGCGACCAGACATTGTTGTCGGTCACATAGGCTGGGGCAGCATGATGTTTGTAAAAGACGTGCTGCCACAGGTACCTGCGATAGGATATTGCGAATTTTTCTACAGGGCAGAGGGTGCTGATGTTGGGTTTGCACCCGACGACTTACCCGACGCGGATACACGCAAGCGCTTGCGTCTGCGCAATATCGCCCAGCTCATCTCGCTCGAAGCCCTGGATGGCGGCATTAGCCCTACACAATGGCAAAAGAGCCTCTATCCCACGTCTGCACAAAACCGCATCGCGGTCTGCCACGAAGGCGTTGACACTCAACGCTTTCGTCCAGACCGCAACGCCTCGCTGCGTCTTCCCGACGGGCGCGTTTTGCGGGCAGGGGATCCGCCGATCATCACATTCGTCGCCCGCGATCTGGAACCTTATCGCGGCTTCCCGCAAGCACTTGAAGCGGCATCGAAGGTTCTGGCCAAGAATTCCGACGCTCTTTTTATCTTTGTGGGCGGCGATGGCGTAAGCTATGGCAAGCCGCCGCCAGGTGGAGGTACATGGAAAGAGGTTATGCTGGCGCAGCACAATGTCCCGGCTGACCGAGTCTTGTTTACTGGTCCAATCTCACATGATCTTCTTCGTCAGCTGTATCAAATTTCCACAGCGCATATCTATTTAACCTACCCGTTCGTTCTCTCCTGGTCCGTGGTGGAGGCCATGGCCTGTGGCGCTCTGATCATTGGCTCGGACACTCCTCCGGTGCAGGAGATCATTCGATCGGGGAAAAATGGCTTACTTGTGCCGTTTTATGATACCGACGCTTTGGCCGACACCCTTTTACGTGTTTTGCACAAGCCAGACGATTATATGCCATTGCGTATCGCTGCCCGCAGAACAGTCGAACATCGCTTCCAACTTACGGATTGTCTGACACGTCAAAAAGCTTTGATTGGGTCAATTGCCAAGGCAGGTTGAGTATTTGACAATTGCTATCCCTGATAGCCGCGGCTTTTCCGCCCTGAACCTCACCTGTGCTGGCCTCCGCATGTAGCTGCCCATAAATCAGTTCAAAAGCAGGTCTGTCTTTGTCAAAATCGCGTAACAGTGCTAACCATCGCGCATCTCGTAGGCAGGTATGGCAATGAACGAAGCCAAGATCGCAGAAATTGAAACCTGGCTGGACATGCAAGGGCTCTCCGGCGCCAGCGAAACAGAACTTATGAATGGGTTTTGCCAGCGCTGTCTTGATGCTGGAATCCGGCTTGAGCGAGCAAATGCATTTGTCGACACGCTGCACCCCATCTACGAAGGCCGGGTTTTTCTATGGCGCAGGGAAGGGCAGGTCGAGCGCGCGATCATTGAATATGGTTCTTCGCAGGAGGGTGAAAGCGCAAGCAACTGGCAGACATCAACCTTTTACAGCATGTTGAATGCGGGCGACGATGAAATGCGCGTGCAGCTGGGACGGGAAAAAGACTTGGGATTCCCGCATTTGCTCACGCTCAAAGGCGAAGGCTGCACTGATTATCTCGCGCTCATAAATCGCTTCTCTTCTGAAGGCACTATCGGCGAAATGGATTGCTTTTATTCCTCCTGGTCTACCGATGACCCACAGGGTTTCCGTGCAGAGGATCTGGTGGCGATCCGTCGAATGGTGCGAGGACTGGGATTGGCCATAAAGTGCGCCTCGCTGACCCGTATCGTCCAGACCTTGGCCGATGTCTATCTAGGTCATGATGCCGCTAAGCGTGTCCTTGCCGGACGCATCAATCGAGGTGCCGCGGAGCGTATTGAAGCGGTCCTGTGGTATTCGGATCTGAGAGGCTATACACGCATTTCAGATACAGCATCGCCCGATGCAATCATTCCCATGCTGAATGATTATGCGGAAGCAGTCATATCCTCGATACACGAAACGGGCGGCGACGTACTCAAGCTTATGGGAGACGGTATTCTTGCAATCTTTACCAACGGCAACTCTGCTCAGGATTGTGCAGCAGCGCTAGAAGCTGAATATTTGCTACGCAAACGCCTTGTCACGCTTAACCAAGTTCGCCACGCGGATGGTGCTCCAGCAACCGATGTCTATCTTGGCCTTCACATCGGAGAGGTATTCTACGGTAATATTGGGAGTGATACGCGCCTCGACTTTACAGTTGTCGGTCCCGCGGTAAACGAAGTCAGTCGCATCGCATCAATGTGTCGCTCGGTTGACCAGGACATATTGATTTCCGATAGTTTTGCCGAAGCTTTGCCAAGCGAATTGCGAGACCAACTCGTCTCCGTCGGGCGTTATGCGTTGCGGGGAGTGGGACGTGCCCAGGAGCTCTTTACCCTTGATCGAGCCAGGTCTGGACGCCTGTAGTCATTTTCACAACCTATGCGCCTCCGCATTTGATTTGGCAACTTCGTAAATCTGACGCCATTATTGCGCCGCGTCGACTGTCAAACTGGGATTCCTGCTTTTGCCCACCGGTTATCATTTTTGTAGGGGTTCAGTCCTTCGAGCGATCTTACGGCGTTCATCCATATCAATCTGGGAGTAGGTGCATTTCATGGGCAACTCCTTGCAAGCGATAAGCCACTGTTATCTATTGCAAGTCGCACTTCATCCTTGAACCCACCCGCTAAAAGCAGAAAATCACGTAATAATAGTTATGGAACTACCATTATCCCTTGCGCACCAAGAAAACATCATTAAAGGGATAATTCGTTTATTTTCATAGTTTTAAACTTGCATAATATGCTATTATCCCTATTCTAAAGTTCATCGAACATTCTAGGGATAACATGATTAAATTCAAAACGTTATCATCAGAGCAAATTCGCCAACAGGTTGATACAGCGCAGGTTTATGATGTTTATCGAACCAGCGCGAAAGACTATGAACAGCGGTTTTCTGGGTCTATGTCATGGAAGAAAAGCATCAATGACAAGACTTATCTTTACAAGAAGACCAATGGCATCTGGAAATCTTTGGGTCCAAAATCAGCCGCAACAGAACTGATACATAACCAGTTTCATTCGGGTCGCGACGACTCGAAGGATCGTATGTCGCGGTTGGCACAGCGTCTTGACCAGCTTGCGCCCGTTAACCGGGCTATGTCCCTTGGGCGCGTCCCGCTATTGACAGCCCGTATCGTTCGGGCGCTCGACAAACTCGGCCTTATCGGAACAGCAGTCGACGTTGTTGGCACCAACGCCCTGTTCATCTATGAACGCATGGCTGCTGTTCATATCAGCGGCGGGCTATTGTCCACACAGGACGTCGACTTGTTGATGGATTCGCGTTTCAGTTTAAGGCTCATCGTTAAGGATTTCTCTAACAAAGGCTTGATCGGCCTATTGCAGAAAATTGATCACTCTTTTCGCCCTCTTGCCAAAAATGGATACCGGGCGGCAAACCGTGATGGGTTTCTGGTTGACCTTATCAAGCCTATGCCAAAAGATATTCTCTCCTCCAACGAGAAAAACCGCTTCAGCGCCGATGCCGAAGATTTGCAGGCGATAGAGATTGAGGGGCTTTCTTGGCTGGTTAACAGTCCCAAAGCATCCGAGACAGTGATAGACGAACGAGGATATCCAGTCAGTTTCTCCTGTCCCGACCCTAGAGCCTTCGCACTCCACAAATTGTGGCTTTCACGTCGTTCGGATCGAGATGCAGCCAAACGTTTGCGGGATGAGCAGCAGGCACGTGTCGTTGCCGAGCTTATAAATAAATACCTTGCCCACCTCTCCTTCCAATCGAGCGACCTACAGGCTTTACCATTTGCCCTACGCCAGCTTGCCTCGGAGTTCGACTCGGCTGCAGTTAAAAATGCACCTCCAAGCCTGACACCTGACTGGTAGCAAAAAAGAGCGCCGGACATGCCAGCGCTCTTTTTCTTTTAATTATATGCCGTCATGGGCGGGCAAGAACAAACCAGATTGCGATCGCCTGCAACATTGTCGATCCGGGAAACCGGTGGCCAATATTTCAGCAGATCCTCCGATTCTCCGCCGGGCAGACTTGCTACCTTGCGGCTATAGGGGTGCGACCAGTCATCAGCCAGAACATCGCCCGATGGATGCGGAGCGTTGACAAGTGGATTGTCATCTCTCGGCCACTCTCCGCTCGCAACTTTTGCAGCCTCACCCGCGATTGCGATCATCGCATCGCAGAAACGATCAATCTCGCGCTTCGATTCTGATTCCGTAGGTTCAACCATCAGCGTTCCAGCAATTGGCCAGGACATTGTGGGGGCGTGGAACCCATAATCAATCAGACGCTTGGCTATGTCTTCAACACCAATTCCGGCACTTTCCTTAAGTACCCGAGTATCAAGAATACACTCATGTGCCACGCGATCATTACGGCCCTTGAACAACACAGGGTAATAATCCTTCAATCGTTCAGCAATGTAATTGGCATTGAGAATCGCCATTTCGGTTGCGCGTTTCAAGCCTGCTCCACCCATCATACGGATATACATCCATGTGATTGGCAGAATTGATGCGCTGCCGAATGGTGCGGCGGAAACCGCATTGCCGGTGCCATTCATCACATGTCCAGGCAGGAATGGAGCCAGATGCTTCTTAACACCAATCGGGCCGACACCGGGTCCCCCGCCTCCATGCGGAATGCAGAAGGTCTTGTGCAGGTTCATGTGGCAGACATCCGCGCCAATATCACCGGGACGTGCAAGCCCAACGAGCGCGTTCAAATTGGCGCCATCAAAATAGACCTGACCGCCATGTTCATGAACGACAGCGCAAATATCTTTGACCCCCTCCTCGAATACGCCATGTGTTGACGGGTAGGTAATCATCAATGCGGCAAGATTGGCGCTGTGTAGTTCAGCCTTTGCTTTCAGATCATCGAGATCAATGTCGCCTGCCTCTTCGCAAGCAACAACGACCACCCGCATCCCCGCCATATGCGCACTGGCAGGATTGGTGCCATGGGCTGATTCAGGGATGAGGCAAATATCGCGATGATCATCGCCGCGATCCAAATGATAGCGACGGATTGCAAGAAGACCGGCATACTCGCCTTGGCTACCGGCATTTGGTTGCAGTGACACGGCATCAAAGCCTGTGATCTCTGAGAGCCAAGCTTCAAGATCATCGGTCAGCGACTTATAGCCCAGCGCATGATCTGCCGGTGCGAAAGGATGCACATTGGCAACGCTTTGCCAGCTTACGGGAAGCATTTCTGCTGCAGCGTTCAGCTTCATCGTGCAGGAACCGAGCGGAATCATCGCACGGTCAAGCGCCAGATCCTTATCGGCAAGCCGACGAAGGAAGCGCATCATTTCGGTTTCCGAACGCTGTTGATGGAAGACAGCCTGGGTCATGAAACCCTCGGCAGGCCGCGAGCTTGGCAACTTTGAGCCGGGATCATTCAGCACCTTGGCACCGAACACACCGGCAAGCGCTGCCAGATCCTCGTCCGTCGTTGTCTCATCTACAGTGATACCTAGTCTGTCCGCATCAATATGACGGAGCAGTCGTTCGCCTTTTTCGGCGCTGGCCGCAATAGCATCTGCTCTACCCGGAACGCTGACCGTGACGGTATCGAAGAATTGCGACCCACTTAATTCAAGGCCCACAGCCTCAAGTGCAGCCGCCAATCTTGCAGCCTTTGCGTGAACTTGGCTGGCAATAGCCTGAAGCCCCTGCGGACCATGCCAGATGGCATAGGATACCGCCATGTTCGCAAGCAGTGCCTGCGCTGTACAGATATTCGACGTAGCCTTGTCGCGGCGAATATGCTGCTCGCGTGTCTGCAATGCGAGACGGTATCCCGCCCTGCCTTTGCTATCGACCGATTGGCCGACCAGCCGACCTGGAATAAGCCGGGTTAGATTTTCAGTCACCGCGAGGTAAGCGGCATGGGGGCCACCATAACCTACGGGAACGCCAAAGCGCTGCATGGAACCTGCAGCAATGTCGGCACCCAGCGACGCAGGTGATGCAGTGACCGTCAGAGCAAGCGGATCGGCAACTGCAATAACAAGTACTCCTGCGGCCTTCGCAGCCTTGATAACAGCAGAGTGATCCCTGTAGACCCCGTAAGTATCCGGCCAAGGTACGATGACAGCGGCTGCAGTATTATCAATCTCGCCGCCATTGACCGTCATGCCCAGGGGTTCAGCACGAGTTCTGACCACGTCCAGGATTTGCGGATGAACATCTCCGGCAAGGACAATTCGCGTACGCTTTTCGCGGTGATGGCGATAGGCAATCCCTACGGCTTCCGCAACAGCGGTTGCCTCGTCAAGGAGCGACGCGGAAGCGACGGGCAGTCCTGTCAGCTCGGCCACCAGCGTCTGGAAGTGAAACAGGAGCTCAAGACGGCCTTGGCTGATTTCAGACTGATATGGCGTGTAGGCCGTATACCACGCCGGATTCTCAAAGAGGTTGCGTTGGATCACTGCCGGAACATGAGTACCGTGATATCCTTGGCCAATATAACTTTTGAAGGTCTTGTTGTGGCCCATCTTGGCGGCCAGTTCGGCGAGTGCTTCGGCTTCATTAACCGCCTCGGGAATATCAAGGGGTTTTTCGAGCCGGATAGACTTTGGAACAGCCTGTGAAATCAACGTATCGAGTGAAGGAATACCAAGCGCAGCCAACATGGCGCGCGAGCCTTGCGTACTAGGGCCGATATGCCTGTCGGCAAATGGGAATATACTCTTGTTCATGATGTTCAACCAATAATCGCTTTGTAACCGGCTTCATCAAGCAAGCCTGTCAATTGTTCAGTGTTGGAAAGCTTCATCTTCCAAAGCCAGCCATCGCCAGTAGCGGCAGAATTGATCAGGGCCGGATCACTTGCGGTCGCTTCGTTCACTTCTGTGACTTCACCATCCAGCGGCGCGTATACATCGGAGGCAGCCTTGACAGATTCAACAACAACAGCTGCATCACCTTTGGAAAGGCTGGTGCCGATATCGGGCAACTGAACAAAAACGAGATCGCCGAGCAGATCCTGTGCATGATCCGTAATACCGACCGTTGCGATATCGCCATCAACGCGTACCCATTCATGATCTTCGGTAAAGTAAGTGGTTGCCATTTGTATTATCCTTTGTGGTAGCGATGTGGCGTGAAGGGAAGTGGATGAATGTGGACCGGAATGCGATTTCCGCGCACTTCAGCAAAAATCGGCACCGTTGCGGCAAGAATGTCCTTATTGACGTATCCCATCGCCACCGGATGACCAGCGGAGGGACCGAACCCGCCCGAAGTGACAATGCCGACATGTTTTCCGTCCGCATCAATGAGGACAGTCTCAGAGCGAACCGGTTGGCGACCATCGGGTTTCAAGCCAACCCGCTTTCGCGCGCTACCCGAAGCAATTTTTTCGAGCAGAGCTTTGGCGCCGATAAACCCGGCCTTCTCACGGACAGCTTTTCCAATTGCCCAAGTAAGGCCTGCATCCACCGGGTTAAAGTCAGGGGTAATATCGTGACCATGCAGACAAAGACCGGCTTCCAACCGAAGGCTGTCACGGGCCGCAAGTCCGACCCAAGCCACTCTCTCGTCCTTGAAGAGCGTCTCTACAAGCTCAACGGCATCGGTCGCAGGCAATGCAATTTCGAAACCATCTTCACCCGTATAGCCTGAGCGACTCATGAACCAGCCCGGCTTCGGCTCAAAGCCATGCATGAAAGCTAGCTCGGTCCCCGAAATCCCTGCTTTATGCAGAACATCGGCTGCTTGCGGGCCTTGAATGGCCAGAAAAACACGGTCTAGCGCATCAATCTTGCAGTCAAAATCTTTTGCGACACCGCGCAGGTGCGCCTCGTCGGCCGCCGCATTGCCGGCATTGGCCACCACCATGTAATGAGCGGCACCCAAACGGGTTACGATAAGATCGTCGAGTATGCCTGCCTGCTCGTCGAGAAAAAATGTGTATTTGGATTGTCCCGGTTGCAATGCCCCTGCATCCAGCGGGCATGCACGTGACAAAAGCGCTGTCGCGCCTGGACCCGAAACATCGAACAATTGCATATGGGAAATGTCAAAAAGCCCGGCGTTTTCGCGCGCATGAAGATGTTCCTTCATCACCCCCAGCGGATAGGTGATAGGCATGGACCATCCGGCAAATCCACCAAAGCGCGCACCGGCAGCTTTATGCAGATCATCAAGTGGTAGTGATTTTAATTGTTCTTCTTCGTTGCCCATTACTTCTCCAGAGTCGCGCAAAGACCTCCGCCACAACGACGGAATGTTTCTTTGCCCCTCTGTCGGAAGCCTGAGAGACTCGCACAGCCGTTACGGGACCTTGGTCCCAGCTGAACTTACACCTTCGGCGCGAGGTTTCCCCCGACTTTCCAGAGTTGCCTTACCCGTTTGCGGTTCTTGATACCTGAGAGATTTCGGGCGATTTCCCCTTCGGTGGCTCTGCACATCATTGCACAGAACACTCTCCCGCAAACTGACAGGGCCTTATGATTCTTCAATCCCAAGGCCCTCGACAAGCCCGGACCATAGCCTAGCGCAACGACCCTGTCATCCGCACAAATGGCAAATTTGGCGCTTAATGAACAAAATTTGTCGAAGTGGGGATATTTGCCGCACGCTTCAACGCCATGACTCCGAGCGTCTGCCCCCTACCCTTCACGGCATGCATTCCAAGAAATTCCGGCTGAATATCGCGTTCGAATTCCACTCGCTTTGCGAGATCTCCGGAAATCAATACTGGTGCATCAAGTGTCCGACAAAGCGTTTCCAGCCGCGCAGTGGTGTTCACCGTGTCACCAAAATAGGTAATCTTGTGATGATCGACCCCTATTTCCGCAGTAATGATGGGACCACCGTGAAGGGCTGCGCGAAGTTGTGGAACACGTCCAAAATTTTTCAGCCACTTTTCCCGGTCTGCCTCAATGGAATCGAGAATAGCGAAGACGCATTTTACGCTATTGCCATTCTTGGTGCCTCTCGCCATTGGCCAAGTAATAATGGCGGCATCGCCAATATAATCGTCAATGGTCCCCCTATATCTGCGTACTGGCTCGGCAAAGGCTGCGAACAACGCTCCAAGGAACTGCTGGGCCCGCAGATCGCCAAATTCCTGGGCAAAGGAAGTCGACCCAACCAGATCGATAAATAGGAATACCCGCTCCTCTTCGATGGGCTTGCGGTAACGCCCGATAAGAAGACTTGAAAAGACGTCACGCCCCAACAATTCGCGTACCCGCGCAACGAAACTGACGACGAGCGAAACACCCAGCGCGGCGAACATGGCGCTAGCGGGCAAAATTGCGATTTCACGCCAGGATTCGTAAGTTTGGTAACCTATAAATCCCAACAGGAGCCGACATAATGCGGAGCCTACATACATCAAAATGTATGTAACGATGAGCATGGCAATCAGATAAAGGGGGGTCGAAAGCGCGGCAATTCTTGCATAGAGTCGAGGAAACAATGCCCCACGCTCGAGTGCGATAATGGGTACGCAAGTAAAAAGCGCAAAAACGGAACCTACAATTGACGGCTCTCCGTAAAAGGCCCAGCTAAAAAGTGCGCCGCTTATGGAAACGACGCACAGAATGAATATCCAAAATCCTCCGGAGTATCTGTTCATGTCTGCTCGCTCCGCAGCAGAAGTAAGTTGGGCGGATTGATCAACATGCACATCTCCGGATAACCGTTTGACCTTATGTAGACGCTTTTGCTCGCTGTCCAAGATGAGTTGAAGAATTTATTTCACGCAATCTTGACGTGCGCTGAATCACGCATCATATATTGTTACATGAAAAGAAACAGCCGCCTTTCCGCCGTCCTTCACGTCATTCTCCACATGGCAGAGCGCGCCAAACCCATGACATCGGAGGAATTGGCCAAACATATGCATACAAATGCCGTTGTCGTCCGCCGGACAATGGCGGGATTGCGAGATGCCGGATTTGTGCGATCCGAGAAGGGCCATGGTGGTGGCTGGATTATCGCACGCGACCTCAACACTTTAACTCTTCGCGACATTTACAACGCGCTTGGCTCCCCTGACTTTTTTGCTTTGGGCAATAGAGCCGACGCACCCGATTGCCTTGTGGAACAGTCGGTCAATCATGCGCTCGACACTGCATTTCAAGAAGCCGAAGCCCTTATCATTGAACGGCTCGGCACGATAACACTCGCCGATCTCGCCGCCGATTTTCACCGGCGTTTTGATGCGATCAGAAAGGAGAGAAAATCCCATGACCTATGACGTTATTGTTGTTGGGGGAAGTTATTCCGGTCTTGCAGCAGCGTTGCAAGTCGCCCGTTCACGTCGCAATGTACTTGTTGTGGACGCAGGCGAGCGCCGCAACCGATTTGCTGAAACCTCTCACGGATTCCTGACACAAGACGGCAGTTCGGCTGTACAGATTGCGCATGTCGGGCGCGAGCAGCTATTGGCTTATCCGAATGTCACCTGGGTTGATGCCCGTGCGGAAAATGCCGAAGGTATCCTCGATGCCTTCACTGTCGGCACCTCATCCGGAGCAAATTACAAGGGTCGGCGTCTTATTCTGGCAACAGGTGTCACGGACATATTGCCAACAATACCCGGTCTTCGCGAACGGTGGGGCAAGAGCGTTTTTCATTGTCCCTATTGCCACGGTTATGAAGCAGGTGGCGGCGATATTGGCGTGTTGGCGACAAGTTCCTTGTCTGCCCATCAAGCTCTAATGCTTGCCGACTGGGGCAATACCAAGCTTTTTGTCAACAACATGTTTGAGCCTAGTGACGACCAATTGGCGGCTCTGGCTGCGCGTAATGTGACGCTCGATTATGGGACGATTGCCGCCATATCGGGCGAAGAGGCACAGCCGATTGTAGAGTTTTCTGATGGTCGTGCCCTATCGCTTACCGGATTGTTTACTCTTTCGCGCACCGTTGTCACTGGTCCACTCCCGCAACAATTGAAGTGCGCGCTGGAAGATGGACCGCTCGGAACATTCATTCAAACGGACGCAAGCAAACTAACGTCGGTTCCTGGTGTCTATGCCTGCGGCGATACAGCCCTTATGGCCGGTTCGGTCTCCTTTGCCGTGGGCGACGGCGCTAGGGCGGGGGTTTCAGCACATCAATCGCTAATATTTCCCAGCCCAATGCACTGATTTACATCGGCTGCGTCTCGGTTCGAGCTTGCCGATAGGACACCAGTACCAGCGCACCGATGAAAGTTCCCGTCATCAACAGAACGATGGTCGGCGCCGGCGCGCTGTCAATGAAGAAAGCAAAATAAGTACCGAAGAAAGAGGCCAATACCGCAACGACGACGGAGACGAGAAGCATTTTACTGAATGTCCGGGTAAGCAAAAAAGCAATTGCTCCCGGCGCGATCAACATGGCAATTGCTAATATGATGCCAACAGCTTTTAGAGCGCCCACAATCGTCAGGGAAATCAGGCAAAGCAGCCCATAATGCAACAATCCCACACGTAATCCAACTGCGCGGGCTTGCACCGTATCAAATGCGTGAAGCAAGAAATCGCGCCATTTAAACACGATAGTTCCGGCTGTGATCGTTGCGATGATCGCCGTCTGGGCGATATCGCTCCAACTGATACCGAGCATGTCACCAAACAATATATGGTCGAGGTGAACGTCTGACTGGATTTTCACATATAGCACGAGACCAAGGCCGAACATGCCGGAAAAAACGACGCCCATAACTGTGTCCTGCTTGATACGGCTGTTTTCCTTCAAAAACCCGGTGGCAATTGCGCAGAACATGCCTGCCACAAAGGCTCCGACCGCATAGGGCAAACCAACAATATAAGCGATGACTACTCCTGGAAAAACAGCGTGCGAAATGGCGTCGCCCATCAGCGACCAGCCCTTCAGCACCATGAAACAGGAGAGCAAAGCTGTCGGAATTGCTACGAGTACTGAGATGATCAACGCATTGATCATGAATTCGAACTGAAAGGGCAAAAGCAGGGTTTCAAAGACGCTCATAATGCGACCTCCTGCATTTCTGCAGCGCGGCGCCGGGCTGCGATCAGTCCATGTTTGGGCGCGAAGATAAAAGCGACCAGAAAAATAAGCGTCTGCAACAGGACAATGATTCCGCCGGTAGCCCCGTCGAGAAAATAGCTTATATAGGCACCGGCAAAGCTTGTCATTGCACCGATGACAACAGCGATGACGAGCAGCCGCGGAAATCGATCCGTTAAAAGATAAGCGGTGGCGCCGGGCGTCACGACCATGCAAATAACCAGAAATGCGCCGACTGTCTGTAAAGCTGCTACGGTCGACGCCGATAAAAGCGTAAAGAACATGATTTTGAGCGCTGTTGGATTGAGACCGATAGAGCGTGCATGACTCTCATCGAAAAAAACAACCATAAGATCTTTCCATTTTACCAGCAGAATAGCCAGCGAAACGAAACCGATAATGGCAAGTTGGAGTGTGTCTTCCGGTGTAATCGCCAGGATATTCCCCAGAACAATTGTCTGGATATTCACGGACGTCGGAGAGAGTGACACCATGAACAGGCCGAGACCAAAAAAGGATGAGAAGATCAAACCGATGATGGCATCGTCCTTGAGCTTCGTACGCTGGTTGAGAAACAACATCGCAGCGGCGGCCAATCCTCCCGAAAAGAATGCACCAATTGAGAAAGGCAGCCCAAGCATATAGGCACCAGCCACACCCGGAACGATGGAATGCGAAAGCGCATCCCCGATAAGAGACCAACCTTTCAGCATGAGATAGGCCGACAGGAAGGCGCAGACACCGCCCACCAACGCCGAAACCCACATGGCATTGATCATATATTGATAAGAGAAAGGTTCGAGCAGCAATGTCATCTAACGTGGTCCATTGCTTTTGGGATTTACGGTATTGTCGTAGAGCACAAAGGGCCGCTCATCATCGGTAATCACGCCGACAGGACGTCCTTCACCTGCATGTGGTGCATCAAGCTTGAAATGACGCAGCACTCCGCCGAATGTCCGTTCCAGATTTTTCTGTGTGAATGTCTCGGCTGTCGGACCATAAGCAAGTACGGTGCGATTGAGTAGAACAGTGCGGTCACAGAACTCCGGTACGCTACCAAGATTATGCGTTGAAACCAAAATTACCCGCCCCTCGTCGCGCAGGGCGCGCAGCAATATGATAATCGCCTCTTCCGTTTTCACATCCACGCCGGTGAATGGCTCATCCAGCAAAATGACCCGTCCATCTTGTGCTAATGCGCGGGCAAGAAATACCCGTTTCTTTTGGCCACCCGAAAGCTCGCCAATTTGGCGTTTGCGAAAATCGGTCATTCCCACGCGCGCGAGGGCATCCGATACTGCCTGCCGATCTGCAGCCTTGGCGATACGCATCATGCCCATGTGGCCATAACGGCCCATCATGACAACATCTTCCACCAAGACCGGAAAATTCCAGTCTATATCCTCGCTTTGAGGAACGTAGGCGACAAGGTTCTTTTTCAAGGCTTCATTTACTGACTGGCGAAGAACTGAAATCGTTCCTTCGGAAGCCTTTATAAAACCCATGATTGCCTTGAAAAGCGTTGACTTGCCGGAACCATTAACTCCCACCAGCGCAGTGATAGTGCCTGTAGGGATTTCAAACGTCGCATCGCGCAACGCCGTATGACCGTTGCGATAGATTACCGTAGCGCCCTTTACCGAAATGCCCCCACCCGCGTCAGACGACGCGGGTGAATATCTGTGAGCCGATTGAAACGATTGGGCGTTCATTGCGTGATACCTTTGGCAAGGCCTTCCGCAACCCGGCTGGATGTGACGCGTAAGAGATCTATGTAGGTTGGGACTTCACCACTCGCGTCGGTAAGCGAGTCCACATAAAGAACGCCGCCATAACTTGCGCCGGTTTCCCGTGCGACCTGCTTGGCAGGATCAGCCGAGATCGTGCTTTCCGAGAAGACCACGCCGATCTTGTTCGCCCGGACCGCATCAATCACTTTGCGTACTTGTTGAGGCGTGCCTTGCTGATCTGCATTGATAGGCCAGAGATAAACTTCTTTCAGATCAAAATCGCGAGCCAGATAGGAGAACGCACCCTCGCTGGACACCAACCAGCGCTTTTCTACTGGAATGGCTGCAAGCTCGTCCTTAATCGGATCAATCGCTGCCTTGATTTGTCCCTTGTAGGTCTCGGCGTTTGCCTCATAGGTTTCAGCATTAGCCGGATCATATTTTACAAAAGCGTCGCGGATATTATCAACGTAAATCAGCGCCGCTGTCGGGGACATCCAGGCATGCGGATTTGGTTTACCTGTATAGGGCCCTTCGGCAATGCCCATCGGCACCACACCCTGCGAAACAACGACTCCTGGAACGTTTTTTAAATTGGTAAAGAACTTTTCAAACCAGAGCTCGAGATTGAGGCCATTCCATAAAATAAGTTGGGCACCCTGCGCTTTCTGGATATCGCCCGGCGTTGGCTGATAATTATGAATCTCCGCGCCTGGCTTGGTAATAGATTCAACAATCGCCGCATCACCAGCAACATTGCGCGCAATGTCGGCAATAACCGTAAATGTGGTCACCGCCTTGAATTTGTCCTGTGCCGCTGCGGGAATGATCGCCAAGATCATTCCGAAGAACGCGCCCATTATTCCGGTCAACACGGACCGCCTCACTCCATCCAGCATAGCCTCTCCTTATTGCAATTGAGTTGCAACTGCATCCTTAGCGAGGATCATCAATTATTGCAAGTGCGAATGATTTGCAAAAAGACTTGGCAGTATCTGTCAGGAATGAATTGTGAGCAGCTCGTGCAACTTTGACAGAAAATGCTGGCATTGATATCTGTTCGCTCTTGCCGCCGCTGATCCCTACCTGACATTTCGCCAATTTAAGGACTGTGACGATGGCCGACACCGCTGCGCCGAACAATGGCGTTTCATCTTTAGCAATCGAAGCGCATGGGCTAACCAAAAATTTTGGCAATGTCCGCGCCGTGGACGGTATTGATCTTACCGTGCCGCGCGGCATGATCTTTGGCATCCTCGGACCAAATGGTGCTGGCAAGACCACCTTGTTGCGCATGCTGGCGACGTTGCTGCCGGCAGATGCGGGATCGGCAAAGGTGCTGGGTTTTGATTTGAAGGACTCACCTCACGAGGTGCGCGGATCGATTGCCATGACCGGTCAATTTGCCTCGCTTGACGAAGATCTGACGGGACGTGAGAATCTGATCTTGCTTGCAAGACTATGGGGCTTCCGCGGACGCAACGCCAAGAAACGTGCCGATGATTTACTAACAGCTTTCGACCTGATGGAGGCGGCTACCAAGCAGGTAAAGGATTATTCTGGAGGCATGCGCCGAAGGCTGGACATCGCCGCGTCGCTTGTTGTTACTCCCGGGGTTCTTTTTCTCGATGAACCAACAACCGGTCTCGACCCGATGGCACGCAAGAGTGTTTGGCGTATGATCCGCTCTCTTTCCGAGGCGGGCGTTACGATACTTTTGACCACGCAGTATCTTGAGGAAGCTGACCAGCTCGCTGCTCGCATAGCTGTCATCAATCATGGCAAAAAGATCGCCGAGGGCACCAGCCGCGAATTGAAAGCTGCAACTGGCTCCGGCTTTCTGCACCTGACATTGGTTGAGCATTCACGCATTGACGAAGCGGAGCAGGTGCTTGAAGAAATAACAGGTAACAAGCCCCAGCGAAGCTCGGAAGGTGCGGCCTTATCATTGATGATTGATACGCCTCAAAATGCCAATCGTGCTCTGGCCGCTTTAATAAAAGCCGACATCGAACTTGCTGATTTCTCTATGGGTGCGCCAAGCCTTGACGAAGTGTTTTTCGCTCTGACTGGCCAGATTACCGAGCCTCAGATTACTGACGGAGAAGCGTGATGGACGATAATAAGGCAACGGTTGCACTTATCCATGCTGCCCGCCCTCCTCAACCTTCAGCATTTTCCAATGCGCTTGTGTTTGGCTGGCGGGCAGTATTGAAATTTAAACATGTCCCTGAACAGCTTTTTGATCTGGTGATGACGCCGATCATGTTCACCCTGCTCTTCACCTTCGTCTTCGGCGGCGCGCTCTCAGGGTCAACATCAGCCTATTTGCAGTATTTTTTGCCAGGCATCCTCGTACAGACCGTGGTGTTCAATTCAATGTACTCGGGAATGGGTCTGAGTACAGATCTTGGCAAGGGTCTGTTTGACAGGTTTCGTTCATTGCCAATCTGGTCTCTCTCGCCTTTCGCCGGTCTGATGGTCGGCGATATCCTGCGCCATCTCATCGCGTCCCTGCTTATTCTGATAATAGGGATTATTCTTGGCTATCGGCCGGAAGCTGGGATTATAGGTATCGTCGAGGCTTTGCTGTTGCTTATTGTTATAGGTTTTGGCTTTGGCTGGATATTTTTGGTGCTGGGATTGGTCATGCGTACGCCCAATACGGTCATGACAATGGCGTTCACCGGCATCATGCCGTTGGTTTTCGCATCGAACATCATGGTTGATCCAGCAACAATGCCCAGTCTGCTTAGGGCATTCGTCGAGGTCAATCCTGTATCGTTGATGACGACAGCTATGCGCGGTCTTATGGCTGGCAATGCGACAATGGTTCAAATTGGCGCAGCATTGATCGCGCCTGTTCTATTGACCATCACACTCGCGCCGCTCACGCTTTGGCTCTATCGCCGTAAATAAACAGGCCAAAACAATCCGAGTGATTGAAATTGGGAGCCGAATGTGAACATTCGGCTCCCAATCCTATCACTACCGACAGTACTGTCCGCCTATGTAAGTTTCTTACTCGCCATAAGGAACCCATATATTTTTGACTTGTACAGCCCGGCGCAAATATTCCTTGCCTTGCGCCTTGCCGCCCAGCCAGTCGCGCTGACGGCCATTGCTGACCCATGTGGTCTTCAAATTTCCACATGACGCTCGCTCCACCATGGCACTGCCTTCCTTGGAGCCGATATACCAGATCGCATCAACTTCATCATGTTCGGCCAACGTCTTGGCAAGAACGTCGCGTTCACCGGTAATGATATTAATAACTCCGCCGGGCACGTCGGATGTGTCGAGCACCTGATAAAGATTGGTTGCAAGCAGTGGATGGCGAGCAGACGGCACAACCACTACACGATTGCCCATCGAAATGGCTGGAAGCACCAGCGAAACAAAGGACAGAAGTGGGTTTTCATCCGGACAAACTATACCGACAATGCCAAAGGGCTCATTCATAGCCAGCGTCACATGGCGTGACTTGGTCGCGTGGACAGCACCATCATATTTGTCGGCCTGTGCAGCATAATAGAAGATGCGTCGCAGCGCCGTATCAAACTCTTCTGCCGCCGCCTTGGCCGACACGCCGGTGCTTTCGACCAAAAGTGCTTCGAATTCCGCACGGCGGGCATCAAGGTTTTCGCCAAGATAATA
This sequence comes from Phyllobacterium sp. CCNWLW183, assembly GCF_037203775.1. Lineage (NCBI taxonomy): Bacteria > Pseudomonadati > Pseudomonadota > Alphaproteobacteria > Hyphomicrobiales > Phyllobacteriaceae > Phyllobacterium > Phyllobacterium sp. CCNWLW183. The sequence continues at coordinate 12,078 of NZ_JBBCBN010000011.1, read as the reverse complement.
AAGCACCTGAGCGCGGTTGTGTGCAGTTGCACTTCCCCAGCCTCCAGCTTTGGTTGCCGCTTCTACCGCATTACGAATGTCTTTCCGATTGCCGATGCCGGCATGGCCGACGATCTGACCGCCTTTGCCAAGGACGGAATAGGAGTAGCCTCCGTCCGGTCGAGCTTGTTTGCCGCCGACATAGTTCTTGGCCGTACGGTCAATGGATCCACCCTGAGCAACCTTTGCATCTCCGTCCGGGGCCGCCGATAGTTTCAAAGGCTGTTCCGCCTTTGCTAGCGGCAAGCGCTTTTCCCAATCAGCGGTGAGATATTCATAAAGACCTTCGCGACCACCTTCCCTACCAAAGCCGGATTCGCGATAGCCGCCAAAGCCTGCGCCGGCATCGAGAAGATTGGTTGAATTGATCCAGACAACACCAGCTTTCACCCGTGCAGCCATATCAAGGGCCAGGTTGATATTCTCTGACCAGATTGAAGCGGCAAGCCCGTATTTTGTATTGTTCGCCAAGGCAATTGCCTCGTCGGGTGTACGGAAAGTAGTCGTCGTCGCGACAGGACCAAATATTTCGACTTCGCAGACAGTCGATGCCGGATCCACATCCGTAAAGAAAGCTGGAGCAAAGAAATTACCCTTGGCCGGGAGTTTCACGGGCGCTTGCCAAAGTGTGCCCCCTTCTGTCTTGCCCTTTTCAACAAGCGACGTCACGCGTTTCAACTGACCTGGCGAAACCAAAGCACCGATATCCATTGTCTTGTCGAGTGGATCTCCAACACGCAGCGTCTCCATGCGTTTGCGCAGCTTGTTGTAAAAGCGCTCGGCAACACCTTCCTGCACAAGAATACGGGATCCAGCGCAGCACACCTCACCTTGATTGAACCAGATTGCATCAACAACCCCTTCAATGGCGCCGTCAATATCCGCATCTTCAAAAACAATGAAGGGCGACTTGCCACCGAGTTCCAAGGAGAGCTTTTTTTCCGATCCGGCAATCTGCTCGCGGATGATCCGGCCAACCTCGGTGGAGCCGGTAAATGCTACCTTGTCCACATCCTTATGGCCGCAAATAGCAGCACCAGTTGTGCCATCGCCATGAACAATATTCACCACACCCGCAGGCAGACCCACCTCATGGCAGATCTCCGCGAAAGCGATAGCCGTTAACGGCGTCAGTTCGGCAGGTTTAAGGACAACGGTGTTACCGGCAGCAAGTGCCGGAGCGACCTTCCATGCCAGCATAAGCAAGGGAAAGTTCCATGGAATGACCTGACCGCAAACGCCGACCGGAGAATATCCTTCGAATTCTGTCTCGACCATTTCTGCCCAACCGGCATGATGATAGAAATGACGGGCGACAAGCGGAATATCAATATCCCGCGTCTCCCGGATAGGCTTGCCATTATCCATTGTTTCCAACACGGAGAAAAAGCGCTCACGCTTTTGTATATGCCGTGCAATGGCGTATAGATATTTGGCCCGCTCATGCCCGGGCAATACCGACCATTTTCCGAATGCTGCGCGAGCAGCCTTTACCGCCGCATCCACATCAGCGGTCGTGCCGTGCACCACTTTTCCCAACGGAGAACCGTTTGCAGGGTTCATGACGGCAATCAGATCGCGACCTTCAATGCTGGTGAACTTACCATTGATGAAATGTCCGAAACCTTGGTTATTGGCATCGAGCCAGGCTTGAACGTCAGTATTACTTTCCGGTGCCGGGCCATATTCCATGGTGCGAAGAATATCCTTGATCTGTCCCATGTTTGATTCCTTAAGCGAGTGCATGGCGCGACGATGCGGCGTAGCGGCCCGTCACATAATGTTCGAGTTGCCGTTCGATATCTCCAAGCATCGAGCTGGCACCAAGGCGGAAAAGATCCGGCTGCAGCCAGGGCAGGCCCAATTCCTCCTTCATCAGGATCAGCCAATTCATGGCGTCCTTGGCAGTCTTCATACCGCCGGCAGGCTTGAATCCAACGATCTGGCCCGAATATTCGCCAAAATCACGCAAGGCACGCAACATGATCAAACTGACAGGCAAAGTTGCATTGACATCTTCCTTGCCTGTGGATGTCTTAATGAAATCGGCACCAGCCTGCATTGCAACCATGGAAGCACGATAAACATTGCGTAGCGTATTGAGGTCGCCAGTTGCGAGAATTGCTTTCAAATGCGCATCGCCAGAGGCCTCGCGCATCTGCACGATCTCGTCGTAGAGCGCTTCCCAATTCTGCGTAAGAACCTGCTCGCGATTGATAACAATATCAATTTCCTTGGCACCCTCGCCTACCGCATATTTGATTTCGGCAAGGCGCTGCGGCAATGGCGTCAAGCCAGCGGGAAAGCCGGTCGCAACCGATGCAACAGGAATGTTCGTTCCGCGCAAGGCCTTAACAGCGTGCCCAACCATAGTAGGATAAACGCACACCGCGCCCGTCGTAATATTGGCATCGCCAAGGCCAAGCGCTTCAAGTATGTCTATGCGAACCGGACGTTTTGCCTTCGCGCAAAGCCGCTGAACACGCCCTGCCGTGTCGTCACCTGCCAGTGTGGTGAGGTCAATACATGTAATCGCTTTTACCAGCCAAGCAGCCTGATATTCCTTTTTTACGGTCCGGCGTGTCGTCAGAGTGGCAGCACGGCGTTCCGTGGCAGAACGGTTGACAGCAATATCCTCAAACCACTCAGGTTTCAGTTCAGTGCCGGTGTTGCGCGCATGAGCTTTCTGCACGGCTAAGTGCGTGCCCTTGGCAACCGATAAGTCTTGCGTGTTCATCCACGACCCTTCCTGTGATCTATGAAGCGATTGAGCAAAATAGCTGCAACTATGATGAGTCCGGTGACGGTCATCTGATAGAAGGAGCCCAATCCCAGAAGATTGAATATGTTTCTAAGAACTTGAAGCAACATTACGGCAAAGAATGTGCCGAGAACACCACCGCGACCGCCAAAAAGGCTTGTACCGCCAAGGACAACTGCTGCGATGGCGTCAAGCTCAAGGCCTTGCGCTGCTGTTGGCTGACCGATGCGCAAACGCGATGTCAAAAGAATTCCACCGAGAGCCGCCATGAAGCCGGAAACAGCAAAGACGGCCGTGACAATCAAACGGGTGGGCAGACCGGAAAGACGGGCAGCTTCCGGATTGCCGCCTGTCGCAAACACATACTCACCAAAGACTGTAAGGCGCAGCACAAGCCCTGCCACAATGCAAAGGCCTATAAAGATCAGCCCCATGGACGAAATGGCAAAGCCGGGAAAGATTGGCACCATCGTTGAGCCGATGGCGGCAAAACCTTGCGGCAGCCCGCTGACTGGCACGCCATCGGTCAGAAGATAGGTAATGCCCCGGAAAGAGACGAGGCCGGCCAAAGTTACAATGAAGCTCGGCACTTGTGCCAGAGCGCTCGTCGCGCCCATGGCTGCGCCACAGGCTGTTCCCGCCAAAACCGTTATTGCAACTGCGATGAATGGATCGAAACCGTTGGACATGAGCACTGCCACCAGCATTCCGCACAGTGCTACAATGCTACCTACAGACAAATCAATATTCCCTGTGAGAATGACAAAGGTCATCCCAATGGCAACGACGCCTACCACAGCTGCCTGTTGGAAGAGGTTGGCTATGTTTGCGAAAGTCAGAAAATTATCTGACAAGGTTGTCGCGATCGCTACCACCGCCAAAAAGATGACAATGAAATTATACTCGATACCGAGATCAATGGCCCGTTTACCCAACCCCGGCGAAGGCAGCTGAGCGGCGGATATTGCTGTTTTAGACATGGTGTTCACCCAATATTGTAGCCCGCAGAATTGTATCGCGGTCGGTGATGGACGGATTATATCGTCCAATATTGCGGCCCTCATGGAAGACCCAGATTGCATCGCAGGCAGCATAGAGTTCTTCGAGTTCGCTGCTGGCAACAATTACCGCTGCGCCATCTTCTGCCAATTTATCCACCAGATTGTAGAGATCGGCTTTCGCCCCAATATCTAGACCACGGCTTGGCTCATCCAGCAGAAGTACACGGGCGCCATTGATGATCCACTTCGCCAGGACAATTTTCTGCTGATTGCCACCGGAAAGCTGCACCACAGCCTGTTCCGGCTTGCCATACTTGGTGGAAAGACTTTGAAGGACCGGTGTTGCCTTCTGTTTTTGGAGCGAATGGCGCGTCAACCAGCTCTGGCGCATGGAAGGTAACGTCGCGTTTTTGTAGATGGGCGCGTGTAATATCAAACCCTCGGTCTTGCGGTTCTCCGGTACGAGGCCCAAACCACATCGAATAGAGTCTGCCGGATGACGTGGATGGAAGTTCTTGTCTTCCAGCAATATCTCACCTTCGAAATGGTGCGCTCCAAACAAAGCTTTCAGAAACGACGTGCGGCCTGATCCGTTAAGTCCGGTAAGGCCGACAACTTCACCCCAGCGCACATCAAGTCCAGAAATATTGAGGCCCTCTGCACCACGCAGCCTGTTGACTTTCAACGCTACCTTGCCTGTAACCGGCTTGCGGACCTTACGTTCAATCAGCGAACGCTCCTTACCTATGATGGCGGTAACAAGTTGCTCATCGGTGGTGTCAGCAATATCGTACGTTCCGATAGTCTTGCCGCCGCGCAAAACCGTAACCCGATCACCGATCTCACGCAATTCACCAAGCCGGTGACTGACATAAACAATTGCGACGCCATGCTTCACCAAATCGCGGATAACTTCGAATATGCTCTTCAGCTCAGTCTCATTGAGCGATGCCGAAGGCTCATCCATGATAATGATTTTCGCATCCATGGTGAGCGAGCGGGCGATTGCGGTCAGCTGCTGGTTGGCAACAGATAGAGTTTCAACACGCGCATCGGCGGCGAAATTTGCACCAACCCGCCGCAAAGCTTCGTGGGCGCGCTTGCGCCTTGCCTTGTGATCAATCAGACCAAACTTGCCCGGCGCATGACCGAGAAATAGATTTTGTTCGACAGTTAGTTGCGGGACAAGATCCAACTCCTGATAGATCATGGAAATGCCAAGTCGCGATGCTTCAGCCGGACTGCGCAATTCTACAGGATTACCTTCCAGCGCAAGCTGTCCGCCTGTTGGCCGAAAAGCTCCCGCTATGATTTTGAGCAGCGTCGACTTCCCGGCACCATTTGCCCCGAGCAGACAGTGGACCTCACCTGCACGGACTTCAAGCGATGCCGATTCCAGTGCGATAATGTTAGGCAGAAATGTCTTTGAAACGTTTTTAACCGTCAGAACGTCACGTGTCATTGCTTATCCCCAATGCGTAACGGGCGGTGGCCTCATCGGTAACAATGACCGATACGTAGCCGGCTTTTAACACCGAGGTTGCAATCTTGAACTTTTCCTCACCCGCGACCACACCAATTGACCACTGCTTGTTTTTCAGCAGTTCAAGGCGCATGCCAACGGTACGGTCATCAATCGCTGTATCAACGATTTTGCCATTCTTATCGACGAAGCGTCCGAGAATATCACCCACAGCGCCGGCATCTTTAAGCCGGTCTATATCTGCTTCATCCAGATAGCCGGAACTTAGCAGCACTGATTCATGGGTAATTCCGCCCATGCCAAAGCAGACAATATCAGCCTGCATGGCTAGCTTCAGTACACGTTCAATAATTGGATCTTCTTCAAGAACCTCGCGCGTGCTCTTTTTCCCGACAATAGCAGGAACAGGCAAAAGCGTTGCGGTGCCATTGCCAGCCTTGGCGAACTCTTCTGCCACGGCACTGGTGTGTGTTACCGTCGAGCGCAAATTGGTCGCGCCATTAACCAGCACGACATGCACACCAGGATTCCAATTATTGGGCAGAAAGCGCGCCACGGCCGACATTGTGCGACCCCATGAAACGCCGATCAGTTCTGCCTTTGGATTAAGTCCTGCCAAATACCGCGCGGCAGCCTGGGCAACACTCTCCATAAGCAGAGCTGAATCGGTTGAACCGCCCGAAGGAACGACAATTGCATCGCGAAGACCAAACTCCTGCTGCAACCTCACCTCGAGTTCCGTCTTCCGGTAAGCACGCGGCGTTATCTCAATACGGACAACACCCAATTCCTTCGCCTCAGTCATGAGGCGGGCGATCTGCCAGCGGGTCAGACCAAGTTCCTTGGCGATCTCGCTCTGGGTTTTGTCGAGATCATAATAAAGCTTTGCTACGCGAACCATGAGATGTTCACGCTGCTCATCGGAGGGCAATCGTACGGACGGGTTTTGACGTGCATCGTTCATCGTTCGGCTCCTGCCCTTTGCCGTGCACTCAAGGCGTGGAGCACCGGCGTCAATGATTCCGTTGCATTTCTATAAAGTTCCATCGTCTCGCGATAGCGTTTTGACCGTTGCGCATCCGGAAGCATTTCTTTGGTCGGAGCAGCACAGGCTTCAGACGCAGTGATCAAATCCGGAAACAGACCGAGAGCATGGGCAGAACAGACGGCTGTACCGACAAGCGAAAGATTATCGTCATACGCAACATGTACCGAACGCTGCAGAGCATCCACTGTTGCTTGCAACCATAGTGGATTTTTACAAATGCCGCCGGCAACGACAATCCGCTCGACGTTGACACCGCGCTGTTCAAGGACAGCAACGACATTGGCTGAGCCTAATGCGATGGAATCGACGGCCGAAGCATATAGGTCTGCCCGGTCGTGTCCAAGGGACAGTCCAAGTACAGCACCGCGTAGATCAGCGTCGCGGTATGGCGTACGGTTTCCCATCCAGTAGTCCAGAGTCAACAAACCCGAACCGCCCCCAGATGCATTGGAGGCCTTCTTGATCAGATCGGTATGTCCTTGCTCATCAAGGCCGAATAGCTTCTGGCTGAACCAGTTAAGGATCGAACCGGCCGACACCTGCCCGGCTTCTACCAGCCAAAGCCCATCCACCAACGCATTTGGATAAGGACCCCAGAAACCGCTTACGTCACTTTGTTCATTCAAATGGGTCAAATGAACAACTGATGTTCCGCCAATAATTAGCATTCCGCCAGCGGCAACTGTACCGGCACCGAGCATTCCTATATGGGCGTCGATACCGCCCTGCACAACGATTGCTTGTCCGGAAATACCCAAGGCATCCGCAATGCCTGGTTGCAAATTTCCGATGACATCGCCTACTGGAATAATCCGCTGCGGTAGTTTTTGCTGCAATCGGGAAATGCCAAGCGCATCATAAATTTCCGGAACGAAACTGCCGTTTTTGGAATCATAGTTCCACTTGCAGGCGGCATTCATGCGCGAGCCGGACCACTCCCCACAGAGCCGGAAATTGATAAAATCCAGCGCTTCGCAGATGACGTCCGCTTTCTCAAAAATCGCAGGCTCATTGGCAGAAAGCCACATCGCCTTGGGCACCAGCCATTCGGCAGCGTCGCCACCGCCGCTATAATCCATAACCGGATGTTTTACTGTTTCAGTGGCTCGGGCTTCTTCGCTGGCACGGCAATCCATCCATAGAATTGCCGGATAAAGCGGCTTGCTTTCCTTGTCACAAACGACAACCGAAGAAGCCGTTGTGGCCGCGCATACAGCTGCAATTTCGTTGGAGCCGCATCGAGCAATTGCCTCACGCCCGGCTGTCAGCACCGCAGCCCACCAGTCCTCAGCCTGCTGCTCTGCCCAGCCAGCACGCGGATAGGTTGTATCATAACTGGCTTCCGACAAAGAGAGCATTACTCTGCCCTCTACATCGTAAACTCCAGCCCTGACACCTCCCGTGCCGAGATCAAAGTTCAGAACCAATGTCACTCTTGTATCCTCCCTTTCCACACCATTATGGGCGGAACATCACTTTCGAGAAGAACATGGATTTGTCGGTCCGGAATTTTTCAAACATGCCTGGCAATTCAGCGAGATCGAGGTCGTGGGTGATCATAAACTCCCATTCGAGTTCGCCAGAGCCGAGTTTGTCCAATGTAACGGTCCACTGGCGACCAGGATATGGGGAGCCAAAGGAATTCCATGAACCGTGCAGCGATATCTCTTGGCGGAGAAAATGTTGGAACGTCTTGTTTTCCAAAGCCACTTCCGCAACCGGTATCCCAATGAAAACAACATGCCCGCTTGGCGCTGCCAACTTCACCGCCATATTGACTGACGAAGGATGCCCTGCAGCTTCGACAATTGTATCGCAGAGCAAATCAGCTGGAATCTCAGCACCGGCAAGAAACGTATGCTTGGCGCCTGCACGCCGCGCCATCGCCAGTTTCTCTTCGGAAACATCGATTGCTACAACTTCGCTGGCTCCCATCAGCCGCATCCATTGGATAGCGAACAGACCAATGGGACCGCAACCGATGACACCGCCACGCTGACCCATCGTCATTCCGCCTGCTTTCCAGATCGCGTGGAGCGCAATTGAAGCAGGGTCGGTCATTGCCACCGCTCGCGGATCTATATTTTTTGGCGTCTTCAACAAATTGGATACCGGAACACAGACATATTCCGCATAGGCCCCATCACGGCGTGAACCGAAATAATCATAGTCCCGGCAGCGCGAAAACTGTCCCTGCTGACATTGGTCACATTTATAGCATGGCAGCATCGGTGGAATGGCCACAAGTTCGCCAATTTCGAAACCTTCAACGCCCTCGCCAATTTCGGTGATATGACCGGAAAACTCATGACCGCAAATGAGCGGCATCTTGTGTGCGCCCTTGATCAGCATACGCGGCATGTCAGAGCCGCAAACACCAACCGCTGCAACCCGTATTTTCACATGGCCGGAAAGCAATTGCGGAACCGGGACATTTTCAAGACGAATATCGCCTGGGGCATAAAGTACTGCAGCACGCATCTGGTAATCCTTGGAATTGATAAAGAGATCGCGGGGCAGGATGTGCCCTGCCCCGCAGGCCTTGGGAGAGGTTATTACTGACCGAGAACGCTCGGGCGATATTCGGCAAAAAGTCCCTGACGCGGGAAATCAGCAACATTTTTGGAGGTGACAAGTGTCGAACCTGCATCGACGAATTTCGCCACTTCCTTCTTGGCAGATGCCTCCCGCGCGACCTGAATCGTAACGTCCCCGAGATATTTCGGATCGTTGAGAGCTGAACCGATATAGTTGCCACCATCGGCAATGATGCTCAGCGCTTCAGACAAGCCGTCAACACCCGCAACGAGAACATCATTCCGGTTGTTCTCCTTGAGTACCTGCAAAGCTCCAAGCGCCATATCGTCATTATGGGCATAGACAACTTTAACATCAGGGTTTGCCTGCAACGAATCCTGCATAGCCGTTACTGCATTGGCGCGAATATATTCGGCATAAGGCCCCTCGACGATGGTGTGGCCAGTACCCTCCAGGGCCGCATGAAAGCCATCTCGGCGATCCATCATGACAGCGCCGCCCGCATCCCCTTGAATTTCAATAATTTTGGCCTTTTCAACTCCGTCCGCTTTCAATCTGGCTACGACAGCTTCACCGACCAATTGGCCCATTTTCTTGTTATCGCGACCCACGTGAGCAGTTACACCAGTACCGTTAACGCTACGATCCACCGTGATCACCGGGATACCAGCAGCCACAGCTGCTTCGAGTGATGGAACGACCGCATCCGGGTTGACCGGATTGATAATGAGCGCATTGACGCCCTGTGTAATCAGATCCTGGATATCATTGTTCTGCTTGCTGACATCACCGTTTGCATCAAGAAATATCAATGTATCTCCGCCCGCCTTAGCCGCGGCCTCCGCACCGGTTTTCAATTGAACATAAAACGGAGATTGCAGAGTTACCTGGCTAAATCCAATCTTCAAACCCTCAGCGTGAGCCGAGAGCACGGGCATTCCCAAACCAAATGCGAGAGCAAGCGTAAAAACAGAAGCAGCGGTTTTCGTAACGAAACGACGACGGTTGAGCATGGTTTTCCTCCCCAGAACTCTTCTAGATAACAACAAAAGTGCAAACATTTCACATTTGTATTGTTAAATAATCAGAAGCAGGTCTGTCTGTCAACGGCTGTGGGCGATTGAATGTAACCTCGGGCGCGTTTGTCTGTCGGCCCTTCAACCGAAAAGGCCGGGCGACGCAATGGACACATGCAAGTAGGTAATATCTGAAGAGGTTACCCGAGCTTCGATGCTCTTTAGGAAGCGTTACCGGCACAAGTTCCCGGTCCAAGACTTTCGGCAGCTGCTCTCATTCCCACCGAGCTCAAAATGTTTTCCGATGCCTTGCCTTGACATGCAAGTAAATACTTGCATGATTAGATCATGGATATTGATACAACTTTTCGCGCTCTGTCACATTCAACACGCCGACAACTTCTGGATCGACTGTTTGAACGTAATGGGCAAACGCTATCGGAGTTATGCGATGATTTGGGAATGACAAGGCAGGCCGTGACGCAGCACCTGTCTATACTGGAAGAGAGCAATCTCGTGGTGAGCCAGATGAGCGGTCGCGAAAAATTGCATTTTCTCAACCCCGTTCCAATACACCACATCTTTTCACGGTGGATTGGTAAGTATGAAAATGCCCGCTTGAATGCCCTGGCTTTGCTCAAGGATGACCTTGAAAGAGAGAATGATGACAGCTCAAAATGAAAATAAGGCCGGTGAGCAGTTCGTGTACGTCACCTATATATTGTCTACCCCCGAAAAGGTTTGGAAAGCCTTGACCGAACGCCAATTCACCGAACAGTTCTGGTACGGCCTTTCCGTTGAGTGTGATTGGCAGCAAGGCTCGCCGTGGCGCCTTCTTGCACCCGACGGAACACTGGCCCACACCGGGCGCGTGTTAGAAGTAAATGCACCGTACAAGCTCGTTTTGGCTTGGCAGCACGAATTTATCTCAAAGCTCAAGGCAGAAGGGCATACCCGCGTCACCTTTGAAATAAAACAACTCGAAGAGATGGTAAAGCTGACGGTTGTTCAAAGCTCTGATCGAACGGACGGTAACACTATCAGCGTCATGGCTCGAGGGTGGCCCCTATTGTTAGCCAGCTTGAAAACATTGATGGAAACAGGCGCATCCCTCAAAAGTTCAAGTCACTGGCCTGCGGTTCGACGATCGGCCTGATACAGCCACACCACTAATTCAACTTTGCAGCACATTGAATGCCAGCACTCACAGGCTGGCAAACGAGAAACTGTGTCTTTGGCCTCTGGATATCTGAGGATCCCCTCTCAAAAACTGACAATTTCACCGAGTACGGAGTGCACCTATGAGCAAATTACTGATTCTCTATTATTCAAGCTATGGGCATATTGAAGAAATGGCGCAAGCGATTGCACAGGGAGCTCGTGCGGCTGGCTCTGAAGTGGATATTAAACGTGTGCCGGAAACTGCTCCTTTTGAAGTTTCACAAGCTGCAGGTTTCAAACTGGATCAAGCGGCGCCAATAGCCACTATAAGCGAACTAAGCAATTACGATGCGCTTATTCTTGGCGTTCCGACACGATATGGGCGGATGCCCTCCCAAATGGCTGCCTTTCTTGACCAAGCCGGCAGTTTAGTGGTGAGTGGGGCATTAACTGGGAAGATCGGTGCTGCCTTTACATCTACAGCCAGCCAACATGGCGGGCAAGAAACCACACTATTTTCTGTCATTACCAATTTGATGCATTTCGGTATGATGATTGTTGGAATACCGTATGATTTCAGCGGATTAAGCGCCATTAAAGAAGTACATGGTGGTACGCCCTACGGGGCAAGTACGATTGCAGACGTAGATGGAAGTCGAAATCCAAGTCCAATCGAACTCGACGGCGCAAGATATCAAGGCCGTCATATTGCACAGATCGCCAACCGCTTATTCGGATAGGGAATAGTTTAGCAAGCATCAGAACAAGTAGGGCTACAGGAAAGCATGCAACAGGTCGGTGTGACCTTGGAGATGAGCTGATCAAATTGTCCTTCAATCCGGGAAAATCCCCCACATTGAAACCGTCGCAAACGCGTCATCGTTCCCTATACGCGAGAAGAGGCTGGCTTTAGGGATGTGTTCACGGCTAGATGTGGGGCAGCCGTTTGACCGTCTGAACTGTTTGTGTCCGGTTGTGCTTGACCGTCGGCCGTTGATTGGCCGGTTTGGGGTTTGCGCCGACATTTGGCA
>NZ_JBBCBN010000010.1:0-179325 GCF_037203775.1 Phyllobacterium sp. CCNWLW183 | reverse complement strand
ATAATTCAGAGCGGGAACTGTTGGATAAGTTTGTCGAGATTATTTTTGGAAAGTCTGATTTGCACAAGCCAAGTGCGTCCTTCGACAAGCTCAGGATGAGGGAGGTCGGTTGATTGCAGGGCGCCAACTCTTGCAAGGCTAGCAAGTTGTCGCTGCGACCCACAAAACTTCCCTCATGGTGAGCTTGTCGAACCACGCACTATATCGAATGCAGCTTATCCACCTCACTCGCGGCGAGTCATCTTGAGCTAGTTGAGGGTTGAGTTGCTCAAAATAGGATTGCCCTCAAGTTTGAACTCATCAATAAAGGCAAGGAGGATTGCAACGAGCATTTCAGGTTGTTCCACGCAGGGTATATGCCCGGCATCCTTGATGACTTCGTAGCGCGCGCCAGGAATCAATTTAGCCATTGAAAGCACGACGTCCGGCGGTGTCGAGCCATCTTGATCCCCCACAATACAGATTGTTGGAACCGATATTCGGCCTGCGTCTTCTGTCAGGTCTGCATCACGAATTGCTGCGCAGGTTCCGGCATATCCGGCCAATGGTTGACGAATCAGCATGTTCCGGTAGCCGGTTAAGGCAGGGCTGCTTTCACGATGAAATGTCGGGGTAAACCAGCGCTCGAGGATCGTGTCGGCGATGCTTTCAATACCATTTTCCTCAAGCGCGGCAATACGTGCGTTCCAGGAATCGGCATTGCCAATCTTGTGCGCGGTATCACACAAGACCAGTGCCCGAACCAGATCGGGACGGGAAGCATAAAGCCCCTGCGCAATCAGTCCGCCGACAGAAAGACCGCAAATGATTGCATTTTTAACATTGAGGAAATCCAGCAGACCTGCCAGATCGCCGACATGATCGTCGAGAGAATAGGGAGACGTGCCGACACTCGAAAGCCCGTGGCCGCGCTTATCATAGGTGACGATAGCAAAATCACCCGCCAGGCGAATAATGACATCGCGCCAGATGCGGAAGTCAGTGCCCAGAGAATTGGCAAAAACGATCACAGGTTTTGACGCTGGTCCGCCAATCAGCTGATAATGCAGCGTCACACCATTTATATCGGCAAATTGCACCTTGCTCTCCCTTTTATCCAGAATGATATGTGCGTACGGTTCTGTAGAATGAATGATCAGGGACGATCAACCGCCGAATAATTATCTATTGATGAAGCGGCAACAGACCGGCTCAAATCAACAGGCAAGAAGAAAGCATATGAGGCAGCATGATGGGTGACGTATTTATCTGCGACTATATCCGGACGCCCATTGGCCGTTTTGGTGGATCACTGGCGGGAGTTAGGGCGGACGATCTTGGGGCTATTCCAATCAAGGCATTGATGGAGCGTAATAAATCGGTCGATTGGGCAGCAATCGATGAACTGATTTATGGATGCGCCAATCAGTCTGGCGAAGACAATCGCAATGTCGCCCGCATGTCGGCACTGCTTGCGGGATTGCCCGTGGAGGTGCCCGGCACCACGATGAACCGCCTATGCGGTTCCGGCATGGATGCCATCATCACAGCCGCACGCGCCATTCGCGCCGGTGAAATGGACATTGCCATTGCTGGCGGTGTCGAGTCCATGTCACGCGCGCCCTTTGTGCTGCCCAAGGCAGACAGCGCCTTTTCCCGCAATGCAGAAATTTACGATACGACAATCGGCTGGCGGTTCATCAATCCACTTATGCAGCAGCAATATGGTGTGGATTCCATGCCGGATACCGCCGAAAATGTTGCCGAAGAGTTTCTTGTCTCCCGCGCCGATCAGGATGCTTTTGCTGTGCGCTCCCAGCAGCGAACCGGTCGGGCTCAGGAGAATGGTCGGCTTGCCAGCGAAATTACCCCGGTTCGCATCGCGCAAAGAAAAGGCGAGCCCATTATCGTTGATAAAGACGAGCATCCGCGCCCCCAAACGACAATTGAGGCTCTAGCCAAATTGCCGACGCCATTTCGATCCGGCGGAACTGTGACGGCAGGAAATGCTTCCGGCGTTAATGATGGCGCGGCAGCCCTCATCATTGCCTCCGAAGAGGCTGTAAAAAAGTACGGCCTCAATCCCATCGCGCGCATCCTGGGCGGGGCGACGGCGGGCGTGGCACCCCGTATTATGGGAATTGGCCCAGCGCCTGCGACGAAGAAGCTTTGCGCGCGCCTCGGATTGGCGCCAGCTGATTTTGACATTATCGAACTCAATGAAGCTTTTGCCTCGCAGGGACTTGCAACATTGCGCGATCTTGGAATTCCCGATGATGCGGAACATGTAAATCCGAATGGCGGCGCTATCGCCCTGGGGCATCCGCTGGGCATGTCAGGAGCACGCATTGCGGGAACGGCAGCGCTTGAATTGCAATTGCGCGAGGGAAAACTCGCTCTGGCGACAATGTGCATTGGCGTTGGACAGGGCATTGCTATCGCGCTTGCAAGCGTTTGATATCGGACGCAGAGCTGTCTGGTGGAAGCGTTTGACGCATGCTATGGGCGGGTCATGAGCAAATTCGTTCTTCTTTTGGGCGGTACCGTCCATGTCACCGATCGCCTTTTGAAACAGGTAGCCGGAGCCAGGGTTCTGGCGGCTGATGGTGGTATCGCCCATGCCGCACCACTGGGCCTCACGCCTGAGCTTTGGCTAGGCGATTTCGACTCGACATCGCCCGAGCTGGAAAAAGAATATGCGCATGTGCCGCGCCAGGTTTTTCCGGCAGCGAAGGATATGACCGATGGCGAACTGGCCTTGAACGAGGCATATCGACTGGGGGCGACCGAGCTTGTTCTTTGCGGTGCATTTGGTGGAGTGCGCACCGATCACACGCTTCTGCATTTGACGATGGCGACCGCCCATGCGGCGCAGGGGCATAAGATCATCCTCACCAGCGGAAGCGAAGAAGCCCACCCACTTGTGGGCGGCGAATATGTTTTCGATTTCGTCGATAAAACGCAGTTCAGCATTGTTGCATTTTCGCAATTACACGGACTTTTTATCGATGGAGCACGCTGGCCGCTTGAAAATGTGGAACTTTCTTTCGGTTCATCGCTTACTGTCTCGAATGCCGTATGTGGAACCCTCCACGTATCGCTCCATTCGGGCAAAGCAATCCTGATTGCAGCGCCGCCAGTTGCCTGACGCTTGTCAATATAAGCGGAAAGTGTAATGTGTGCAGCACAGCATTGGGGACGCAAGCTGGTAAGTTTGGTTTTAGAAACGGGAGAGGTCTTCCATGTTGAAAAGTTTATCTACAGTTGCAGTTGCCGCAGTTTTGGCATTCTCGGTTGCTGGTTGTACAACGAGTGAACAGCGGACAGCCGGATATGGTGTCGGTGGTGCAGCACTTGGTGCATTGGCAGGTGGCGCTATCGGTGGTGGTCGTGGTGCTTTGGCCGGTGCGGCAATCGGCGGCGCATCAGGCGTTGTCGTTGGCGCAGCCACATCGGACGGCGGACGCCGTTACTGCACATATGAAAATCGCTACGGCGAGCGCTATCGCGCACCTTGCCGTTAAGCAGCTAGAGTTTTCGAAAAACAGGCCGGTTTTCCGGCCTGTTTTTTTGTGCGTACCGGACGCGTGTTCCGTTGATCTTTCTTCTGCCGTATTGAGGAAGCAGGATTTTCCCGCACTTTTTAAATGGAGAGGTTATTATGAAAATTCGTTTTGCTGCCATAGCAGCCACAGCACTTCTGGCATTTACGATCGCCGGATGTGAGACGAGCCAGCAAAATCAACGTGCCGGGACGGGTGCATTGATTGGTGCTGGCGCTGGTGCCCTGGCCGGACAGGCTTTGGGGCGTGATACGAAAAGCACGGTGATCGGTGCTGCGGGTGGCGCTTTGCTTGGCGCGGCTGTTGGTACAGCCACGACACCGCGCGGTGGAAACGAGAATCTATGCCGTTATCAGCGGCCTGACGGATCGATTTACAATGCTCCCTGCCAAGGCAATGGCGGAGGTGCCTATGGAAATGGACGATATCCGGATGATGATGGATACCGGTCTGAGCGCCGCCGGTATAGTTCCGACCCATACCGCGACGACAATTACTGATCACAGAATATCGATTTAGCGCAAGCAGGCCGGAATTTCCGGCCTGTTTCGTTTGACAGAACAGATATTCTCATCGACAAGCCCTGACAAAACCTGCTCGAACTCCCGGATTGATACGTTTGATGGCTCCACCACTGTTACGCCTTGATAGAATTGCCCTGACTTTCGGTGGCACGCCCCTTTTGACCGATGCGGCCATCTCTGTCAGCGAGAATGATCGCATTGCGCTTGTAGGACGCAACGGTTCGGGCAAATCGACACTGCTTAAAATCGCCGCCGGATTTGTCGTCCCAACGGACGGCGAAGTCTTCAAACATCCGGCCGTTACGGTACGCTATCTGGCTCAGGCACCCGATATGGATGGATTTGCCAATGTGCGGGCCTATGTCGAAGCGGGACTTGGACCGGCAGATGATCTTTACCGTGTCAGTTACCTGCTTGAGCATCTGGGACTGACGGGCGAGGAAAAGCCGGAAAATCTTTCGGGAGGAGAAACACGTCGTGCTGCTTTGGCAAAGGTTCTTGCACCGCAGCCGGATATCCTTCTGCTTGACGAGCCGACCAACCATCTTGACCTGACAACCATTGAATGGCTGGAAAGTGAGTTGCGCCAGATACGCTCGGCCATCGTGGTAATATCGCATGACCGGCGGTTTCTGGAGAATGTCAGCCGTTCTACCATCTGGCTTGATCGAGGCGTTACGAAACGGCTCGATCAAGGGTTTGGCTCGTTCGAGGAGTGGCGCGACAAGGTTCTGGAAGAAGAAGAGCGCGACCTGCACAAACTTGGACGTCAGATTGTACGCGAGGAACATTGGTTACGATACGGCGTTACGGCACGGCGCAAACGTAACATGCGTCGGCTCGGCGACCTGCAATCCATGCGCAGCGAGTTTCGTAACCATCGTGGCGCGCAGGGCAAGGCGGTTCTCAAGGCCAGCGATGCCAAGGAATCTGGCAAGCTTGTTATCGAGGCGGAACATCTTTCCAAGAGCTATGATGACCGCATTCTCGTGGATGATTTTTCCACCCGTATACAACGCGGAAATTGCGTGGGATTTGTCGGGCCGAATGGAGCGGGTAAGACGACGCTCCTCTCCATGCTGACAGGATTGCTCAAGCCGGATAGCGGCTTTGTCAAACTGGGAACAAATCTTGAGATTGCGGTGCTGGATCAGCGGCGGGACAGTCTAAATCTTGAACAAACCTTGTCAGACTATTTGACCGACGGGCGCGGAGAGAATGTTATCGTCAATGGCGAGCAGCGCCACGTTGCCTCCTACATGAAAGACTTCCTGTTTCAACCGGAGCAGTTGCGCACGCCAATCCGCGAGCTATCGGGTGGTGAGCGCGCACGTCTGATGCTGGCGCGGGTCTTGGCGCGACCTGCCAATCTGCTGGTTCTCGATGAGCCGACGAATGATCTCGACATGGAAACGTTGGATCTGTTGCAGGAATTGGTTGCTGGCTTTGCCGGGACAGTGCTGCTCGTCAGCCATGATCGCGATTTCCTTGACCGTACCGTAACGTCAGTCATTGCTCCCGAGGGCAGTGGGAAATGGCTGGAATATGCCGGCGGCTACACGGATATGCTGGCGCAGCGCAAGGAAACTGCCATTGCGACCCGGAAGGAATTGAAAGCCGCCAAGCCGCAGGCTTCATCTGGTGTGGCTGCTGAAAAGGCGCCTGCTGCACGCGATGAAAAGCGCAAACTCTCCTACAAGCAGAAATTTGCGCTCGAAACGCTTCCAGCTAAAATTGAAGCGCTGCATAGCGAAATTATCAATCTGGAAAAGAAGCTGGCCGATCCCGATCTTTTTGCAAAGAATCCGGCCTTGTTCAACAAGACGGTTGAGGAGATCGGCAAGAAGCGTGCAAGTCACGAAGCGCTCGAGCACGAATGGCTGGAGCTTGAAATGCTGCGCGAGGAAATCGAAGGCTAGATTAAACTCGCAATTGTGCCCAATGATCGGAACGAAAAACCGGGATTCCAGTTCTCGTTCCGATTTGAAAGACAGCATAAATAAGCGTTTATTCTACGAGCTTCAGCTCACGGAATGTTGTGAGGACCGTCGCCTGCTGTTCTTTGATATAAGCGGCAAATTCGGCGGATGGCTGGTAAAGATCAACCCAACCATGCTTTTTCAATGTTGCTTGCCATTCCGGGCTTTGCGCCATTTTAGAAAAGGCTGCATCAAGATCCTTCGTCTGTTCTTCCGACAGGTTGGCTTGTCCGAGGAAGCCGCGCCAATTGACCAACTCAACATCGACCCCTTGTTCCTTCATCGTTGGCACATCAATGCCTTCGAGCCGCGTTGCAGAAGAAATCCCGAGTGCTCGCACTGTTCCGGCTGAAATTTGTCCGGCAAACTCGGAATAGCCGCCTGCACCAACGGAAATATGCCCTCCCATTACCTGTCCGAGCATCTCACCTCCGGCACCGATGGCGACGTAATTCATCTTGGAAAGATCGCCGCCAATTGCCTTGACGATCATGCCATACAGCAAATGGTCGACACCACCGGCGGCGAAACCGCCCAACGATACTGATCCCGGATCAGCTTTGAAGGCTTTGACCAGATCATCCATATTTTTCAATGGCGAATCTGCCGGGACGACCAGCGTAAGATACTCGCCTGTCATCCGCGCGATGGGCTTGGTCTGGTCCATTGTTACGGGTGCGTTATTGGTCAGGATCGAGCCAACCATGCCGATCCCCGTAACAATGAGGCCCGTATCGGGATATTTCTTCGAAACAAATTCGGCCAGGCCAATAGTGCCACCGGCTCCCGATCGATTAACAACCTGGATGTCGCCAGCGAGCTTGAGGTCCTGAAGCGATTGTTGTGTCGAGCGTGCCAATTGATCATAGCCGCCTCCCGGACCTGCCGGAGCGATGATTTCGATATTCTTTACCGCGTCGGCCTGAGCCGATGAGGCCATGCCAAAGGCCAGCGCAAAAGCAAGCGTGCGAAGTTTCATGTATTTCCTCCCTGAAAGCTCCCTTGCTTTGCACTTTTGTACAAAGCCTTCAGAGGCTGCGGGAAGAATCTGTCATGGAGCTGTCTTTGAGGAGGGCAGGAAATCCGTCAATTGGCCTTCGGAGCGAGACGCGCTGCAAGCGTTTCGATGCGTCCAGCCACCTCGGACAGAACGCCAGTGATAGCCGAATCATTCTTGTCGGCCTTGGCTAACGCCTCGTCCCGGCTCTTTCTCAAGGCTTCCGCTTCGTTTTCCAGACCGGTCAGACGCAACTGCAATTCATGGAGTTCGTCTGTAACCATGATGCCGGCCATAACTGTCAGGCGCAGATCTCCTATCTCGCCGAACGAGGATTTCAGATGCGTCACGTAACGATCAAAACGTTCTGCCAGACCGGTCAGATGTTGTTCCTGACCCTCGTCACAGGCCATTCTGTAGGCTTTGCCATCGATCGTTACGGTAACGGTAGCCATGGTTGTTTCTTCCTGTTCTATCGATCAAGGACCGTGCGGATGGATTCCATCGCAGCGACAAGGCGGCGTGAAACTTCTTTATTTGCCGCCTCAAGACGCTCAGCCCGCCCTTCAGACGCATCAAGCTCCTGAGCCAGCTTACGCCGGTCCATGTTCATCCGCTGGACCTCTTCTTCCGCTTCAGCAAAATCGCCCTCATGCTCAAGACGCATTTCAACTGCATTCTCAAGCGTGGAGAGGGATTTGGCCAATCTTTCCAGTACTTGTTTGAGGGTGGCTTCAGATGCCATTTTCGACGTTTCCCCTGTGTCTCAATCTTTTCAGCGAATCGCAAAAAGAAGAACGACTTATGACAGAGAGTCTAGTGGTTACATTAATGCTGCGTCAATCAATCCGAACGGCGCCGTGGCACTCATGCACCGATAATAATGTGCTCCAATGAATGTCTTCCTGCAATACCGTCCCAATTTGGCCAGCTTTTGTTGACTCCCTCTCGACACCTGCTATTTGTCGCGTGCCTTTTGGATATTGTCTAACCGGCATCCAGAAACGGCATCTCTTTTCCACTTCGAAAGACGGTGACTATGACCAATTCTGAAAAATCCAATCAAATGGCCAACGCAATCCGCTTTCTATCTGCGGATGCAGTGGAAAAAGCAAATTCCGGCCATCCCGGACTTCCCATGGGCGCAGCCGACATTGCGACCGTCCTTTATACAAAGTTCCTGAAATTCGATCCAAAGGCTCCGCACTGGCCGGACCGCGACCGTTTCGTACTGTCCGCAGGTCATGGTTCGATGCTGCTTTATTCGCTGCTTTATCTGACCGGCTACGAAGATATTGACATCGACCAAATCAAAAATTTCCGCCAGCTTGGCTCCCGTACCGCTGGGCATCCTGAATATGGTCATGCTGCCGGTATTGAAACAACAACTGGTCCATTGGGTCAGGGCCTTGCCAATGCTGTTGGCATGGCTTTGTCCGAACGCATCATGAATGCGCATTTCGGTGATGCTCTGGTCGATCACTACACCTATGTCATTGCCGGTGATGGTTGCCTCATGGAAGGCATCAGCCAGGAAGCGATTTCACTTGCTGGTCATCTCAAGCTGAACAAGCTTATCGTTTTCTGGGACCACAACAACATCTCGATCGATGGTCCGGTTACATTGGCCGACAATACCGATCAGCCAGCCCGTTTCGAGGCTTCTGGGTGGAATTCAATCAGCGTCGATGGCCATGATCAGGATGCGATTGCCACCGCTATCGAGCGCGCCAAGAAATCCGACAAGCCGACACTGATCGCCTGCAAAACCACAATCGGTTTTGGTGCTCCGACCAAGGCTGGGACGAACAAGGTTCACGGTTCGCCGCTTGGTGCCGAAGAACTCGCCGGTGCGCGCAAAGCGTTGGGCTGGACTTCGGAGCCTTTTGTCGTACCTACAGAAACTCTCGACGAATGGCGCCTTGCCGGTCTGCGTTCTGCCAAGGAACATACCGCATGGACTGAGCGTCTGAATGCGACTGACGCGGAAATCCGTTCGGAGTTTGAGCGGCGCATGCGCGGTGATTTACCGGGGAACTTCGAAGCAACAATTACAGCTTACAAGAAGAAGCTTTCTGAAGAAAAGCCAAAGGTTGCGACCCGCAAAGCTTCTGAAATGGCGCTTGAGGTTATCAATGGCGTGGTTCCTGAAACAATTGGTGGCTCCGCCGATCTGACAGGTTCGAACAACACCAAGACCAGCCAGACCAAGGGGATCACTCCTGAGGATTACGGCCAGCGCTATGTTCACTACGGTATCCGGGAACATGGCATGGCAGCAGCGATGAACGGTATCGCTCTTCACGGTGGACTCATTCCGTATTCTGGTACCTTTTTGACTTTCTCCGATTACGCACGCGGCGCCATGCGTCTGTCGAGCCTGATGGGTATCCGCGTCATCTATGTCATGACCCACGATTCCATCGGTCTTGGTGAAGATGGCCCGACGCATCAGCCGGTCGAACATCTGGCAGCCCTGCGTGCAATTCCAAACAATTATGTCTTCCGTCCGGCGGACGTTGTTGAAACAGCTGAGTGCTGGGAAATTGCGCTCAAGTCACGCACCACGCCATCAACCATCGCATTGACCCGTCAGAATCTGCCGACGGTTCGTGACGTGCATTTTGATGAGAATAAATGCGCTTACGGCGCCTATGAACTTGCCACTGCAAGCGGCAAGGCTGAAGTGACCATATTCGCAACCGGTTCGGAAGTCGAAATCGCTCTCAATGCAAGAGCACAGCTTGAGAAAAACGGACATCCAACGCGGGTGATTTCGGTTCCTTGCTTTGAGCTCTTCGAAGCTCAGAGTGAAGAATACAAGCGCACATTGATTGGCGATGCGCCGGTCAAAGTGGCTGTTGAAGCTGCGATCCGCATGGGCTGGGACCGGTTTATCGGCACGGACGGGATTTTCATCGGAATGAACGGCTTTGGCGCGAGCGGTCCGATTGAAGAACTCTACGAGCATTTTGGCATTACGGCGTCACATATCGTCACTGCTGCTGAAGCAAAGTTGAAATAATCCATCTCGTTCCTCTATGATCCATTCAAGGGCTCCATACCCCTCAGGAGAAAAAACATGACAGTTCGCGTTGCAATTAACGGATTTGGCCGCATTGGCCGCAACGTTCTTCGCGCTATCGTAGAATCAGGCCGTACCGACATCGAGGTTGTTGCCATCAACGACCTGGGTCCTGTCGAGACCAATGCTCACCTTATGCGTTACGACAGCGTTCATGGACGCTTTCCCGGTACGGTAACAGTGGCTGGCGACACAATTGACGTGGGCCGTGGCCCAATCAAAGTCACCGCTGTTCGCAATCCAGCCGAATTGCCTTGGAAAGAGTTGAATGTCGATATTGCGCTGGAATGCACAGGCATTTTTACGGCCCGCGACAAGGCTGCAGCGCATCTTGAAGCTGGCGCAAAGCGCGTTATTGTTTCGGCTCCTTCCGATGGCGCCGATCTGACTGTCGTTTTTGGCGTAAACGATCACAAGTTGACCAAAGACCATATGGTCATTTCCAACGCTTCCTGCACGACAAATTGCCTTGCGCCAGTTGCTTATGTGCTGAATGAAGCCGTTGGTATTGATCACGGGTTCATGACCACGATCCATAGCTATACGGGCGATCAGCCAACGCTGGATACTATGCACAAGGATCTCTATCGTGGACGCGCAGCTGCCCTGTCCATGATCCCGACTTCGACCGGTGCTGCCAAGGCTGTCGGTCTGGTATTGCCTGAACTCAATGGCAAGCTAGATGGCAGCTCCATTCGCGTTCCAACGCCGAATGTGTCTGTGGTCGACTTCAAATTCGTTGCCAAGAGATCCACTAGCGTTGCGGAAATCAATGATGCGATCAAGTCGGCGGCCAATGGCAAGCTGAAGGGCATTCTGGGCTTTACCGATGCCCCGAACGTGTCAATTGACTTCAATCACGATTCGCATTCATCGATATTCCACATTGACCAGACCAAGGTTATGGACGGCACATTTGTTCGTGTCCTTTCCTGGTATGATAATGAGTGGGGCTTCTCTAGCCGCATGAGCGACACAGCCGTTGCTTTCGGCAAGTTGATCTGACCGGCTTTGAAGTGATTTGATTTCAAATGGCGGGTCGACACACCCGCCATTTTTGTTTTTGATGGTTATACAGTCGGCTATACGGGCTTTCCCAAGCGGCTGTGTGCAGATGAGGTGAGTTTCATGACAAATTTCAAAACGCTTGATGATGCTGATGTTGCCGGAAAGCGTGTTCTCGTACGCGTTGACCTGAATGTTCCGGTGAGCGATGGCGTCGTGACAGATGCGACACGGATAGAACGCGTAGCTCCAACTATCCAGGAACTATCGAAAAAGGGCGCAAAGGTCATTTTGCTTGCCCATTTCGGTCGTCCGAAGGATGGCCCGGACCCACAGTTTTCGCTGGAGCCGATCGCCCATGCCGCCGCAAAGATAATTGGCCACAGTGTGCATTTTGCTGCCGATAGTATCGGTGAAAAGGCTGCTGAAGCTGTCGGCAAGTTGAAGAATGGCGATGTGCTGCTTTTGGAAAATACGCGTTTTCATAAAGGCGAAGAAAAGAACGATCCGGAATATGTCAAGGCGCTGGCAGTCAATGGTGACATCTACGTCAATGACGCTTTTTCCGCCGCGCACCGTGCGCATGCTTCGACAGAAGGTCTGGCTCGTGTTCTGCCAGCCTATGCCGGACGAACGATGGAAGCAGAGCTTAAAGCGCTGGAAAAGGGTCTCGGCGCACCGAAACGCCCTGTCGTGGCCATTGTCGGCGGCGCAAAGGTTTCGTCCAAGCTGGATCTGCTCGGCAATCTGGTAGAAAAAGTCGATGCACTGGTCATTGGCGGCGGCATGGCAAATACATTTCTGGCGGCGCAGGGCGTCAAGGTCGGCAAATCGCTGTGCGAACACGATTTGGCCGGAACCGCGCGCGAGATCATGGCAAAAGCGAAAGCAGCTAACTGCACAATCATTCTTCCGGTGGATGCCATTGTGGCTTGGCATTTTGAGGCCAATGCTCCATTCCACGCCTATGGGCTCGATGCGATCCCCGATGATGGCATGATCCTTGATGTGGGTCCGCAATCCATTGAGCGCGTAAAGGCGGCAATTGATGATGCATCCACCCTCGTCTGGAACGGCCCGCTTGGTGCCTTTGAGCTGACGCCATTCGACAAGGCAACGGTGGCCGCAGCCCGTCACGTTGCGCAGCGTACCAAGGCCGGACATCTGGTTTCGGTTGCTGGCGGCGGAGATACCGTGTCGGCGCTCAATCATGCCGGAGTCGCCGATGATTTCAGCTATGTTTCAACTGCCGGAGGCGCTTTCCTTGAATGGATGGAAGGCAAGCCATTGCCCGGCGTCGATGTGCTGAAGAAGTAAGTTTTACTCCCTGATCAAGCCCGGAAATCGGGCTTGATTACCAATTATAAGAAAATGTTATCCGGTTAAATCGGTTGAAAAAATTTCAATCGTTTCAGTTACTTGGTGCACCGTTTCGTTTGTCATAGGCTTCTGTTATGGGGCGGATAAGGGAAAAAGGAGTACATCAGTCTATGAGCGAACGTCTGGAAGATATAGCGGTTGCAATGGTTGCCAATGGCAAGGGCCTCCTTGCCGCCGATGAAAGTTCAGGAACAATCAAAAAGCGGTTCGATAGTATCGGGCTGGAATCCACCGCCGATAGCCGCCGCGACTATCGTGAAATGCTGTTCCGCTCCGATGAGGCGATGAAGAACTACATTTCCGGTGTCATCCTTTACGATGAAACCATTCGCCAGAATGCCAAGGACGGAACATCACTGGTCAAGATCATGCAGGATGCAGGCTGCATTCCAGGCATCAAGGTTGACGCAGGCGCCAAGCCGCTTGCTGGGTTTCCCGGCGAAACCATCACAGAAGGTCTGGATGGTCTTCGCGAGCGCCTAGCGGAATATTACAAGCTTGGCGCACGCTTCTCCAAGTGGCGGGCCGCTATCTCGATTTCCGACGGTCTGCCAACATGGGGTGCCGTGAAGCAGAATGCCCAAGCTCTGGCACGCTATGCCGCGCTTTGTCAGGAAGCTGGAATTGTGCCAATCGTTGAGCCGGAAGTACTTATGGACGGCACACCGGGCAATCACTCGATCGAACGCTGCTATGAAGTCAGCGAATGGGTTCTGAAGACCGTATTCGACGAGCTTTATGATGCACGCGTTGTTCTGGAAGGCATGATCCTCAAGCCGAACATGGTCGTTGCAGGACAGAAGGCCCAGAAGGCTTCCGTCGAGCAGGTTGCTGAGCTGACTGTGCGCCTGTTGAAGTCGACTGTTCCATCCGCTGTACCAGGCATTGCATTCCTGTCCGGCGGTCAGACGGAAGAAGAAGCAACAGCGCATCTATCGGCGATGAACGCTAATTTCACCATGCCTTGGAAGCTGACTTTCTCCTATGGTCGTGCCTTGCAGGCAGCAGCGTTGAGCGCCTGGAACGGGAAGTCAGAAAATGTTGCAGCAGGTCAGCGCGCCTTTGCACATCGTGCAAAAATGAATGGTCTTGCTGCCACTGGCGGCTGGAAGAAAGACCTGGAAAAGGCTGCTTAAGGGTCTCTTAAGCATTTTTTATCCAAAAGCGTATCTCATGGAGCCCGGGGAATCAGCCCGGGCTTTTTTATGGGACAACCAAAGACGAATGAAACCTGCGCCATTCCATCCTTTGCTGAGTTGGTTTCTTTATCCTGTCTATGCGTGGCAGGGGATAAATGTACGATTGAAGACAGAGCGAATGATTCCGCCTGTTGGCCTGCCCGTGGGGGAAATTGCGGGCAAAGATCCGGCTATCCGGCTGCTTGTTCTGGGGGACTCGTCTGCCGCAGGGGTGGGTGTCACTGATGCATGGCAGGGGCTTTGTGTACGGTTGGCGGTCTATCTGCAGGGCCGGACAGGCCGTAAGGTCATCTGGCGTGCTGCAGGGTTCAATTCAGCAACATCGGGACAATTGCGCGATCATGTCGTGCCAAATCTTGAACGCGGAATGTGGACGCATATCGTGCTATCAACCGGCACAAATGACACAAAGAATTTTCACTCGCTGCCACGCTTCAAGCGCGAATTTGGCGGGCTTCTTTATGCACTGAGAGCGAAATGGCCTGAGGCCCACGTGGTATGGTCACAGGTTATCGATTTTCGCGATGTTCCGGCTATGCCTCCATTGCTCGGGCGTATTCTGGAAGGACGCGCTGTCGCAATCAACAAGCTCGGCGAAAGATTGTGCCGCGAGCGAATGGCTATTCCAGCGCTTCGCCTACCAGTGGAATCTGCCGAAGGTTTTTCCACGGACGGCTTTCACGCTTCGGCATTGGGCTATGATGCTTGGGCAAAACATCTCGTCCCCTACATCCTCAATCGCCCCCAGGTCGATGAGAAGGATGCCGCTTCCCCCGCTGGTGGCTAAACGCACTATCCTATGTGTCTTGAGACGCCAACGACCAAAATAGCCAGCACTGCTCCGACGGCGATTTTCCAGAAATCCTTGCGCTTTTTCAATCCGGGCAAGCCGAGCGGCTTGAATAGATGCAGCGCCATAATGACGATGAAAACAAAGGACAGGATTTTGGTCATGGATGATCTGTCTGCAATATCCTGTTGATTGAATTGAGCAGTGTGCCAAGCGCGGAGAATTGTCAATTCGCCCTTTGACTCCGCCTTCCGGATTTAGGATGCTTCTTACGGGAGGAATTTCATGACATCACTATATGCGCAGGTCTATCAGGATTGGCAGACCGATCCCTTGGCATTCTGGGCCAAAGCAGGAGTAGCCATCGATTGGATCAAGCCGTGGGATACGGTTTTTGATCCAGACAGTGGCCCTTATGGCCGTTGGTACGCGGGAGCTGAATGCAACACCTGTTACAACGCCGTAGACAGGCATGTTCTCGCAGGGCGTGGCGATCAGGACGCGCTGATCCATGATAGCGCCATAACAGGTACGGTTCGCAAGATAAGTTATAGTGATTTACAGGCCGAAATCGAGGCATTGGCGTCGGTGCTGGTCGATAAAGGGGTGGGGAAGGGGGATCGCGTCATTATCTACATGGCGATGGTGCCTGAAGCCGTTGTTGCAATGCTCGCATGCGCGCGCATTGGTGCAGTTCATTCGGTTGTCTTCGGAGGATTTGCCGCTAACGAGCTTGCCACAAGGATAGACGACGCCAAGCCGGTTATGATTATCGCTACGTCCTGCGGGCTGGAACCGGGCAGGGTGGTTGCTTACAAACCGATGCTCGACAAGGCTATCGAACAGGCCCAGCACAAAGTGGCTACTTGTCTGATCCTTGTGCGCCCGCAACAGCCGCATGAACTGGTTTCGGGGCGGGATATTGACTATGCCCAAGCAGTTGCCGCCTCTGCGGGGCGTAAGGTTCCCTGTGAGCCTCTTAAATCGACTGATCCGCTTTATATTCTTTATACATCAGGTACGACGGGACAGCCAAAAGGCGTTGTTCGCGACAATGGCGGCCATCTGGTCGCCTTGGCGTGGTCGATGGGCGCAATCTATGACACCTACCCGGGAGATGTGTTCTGGGCGGCTTCGGACATAGGCTGGGCCGTCGGCCACTCCTATATCGCTTATGCGCCACTTTTCGTTGGGGCGACGAGCATTCTTTATGAAGGCAAGCCGGTTGGAACGCCCGATGCTGGTACATTCTGGCGCGTAATCGCTGACCACAAGGTCAAGGTACTATTTACCGCGCCGACCGCATTTCGGGCGATCAAGAAAGAAGACCCCAAGGGCGAGCTTATCGGCAGATATGATATTTCTTCGTTGAAGTATCTTTTCCTGGCGGGAGAGCGCGCCGATACGGATACGATCAAATGGGCCGAACAAAAACTAGGCGTTCCGGTCATAGATCATTGGTGGCAGACCGAAAGCGGCTGGCCCATGGCAGCCAACCCGGCGGGGCTTGGAATGTTGCCGGTAAAATATGGCTCGCCGACGGTCCCAATGCCCGGTTATGACGTGCAGGTTCTTGACGATGCAGGTCATCCAGTCAAGCGCGGCGAGCTTGGCAATATCGTGGTCAAACTGCCCTTGCCGCCGGCATTCCTGCCGACATTGTGGAATGCGGACCAGAGGTTTCGCGAGGCGTACATCAGCGAGTTTCCGGGATATTACAAGACCGCAGATGCAGGCATCATGGACGAGGACGGTTATATCTATATTATGAGCCGCACCGACGACATCATCAATGTTGCCGGTCATCGCCTGTCGACCGGGGCGATGGAAGAGGTTCTTTCCAGCCATCCGGATGTTGCCGAATGCGCTGTTATCGGCATTGCCGACAGTGTGAAAGGTCAGGTTCCTTGCGGGTTCATTGTGCTGAAATCCGGCGTTACAAGGAGCGAAGCCGATATTGAGCAAGATTGCGTTGCTTTGATGCGGGAGAAGATTGGCCCGGTTGCTGCGTTTAAAATGGCCATAACGGCAAAACGTCTGCCCAAGACGCGCTCCGGTAAAATATTGCGGGGCACCATGCAGAAGATTGCCGATCAGGAGCCGTGGAATATGCCCGCAACGATTGACGATCCAGCGATTCTTGAGGAAATCCAGTTGGTGCTCAATGCACGAGGAATTGGTCTGGTTACTGGTTGACCATCTGCCATCCAAGGTTAAGCTCTGTTGTCAAATTGGAGACTGGCAATGGCATTGGATGGCAAAATCGCAATTGTAACGGGTGGCGCTCAGGGTATCGGGCTGGCCATTGCAAGGCGCTTTCTTCAAGATGGGGCCAGTGTTATGCTTGCTGACATCAATGATGCTCAGGGAGCCGCGGCGGTAAAAGAGCTGTCCCCTTTGGGTAAAGTCCGCTTTTCCTCAACAGATGTCAGCAGCAGGCTGGATGTGCACAATCTCGTGGCTGGAACAATCGAGGCATTCGGTGATGTGGATATACTGGTCAATAATGCTGGTATTGTACACACCGCAGATTTTCTCGAGCTGAACGAGGATGATTTTGATCGGGTTCTGCGGGTTAATCTAAAAGGATCGTTTCTTTGTGGTCAGGCTGTAGCCCGGTATATGGTCAAAAAGATAAAAGACGGAGGTAATGCAGGCTCCATAGTCAATATGTCGTCAATCAATGCAGTCGTCGGTTTGCCGGAGCAAATTGCCTATTCGGTTTCGAAGGGTGGCGTCAGTCAATTGACCAAAGTCATGGCTCTTTCGCTCGCACCCTATGGGATTCGCGTGAACGCAATCGGTCCAGGCTCGATCAAAACCCAGATGCTGGATACGGTCAATTCGGATATGGCCGCAAAACAGCGGATATTGTCCCGTACACCGCTGGGCCGGGTGGGAGAGCCCTCCGAAATAGCTGCTGTGGCGGCGTTCCTGGCTTCAGATGATGCGAGCTACATAACGGGGCAAACGATCTATGCCGATGGTGGTCGATTACCATTGAATTATACAGTGCCGGTCAATGGATGATTTTTTAGGCTGTTGACATCCTACTGACAGAAGGTTGTCAGGAGGGGTATGCCATTATGTTCCCGTAGTCAGAAGGAGACAGGGATATGGCTTACCTCGATTTTGATATCGTACAGAGTGTGAAGCATTGGTTTTCCGAGTTTGCAATTCACCGGCAGGAGCTGCGTACGGAACGGCATCTTAACTCGCTTCCCGAGCATCTCTTGAAAGACATTGGCTGGCCGGATGCCTATGCTGAACGATTGGCAAAACGCAATTCCCTAGGCGAAGACGACACTGCCGTGCCTGCAACCAGTGATGAGCTTACGCCATGGCAGTTGGATTGGCCAAAACACTATGAGAGCTTAAAAGCTCGCAAATCCAGCCCCTTAGAGCTGGGATGTTGAATTTGACTGCCATGGAGGAGGGCTTCAATGGAAAAGAAACGAACAGTTGGATTTGTTTTCGTTGAAGGCTTTGCCGATTGGGAATTTGGCATGCTTTCCGGCTCGGTCAATGAGTGGTTTGGTGGCCGAGCCGTCTGCCTTTCACCTTCTCCGGGTCCGCTAAAATCAATTGGCGGCTTTCGCATGCTCCCGGATCGCGGTGTCGATCCATCAGACAATCTTGATCTTGATGCGGTTGCCGTCATTGGATCCGACACATGGTCGGACGCGGATGCTCCTGACATAACACCCTTATTGAAGGATGTTCTGGCGCGCGGTGGAATTGTCGGTGGCATATGTGCCGGTACTCTTGCACTGGCGCGTGCGGGCCTGTTTTCAGGCCGCAAGCATACCAGCAATGGAGCCGGTTGGATCGAATCGCGTCTGGATACTTATGCCGGGTCTGAGCATTATCAGGATGTGCCCTATGCAGTACGCGATGGGCATGTTGTAAGTGCGGCGGGAACTGCGCCCGGAACCTTTGCCATTGCCTTCCTCGAAGCGCTCTTTCCCGAACAAGCGCCCCAAATCGCCGAGATGCGTGAAATGATTGCAAGAGAATTTACTTCCCGAAGTGAGAAGGCTTGAGCGATGCGTAGAGCAGACCGACTTTTCCAGATTGTGCAGAAGCTGCGTGGCGGGCGACTTGTAACGG
The DNA here is from genome assembly GCF_037203775.1 of Phyllobacterium sp. CCNWLW183. Taxonomy (NCBI): domain Bacteria; kingdom Pseudomonadati; phylum Pseudomonadota; class Alphaproteobacteria; order Hyphomicrobiales; family Phyllobacteriaceae; genus Phyllobacterium; species Phyllobacterium sp. CCNWLW183. The sequence continues at coordinate 160,714 of NZ_JBBCBN010000010.1, read as the reverse complement.
CAAGGCAACTTGCCGAAAAGCTTGAAGTGTCAGAACGTACGATCTATCGCGACATTGCCGATTTGCAGTCTACGGGTGTTCCCATTGATGGCGAAGCGGGCGTTGGCTATATTTTACGGGAAGGTTTTGACCTCCCACCCTTGATGTTCACCCGGGATGAGGTGGTAGCGCTTGTTGCTGGCGCGCGGCTGATAACTGCCTGGGGCGGTGCTTCCATGGCGCGCGCGGCCGAAGAGGCGATTATAAAGATCGGAGCCGTCCTGCCAAAGGAGGATCGCCCGCGTATCACCAATACACATATTCACGCATCGGGCACCAATATTAGTGATAGCGCACGCGCTTTGATTGATCTGGCAGAAAATGCTGCCGAACAATGCCGTGTGCTTTCGATCACCTATACCGACCTTGAGGGCAAGGACAGTACGCGGGATATCAGGCCACTCGGTCTGTGGTTTTGGGGAAAAGTCTGGACATTGATCAGCTGGTGCGAGCTGCGTAATGACTTTCGGACCTTCCGGATCGATCGCATCACGAAGGTTGAGAAGGCTGATCGCATCTTCCGTCAGGAGCGCGGCAGGACGCTTGCCGATTTCTACCGCAGGGTGGAACTTAGCGAAACACCCAATACCGAAGCCCGTGCTTCATAAAGCCTTTTAACTGGGCAATTGATCAATGGCGGTCTGGAAAGTTGCGCGCAATATTGCGTAGGTTACGAAATGATAGCCGTCCTCCTCAGTTTCGCCCATCAGCTCCATTCCAAGCTTTTCGGCGACTCGGACTGATGCGCTGTTGCGAGGATCAATAGCGGCGATAATTCGATCCACGGTGGTCGCCTTGAAACCATGTTCAAGAACAGGCTTGGCTGCTTCAGTTGCGATTCCTTTGCCCCAAGCCAGACGGTTGAGACGCCAGCCGATTTCCACATCGGGCCCGATAGCATTATGGGGAATCAACAGCACCCAGCCAAGAAATTGATCCGAACGGGTTTTCTCGAAGATTGACCAGTAGCCAAGGCCGATACCGAAATCGGTTGTTATCCGATCCGTCAGAAACTGTCTGTGACTGGTGTCATCGGTCCATGGACCGGGGATGAACTTTGTCACAGCGGGATCGCGATCCATGGCAATGCAATCTTCGAAATGATCCATGGTCCGAGGTCGCAACAGCAAACGTTCAGTTTCAAAACCTGGAAGCATTGCTCACTCCTTGACGTAAAAAGCCTCGTCACGGACGAGGCTTTTGCTACATAGTCAGTCGAATGGTGCGGAGACGATTATTCCTCGTCTTCGTCGTCCTGACGGCCTTTCAACGACGAAAGCTTGGCGAAAACCTTGTCTGCGTCAAGCTCCTGGTCTTCTTCACGAACCGTTGGCTGAATGTCGAGATTTTCAGTCGCGGAAGCTGGCAGAAGTGTATCGCCACCTTCGCCCGGTTGTACTGGACGCCCGCGCGAAGAACGCTCGACTTCGATATCCAGATCAATCTGCGACGAGAGGCCCAGTGTAACCGGGTCCATTGGTTGCAGATTGTTGGAGTTCCAATGGGTGCGGTTGCGGATCTGTTCAATTGTCGATTTGGTCGTACCGATCAGGCGCGAAATTTGCGCATCTTTGAGCTCTGGATGATTGCGAACGAGCCAGAGAATAGCATTCGGACGATCCTGACGCTTGGACAACGGCGTATAGCGAGGGCCCTTGCGCTTGGTCTCGGGAACGCGAACCTTGGGGTCCGAAATCTTGAGCTTATGGTTCGGGTCTTTTTCGCCCTTGGCAATTTCTTCGCGGGATAGCTGTCCGGTGATCAATGGATCAAGGCCCTTGATGCCTTGGGCCGATTCACCGTCCGCGATAGCCTTAACTTCAAGCGGATGGAGCGTGCAGAAAGCAGCGATCTGATCGAAAGACAGGGCCGTATTATCGACAAGCCAGACGGCCGTTGCCTTTGGCATTAGAAGCTGGGTGGCCATAGATATAGTCCTCTTGTTCGTCCGCTCCGGAGGGGCGGGACGTGGGTTCAACCACAATTTCCGGGATTTCGAGCCGTTATATAGCGGTATTTTAATCGATGAGCAAGAATCGCTTTGGGGATTCGTGCCATGTTCCAAATAACCGCACATTCCCTCGGGCAAGTGTTTCATCAAACTGTCATGTAAATGTCATGACACTGCAACAGACGCACGCGATCAGTCTCTTCAATTCAATCGGAGATTGTTCCAATGTCGCATCGTTTTCTCACCATCGGTCTTTGGACCATTCTGGCTGCATCCACAGCAATACCTGCAATGGCAGAACCAGTGTTCAACCGCATTGCAAGCTTTCCCGTGATTTCCAACCTGCCAAAGGATTCCGATGTCTCGCAGGTGACTTCTTCCGAGATCATCACAGCATCAGAAGATGGCAAGACATTGGTTTATTCTGACAGCCCAAATGGTGCGATCGGTTTTATTGATATCACTGAAGCAGGCAAGCCGCAGCCGCTGGGACAACTTAAGCTGGATGGCGAACCGACATCGGTAGCAGCCGTCGGTGCAAACGTCCTTGCCGCGGTCAATACTTCCAAGGACAAGGCTAATCCTTCAGGCCGCCTCGATGTGGTCGAGCTAGCCTCCCGCAAGGTGATTGCTACATGTGATCTCGGTGGACAGCCCGATTCTGTCGCTATCTCTCCCGACAAGACTTTTGCTGCCATAGCAATCGAAAATGAACGTGATGAAGAGTTGAATGATGGAGAAATACCCCAGCTTCCAAGCGGCAATCTCAAAATAATTTCGCTGAAGGATGGTGCTCCGGATTGCGCAACAGCGAAAACCGTTGAACTTACCGGACTTTCCGAAATCGCACCGGAAGATGCCGAACCTGAGTTTGTCTCCATCAACCGGGAAAACCAGATTGCGGTAACACTGCAGGAAAACAACCATATCGCAATTATCGATGCGGCGAGCGGAAAAATTACAAATCATTTCTCTGCCGGCACTGTCGATCTGGATAAAATCGACGTGGAAAAAGATGGCGCTCTCAAGTTTGATGGCAGTGCAAAAGGTGTTCTGAGAGAGCCTGACACGATCAAATGGCTCGACAATAACCGCGTGATTGTTGCCAATGAAGGCGATTACAAAGGCGGATCGCGCAGCTTTACAATATTCACCAAAGACGGGAAAGTTGCCTACGAATCCGGCGCATCGCTTGAGCATAAGATTGCTGAAGCTGGTCACTATCCCGATAAGCGCAACAAGAAGGGCGTAGAGCTTGAAGGGGCTGAGGTCGGCAAATTCGGCGATACAAACTACCTGTTTGTTGCCAGTGAGCGTGCTTCGATTGTCGGTGTCTACAAGGACACGGGCGCTGAGCCGGAATTTGTTCAATTGCTGCCATCAGGCATCGCCCCCGAAGGTGTATTGGCAATCCCATCACGCAATCTGCTGGTAACAGCCAATGAGGCTGATTTGATTAAAGATGGCGGCGTACGCTCGCATGTTATGATTTATGAACTCAAGGATCAGAAGCCGAATTATCCGCAGATCGTTTCGACGATGAAGGATGATGGAACGCTGCTTGGCTGGGGCGCTCTATCGGGATTGGTTGCTGATCTAAAGGAAGCGGGCAAGCTCTATGCCGTATCGGATTCCTTCTACTCCGCGGCGCCTTCGATCTTCACGATTGATGCGAACCAAAGCCCGGCAAAAATCACCAAAGCACTGGTCGTCAAACGCGGTGGGCAACCGGCACAGAAACTTGATCTTGAAGGCATCACCACGGATGGCGATGGCGGTTTCTGGCTCGCCAATGAAGGCGACCAGGCCAAGCTCGTGCCCCATGCAATTCTCAACGTAAACGGGAAAGGCGAGATCAAAAAAGAAATCGCACTTCCCGAAGAACTTCTGCCAAACCAGGTTCGTTTCGGCCTGGAAGGGATTACGCGTGTTGGGGAAGGTGATGACGCCACATTGTGGATGGCGATCCAGCGCGAGTGGAAGGATGACGAAAAAGGTTTCGTCAAACTGCTGAACTACAACATCAAGGATAAATCCTGGACTGCTGTTTCCTATCCGCTCGATAAGAGCGGAGCAGGTTGGGTCGGTCTTTCCGAAATTACCGCTCATGACGGTCAGCTTTATATCGTTGAACGCGATAACCAGATTGGTGATAAGGCTGCCAACAAACGGTTATATCGTGTGGCGCTAGAGGGTTTGAAACCTGCCAAGATCGGCGAAAAGCTACCCGTCGTTGAAAAGGTGCTGGCACATGATTTCATTGACGATCTCAAGAGCGCCAATGGCTACATTTCGGAAAAGCTTGAAGGGTTCGCTATTGATGTTGATGGCAATGGTTATGCCGTTACTGACAATGATGGTGTCGATGACTCATCGGGGGAAACCCTGTTTTTCGGCATCGGTAAGGTCCAGGCTACAAACTGATAAAACCGGAAATAAGATAAAGGCCGCATATAGCGGCCTTTACAGTCTTGGTTCAGCTTACATCTAAAACAATTTTGCCAATATGCTGGCCATCTTCCATACGCTCATGCGCGCGCCAGGCTTCATGCAGTGGATAGACCATATCGATCACCGGCGCGACTTTACGCTCAGCCAATAGCGGCCAAACGTTAAGTTCAAGCTCGCGGGCAATTCCGGCTTTGAACTCGATTGTTCGGGCCCTTAACGTTGATCCCGTATGTTGCAGTCGCTTGACCATCAGCTTGGTCATATCGGTCGTTGCCTTTGCCCCGTTGAGAAAAGCAATCTGCACGATACGGCCATCAATAGCCGCCGCGTCATAGTTCCGGTCGACGTAGTCGCCGCCAACCATGTCGAGGATCAGATTGGCACCTTTGCCGTCCGTAAGTCGCTTAATAGCCTCGACAAAATCCTCTTCGCGATAATTGATTGCGTGATCGGCTCCAAGCTTGACGCATGCTTCGCACTTGTCGCCTGATCCAGCCGTTGTAAATACGCGCGCCCCGAAGGCCTTGGCCAGCTGTATCGCTGTCGTGCCGATACCGGACGAGCCGCCATGGACGAGAAATGTCTCGCCGCTTTGCAGGGCACCCCTCTCAAAAACATTGTGCCAGACGGTGAAGAATGTTTCGGGAATTGCGGCGGCCTCTATGTAGCCGTAGCCTGCCGGGATCGGCAGGGCGTTGGATTCATGAACCGTGCAATATTGGGCATAGCCGCCGCCGGCCACCAGTGCCGTAATACGTTCACCAAGGCGGAAACGGGTTACACCTTCCCCTGTTGCGACAACATCCCCGGAAATTTCCAACCCCGGAATGTCTGAAGCGCCTTGTGGCGGTGGATAATGGCCTTGCCGTTGCAAAACATCGGGACGATTAACACCGGCGGACCGCACTCGCACAAGAAGCTCCCCGGATTTGGGCGCAGGAACGGGTCTCTCGCCCGCTTTGAGAACCCTTGGGCCACCTGGAGAACTGATCTCAATCGCCGTCATCACTGTTGGAATCTCTTCTACCATTATGAACTTCCCTGATATTGATTCATTGGAATAATTTGCAATTCCAAGTGGTTGGAATGTATCTTACTACGCGGAGGCGACAAGTGGAGGAAAGAAATGTCACTTTTCGATGAAGAGCCCCGGCGCAAGACTGTTCATGATATCGGCCAGGACTTGTCTTTGCTATCTGTTGCAGAACTTGATGAGCGTATAGGCTTGTTGCGTGCGGAGATTGTACGTCTTGAGGAGGAGCGTTCGCGAAAGGGAGATAGCAAGGTTGCTGCAGAGGCGCTCTTTCGCTGATTGATTTCAATTTGGTGCAGGTGCCATCAAGTTTCCGCATTGATAACCGAGAGAAAGCTGCATCCCTATCAATACAGAGCCGTCTTCCCCCGCTCGTCCGAAGGATATCTCGTGTTTCGTTCATTCATTCAGGTCTTTGCGCTTCTTTGCGGCACATCTTTTCTCGTCATGGCTTCAGGCCTGCATGGATTATTGCTACCCTTGCGCGGCGGCGCCGAAGGGTTTTCAACGACATCGCTCGGTTTGCTGGGAACAGCATGGGCAGGTGGCTTTATAACAGCCTGCCTTCTTGCCCCGCGACTGGTGAGAAGAGTCGGACATGTTCGTGCATTCAGCGCCTTTGCCGCGATTGCGGCAATCGTTGCGCTGATGACCGGAATACTCGTTAATTCAACGGCTTGGATTGTCCTGCGCGCCCTCACCGGATTTGCCATGGCAGGCTCCTATATGGTGATTGAGAGTTGGCTTAATGAGCGGGCCACGAACGCCAATCGCGGCCAAATATTCGGTCTCTATATGGTGGTCAATTTCGGGTCGATAACGGTTGGCCAGCTGATGATCGGTTTTGGCGACGTGCATAATGGCACGTTCTTTATGCTGTCCGGCATATTGTTCTGCCTCGCATTGATTCCGACAGCTATTTCAACAGCCAGCAGTCCAAAACCATTGACGGAAGTGCAGCTTGATTTGCGTGCGCTTTACCGTAATTCGCCGGTGGCCTTTCTTGGCTGCATACTTATTGGCGTTGCCAATGGCGCATTCGGTACGCTGGGCGCTGTATATGGCGCTGCGACAGGGATTTCGGTCGGTGAAATCGCCTTGATGATGAGCGCCTCGGTGCTCGGCGGCGCGCTGATGCAGATTCCGGTCGGGCGTATGTCTGATCGAACCGACCGGCGTTATGTATTGGCCTTCGTTGGCGGTGCTGCGGCATTGATCGGGCTGTTGATTTTCTTCATCGCTCCAAGGCATGCCACGATCATTCTCATCATGACGGCGATATATGGTGGCTTGGCCTATACGCTCTATCCCGTGGCTGTTGCGCATGCCAACGACTTTTCGGACTCCGAAAACTTCGTCAAAGTGACGAGTGGCCTGTTATTGCTCTATGGTTTTGGCACGATGATCGGCCCGGTACTGGGTGCCTGGGCGATGGAGACCATCGGAGCCGAAGGATTGTTTGCGATCACGGCACTGGCTCATGCGGCAATCATGTGTCATGCAATCATTCGCTCGCGAATGCGCGCACCGGTGCCAATCGAACTGCGGGATAATTTTCAGACGGTGCATTCGGAACGTGCAACACCCGAAGGTGTAAAGCTTGATCCACGTGCGGAAACCCTGCCCGAATAGCGACAAATCCGTTGACATTGCTGGCGGTTTAAACCGAAACTGCAACATGGTCGAAACAGATGCTTTTGTTGCAATTTCCGATCCCAACCGCCGATACCTTCTTGAGGAATTGAGGCGGGGTCCAAAAACCGTGAATGAGTTGGCGTCCGGTCTTCCTATATCGCGCCCCGCGGTCTCCCAGCACCTTAAAGCACTGCTTGATGCGCAACTGGTTTCGGTGAAATCAGAAGGCACCCGCCGCATCTACGCAGTCGACGATAGCGGCTTTTTCCATTTGAATTTGTGGCTTGATCAGTTCTGGAATGAATAATCCGCCATAGCACCGGCAGAAAACTCATCCAAAGACATGAAAACCCGGCTGTCTGACCAGACGTGCCGGGTTTTCGGATCTGCCGCGTGATATACTCAGGCGGAATTCGGGGTCTATCTTGCCTTGCGACCCGGAGTCGTTTTAGTGGTGAGTAACGAGCGTACGAATTTTTTCGATTTGCTCTTTCAGCACAAGCTTGCGACGCTTGAGGTCGCTAATCTTAAGATCGTCCGTAGCTGGACTTAGCATTGCATCGGAGATTTCTTTCTCAAGTGCTCCATGCTTACGTTCAAGCGTTTCAAGATGAGACTCAATGGCCATGCGGCTTCTCCCTTGGTTAATTTCCTTGCTCGTAATGCCCTGTCAGCCAAGTAGCGGCTTTATGACAGAGCCGTGACACTCTGCCACTACTTGAAGCAATTGTCGAATATGTTTCGCAGGATTTTATTGTCACATGAAATGTGATATTGCGGCATACCGGCAAGTGACAGTGTTACTCCGGACCGCTTTTGATAATTCTACAGCAAAATACCGGGAATCACTGCATGTCCGATCAAGATCAGGCTGACATTCGATTGGCAGTCGCAAGATTGAAGCAAGAGCATCTGGACTTCGATGCAGCTATCCAGGCAATGATCCAAGTTGGTTGCGACCAACTGCGTATCCAGCGCATGAAAAAGAAGAAACTCATCATCAAAGATAAGCTCATCGAGCTGGAAGACAAAATCATCCCCGACATAATCGCCTGATATCAAAGAGCAATCTGCGGTGCTGTGACTTATGCTTGCAGGCTCTTTGCTTTTACACTAATTCCCCCATTCCATTATTAGAGGATGCTCAATGGCTGATACACGTGCTGACGTAGCAATCATTATGGGAAGCCAGTCCGATTGGTCGACCATGCGTCATGCGGCTGAAACGTTGGACAGCCTTGGAATTTCTCACGATGACCGGATCGTTTCGGCGCACAGAACGCCGGATCGATTGGTCGAGTTCGCCAAAAGCGCGAGAGAATCTGGTTTCAAGGTCATTATTGCGGGTGCAGGCGGTGCTGCACATCTGCCAGGCATGGCTGCGTCCATGACGCCTTTGCCGGTTTTTGGCGTACCTGTTGAATCGAAGGCTCTCTCCGGCCAGGACTCGCTGCTTTCCATAGTGCAAATGCCAGCGGGCATACCCGTCGGGACATTGGCAATTGGCCGGGCAGGCGCGGTCAATGCCGCATTGCTGGCAGCAGCGGTTTTGGCTCTGCACGATAAGGAACTGGCAAAACGGCTTGATGCTTTCCGGCAGGCACAAAGCGAGAAGGTTGCGATGCGGCCTTCCGACGAGGTTTGAGAATGATTTCTGCAGGTTCGACGATTGGTATAATCGGTGGTGGTCAGCTCGGACGAATGCTGGCTATAGCTGCTGCACGTCTCGGCTACAGAACAGTGATACTGGAGCCCCAAGCAGATTGTCCCGCAGCGCAAGTTGCCAATGAAGTTATTACCGCAGCCTATGATGATCATGACGCGTTGGAGCGATTGGCTGAGCTAAGCGACGTCATTACCTACGAATTTGAGAATGTGCCCGTCGACTCAGCGGAACTTTTGAGTGAAACGAAGTCAGTATTTCCGCCAGCAGAGGCACTGAAAGTCTCACAGGATCGCGTCACCGAGAAACGGTTTCTCAACAAGCTCGGCATTCAGACCGCGCAATGGCGCGTCGTCGAAAATGAGGTGGAGCTGGAAGCTGCCCTGCTTGCTTTTGGCGGCAAGGGCATCCTTAAGACCCGGCGCTTCGGTTATGATGGAAAAGGCCAGGCGAAGTTTTCCGGCGTGCCGGGCGAAACGGCCAAGGCCGGATTTGCCGCCGTTGGCAATGCTCCTTCCATTCTTGAGGCGCTGGTGGACTTTACTCACGAGATATCGGTCATTGCGGCGCGTGACGAGGCCGGCAATATCCGGGTTTATGACATTGCCGAGAACGTTCACAAGGATGGAATTCTCGCAAGCTCGACAGTTCCTGTTTCCGTGTCTTCAACAATGGCGGGCCTGGCAGCGGATGCGGCCCGCAAGCTACTGGAAGGATTGAATTATGTCGGCGTGCTCGGCATGGAGTTCTTTGCGCTTGCCAATGGAACTTTGCTTGCCAATGAATTTGCACCGCGCGTGCATAATTCCGGCCACTGGACAGAAGCAGCCTGCGCCGTTTCACAGTTCGAGCAGCATATACGCGCCATTACAGGATTGCCTCTGGGCGATACGAGGCGGCATTCCGATTGTGTGATGGAAAATCTCATTGGCGATGATATTGCCCGCGTGCCAGAGATATTGAAAGAAAGCGGAGCCGTGGTGCATCTTTACGGCAAGGCCGAAGCGCGTCCGGGGCGCAAGATGGGGCATGTGACTCGCATAACCAAACGCCTCTGAATGCTGGAAAAGATAAGTTTTCTCGCTGAATCATGCGATGAATCGCGGGATGGGAGTTGACAATGCAGGCATTCCTTGGCTATTTCCCCGCAACGTGTTTCCGGCGCGCTTAAAAGGCGCGCTTTTTATTGGTGCCCGGTTTCGGGCGAAAGATACCGGTGCTGAAATGAAGATCAAGAACTCCCTTAAGGCCCTCAAAGCCCGTCATCGTGACAATCAGCTGGTCCGTCGCAAGGGCCGCATGTACATCATCAACAAGACTGCTCCGCGCTTCAAAGCACGCCAGGGCTGATCTTACCGTTTCACGGTTATTTGCATTTGACGTTTTGCTGATACGGACTAACATTCGTGTCATGCGGAACGTCTTTGCTATTTTAATCGGGCTCTCAACGGTACTTTCGCCAATGATTTCAATGGCGGAGAGCGCTTGGGCGCAAGAAAGAACCGGAACGGAAGACAGGGCTGATACGCAGGGGAAACCTGCTGAAGGCCAGGCCCTCACTCCGCAACAGGCCGCATTGCCCGGCAAAACATTGGCGGAAAAGCGTGCCGCCCGGCTGGATGAGCTTTTCGGTCAATTGAAGCGGGAAACCAACGCGATGAAAGCATCGCGGATTGCCTCGCAAATCCAAACCCAGTGGCAGAATTCCGGTAGCGCAAGCATCGATCTGATGATGGGCTGGGCCTCTAAGGCCATGGAAGATAAGAAGTATTCCGTTGCGCTGGATTTTCTCGATCAAGTCATCGTCATGAAGCCGGACTATGCGGAAGGCTGGAACCGCCGCGCCACATTGAACTATGTGATGAATGATTACGGCCGCGCCATGGCTGATATTCACAAGACGCTGACATTGGAACCACGGCACTTTGGAGCCATGGCCGGTATGGCTTCCATCCTCAAGGAAACGGGCCGCAAAGAGGCAGCGCTGGGCGCATTCGAGCAGGTTTTGAATGTCTATCCGATGATGCGTCAGGCTCAGAAAGAAGTCGGTGAACTGGCAGATGAATTAACCGGCCAGCGCACGTAATTTCGGTGATTGCAACTAATCACAACTAAATCACCACTATCGATTGTAATTCTTCGGCAAATTTGTCCGTTTTTTCGGGAAAATCATTTAGCTTTGCGGGTATTTTGCTTAAAATGCTGAAAATGAGCGGGAAGCTCCATAGCTGTTGCGCTGGCGGTTCGTTGCAATGCCGTCCGCACTCTTTTCTAAACTGCCGTAGCTTTCGTTAGAGTAGCAACCAGCAATATGCTCAGCTTAAAATTGCAAATTCCGGCAATGCTTACGCATGCCGGAATTTTTATAATCAACCGCTTGCAGCGCTAGACGTCAGACGCTCGTCAGACCGTCGGAGCCGATATAGGCGATGCGCAGCATATTCGTTGAACCTGGGGTACGCAGGGGCACGCCAGCCGAGATGATGATGCGATCACCTGGATTACCGAACTCTTCCTGATAGGCAATGTGGCAAGCACGATCGACCATCTCATCAAGATCATAGGCCTCGTCGGTTACAACGCAATGCAACCCCCAGACGAGCGCTAGCTTGCGGGCGGTTTCAACGACAGGCGACAGCGCGATGATGGGTAAAAGTGGCCGTTCGCGCGCGGCACGCAAGGCAGTGGTTCCCGAGGCGGTATAAGTGACGATAGCTGAAAGATTGAGCGTTTCGGCGATCTGGCGGGCGGCGAGCGAAATTGCATCGGCGCCGGTCGCATTGGGCTCGGGGCGCTGGGCATGGATGATGCCGGGGAAGTTTGGGTCGCGCTCCACCTGTTCGGCAATGCGCGCCATTGTTGCGACGGCTTCTACAGGATAATCGCCAGCTGCAGATTCTGCCGAAAGCATAACCGCATCGGCACCTTCGAACACGGCTGTGGCAACGTCGGACACTTCGGCGCGGGTTGGCACGGCGGCAGTGATCATCGATTCCAGCATCTGCGTGGCGACGACAACGGGCTTACCTGCCCGGCGACAAGCACGAATGATCTGCTTCTGGATGCCAGGCACTGATTCCAGCGGCATCTCAACGCCGAGATCGCCGCGCGCAACCATAAGCGCATCGGAAAGCTCGATGATCTCATCAAGGCGGGTAACGGCCTGTGGCTTCTCGATCTTTGAGAGAAGAGCAACGCGGCCGCGCGAGATCTTGCGGACTTCGGCAAGATCCTCCGGCCGCTGGATAAAGGACAGGGCAACCCAGTCGATTTCTTCCTGCAGCACGGCATCAAGGTCGCGGCGGTCTTTCTCGGTCAGAGCGCCGACATCAAGTGTGGTGTCAGGCAGGCTGACGCCTTTCTTGTCGGAAATACTCGTTCCTGAAACAACCCGGCAGCGAATATGCTTGCCATCGGATGCTTCAGCGACAAGCGCCAGCTTGCCATCGTCGATCAACAGGCGATGACCCGGCTCAACGGCTTTGAGAATTTCCGGATGCGGCAGGTAAACGCGGGTGTTATCGCCAAGCGCTTCATTGTTGTCGAGGGTGAAGGTCTGGCCTGCAACGAGTTCCACCTTGCCTTCGGCAAATTTGCCCACACGCAGCTTGGGTCCCTGCAAATCGGCGAGAATGCCGATTGGCCGTCCGACTTCTTTTTCCACATTGCGCAAGCGGCGCACAAGTTCACGCATCAGGTCGTGGCTGGCATGGCTCATATTGATGCGGAAGACATCGGCACCGGCTTCGAACAGTTTGCGAATCATGCCTTCGTCGGAGGAAGCAGGACCGAGCGTGGCGAGAATTTTGACCTTGCGGCGACGTCTCATTGAGGAGGGGTATCCGTTACAATTGGAGATGAGGGAGGATTTTCTTCTGTCAGCTGGACCATCCAGCTCGTCTGCTCGCCCGTATCATATTCCTGAAATCCGGAACGCTGGAAACCGCGTGCGAAGCAGTCATTGATACCGGTTATCTTGAACTGGTTTTCGGCAACGCACATGTTGATCTTGCCGTCCCAGCGCCCGCCGCTTTGAGCATCTTCGGCGTAAAGGTAATAATAGCGCGATGTCAGCGGTCCGACAACCAAGGTGGTGCAGGAAGAGGCGTTGACATGCCACCAGCCTTCCGTGATCCAGCCAGTCTTGGCGCGGTAGCCCAGAGCAACGCCGACCAGATTTTGGGTGGAATTGCACACGCGGAAATCGGCATGGGCCTGGGTCGGCGCAAAAACGCTTCCCGAAATGAATATGAACAGAAATGCCGCGAGGAAGCTTCCCCATCTTAGCTTTATGCTCATACTCAATATTGCCTCCGTCCGGTCTTTTAGGGTCCTGCCAGCACCAAAATTAAGCCAATGGCTTCAGGGCAGGTAGACGAGGTTCCTTTTCGGTAGTTTCGCGCGCATTGTCAACGCGTGAATAAGTCGTAGAGGGGTGCCACGACAAGATTGTGATCGGCTGTGGTGTTTTTGGGACGATCCGGCTCAGGCTGCGATCTAATCGATTTGTTATGGCGCCTTGTCCGTGGTCGCTTCATCCTCTTCGTCTTCATCGTCAGACTCAATTATGTTCCACATGAAGGCGTGCAAGCGCTCCTCGATATCCTTCTTCGAGGCTCCGGATTTTTCCATCTCACGTTTTATTTTGAAGAAGTGATCTCTGTCCGCAGGCGTGAGATATTTAGTGGCGTTTTCTAACGATGATATTCGACTGGACATGCAGTGCTATTATCTTCTTACCCGCCGCAATGGAAGTAACATATCGTGCTCCAATCTTTATTGCTCTTGTGGTTCCAATAGCCCGGCGAACAATCTGCCTTGCATTGCAGCCAAGGGCGTGAAAGACAAAAGCGGTCAGATTCACCGTTGCAAGAGCCTGTCTTCATGTCCTTTTCTCCCTATCATCTGGTTGATGGCGATTATGCCAAGGGCCTTGTCCTGCTTGCCGATCATGCGAGCCGCGCGCTGCCGGAAGAATATGGCTCGCTGGGGTTGGATGCCGCGCAATTCGAGCGGCATATTGCATATGATATTGGCGTCGAGCAGTTGACCCGCAAACTTGCCGCCATGCTTGGTGTGCCAGCGGTACTTGGCGGGTTTTCGCGGCTGTTGATTGATCCAAATCGCGGCGATGATGATCCAACCCTGATCATGCGTCTGTCTGATGGTGCCGTGATACCGCGCAACAATCCAATGCCTGAAGATGAGCGAAAGAGGCGCATAGACCAATATTACAGGCCCTATCATGATGCGGTTGCCGCAGCGATCGCGGAAACGGTGGAACAGAGCGGCAAGGCGCCCCTGGTTATTTCCATTCACTCGTTTACCGCATTCTGGAAAGCAACGCCGAGGCCCTGGCACGCCGGCATACTTTGGGACAAGGATCCACGCGCTGTGCTGCCTTTATTGGCGGGTTTACGGGCAGATCCCCTGCTGGTCGTTGGCGATAATGAGCCCTATGACGGGGCACTCAAGGGCGACACAATGTATACGCATTGCATCCTGCCGGGTTATGCCCATGCGTTGATTGAGGTACGCCAGGACCTGATTGGCGATGATGCGGGCACGACCTTATGGGCTGAGCGTCTGGGGTCGATCCTTGAAGGCATGAATGCAGTACCCGATATGCATGAGGTTCGGCATTATGGTTCAAGAACGGGAATAATTGAGGAGATCATCCATGACTGATTTAAGCCGGGAACAGCAAACCGAATTGGAGGCGGCGGCTTTCCGGCGTTTGGTGGAGCATCTGCGCGCCCGCAGCGATGTGCAGAATATTGATTTGATGAACCTGGCAGGGTTTTGCCGCAACTGCCTTTCCAACTGGTATCGCGAAGCGGCGGAAGCTTCCGGCATCGCGATCAGCAAAGATGAATCGCGCGAGATCATCTATGGCGAGCCCTATGCCGATTGGCAGGCAAAATATCAACGCGAAGCAAGTGACGCAGCCAAGGCAGCCTTCGAGACAAACAAGCCCGGGCATTGAAAGGTCCAGATGGCTGCGGTCGCAGACTCTATTTCCTTGACTCCCTAGCCCTTCGTCGGGCATCGGAACGCTCCGCGCGGCTTAACCCCGAGTCGCCAGTTACGTTTTACGGAGTGAAATATGAGCATGGATGATTTGGGCGCACAGGGCGGTGTCGAAGGTGTAGCGGCAGCAGAATTGCGTCAATTCATCGAGCGCATTGAGCGCCTCGAAGAAGAAAAGACCACGCTTTCCGATGATATCAAGGAAGTGATGGCTGAAGCCAAAGGCCGCGGCTACGACACGAAGATCATCCGCACCATTGTTCGCCTGCGCAAGAAGGACGCCAATGAGCGCAAGGAAGAAGAAGCGATCCTTGAACTTTATATGAACGCCTTGGGTATGGAATGATAGCCAGCCTGCGGGTTGGGTTTTAGTGAACGATGCGGGATCGTGCGATGCACGGTCCTTTTGCTTGGGCGCGGCGCTAGGGATGAAGTGGCGTCCTCTTTGGTAGTGAAACCATCCCTGATGTGACCACTGTCGCCCCAAACAACAAAACAGCCCGAAAGTTCTTCCCATAGGATCGTATATCCACCGGAAGCCATCCGGTCATGCAATTCAGGAAGTTTTGGATTTTCAATCTGGCCCATAGCGGTCTCCTTGACTCACTTGGACGGTGTCAGCACTTGCAGTTGAAAGGATGGTTGCCTCCTGAAAAGGTTGAGAAACGTCCAATGTTTCGATCAGCAGTTCGAGATGGGTAATGTCGCGCAGAGCCTTCAGATAGGTGTCGCGGGTTTGATCGCCCGCTCCGCTTCGGCCTACACGAATAAACTGGTATTGCTCGCCAGCATCGATAGTTCCAACGATGTCCTCCGCCTTAGAGAGCTTCAGGACGGCCCAATTTAATAGTGTTTTTTGCTGCTCAACCCTGTCGCCGGATATAACAAGGCCTTCGGTAACAATTTACCACCACTGAAATTCACCAAAAGTTCCGTTTTTTCCCTCAAGGGGCGTGGAGATGAGCGGACGAGTTGTTCCGCTTCAAAAATCGATCAACGCCGCTCTGTCCTTCGCGGTAGAGCGGCGTTCTTTTGGGCTTCGGGTTCAGATTTTTGCGCAAGCTTCAGGTCGTGCCGTGAAATGACTTCCCGCAGATGGTGAGCGAGGCGGCGGTAATGGTCCGCCGTTTGCAGGGAAATGTCTTCCTTCTCGCCTGACCGCGATTTACGAAAGGCTTTTTCGACACCTTCCTCCAACCGGACAATGCGCTCTTCATGCTCCTGAACGGCCAGACGGAGTCTTTCGATAAATTCATTGTAGACTTTACCCATTACATCAATGCCCTGAGCCCGTTCATGCTTGCCTGCCAGTGGCAGCTATCTGGCAGTCTCGAAACGAGCGTAATAGCGATCAGTTCCATCGCAGACACTCGGTTTTGAATTCGTCCGGTGTCATGGGACCATGATCATTGATGTGAACTTTCCACACCGAATGAATATCCGCGAATGCTTCCGCAGCGGTCGTAAATGTCATGACATTCGAAGTGGTGATTTCATCAGGCACAAAAAGTTGGATCTTGGAATTGGATCAATTGGCATCGCCGTATCCGTCTAATTTTTCGACTGGTAAAGCTGTCTGGTTTTCCGGTTGCGAGTTTCTTTTTCGGACGGGGTCAGCCGCCGGCGTCTGAGCATGCCATAGGCCATTATTGTCCGAGAATAATGGGTCCGCCGAGCACAACAAAAAGCCAAAGATATTCGGTCATTACGGTTACCTCCTTTCGAACCGGTGCCCGGTGAATTGGTTCCAACCATTGAAAGCTTTCAAGCTGTACAAAGCCACAACCTTTGTCCAGCGCTTCGGCGGCCTCTCAATGTCGCCTGCCTTTGATTGCTGTAGGCGCCATGCATCACAGGGCCGGCTGGTGAAAAATAGAGCATCCCGAAGGCGTGAGGGCGACTGACGGAGGCACAGGTCTAAAACAACCGGCTTGATGGCAATTTTTTGGATCGCCGATAGTTCGTTAAATCAAATACTTACGTGAAATGTGGGCAGCTGAGCGAGCGCAGGCGCAATTTATTGCAGGCGCCCCACTTTACATTTTTTCTATTAAGGATATTAAATATCCTTAAGGATAACAAATATCCGTAATAGACGAATGGAGAGACATATGAGCCAGCGCCTTAACTACATTCAGCAGTCGCCCGAGTTTTTCAAAAAGTTCATGGATTTCAGCCTGGCGCTCAAGGACAGTGTCATTGAAGAGAAGATCGAGGATCTCGTACATATCCGCGCCTCCCAAATGAACGGCTGCGCCTTCTGTCTCGATATGCATGTCAAGCAGGCCAAGATGCATGGGGAGACCGAGCTTCGTCTTTACCACATTGCTATTTGGCGGGAATCGACACTGTTCTCCCCGCGCGAGCGCGCAGCTTTGGCCTGGGCCGAGATTTTGACAAAGCTGCCGGAGCAGGGCGTTCCGGATGATGTTTACGAACGCGTTCGCGGCCAGCTCTCCGAGAAGGAGCTGTCTGATCTAACCTATACGGTCATGGCTATCAATGCCTGGAACCGCGCCAATGTGGCCTTCAGGACTGTGCCCGGATCATCGGACAAGGCCTTTGGTCTCGATAAGGCTGGCCTGAACTAAACCTTTGAACATTGATCTCTTAACACCCGGATTAACGGGCATCGAAGGACAATTGCCATGAAAATCGTTATTATTGGGGGAACTGGTCTGATCGGATCGAAGACCGTTGAACGCCTGCGCAAGAAGGGTCATGAGGTGGTCGCCGCCTCGCCGAATACCGGGGTCAACACGATTACCGGAGAAGGCCTGACCGAGGTGCTTGCCGGTGCGGATATCGTCCTTGATCTGGCCAATTCGCCATCCTTCGCGGACAGGGATGTTCTCGAATTCTTCCAGACCTCCGGTAAGAACCTGCTTGCAGCCGAAGCAGCGGCAAGCGTGAAGCACCATATCGCGCTTTCCGTGGTCGGCACCGAACGTTTGCAGGAAAGCGGCTATTTTCGCGGCAAGCTTGCGCAGGAAGAACTGATCAGAAAGTCGCCGATTCCCTATACGATTGTTCACTCAACGCAATTCTTCGAGTTTCTCAGCGGCATCGCAGAATCCGGGACGGTCGGCGACAAGGTGCATTTATCACCTGCCTATGTACAGCCTATTGCTTCTGATGATGTGGCGGACGCCATGGCTGAAGTGGCGCTTGCACCGCCGGTCATGGGGACGGTGGAAATCGCAGGCCCGGAAAAGGTCCGGCTGAGCGATCTGGTTGGCCGTTACCTGAAAGCAACCAATGATCCAAGGTCGGTAGTGGTCGATGCTCACGCCAGATATTTCGGCGCGGAACTCAACGATGAATCGCTCGTGCCCGGCCTTGATCCGCGGCTTGGATCCATCGGTTTTGAAGAATGGTTCGCAACGGCGCCCCGCCGCAAGTGAGCCGCCAGACAGCGAAAATCGAAGGAGACTGAAATGATCAAAACCTCAATCACCGCATTGGCGCTTGGCTTGCTGCTCATGAACAGCGCTGCCACACATGCCGACGGGACAGATGCCAAGGTCACTATTGTTTACGAGCATGAGCTGCCGAATGTGCCGGGTAAAAGCATCAAGGGCATTCTTGTGGAATATGGGCCGGGCGGGTCTTCGCCGGGACATACCCACCCGAATTCCGCCTTTATCTATGCGACTGTTCTGGAAGGGGCCATTCGCAGCCAGGTCAATGACGGCCCCGTGAAGGTCTATCGTGCCGGGGAAAACTTTTCTGAAATGCCGGGTGATCGCCATGGTGTGAGCGCGAATGACAGTAAAACCGACCCGGCACGGCTGCTTGCCGTATTTGTCGTCGATACCAACGAGAAAACCCCTTTGACCACCCCGATCAAGTAACATTCTTGTCGATATAATAGCCGGTCACGCCGAACCGGGTTGGCCCGCATGTTATCTACGTGCGGGCCATAATCCATTCGGAACTCTTCTTCCAAAGATCAGCTGGAACGTCCTTAGCGAGTGTTTCGACCAGGCTGGCCAGCGTTACACTGCGCAACTTGCTGCGCCACGCCTCATCAGCATCCCACATGATGCGAGCCACGGAGCATGGCTTCGTATCGCAATGGTCTGCGGAGCGGCAAGGATTGTTCTCTCTGATATTATTGCAGACAAAGGTCGGGCTTTTCCCCTCAACAGCCTCGACAATATCCAGAAATGTAATTTCTGAGGTCGGTCTTGCAAGCCGGTAGCCACCGCTTGGCCCAAGTGTCGTCTCGACAATCGCGGCCTGCGAAAGATTTTGCAGCGCCTTCGATAGATATTCCTTGGGAACACCATGAAACTCAGCCAATGTCTTGGTTGAAAGATAATGGTTTTCCGGCAGCCCGGCCAGAAGGGCGCAGCAATGGAGTACCCATTCGACCTGACTTTTCAGTATCATTGCTCAATCCTGCCCGTGACAGTTTTAGGGCTCAAATGCTCGATTTAAGGATAATCAATATCCTTAAATAGGAAATTTGTAAATCATATCAACGGCAGGGCGAAAACGGGCCTGAAATTTTTGCCAGCATTGCGCAGGACAAGAACGGACATCCATCAAATGGAGAGCTGCATCCCCTTTCGACGGGCTCCGGATATCGTGATATAATTCAACAGGGTTGAAATTCGCCGCCGAAGTTTCATTTGCTGCCACGGGAATAAGCGTGGCTAAAATATATAATAAATACAAATGTTTAATCGTAACGCTTTTGCGGCTCGCTCATTGTGATCAAACCGTAATATTAGTGTCACATGACTGTTATAAACCTTCTGTAGATAGCGGTGACTTCAAAAGTTTTCAAACAGGAGTAAAACCCATGAACAAGCTTTTTTCAACGGTGGCAATTGCGGCCATCGGCATTGCAGCCTCGCTCGGCACTGCATCTGCACGCGATCAAATCCGCATCGTCGGGTCTTCGACGGTTTATCCTTTCACCACTGCTGTTGCAGAAAATTTCGGCAAGACATCCGGCATGAAGACGCCAGTTGTCGAATCCACCGGCACAGGCGGCGGCATGAAGCTTTTCTGTGAAGGCGTTGGCGAAAAGTTCCCGGATGCAACCAATGCATCGCGCGCAATCAAGAAGAGCGAATTTGCCGATTGCAACAAGAACGGCGTCAAGGACATCGTTGAAATTCTTGTTGGCTTTGATGGTCTGACCGTTGCCCAGGCAAAGGCCGGTATTCCTCTGAAGCTTTCGCGCAAGAACTTCTTCCTCGCTCTTGCCAAGGAAGTTCCGGGTGCTGATGGCAAGCTCGTTGCCAACCCATACAAGAATTGGTCTGAAATCGATCCTTCGTTGCCTAACGAGAAGATCGAAGTACTTGGCCCGCCTCCAACATCCGGCACACGCGATTCCATGCATGAGCTTTTCATGGAAGCCGGTGCGCTTGAAATTCCTGCTCTGAAGGAATTGAAGGGTAAGGACGCCAAGGCATTTGAAGCTGTCTGGAAGTCACTTCGCGAAGATGGCGCCTATGTGGAAGCAGGCGAGAACGACAATGTGATCGTTCAGAAGCTTGAAGCAAATCCAAAGGCATTTGGCGTATTCGGCTATTCCTTCCTTGAGGAAAATGCATCGAAGCTGGCCGGTGTGCCAATCGACGGTGTTGTTCCGACCTTCGAAACAATTTCCGACGGTACTTACAAGCCTTCTCGTGAACTTTACGTCTATATCAAAAAGGCCCATGTCGGCGTTATCCCGGGTCTGGACAAGTTTGCTGCTGAATACGTGTCGGACACTGCAAGCGGCGAAGAAGGTTACCTTTCCGAAAAGGGCCTCGTGCCGCTGCCAGCTGAGCGCCATGCTGAAGCTGCCAAGGCTGTTCTGGCCATGGAGACCATCAACGGCGACAAGCTGAAATAAGCTTTATATCAAGAATGGCAGCCGGTGATCTGACCGGCTGCCATTCAAATACATTGAAGCCAAGCCTTGGACCTGGATCGGTAGGCCTATGACCGCAACATATTTCCTGATACTCGCGCTATTGACAGTCTCGCTGTTTCTGGTGGGTCGCCAAAGGGCGTCATCCCTTGCCGGAGCGGAGCCTTCGTCTCTCCATTCGCTTCCGTCCTATCACGGCATGTTTCTTGCGGCTTTGATCGCGCTGTCCATGCTTCTGGTCTATGTTCTGGGAGCGCCGCTTGCCAATCGATATGTCGAGGCGCAGGCACTTGCGGGTATTGACCCGGCCACTATTGCTGATGGTCTTGGCCGCAGCGCGGTGTTTCGCGACATTCATTCAATTCTTGCCGGTACTTATGCAGGCACTGCCTCGCCCGAACTGGCCAATGCCGCATCGGCCTATTCAAGCGCTGTCAGCCTTACTGGCTGGTTATTGCTGATTGGCGGCGTTGCCCTTGCATTGGCCGCCGCAATGATGGGTTTTCGTCTGATCGGGCCGCAGTTTCGCGCGCGAAACAGCGTCGAGCGACTGATCAAATATGTCTTGCTGGCCTGTTCGGCCATTGCTGTCCTGACGACAATCGGCATTGTTTTTTCCGTGGTTTTCGAAACCATCCAGTTCTTCACCAAAGTATCGCCGATCGACTTTTTGTTTGGTCTGCAATGGTCGCCGCAAACGGCGATCCGGGCTGATCAGGTCGGTTCATCCGGCGCATTTGGCATTGTGCCGCTGGTGGTCGGCACATTGCTGATCACTGTGATCGCTATTGCAGTTGCTGGTCCGCTCGGCCTGTTTGCAGCGATCTACATGGCTGAATATGCCAGCCCGCGCACGCGTGCAATTGTGAAGCCTATTCTCGAAATTCTGGCCGGTGTGCCTACTGTTGTGCTCGGCTTCTTCGCTGCCTTGACAGTCGCGCCATTCATCCGCGGATGGGGCGAAACCTTTGGTCTCTCGGTCTCGTCGGAATCGGCACTCGCTGCCGGACTTGTCATGGGCATGATGATTATCCCCTTCGTGTCGTCGCTCTCGGATGATGTGATCAATGCCGTGCCTCAAAGCCTGCGCGATGGTTCCTATGCGATGGGCGCAACAAAGTCCGAAACCATCAAGAAGGTTATCCTTCCTGCGGCTTTGCCGGGCATCGTGTCGGCATTCATGCTGGCAATTTCCCGTGCAGTCGGCGAAACGATGATCGTGGTCATGGCAGCCGGACTTGCTGCCAACCTCACATTCAATCCGCTCGAAGCGGTTACGACCTTTACCGTGCAGATCAAGACCATTCTGGTTGGAGATCAGGAATTCGACAGTGCCAAAACGCTCTCGGCTTTCGCTCTCGGCTTCGTGCTCTTCTTCTTCACGCTTGTCCTCAACTTCATCGCGCTCCAGATCGTCAAGAGATATCGGGAACAATATGACTGACATCACCATATCCAACGGCATTCCCGTTACCGACTACCCACGCGATGCATTGGTCAAGAAGCGCTACCGCGCAGAGCGGCGCTTCAAATTCTACGGGATCGCAGCAATTATTCTGACGGCACTGTTTCTGTCGGTTGTTTTGCTCGATGTTCTGTTCAAGGGCTTGCCCGCGTTTTCAGAATATCGGGTAGATCTGAAGGTTACCGCAGATCAGGCGGCATTGGACCCGCAAAATACCCGCGATCCTGTGACGCTTCTTGCTGGTAATTACGACAAGATCATTCGTGACGCATTGGCTGCTCAGTTTCCTGATGTTTCAACCCGTGCGGAACGTCGCGCGTTGAATGGCCTGCTCAGTTCAGGTGCATCCGACGATTTCCGCCGCATGATTTCGGGTAATCCTTCGCTGATCGGTCAGGAAGTGACCGTCCCTGTTCTGCTTTCAGATGATGCAGATCAGTTCCTGAAGGGTTATCAGACATCGGAAATCGTGCTGGAAGGTACGGGAACGCTTTCCCAGACCCTTAACGGCGAGACCTATTCGCTGCGTTCATCGGGTGATGATTTCGCCAAGGCTTTTCAGGAAATGCAGGGTTTTCTGTTTGAGCGTCTGGAAAAGTTGACGACAGAATCCGCACGTCTTGAAAAGCTGATCCCTGGCCTTGATGCAAATGCAGCAAGCTCGTTGCAAAGCCAGATCGATGCGATCAAAGCAGAGGCGCAGACGCTGAATGCCCGCATCACCGACGCTAATGTCGCTATTGAGTTGGATGAGAAGCTGCCCAGTCTGCTTGTCAACGTCAATGGCGGGACGATCAAGGCGAGCCAGATCAGCCCCTCGGGCATTGATGGCGTCAAGCTGATAACACCTGCAAGCGCCGAAGCTGCTGCTCCCGGCAGCTGGTCCATGCTGACGCTTGTCACGCCGGAATCAAACCGCCGCGTGCAGGATCAGGCTGCGATCTGGCTCACAAAGATGAAGTCCGAGGGCCTGGTGGAACGTGCCTTTGCGACCCGCTTCTTCACCTCGGGTGACTCGCGTGAGCCTGAACTTGCAGGTATTCGCGGTGCATTGACCGGAACGCTCTGGACGCTCGCCGTAACATTGCTGCTCTGCCTGCCACTAGGGGTCGGTGCTGCCATATATCTTGAAGAGTTTGCGCCGAAAAACCGCGTGACCGAGATCATTGAAATCAATATCAACAATCTTGCAGCCGTTCCATCAATTGTCTTCGGCTTGCTCGGACTGGCGATGTTCCTTAATTTCTTTGACCTTCCACGTTCCGCCCCTTTGGTTGGCGGGCTGGTGCTGGCACTGTTGGTAATGCCGACAATCATCATTGCATCGCGCGCTGCACTTCGCTCCGTACCTCCTTCAATCAAGGAAGCGGCGCTGGGCGTCGGTGCATCGCATCAGCAGGCCATCTTCCACCATGTGCTGCCTCTGGCCATGCCCGGCATCATGACCGGCACGATTATCGGCATGGCGCATGCTCTGGGCGAAACGGCTCCGCTGCTGATGATCGGCATGGTCGCGTTCATCGTCGATATTCCTGGTGGGATAACCGACGCTTCGACGGTGCTGCCGGTGCAGATTTATCTGTGGTCCGACCTTCCTGAAGTCGCCTTCCAGGCAAAGACTGCCGCAGCCATTCTGGTGTTGCTGGTGTTCCTATTCGTGATGAATGCTGCGGCGATCATGCTGCGCCGACGTTTTGAACGTCGCTGGTAATGAGGTACAAGGACATGAACATGTTATCCGAAGTTGATGTGGAAAAGAAATTGCATAACTCCTCGAACCAGCCTGCGATAAAGATGAAGGGCGAAAACGTCTCCGTATTTTACGGAGCCAAACAAGCGCTCTTTGAAGTCAGTCTCGATATCAGGGAAAAGGAAGTCACCGCGCTTATCGGACCATCGGGTTGCGGCAAGTCGACTTTCCTGCGTTGCCTGAACCGCATGAATGATACGATTTCGATCTGCAGGGTCACGGGCAATATCACGCTTGATGAGCGCGATATCTATGATCCCAAGATCGACGTGGTTCAGTTGCGCGCCCGTATCGGCATGGTATTCCAGAAGCCAAATCCATTTCCGAAGTCGATCTTCGAAAATGTTGCCTATGGCCCGCGCATTCATGGTCTTGTCAAAAGCAAGAGTCATCTCGACGAAATCGTGGAAAAAAGCCTGCAGCGCGCAGGCCTGTTTGCGGAAGTGAAAGACCGTCTGCATGAATCTGGCACAGGTCTTTCCGGCGGACAGCAGCAGCGTCTTTGCATCGCGCGCGCCATTGCGGTCAGCCCGGAAGTGATTTTGATGGACGAGCCTTGCTCGGCGCTTGATCCTATCGCGACGGCAAAGGTTGAAGAACTGATCGACGAATTGCGCCAGAACTACACGATCGTCATCGTCACGCACTCAATGCAGCAGGCGGCACGCGTGTCGCAACGCACGGCAATGTTCCATCTTGGAAATATTGTTGAAGTCGGTGACACTGAAATGATGTTTACCAGCCCTACCGAAAAGCGCACGCAGGACTACATTACCGGACGTTTCGGTTGATCTCACGGGAAGAGGGTTAGACAATGACTGACACAGCACAACACACCGTCCGCTCTTATGACGATGAACTGAAGTTTCTGACGCACAAGATTGCAGAGATGGGCGGACATGCGGAGCGCATGGTCGAACAGGCTGTGTCGGCCATGGTCAATTCGGACAATGCGCTTGCCCAGCGCGTGATCTCTGACGACCTTATCCTCGACGCCGGTCAGCGCGAGATTGACGAAAAGGCGATCACCATCATCGGCAAGCGCCAGCCAATGGCGATCGACTTGCGCGAAGTAATCGGTACGATCCGCATTTCATCCGATCTTGAGCGTATCGGCGATCTTGGCAAGAACATTGCCAAGCGTGTCGTAGCCGTCAACGATACGCGCCAGACGCTCTCTGTCTATCGCGGCCTGCAGACCATCGCAGAACTGGCATTGACACAACTTAAGGATGTTCTCGACGCTTATGCGACACGCTCGGTGGCACAGGTCAATATCGTCCGTGAACGCGATGATGAGATTGATGCGCTTTACACGTCGCTGTTCCGCGAACTCCTGACCTATATGATGGAAGATCCGCGCAACATATCCGCTTGCACGCATCTTTTGTTCTGCGCCAAGAATATTGAGCGCATCGGTGACCATGCCACCAATATCGCCGAGACGGTCTATTACATTGTAACGGGAACACAGCTTCCGGCGGAACGCCCGAAGGAAGATCAGTCGCATACCGTTATTCTTGACGAGCCAGTAACGCCATAATTGCCGGAAGCAGACCATGCCTATAGCTCCCAGAATCACAGTCGTTGAAGACGAAGATGCCCTCAGTGTTCTCCTGCGTTATAATCTGGAGGCAGAAGGCTATATTGTCGAAACCATCAGCCGTGGTGACGAAGCCGAAATCGCCTTGCGCGAAAAGGTGCCGGATCTGCTGATCCTCGATTGGATGCTTCCAGGCCTTTCCGGTATTGAACTTTGCCGCCGCCTGCGTGCTCGGCGCGAGACAGAAATCCTGCCGATCATCATGTTGACCGCGCGCGGTGAAGAAAGCGAGCGTGTTCGCGGTCTTTCAACCGGTGCGGATGATTACATGGTCAAGCCGTTCTCGACACCGGAATTGCTGGCACGCATCAAGTCCATGCTACGCCGGGTCAATCCAAGTCTCTTGTCGCATGTGTTGAGCTTTGGAGATCTGAAACTTGACCGCGAACAGCACAGGGTTTTCCGCAAAGAGCGTGAACTCAAGCTCGGACCGACAGAATTCCGCCTGCTGGAATTCCTGATGCAGTCTCCAGGCCGGGTGTTCTCGCGCGGACAGCTCCTGGACAATGTATGGGGCGCGGATATTTACGTCGATGACCGCACGGTTGACGTGCATGTTGGCCGTTTGCGCAAGGCAATCAATATTGGCAGATCGCTTGATCCGATCCGGACCGTGCGCGGTGCAGGCTATTCCTTCGGATAGGATTAAAGCGCGTTTTTCTTTATCGAATTTCTGTCTCGGCCGGGAAACAGAATCGGCGTTATATGAGCCAATTTGCGCTAGAGATGGCTTGCGCAAATGACCGGTAGTCTCATTTAAACAGAACTGCTTCTACCGGACAAAAAGCGCGGTGTTCCGAAAAGGGCTATTCGGCGGCAATCAGCGGGAAGTTTGTTGCTGGTAGCGGATCTGGCTCGACCAATGTCTCCAGAAGTGGCCGCTGGATGGCTGTGCCGCCATTGATCTCCAAAATATGCGTATAGAAGTTTTCGCCGGAAACCGAGCGTGGCGCTTCGATCTCATGCATCACGCTGATAACGGTGGTTCCGGCGCAATGATCCTTGATGGCCTGATGGAAGGCGATCTTGGAGTCCGGGTCCAGCGCGCCGGTTGCTTCATCAAGAAACAAAACCGCAGGCTTGTGCAGCAATATGCGCGCAAGCACCAATTTCTGCTTCTGACCACCCGACAGGAGCTGGTCCCAAGACGTGCCATCGCGGCATTCTTCACCAAGGTTTTCAATAAAGTCGCCCATGCCGGCGCGGTGCAGGGCGGCCGCAACGGAGGAATCGCCAAAACGGCTTTCATCCATTGGGAGGCATACGAGCTGTTTCAGCGAGACGCCGGGAAGTTTGACCTCTTGCGCCGCATACATCGTTGCCGCATCTTTCGGGTAAAAGATTTCACCACGGCCATAACCCCAAAGCCCGTTCATTGCTTTGAGCAAACAGGTTTTTCCACTACCGGAATCGCCCTTGATGTAAGCCCATTGGCCCTTGCGCAACCGCATATTTCCAAGCGTGAGAAAAGCTTTGGCCTCGCTGTCGCGGTGCATCAATTCAAGTCCCCGCACCGAGACGCCAAAGGCTTCATGCTGTGTTGCAAATTTGAACTCACTGACACCGGTGGACCGATAATATTCCGAGGGCTGGCTGACACGCTCGACCGCTTGGGCCAATTCGGTAACGCGCCGTGCATTTGCCTTCAAATTGGCAATTGCGGGCATGACATGGATAAACCAGGAGCATTCATTGATCATCGAACCAACAAGCTCGGAACCGGTAATATAGTTCTTGAAGCTGATCGTATTACCCATATAGGGCAGAAGACCGGGTATATAGGCGACAATACGGGCGGAAAAGAAATTGTAGATCGAGGTGAACGACATATAGCAGGCATCGAACACATTGAAACGCCCCCAATTATTGTCGACGCTTCTGTAAAGCTTGTCATTTAACGACTTTTGAACAGTCTCGCCATTGGCAGCGGCAACCTGAAAGCTGCGGCGCAACAATGTGGTCAGCTCACTTCTGTAACTGCCTTCGGATTGCTGCATGGCGAGGGTGAGTTTTTCAAGAGCGCGGCCAATACGCATGGCAATCCATGTGCTGAGCGGCACGTAGAGCGCAATGCCCGTAAAGGCCAGCGTGGCACTGCCATAATCTCCAAGAAAATCAAGGCCGGGTATTGGCGTTGAAAGTTCAATGAGTTTCTGGCCCACGAAAAGAATGGACATTGTGACGCCCAGCACGCCCATGGCCAGCCCAATGGCGCCGCCGGTCATTCCCTTGATGGATTCCTGAATGCGCTGGTCGATATTGTCGGGAGTTTGCTCCGCCGAACTTCCCTGCTGCAAATGATAATGTGTGTGCTGTTCATCAAGCAGCGCCTCACCGAAGCGGCCATTGAGCCAGCCGCGCCATTTACGATGCAAGGTTGTCGAAAGGAGATGACGGACACCGATGAAACCAATTTCCTTGACTGCAACAATTGCAACGAGAATACCGGCATTTGCGAGGATCACATTGAGCGGATTAACGACAAAAGGGTCGTGTATATCGACCAGCGAGTTGATCAACTCGCCCGACGCCATCGCCATCCAGACGCTGGCCTTGCTGGCTGCGGCGGTCAAAAGCGCAATGGCGATTGTCAGCGTCCAGGCTTCAACCCAGCGCTCGGAGGTCCAGTACGCCCTAAGCAGTCCCCAGAAGCTGCACATTGATGCCAATGCGGAGTTTCCGTTGACGGGAGATGATTTCCCAACTGGCTTGGTGCCTGATTGCAAGAGATTGCCCCGGTTTGATTCCAATTACAGTAACACAATGTTACGCATTGCAACAAACCGTGGTTAAAATGGGGTTAAAATTTGCGAATATGATGAGTGATCAGATTTCGCCGGACACGTGTCGGCGCTGCCGGTCAAGCTCTTCACTGTATCGCCGCAGCGTGTGGCTTTCGCTCAAAAGTCCGACGACCTTCAGTTCCACAATGTCATTAACGACGGCCAAAGCTTCGGCTTCGGCATTGTCGAACAGGCGTACGGCCTGTCGCGCATTCATTTGCGGTTGTAGATACTCACCCTGATATTTGATCAATGGGCCAATAGGTTGCGCTTCATCGGTTGTCTCCGTGATGCCTGAATGCGCTTCCGCAACGATTATGATGCCGACATACTTATTCTCATCGCTGACAATGATGACACGTTGCGTTGAGCCGAGCGGAAACTCCTGACGGAATTCGCTGATGCTCATCTTGTCGGAAGCCGTGCGCACATCTGTACGCATCAGCTTGGCCACTGTCAGATTGCGAATCCAACCCACATCGTGGGCGCTACGGATGCTTTCACCCCGTAAGTGAAAGCGCCATGTGGCAAAGGAGTAGCCGAATGTGTTCCGGACTGTAATGGATGCCGCAATGACAGCGGCAAGCACGAGAACCGTTATCGGAAAGTCCCCTGTGATTTCCAATGCGAGGAAGGTCATCGTCAAAGGGCCACCGATCACCGAGACTGCCAGAGCGCTCATGCCGACAACCGCATAGGTCACCGGCGTCAGGGTTGCGTGGGCAAAGACATAGGGTGCGGAAAAAGCAAAGAGTTTGCCAAGGAGTGCACCTAGGAAAAGTGAGCCGAAGAACAGGCCCCCGCGAAAACCCGAACCGATGGAAATGGCGGACGCAAGCGCTTTCAGCAGGATAATACCGATAATGCCGGCAATAGGCCCTGTGTAATCCAGATTGAGATGCAGCGCGCCATGACCTCCCGACAGCACCTGCGGTGAAATCAAGGCCAGTCCGCCGACAACCGCACCGCCAAGGACGGGTCGCATCCAGAATGGGATGAAGCTTTTGCGGGCGAGTTCTTCAACGAAAGCGACGCCCTTCATCAGCGCGATACCAGCACCGGCACAAAGCAAGCCGAGGAGAAGCGCCGGGACATAGTCGGCGGGAACAACGGTGCCGAACTCGCCAATGTCGATAACGAAATTATCACCGGCAAGTGCCCGCGCGACAAGATTGGATACAAGTGCGGCGGCAACAACGGGTGTCAGGCTTAAAATAGTATAGGAACCAATGATCAGCTCGAAGGCATAGAATGCGCCAGTCAACGGAGCGTTGAACGCGGCGGCGATAGCGCCGGCAGCGCCGCAACCAACGAGGATGCGCATATCCGAACGTCTCAAGCGCAAGGACAGACCAAACTTCGACGCCAAACCGGAGGCGAGCTGGGTATAACCTGCCTCCAGCCCCACGGAAGCGCCAAAGCCATTGGAAATCAGATTCTGGACGGTGACGATGATGCTGTCATTGAGTGAGAGCCGGCCACCATGCAGGGCATTCGCCTCAATCGGATCGACAATCGGCTTTTTACGGTAGAGCGCCAGAAGGAAGAGCAGGACACCAAGAATAGCGCCTCCCACAATTGGAGCGAAAAAGAGCGCCGTATGACTTGCGGACATTGATGATGACAGACGTTCACCGGGTTGCAGGTTGAAGATCACCAAGTGCAGATATTGGGCGATGCGGCTCATCGCAGTCACGACGAAACCTGAAACAATGCCGACGAGTACGGCCACTAGAACAAGACCTGCTTCATGACTTCGTGCAAAGGCACGCAAGCGGCTCGGTGCGAGAAAAATGGAGAAGACGCCGAGACGACGCAATGTAAACTTACGGAGCATGGAACAGTCTTTGAATTATTCGAACTGCGGGAAAATATGCCGTTTCGGGCGTCTTTTGGTTATAGCGACAAGCCCTGACCCTAAGCCGCTTGGCAGCAAAATTCAAATGATGCATGCGCATGCGTCCATTGATTGCTTTTGGTTTTTCCACTTTATGGCGAGATTTTCCAGATCGCCCGAAGCAATTCTTACAACCGCCATAATGACGACATGCAAGCGACATTGAGCGCGGTCAGATTGCCAGCACTGTCATCATTTGAGGAGAGAATCATGCTGGAAGCGATTGAACCAACACTGAACGAATTGCTGGCTGAACCGATCATTCGTCAAATGATGGCGAGTGATGGCGTGAAGTCGGATGAGGTTCGCACATTAATGGCGCGCGTCGGCAGGCTGAGCCAGGCACCGCAAAGACAGGAACGCGCATTTCACGTTCTGAAAATGCCACCCAATTGGCTTTATCGTCCGGGTGCGGCAGAGCGTTCAATGTGCTGCCCGAAATAGAGCTGCATGATATACCGGACCTTCCGGCATGAGATGGCGCCTGTCCTGCCCGACACGGCGCCAATTTCTTTTGGTGCTCTTGCGCAGTTGAGCTGTGCAGAATTTCGATAATCCTCTTGTCATTTTCCCTTTCACATTGCGAAAAACTGCCATTGCCTATTAAGTAGCGGTGATGGGGTTGTGATCAAAAAATAAACAATAAGGGGAATGATATGAAAACTGTTTTCCAATTAGGCCGCAGGGCTTTCATCGGGCTCGTCGCTGGCGCTGCCTTGACAATGGCCGCTTTTGGACCGGCGGCAGCTCAGGAAAAAATCAAAGTGGTTGGCATCTACACGGTTCCGATTGAGCAACAATGGGTTAGCCGGATTCATCTGGCGCTAAATGCCGCCAAGGAGCGTGGCGATATTGACTATTCCTACTCGGAAAATGTCTCCAATACGGATTATGAGCGCGTTATGCGCGAATATGCCGAACAGGGCGCAAATCTGATTGTTGGCGAGGCATTTGGCGTTGAAAAGCCCTCGCGCGCTGTTGCCGCCGAATATCCAGATATCAAATTCCTCATGGGTTCTTCGCTACCGCCGGTAGAGCCGAACTTTGCCACCTTTGATAATTTCATTCAGGAGCCTGCCTATCTGACCGGGCTCATTGCTGGCGCCAAGACCAAAAGCAATATAATCGGGCTTGTCGGTGGCTATGCAATTCCGGAAGTTAACCGGCTGATGAATGCCTTTATTCAAGGCGCCAAGGAAACCAATCCTGACGTCAAGTTCCTCGTGACCTTTATCAATTCCTGGTATGATCCGCCCAAGGCCAAGGAAGCGGCATTCGCGATGATCGATGCCGGGGCGGACATTATGTATGCCGAACGCTTCGGCGTGTCCGATGCTGCCAAGGAGCGCGGCGTTCTGGCCATTGGCAATGTGATCGATACATCCAAGGATTATCCCGGAACAGTTCTTGCCAGCGCGCTTTGGCATTTTGAGCCGACGGCCGACAAGGCGATCGCGGAGGTGAAGGCGGGCAGCTTCAAAGCGGCTGATTTCGGGATCTATTCATTCCTCGGTGCCGGCGGCGGCAGCATCGTCGTCGATGAAAAGCTTGCAACCCCGGAATCAATCACGATCGCAAAAGCCAAGGAAGCCGAGATCAAGGCGGGGACGCTGAAGATCGAGATCAATGACGCGGAACCCAAATCGACGAAATAGGGCAATCAAGGCAGACTATAACGCATTGAAGAGGGTGGATTAATTGCACAGTTTGCGCTGCGTGGTTCGCCCTTCGACAAGCTCAGGAAGCTCGCCATGAGGGAGGTGGGTTGATTGCGTGGATAATCGCGACTGTGCAAATCATCGCTTCTTGCCAAACGCCACCTTCCTCATGGTGAGCTTGTCGAACCACGCATGATGTGTATGCCAAGGATAATATGGGAAATGGACAAGATCGCTTTTGGTGAGGCAGAGACATGACACAGACAAAAGGACAGGCGGAGAATGGCTCTGTCGTCCTGGCTCTCGACAACATCACCAAGCGCTTCGGTTCTCTCGTTGCCAATGATGATTTGAGCCTTTCCCTCAAACGGGGTGAGATACTCGCGCTTCTCGGCGAAAATGGCGCCGGGAAGACGACATTGATGAACGTTCTTTTCGGGCATTATGTGCCGGAAGAGGGGGCGATACGTGTCGCGGATGATTCAGGTGTTCTGCATGAATTGCCCAAAGGCTCGCCGAGTGCAGCTCTGGATGCTGGTGTCGGCATGGTGCATCAGCATTTTACATTGGCCGAAAATCTGACGGGTTTCGATAATATTGTGCTTGGCACGGAATCGCTATGGCAGGTCTGGCGCAGCCGTCGCGCTTTGCGCAAACGGATCGACGCAATCATGCGTGAAAGCGGGCTGACGGTCGATCTTGACGTGAAAACCGCGCAACTGAGTGTCGGTGAAAAACAACGTATCGAGATTCTCAAGGCGCTTTACCGCGATGTGCGGGTGTTGATTCTGGATGAACCGACCGCAGTATTGACGCCGCAGGAAGCGGACGGGCTTTTTATTATTCTACGCCGGCTTGCTGCAAGCGGATTGGGCGTTATTTTCATCTCACACAAGCTGGGTGAAGTATTGGCGGTTTCACACCGCATCGCGGTGTTGCGGGGCGGCAAGAAGGCCGGAGAATTGACTACGGCTTCTGCGGATAAACGTTCGATCGCTGATATGATGGTCGGGCGCGCTGTGCCGCCATTGCAGCGCAAGCCATCGCAGATTGGCGCGGCAGTGCTGGAATTTGATCAAGTGTCGTTGAAACGCGGATCGGTGCGTCAATCGCTCAACGAGGTTTCCTTTGTCATCAAGGCAGGGGAGATTGTCGGCGTGGCGGGTGTGTCAGGCAATGGCCAATCGGCAATTGCGGCTTTGGTTTCAGGCCTTGAGACAGTCGATAAAGGTTCGGTGCGGCTCTATGGCAAGCCCATGAAAACTGGCGATCCGCGCGCTTTGGTTGCGGCGGGCGTTGCACGCATGCCGGAAGATCGCCAGCATGATGGTGTGGTCGGGTCCATGTCGGTGGCCGAAAATATTGCAATAGAAGATCTGCACGGCAAAGAGTTTCAGACCGCCGGATTCATCAACCGCAAGGCCATGCGCAAAAGGGCGAGTGATGCCATCAAGGCCTATGACATACGTTGCCAGGGACCAGATGCACAGGCGCGGCTTCTTTCGGGCGGCAATATCCAAAAGCTCATTCTGGCGCGTGTATTGGAGCGTTCTCCCAAACTTATCCTCGCCAATCAACCAACGCGCGGCCTCGATATTGGCGCCCAATCGGAGGTCCATCAGCGTATTCTCGCTGCCCGGGATCGTGGTGCAGGCGTGCTTCTGATCTCGGAAGATCTGGATGAGTTGTTTGCACTTTCCGACCGGCTGCTCGTGGTGCATACGGGCGAAGTGATGGATGCAGGACCAGCAGAAGGACTGGACCGGGGATCAGTGGGAATGATGATGGCGGGACATACCCTACAGGTGGCATCGTGATGCGGATATCGTTGCAGCCTCGTAATGATGTTTCGCTCAATGCGCGCATCATCATTTCCGTTATAGCTGCGCTTGCCGCTTTTGCCTTGGTGGCTGTGCCGGTGAGTTTTGCGGGCGTATCGCCGCTGACGGCCTATTGGCTCATGTTCAAGGGCTCGTTCGGCTCCATATTTGCCTTTTCCGAGACGCTTACCCGGGCAACACCGCTCGTTTTGACCGGCCTCGCCGCTGCCATCGCATTCCGTGCCAAGCTCTGGAACATTGGTGCGGAGGGCCAGCTTTATGCCGGAGCTCTCGCGGCAGTTGGTGTGGGCAGCGGGCTTTTATCCTTGCCGGGACCTTTGCTGATACCCGCCATCATCCTTGCCGGTATCATTGCCGGTGGTCTGCTGATGATCGTTCCTGCGCTGCTGAAACTACGCTTTGGTGCCGATGAAGTCGTGGTGACATTGCTGCTCAATTTCATCGTCATACTCTTCGTTCAGATGCTGATAGAGGGGCCGATCAAGGACCCGCTTGCGTTGGGCTGGCCACAATCGGTTCCATTGGCCGATGCAGCCGCCTTTCCCAAGCTCTTTGCGCGCATGCGTGTCCATGGCGGGCTGATTATCGGCTTGGTCGCAGCGCTCATTTTGTGGATTACCGTTTCCAAAACTGTTCTCGGTTTTGAAATCAGGGCTGTGGGTGAAAACAAGCCAGCGGCGCGATTTGCCGGAGTGCCTGTAAATGCGACTGTGCTGAAAGTGGCCTTGATCTCCGGTGGGCTTGCGGGTCTGGCAGGGGTGAGCGAGGTGGCTGGGGTCAAAGGTTATCTTTCAGCCGATCTGTCTCCCGGTTTCGGTTACTCCGGAATTGTCGTTGCGATGCTTGCTGGTCTGCATCCCCTTGGCGTCGTCCTTGCGGCACTGTTTGTGGCGGCAGTCTTTGTCGGCGCGGATTCCATGAGCCGCGCGACGGGTGTGTCCAACTATCTCGCTGATCTCGTGGTCGCGCTGTCGCTGCTTTGCGTTCTCGTGGGTGGATTTTTCCTGCGCTACCGTTTGAAATTCGAACGTGGCATTTCGCCCCTGCAGGCAGGAGAGTAGAATGGAAATTCTCGAAATCCTGTTGACAGTAAATTTCTGGGCGGCAGCCATCCGCATCGCAACACCATTGATTTTTGGCGTGCTCGGAGCATTGCTCTGTGAGCGTGCCGGCGTGCTCAATCTCGGCATTGAAGGCATTTTTACTGCTGGCGCGATGGCCGGGTGGATGGCGGTCTGGATGGGCTGCGGCCTATGGACCGGCGTGCTGGTCGCGGCGCTGGCAGGAGCAATCTTCGGATTGCTGCATGCAATTCTGACGGTGGTGCTGGGTCTGTCGCAGCATGTTTCCGGCATTGGCATAACGCTGCTGGCGACAAGCATGGGATATTTCACCTATCGCACGGCCCTGCCCAATGTGTCGACGCCACCGCGCATTGTCCCGTTTCAGCCGCTTGATATCCCGGTTCTTTCCGATATCCCGTTTATTGGTCCGGTACTGTTTCAACAGACAGCATTGACCCTATTGGCTTTCGTCCTGGTCGGCGTGGTCGCGTGGCTGCTTTACCGCACGCCGCTTGGCCTTGCATTGAGGGCTGTTGGCGACAATCCATCATCAGTGGAAGCGCAGGGCCTTTCGGTCCGCGGCCTGCGCATAGGTGCGGTAATTGCCGGATCTTCGCTTATGGCTCTTGGCGGTGCATTCCTTACAATGTCAGCCTTTGATGCTTTCTTCTTCGGCATGGTCAACGGACGTGGATGGATATGCATTGCGCTCGTCGTATTCGCGTCATGGCAACCCGGAAAAGCGCTACTCGGAGCCTTGCTGTTTGGCGCATTTGATGCGTTTCAAATCAGACTGCAAACCGAAGTGGGAGCATTCGTTCCAGGACAGGTTTTCCTGATGATGCCCTATCTCCTTTCCATTCTGGCGCTGGTTCTGGTTGCCCGCAAGGCTGATTATCCGCGCTCATTGCTCGTGCCCTGGTTCAAGGGTCAAAGATAAAGGTTTCATCATGTTCGATCTGAAAGTAACCAATGCAACCCTGCCTGATGGTCGCTCAGGCATGGATATCGGCGTAATATCCGGGCGTATTGCAGCGGTTGAAGCCAATGTGACCGGCGAAGCGGGTGAGGTGATCGATGCGGCGGGTCTCCTGGTGTCGCCGCCTTTCATCGATTGCCATTTTCACATGGATGCAACGCTGTCGCTGGGTCAGCCGCGTCTGAACGAGAGCGGCAGGCTGCTGGACGGAATTCAGATATGGGGTGAGTTGAAGCCGCTCCTGACGCATGAAGCCGTGATTGAGCGCGCAATGCGCTATTGCGATCTGGCGGTCACGCAAGGGCTGCTTGCTATCCGCACCCATGTCGATATTTGCGATGAGCGCCTGCTTGGCGTCGAAGCCTTGCTTGAGGTCAGAAAGCGCGTTGCGCCCTATATTGATCTGCAACTCGTGGCTTTCCCGCAAGACGGTTACTATCGTTATCCCGGTGCGGTCGATCTGCTTAAGCGCGCACTGGATTTGGGTGTCGACGTTGTCGGCGGCATTCCTCATTTCGAGCGCACCATGGCAGATGGCGCGGCAAGCGTTCGGGCATTGTGCGAAATCGCTGCTGAGCGCGGGCTGATGATCGATCTGCATTGCGACGAGACTGACGACCCGCTGTCACGCCATATCGAAACTCTGTCCTATGAAACGCAAAGGCTCGGACTTGGCGGTCGCTCGACAGGCTCGCACCTGACATCCATGCATTCGATGGATAATTATTATGTCAGCAAGCTCTTGCCGCTGATTGCAGAAGCTGGTGTGGCCGCAATCGCCAATCCGCTGATCAATATTGGCATTCAGGGCCGCCATGACACCTATCCCAAGCGCCGCGGAATGACACGCGTTCCGGAACTTCTGGCTCATGGCGTTACTGTCGCCTTCGGCCATGATTGCGTGATGGATCCTTGGTATTCGCTGGGGCAGGGCGATATGCTGGACGTTGCCAGCATGGGACTGCATGTGGCGCAGATGACCAGCCGCGACGCCATGCGCCAGTGCTTTGCTGCGGTGACGACAGAGCCGGCCAAGATTTTGAATCTTGAAGGCTACGGGCTTGATGTCGGCTGCAAGGCCGACATGGTGCTGCTGCAAGCCGCCGATACGATAGAAGCCATACGCCTGAAGGCAACCCGCCTTGCTGTTATAAAGGGCGGCAAAGTGATCGCGAAAACACCGGCAAAGGTGAGCGCGCTTGATCTTGCAGGCAGGCCAGAAAATATTGATCCTGCAAGTTATGCGCCGCGTCTCGGGTGAGTTGGGTTCACATAAATTCTTCGAATATGTGTAGACAAAAGAAACCCGGCCTGCCTATCATATAGTCAGATATCTGCTTGCCAAAAAAATAAACAAAGGGGTTCTGTCACGATGAGTTTAAAAAAATACATCGCAATCGCGTCTGTTGCTTTTGCACTTTTTCCCACCGCTGCACTTGCAGAGACAGCAGTTTCCGTCGGCCTTTCCGGATGGACAGGTTTCGCGCCGCTGACGCTGGCAAAGCAGGCCGGAATTTTTAAGAAGAACGGTCTTGATGTGACGCTGACCAAAATTCCGCAAGCCAGCCGTCATCTGGCGCTTGCTTCCGGCGATGTTCAATGCGCGGCAACCACCGTGGAAACATGGATTTCGTGGAATGCCAATGGTGTCGCGACGAAGCAGATTTTCCAGATGGACAAATCCTTTGGCGCGGACGGAATGGTGGTACGCAGCGATGTCAACGCGATTGCTGACCTCAAGGGCAAATCCGTTGCGGCCTCTGCACCTGGCACCTCGCCTTATTTCGTGCTGGCATGGATGCTGAAGAAGAATGGTCTTTCGATCAAAGACGTGAAAGTAGTCAATATGGAACCTGGACCGGCGGCACAGGCTTTTGTCGCTGGGCAGAATGACGCGGCCATGACCTATGAGCCATATCTGTCCACTGTTCGCGCTGCGCCAGACAAGGGCAAGATCATCGCCACCACATTGGATTATCCGGCTGTGATGGATACTTTCGGCTGCACGAATGAGTTTCTGGAGAAGAATCCTGAAGCTGCAAAAGCGCTGGCCAAAAGCTATTTTGATGCATTGGCCCTGATTGCTTCAGACAAGGATAAATCCTTTGAGATCATGGGAGCAGATGTAAAGCAGTCCGGTGCAAAGTTCGCAGAATCTGCCCAATATCTGAAGTGGCAGGATCAGGCTGCAAACAAGATCTTCTTCGAAAAGGAATTCATGACCTTTTCTGAGGAAGCTGCAGAATTGCTGCTTGAAATTGGCATCATCAAAAAGAAGCCCGATCTTTCAACAATTGTAGATACCAGCTTCATACAATAATGAGGCTTGCGCGAAGAGCGGGCATTGTCCGCTCTTCGTTTTTGCTAAGGGGACTTTATGTTCAGACCTTTACAGCCCATCGGGGCGCAAGCGCGGATACTTCTGGGTATTCTGTTTTTCATTCTCTTTGTCGGTGGCTGGTCTTTTGCGACTTTCGGCGGCTTTGTATCCAGCACCTTTCTTGCAGACCCTCTGACCATGGTGAATGATGGCTGGATTTTGCTGTCGGAGCAGAACTTTCTCTATGATATCGGAATGACGATCTGGCGTGTTGTTGGCGGCTTCATCATTGCTGCCATTATCGCCGTGCCGCTTGGCATTGCGATGGGAGCTTACAAACCGATCGAAGCCCTGCTTGAGCCATTTGTATCCTTCGCGCGTTATCTCCCTGCATCGGCATTTATTCCGCTTCTCATTTTGTGGGCGGGTATCGGCGAATTGCAAAAGCTGCTGGTGATTTTCATCGGTGCCGTTTTTCAAATCATTCTCATGGTTGCCGTTGCCGTTGCCAATACAAGGCGAGACCTGGTGGAAGCGGCCTATACACTCGGCGCCAATGACCGGGGTGTGGTCAAGCGCGTGCTTATTCCTGCCAATGCCCCGGACGTGGCTGAGACATTGCGGCTGGTTCTGGGCTGGGCGTGGACCTATGTCATCGTGGCTGAAATGATCGGCGCATCCTCCGGTATCGGGTATATGATCATCAACAGTCAGGCGCTGCTCGCTACAGGTCAGATTATTTTCGGCATTATTGTTATCGGCATTATCGGTTTGATTTCAGATTTCCTGTTCAAGTCGGTCAATCGCCGCCTTTTTGCATGGAGGCTCGCATGAGCACGCTCATCATTAAAGGCGTGAGCCGTGTCTTTCCGGGTGTTCGCGGCGGGCAGCCTGTGCAGGCGCTGCAACCGACGGATTTGACTGTTCCGCACAATGATTTCGTGTCCATCCTCGGACCATCCGGCTGCGGAAAATCCACGCTGTTACGTATTGTTGCGGGGCTTGACCGGCCGACCACGGGCACGGTCACGCTTGATGGCAAAGAGGTGAAAGGTCCAGGCGCAGATCGCGGTGTCGTGTTCCAGTCCTATACGCTGTTTCCATGGCTGACGATCGAACAGAATATCGGTTTCGGCCTGACAGAACGCGGCGTCGGCGCAAAGGAAAAAGCTGAAATTGTCGCCTCTTACATCGACAAGGTGGGACTTAAAGGATTTGAAAACCATTGGCCAAAGCAATTGTCCGGTGGCATGCAGCAGCGCACGGCAATTGCCCGCGCCTTGGCGAATGATCCGAAAATACTACTTCTCGATGAGCCTTTCGGAGCGCTGGATAACCAGACGCGAGGCTTGATGCAGGAACTGCTGCTCAGTATTTGGGAGCGGGAACAAAAGACAGTTATCTTTGTCACGCACGATATTGAAGAAGCGATTTTTCTGGCGTCACGCGTGGTTACGATGTCAGCGCGGCCGGGCCGTATCAAGTCG
This sequence comes from Phyllobacterium sp. CCNWLW183, assembly GCF_037203775.1. Classification (NCBI taxonomy): domain Bacteria; kingdom Pseudomonadati; phylum Pseudomonadota; class Alphaproteobacteria; order Hyphomicrobiales; family Phyllobacteriaceae; genus Phyllobacterium; species Phyllobacterium sp. CCNWLW183. The sequence goes on along the minus strand of NZ_JBBCBN010000010.1, from coordinate 121,187 downwards.
ATCACGCCGGTACCGCTGGGACATCCGCGCCATTACACGGTTAAAGCCGCACCCGAGTTTGCCCGGATACGGCTTCAATTGACCGAGGAAATTCGCAGCGAGGCTATACTCGCTGCCGTTTCTCATTAATCAAATCAGGCTGTTCGTTTGAACATGCGGGCAACAGCGATAAGAATACAGGCGCCGATAAAGCCTGCAATCAAATAGCCCAGCCAGCCTGTAAGGACGACGCCGACCATGGAAAGGATCGCGTTGGCGATTATCGCGCCCACGATCCCGAGTATGATGTTCATGATGACGCCCATGTTGCTCTTCATGAACATCTCTGCAAGCCAGCCCGCAACGCCACCAATGATGATTGCTGCGATCCACCCGATTCCGGCACTTTCCATAATACTCTCCATTTCGTTCATTCCAGATCGTTAATCCGGAAGTGAGTTATTGGTTCCAAGCTCGCGACAGAATTTGCGCCTTATCATGCCTAGAAATTCCGCACCTGCCTAAAAATGCATCAACGTGGCGATTGGTAAAAGCGGTTTTTCTGAGCCGTCAGCATAGCAATGGCAGCTTCAAACTGCAAAAAGCACCGCTAAAAATATCCGGCTAATATGTTTTTCAAATTTTTGCGATCCGGCTGAGCGAATTGGCACGCTGTTTGCATTGTCAATTCTATCTGCGAACTGCGCTCCACGATGCAAGCCTCGCAACCGGTCTGCACAATAAAATATGAGAGAAACGGAATGGCAAAATATAAACTCGAATATATCTGGCTCGACGGTTATGTCCCTTCGCCAAATCTTCGCGGTAAGACGCTGATCAAGGAATTCGACGTATTTCCGACGCTGGAACAATTGCCGCTTTGGGGCTTCGATGGAAGCTCGACAATGCAGGCAGAGGGCAAAAGCTCGGATTGCGTATTGAAGCCTGTTTCTCTTTATCCGGACAGTGAACGCAAGAATGGCGTTCTCGTCATGTGCGAAGTCATGATGCCCGATGGCAAGACACCGCATCCTTCCAACACCCGCGCAACTGTTCTTGATGATGACGGCGCATGGTTCGGCTTCGAACAGGAATATTTCTTCTACAAGAACGGCCGCCCGCTCGGCTTCCCTGAGACAGGTTTTCCTGCGCCGCAGGGCCCATATTATACAGGCGTTGGCTACAGCAATGTTGGCGATATCGCCCGCAAGATCGTCGAAGAGCATCTCGATATCTGCCTGAATGCCGGCATCAACCATGAAGGCATCAATGCTGAAGTGGCAAAAGGCCAGTGGGAATTCCAGATTTTCGGAAAAGGTTCCAAGAAGGCTGCCGATGAGGTCTGGATTGCACGCTATCTCCTGCAGCGCCTGACTGAAAAATACGGCATCGATATCGAATATCATTGCAAGCCGCTCGGCGATACTGATTGGAATGGTTCGGGCATGCATGCCAACTTCTCCACCACCTATATGCGTGAAGTCGGCGGCAAGGATTACTTCGAAAAGGTCATGGCGGCATTTGAGCAGAATTGCGCTGCCCATATCGCCGTATATGGACCGGACAATCATATGCGCCTTACCGGCAAGCATGAAACCCAGTCGATCCACCAGTTCAGCTACGGCATTGCTGATCGCGGTGCATCAATCCGCGTTCCGCACAGCTTTGTAAACAATGGCTATCGCGGTTATCTTGAAGATCGCCGTCCGAATTCGCAGGGCGACCCCTACCAGATCGCGTCGCAAATCCTGCGGACAATTTCTGAAGTGCCGGAAGATGCGGAAGAAGTTCTCGCCGCTTGATCTTGTTTGAATAGTTTGGAATGGCGCGGGCACCAGCCTGCGCCATTTTCTATTGGTGATGCGCCGCATTCAGCCGTTTACCGGTTTCCCCCCGATAAATTTACGCATGCCCTGTTGACCTCAATAGGTGGGCTGGGTTCTTATAAGAGTGTTCCGGTTCTCCCGTGCTGCAAAGCCGGGAGCTAAGAGGGAAGCCGGTGAAGTGATATTCACCAATGCCGGCGCTGCCCCCGCAACTGTAAACAGCGAGTTGCTGTCGCTTGAATTCGTTCAGGCAAAAGGTCACTGGGATTTCCCGGGAAGGCCAGACAGCAATACTGACCTGTGAGCCAGGAGACCTGCCGAAACATGATGAACGTCCACGGGCGGGGTGTCCCGGTGTGTCGCTTGCAATGGTTTGCCGCAGGCTGACTATCTGCAATCTTCGCGCTTGACCCTTGCCCCCAACAATCGGGGTTAAGCATGATACTCGGCGCCAATACAAATCAATATAGCAACCCACAATCGGTCAACGCGGCAACTGTGCCGGAAGACGTGTTTTTTGCCTGGCTGCTCTCCCGGCCTCGCGGCACCAATATTGTTGCAGCTGCAAGCCAGGAGATTATAAAGCTTGAGGCCTATGCCGGAAAACATGCGGGGGCAAAACGCCTCCACGAACTGTTCTGTGCTTTGATCGAAGAGAGTCAAAGGTCGGAACTATCGTCGGCCTCGCGTGTGCCCCAGTGAAACGCAAAGTGCTCATCATCGGAATTGGCGCGGGCAACCCAGACTACGTGACCATACAGGCAGTCAATGCGCTCAATCAGGTCGATGTGTTTTTCATTCCCGATAAGGGAGCTGAGAAAGAACAGCTGTCCCGCATCCGTCGGGAAATTTGCGAGCGTTTCATCACCGCCCCCCACTACCGCATGGTGGATTTTGAAACGCCGCTGCGCGCGAAACCGTCCTCTACCTATCGAACAAGTGTCACGGACTGGCACGACAAAATGGAAGCGACCTATGCGCACCTGCTGATGGAGGAGCTTGGCGATGATGAGTGTGGTGCTTTCCTCGTATGGGGTGATCCATCGCTTTATGACAGCACGATCCGCATTCTCGACAGACTGAACGCAAAGGGCAATTTCGAACTGGACTATGATGTCATTCCCGGCATCACCAGCATTCAGGCGCTCACGGCAAAGCATAAGGTTGTGCTCAATCGAATCGGCGAGTCCATTACGATAACCACCGGGCGCAAGCTTGCCGAAGGTTTTCCGAACAATTCGGAAAGCGTGATTGTGATGCTCGATGGCGAGGGCGCGTTCAAGGCAATTGATGAAGATGTCGATATTTATTGGGGTGCTTACATAGGAACGGAAGACGAGATTCTCATGTCCGGCAAGCTGCGCGATGTCGTTGACGATATTGAGCGGTTGCGAAATGTTGCGCGCGCGCAAAAGGGCTGGATCATGGATACATATTTGCTGAAAAGGTCATATGACGAGATTGGAGAATAGCTGCGATTATAACCGGGGGCGTTTTGGACCTGCGCCTTTAAATTGCGTCGGTAGAACAGCCCCGGTTGCCGCCACCAATAGGTGACTTGACGTAGGCGAGAACAGGCGTCACCCTGTACATGGACTTCGGAGGAGGACCATGGGAACGCAGGATGACGGCTTACATGCCGAGCATATCCAATCTGCCGTGACAGGTGACGCTGCCGCGCAGTCAGCGGTCGTTGCATCCTGGGGCCGTTCAATGCGTCTCTACGGCTTGAAGCCTGATGAGGGCACGCCGCCAAACATGCTAACCGATCAGGAATTGCGTGAAGCGCGTGAAGAGCTGGGATCTCTCATAGAAACGGCAGAAATCGCACTCGACCGGCTTTATTCGGCGGTGGGTGGTGCGGGATGTTGCGTCCTGTTGGCAGACAAGAATGGTGTTCCTGTCGACCGCCGGGGCTATGAGGGCGATGATGCCACCTTTTGCAAGGCGGGACTTTGGACGGGAGCAGTCTGGAGCGAAGAGTGCGAGGGCACCAATGGCATTGGCACAGCGCTGGCTGAACAACGTGCCCTGACGATCCACCGCGACCAGCATTTCCGCAGTCGCAACACAGCGCTTTCTTGTACTGTAGCACCGATTTTCGATCATCGCGGGCGGCTGATGGCGGCGATTGACGTATCGTCGGCACGTTCCGATCTGACCGAGGGCTTTGTCAAACTCATTGCCATGGCTGTGGTGGATGCCGCCCGGCGGGTGGAAGCGGAAAATTTCCGATTGGCCTTTCCCAAAGCGCGCATCGTCATGGCACAGGGTACTGAACGCGGCCATGACCGGGCTTTGAACGCATTGATTGCAGTGGACGAGGACGATCTTGTGGTTGGCGCATCGCGTTCGGCGCGTGCACTTCTCGGGCTGACTGACGAAAGCCTGAGCAGCCCATTACCTGCGGCGAATCTGCTCGGGCAGGATACCGATGCGGAACGAGGATTTGCAGCCGCCGAACGCAGCGTGATCCAGCGAGTTCTGCGAAAAGCAGATGGCAATGTTTCCATTGCCGCGAACATGATGGGCATGAGCAGAGCTACCCTGCATCGCAAGCTTAAACGGCTTGGCTTGAACTGAGACTTTCATGTGTCTCAATATTGCGACAAATCCTGCATTCGCTTTGCCTGCCAGGGATGACACTCAAGCTGTAAAGCGCGATCCTCTGAATATGCCGCGAGGAGGCGGTATGGAAATCGTGCAATGCGTCCGGTCCTTACCCTGACGCGTTGCTTCAGGGAGGAAGTTCAATGAACAAGGTAGAATTCAACCGAACCGTCAAACCCAACTTCAAGAAACGCTACGGCAACTTCATTGGCGGGAAATTCGTCGAGCCGAAGGCAGGCCGTTACTTCGAGAATACATCGCCGGTCAACGGGCAGGTGCTGTGCGAAATTGCCCGGTCTGATGCCAGCGATGTGGAGGCCGCGTTGGACGCCGCTCATGCTGCAAAGGATGCCTGGGGCCGGACAAGTGCCGCTGAGCGCAGCGTCATGCTCAACAAGATTGCACAGGTAATGGAAGATAATCTTGCTATGTTGGCGCAGGCTGAAACCTGGGACAATGGCAAACCAATCCGCGAAACGACGGCAGCCGACATGCCGCTTGCAATCGATCACTTCCGCTATTTTGCCGGTGCCATCCGTGCGCAGGAAGGCGGAATTTCAGAGATTGACCACGATACTGTGGCCTATCACTTCCACGAACCGCTCGGTGTTGTCGGACAGATCATTCCGTGGAATTTCCCAATATTGATGGCTGTGTGGAAACTCGCCCCGGCATTGGCGGCGGGCAATTGCGTGGTGCTTAAACCTGCCGAGCAGACCCCGGCCTCGATTCTGGTACTTGCGGAACTGATTGCCGATATCCTGCCGCCGGGTGTTCTCAACATCGTCAATGGTTTTGGTCTGGAAGCAGGAAAACCGCTCGCGTCGAGCCCGCGCATTGCCAAGATCGCCTTTACCGGCGAGACCACGACGGGTCGTCTGATCATGCAATATGCCAGCCAGAACCTTATTCCCGTTACGCTGGAGCTGGGCGGCAAGTCACCAAATATATTCTTCAAGGATGTGGTGGCTGAGGATGATGACTTCTTTGACAAGGCCATCGAGGGTTTCGTCATGTTTGCGCTTAACCAGGGCGAGGTCTGTACCTGCCCGAGCCGCGCGCTCATTCACGAGTCAATCTATGATCGTTTCATGGAGCGTGCCCTTAAGCGCGTGGAAGCCATCGTACAGGGCGATCCGCTTGATCCAGCGACCATGATTGGTGCGCAGGCATCCAGTGAACAGCTGGAAAAAATCCTGTCATATATGGACATTGGCAAACAGGAAGGCGCTGAGGTTCTTATCGGCGGCGAACGCAATGTTCTGTCCGGCGATCTTGCCGGGGGTTATTACGTGCATCCGACCGTGTTCAAGGGTCATAACCGGATGCGGATTTTCCAGGAAGAAATCTTTGGCCCTGTCGTTTCGGTGACGACGTTCAAAGATGATGACGAAGCCCTGTCTATCGCCAATGATACGCTTTACGGCCTCGGCGCAGGCATTTGGAGTCGTGATGCTAACAGGTGCTACCGCTTTGGCCGCGCCATTCAGGCCGGTCGCGTCTGGACCAATTGTTATCACGCCTATCCGGCTCATGCCGCGTTTGGGGGATATAAGCAATCGGGCATCGGCCGTGAAAACCACCTGAAGATGCTTGATCACTATCAGCAAACCAAGAATATGCTGGTAAGCTATAGTCCAAAGAAACTCGGCTTCTTCTAAAAACCGATGTGAATACAGCCTGACGGGCGTACCATGCCTTGTCAGGCTGAATTTTCAAATGGTTTTACTACCGATTGGTAAGCCGAGGAGAGGTTGGAGGTGTGCATGGACCATATGGTTGAAAACAAGGTGAGCGCGACACCAGCGGCGCTCGAGTTGATTGCAACTTTGCAATCCGAATATGGCCCAATCCTGTTTCACCAGTCTGGGGGCTGTTGCGATGGCTCGTCTCCCATGTGCTATGCGCAGGGTGACTTTATCATCGGCGATAATGATGTGAAGCTTGGTGAGATTGGCGGTGCGCCGGTTTATATCAGCGCGTCGCAATATGATGTCTGGAAGCATACCGAGCTTATTATCGATGTGGTTCCCGGCCGCGGCGGAATGTTCTCGCTGGATAATGGCCGGGAAGTCCGATTTCTGACGCGATCGAAAGTTTGCGCCACTCCTAATTGAATGGGATAAGAGCCCGAAGGCGACGGTCACGCAGATAAAGACCTCCCCACATGATCAGGCCAAGATAAACGCCGAAGAACAGATGCGTAAACAGCGGATTGCCAATGCGCAATTGTGTGAGGATTGCGCCGCCGAGATAGCCTGTGAGCAGGATCGCACCCAGTATGGAAGTGCGCGGCCAGGCATAGAGAGCGGTACAAACCAAGCCCAAGATACCAAGGCCGCGCGCGAATGCCACCGTGGTTGGAAGCCCGATTTCAGCGCTTGTCTGGATAACAATATCCAGTGGCACGAGCTTGATGCCGCCATCAAAGATCATGAACAGTATAAAAATGCCGCTGAGGATACGGCCAACCCACAGGCTCTTGCCGGAAATGTTGCCGGCATATGCGATATTTTCCATCTTCGTTCGTCCTTTTGAGTGTGATGTAGTGCCTCAAGGACGAACCATGGGTAATATCTCCTACAAGTGCTCTTAAATTTTTTTCAAAGCGTTGAAGGATGAAAACTGTGGCGGCTAATTTAAAGGAGGTGCGATGATTACGCCGGAGTTCTTTCAACGTGACGCGGTTACAGTTTCAAGAGATCTTATTGGCGCGAAGCTCTTTCTTCATGGTGTCGGCGGACGGATTGTCGAGACTGAAGCCTATACGCAAGACGACCCGGCATCGCATAGTTTCAGAGGCCCTGGCCCTTCCAACAAGGCAATGTTCGGGCCAGCGGGAAACGCCTATGTCTACCGATCATACGGCATTCATTGGTGCCTGAATATTGTCTGCCTGCCCGGCTCCGCAGTTTTGATCAGAGCATTGGAGCCTTTGCTGGGTATGGAGACGATGAGTGAGAGACGGTCAACCGACAATCCACGACTATTGTGCTCGGGGCCGGGCAGGGTTGCGCAGGCTCTCGGTGTTACCAAGTCCCACGATGGTTTGCCTATTCTGGAAGCGCCCTTTTCTCTCGAACAGCGCGCGGATCCGATTGAACTAAGCATCGGACCGCGTATCGGCATCACAAAGGGCGCGGAAACGCCTTGGCGCTTTGGCGCGAAGAGCTCCCGCTTCCTCAGCAGAAAATTTGCGGAAGGTTAAATCGGCGAAATTTATACTTCGCCGATTTATAGCAATCATTTGAACGAGGGTGGCTGGCCGAGGTCAAATGATGGTGCGTTGCCAAGATCATTCGCTGGCGCATTGGGCAGCTCGATCTTGAAGTTCTCCATATCCACGGCCACAGCAGGATCAAGGAAATAGGTCACCATGCCGGGGAAGGCAATGAGGAGGCCAACCAAAATCAATTGCAGCACCAGCCATGGGATTGCGCCCATATAAATATCGCTGGTCTTGATTGATTTGGGTGCAATACCTCGCAAGTAGAACAGTGCAAAGCCGAATGGCGGGTGCATGAAGCTGGTCTGCATGTTGGCGCAGATCATGACGCCGAACCAGATCAGATCGATGCCCAATGCGCTGGCGGCGGGGGCCAAAAGCGGAATAATGATGAAGGCGATTTCAAAGAAATCCAGGAAAAACGCGATGACGAAGATAAAGATATTGACGAAGATGAGGAAGCCGACAACACCGCCAGGCAAGGATGTCAGCATACCTTCGATCCAGTGACTGCCGCCCACACCCTGGAAAACCAGGCTGAAAACGCGCGCGCCGAGAAGGATGAAGACAACCATGGCGGTTAGCCGCATGGTCATGGTCATTGCTTCATAGACGAGTTTCCATGTGAGGCGGCTGTTCAGCCAAGCCATGAGCATGGCGCCAACAACGCCCATCGCGCCAGCTTCTGTCGGTGTAGCAAGGCCCATGAAAATGGTGCCGAGAACGATGAAGATAAGGGCGAGCGAGGGGATCATGCCGCGTGCACAACGAACAAATAGCGGCCAGCCGCGCAGGGTGCGAGCTTCCGGAGGAAGTGCGGGAACGTAATGTGGCTTGATAATGCTGAGGATGAATACCCAACCGGCAAACAACAGAACTTGAACGATGCTGGCCCCAGTGGCGCCGATATACATGTCACCCGGCGACTTGCCGAGCTGGTCAGCAAGAACGATCAGGACGAGCGACGGTGGAATGAGCTGTGTTATTGTTCCGGATGCCGCGATGACACCCGTGGCATGCCGGATATTATAGCCATATTTAGCCATGACAGGCAGCGATATGAGGCCCATGGCGATGACAGAGGCAGCCACCGTGCCGGTGATTGCGCCAAGGATGGCGCCGACAAGGATGACTGCATAGGAAAGGCCGCCGCGTACGCCGCCGAATAATTGTCCGAAACCATCGAGCAAATCTTCGGCAAGGCCGCATCGTTCGAGAATCACGCCCATGAAGGTAAAGAACGGGATAGCGAGGAGCAACTCGTTGGAGAGCACCGAAAACATCTGATAGGTTAGATTTCCAAGGAAGTCCGGACCGATAGCCCCCATCTCGATGGCGATGAACCCGAAAAACAGGCCAACAGCTGCAAGAGAGAAAGCGGCAGGATAGCCGATCACCATAAAGATGATCAGCCCGAAGAACATCAACGGGGCAAGATTATCAGCAAAAAATGTTATCATTGAACAGGCTTCTCGTAGGCGAATTCACGCACGTAATCGGATGTGAGGGCGAGATAGCATTTGATTATTTCCGAGATGCCCTGAAGGCCCACGAGCGCAAATCCTACGGGCAGGCTGAGCTTGACCGGCCAAAGTGGCAGGCCGCCCGAATTTGACGATGCTTCATTGGTGACCCATGAAAGAACGAACCACGGCCAGGTGAAGTAGATCATCAAGGCGCAGATCGGCAGCAAAAAGAAGATCCCACCGAGAAGATCGATCCATGTTCTGGTTCTTTCGCTGACCGAACCATAAACGAGGTCGACGCGGACATGTTCATTCAGCTTGAAGGTCCAAGCGCCGCCTAACATGACCATTCCGGCAAAAAGGTACCATTGTGCCTCGGAAAGCGAATTGGAATTGCGTCCATAAACGCCCAGAATTCCGCGGAAAAGCCCGGCACCGCCCACATTCTGTTCCAGCCAGATCAGGCCTCCGATGCTGTAGCGCAAGAAGGCATTAAACGCACAAACCAATGAGGCAAAGAGAACGAAATAAATCGCAACAATACCTATTCGACGACTGAGTTCGTCGATCCAACCGGTGACAGTCAGCAACGGTGACATTCAGGCCCCTCCCATATCAGTTACGCAGATCCTCGAATTTGCTGCGCTATTGCCGCCCACAGTTCCTTTGCGGATATCAGCGGGGCTTTTGCGGAGTACAGAGTTAACCCATGGATTTGCACGATGCAATGACGGAATCCGAGCGTTTCGATCAGCCAGCAGCGTTGACGGCCATTTCGGCCCGCGTTCCCTTATCGCGTGCAGTGTAATCTATTTTAGTACCGAGACTTGCAGCCATGGCCTTGACGATGCGGGTGCCCAGTCCAGTGCCCTTTGGCTGGTCGCCTTGTTTCAAGCCAACGCCATCATCTTCGACAGCTAGCACTGCCTTGTCGTCTCCGGAGCGAAGAAACGATATTCTGATCTCACCGTCATTGGTTCCGGGATACGCGTATTTATAGGCATTTGTGACCAGTTCCGTTACCACCATGCCGACAGATACAGCTTGATCCGACGAAAGCCGGATGTCTTGCACATCGAGCGAAATCACTAGTTTACGATCAGCGTGTTCCAACGAACTGCGAAGTTCCGAGGTGAGGCTGGCGAGGTATTTGTCCATCTCGACCTGGCGCACATCATCGGAACTGTAGAGACTGCGATGCATCCCGCCAATGGCCGTGATGCGTGCTTGCGCCTCGGTCAGCGCGTGCTTGACTTCCTCATTGTCGATGCTTGAAATTTGCAATCGTATCAGGGCCGCAACGAGAGCAAGGCTGTTGCCAACACGATGATTGACCTCGGCAAGCAGTACCTCGGCACGTTCCTTGCCGCGTAGAATTTCCATATCGGCCCGCTCACGGTCACGGCGTAATTCCGCAGTTGCAATAGCCTGCGCTACGGCGCTTTCAAGCAAGGGCATAAACTCTTCGCCGACAGTCTTTATGACATAATCGGCAGCACCCGCCTTCAGGGCATCAACGGCGATCTTCGCTTCACTCGACCCTGTCACGTAAACAACAGGAACAGTTATCCCATTCTCGCGCAGTATTTTCAGAAATTCGGTGCCAGTCGTGGTTTGCAAATAATGATCAAGGACAATGACGTCGATGTCGCCCTGGCCGAGTATTTCCAGCCCGGTAGCAACATTATCGGCATGAACGATCTCGAAACCCGAACGACCCAGCGCTTTTTGCACCAGACGAACGAGCGCTGGATCATCATCAACATAGAGAATTTTGCCCGGCATGATTTTCGGATCGATCAAGGAATTTGCATGACGGAGAAGAATAGACCCAACTGCCGGATGGCATTGGCAAAACTGTCATATTCAACTGGTTTGGTTATATAGACATTCGCCCCGAGGTCGTAACAGCGTTGGATCTCGCCTTCATCATCGGTTGTCGTCAAAATAACCACGGGCAACCGCTTGGTATGCGGATTGCTCTTTATTTTCTCCAGAATATCAATGCCAGACATATCGGGCAGGTTGAGATCCAGCAGGATAAGAAGATAATTATTCTTGTTTCCTTCGCCGGTACGCTCCTTGCCCAAAATGAAATCGAGCGCGGAATTGCCGTCGGAAAAGGGAACAATCGGATTGTTGACGCCAGCACGCCGAACATTCTTTTCGATGAGGCGTGCGTGACCTTCATCATCTTCGATCATAACGATAGTGACTTCTTTGCCAGTACCTTGCACGCCGCTAAACTCCTACTACTTTAGTCAAATCCGAGGGAAGCCGTAGCACAAAGGTGCTGCCTTTTCCAAATGTTGATTTTACGAAGATATCGCCGCCAAGCTTTCGGATAAGAGAGCGTACATGGGCAAGTCCGATACCTTCCCCTGGCTTGTCCTGCTGGCCCGAACGCCGGAACAGTTCGAAGACACGTTCAAGGTCGTCTTCGGAAATGCCGCGTCCATTATCGGAAACGTCTACGCGTATGAATTTGTATCCGTCATTATAGGCGCGGACTGATAATTCCAGTGGTCGGTCCGGGCTGGCATATTTAACGGCATTGTCGAACAGGTTTCCAAAAATCTGCTCAAGAGACAGCCTGTCAGTTGTGATCTTTGGCATTTTACCAGAGATATCCACCTTGCCGTCCAGTTCAGCGATCTGGTGGTTTATGCTGGCTGCGCTCACTTCCAGCAGAGCCTTGAGATCGATTGGCTCCGGCTTCAATTCACGGCGGCCATCGCGGGAGATTTTAAGGATCGCGTTGATCAACCCATCCATTTTCTTCGTTGATGACCTGATAAAGGAAATGGCTTCCGGCAAATCTTCGCTGGCTGCGATCCGTGCAAGTTTTGCGTCTTCTTCAGTCAATGGCTCGCCGTCGTTCAGAATATAGCCCTGGATCGCCTTGAGAGAGGTTTCAAGTTCGCTGGTGAAGCCCATGATATTGACGAGCGGCGCGCGCAGGTCATGGGTAACAATATAGGCAAATCGCTGGATTTCCTGATTGGCCCGAATGAGGTCTTCGGTGCGCTCATTGACGCGTTCCTCAAGGCTGGTATTGAGAAGTTCAACCTCGCGGCGTGCCGTCGACAGGTCGCGGACATGCTGGAAAATAATAAAGATCGCGCCGCCAAGCACAGCCACAATGGCTACTGCGCCCACTATTGTCGCCCGTTGCAATGCCGCGATCGCACTGGACTGCTCGTCCATTCCGCGCTGGAGATCAAGCTCAGACTCGACCATGAGCGCACTTAACAATTCCCGGATGCCGTCCATTGACCTCTGCCCGGAGCCTGCACGAACGATGCCAATGGCTTCGGCTGTCTTGCCGCTACCGGCAAGCTCCAATGTCCGGTTCATTTCTTCTGTCTTCAGCGTGATGAGCCTGTTCAACTCCGGCAGGCGGGCGGCAAATTTCGGGCTGTTTTTAACGCTTCGCCCCAGTGCCTCCTGCCGTGCGGTAAGGGTTGCCAATGCGGTTTTATAGGGGTTTAGAAAACTGTCCTCTTGAGAGAGAAGATAGCCCCGCTGACCTGTTTCGGCATCCTGCATGGTTGAGAGAAGATCGGCTGAGTTGCTGCGAATGCTGCGCGCAGCGACAACATTATCGAAGCGCTGGCGGCTTTCGGTAACCAGCCAGATCGTCGAGGCAACGATACCGAGCAGGATAAGAACCCCCACGGTGAGCATGATCAAGGTAGAGCGGGCGAAGGAAATGTTGGTCGCGGCCATTATTGTCTGCCAGTACGCTGAGGCGCCGGTTGGCACCAAGTAGGATGTGCTTCAGGAATGACCGGAGAGCGGCCAATCGTCAACCGTTGAGAGCAGGGATGTTCAACTTAGAATGGGTGCTGGCTTGCTTTTCGACGCGCTGAAAATGATGTGAAGCATGACAGCGCCAAAGACAATGCTGCCGCCAATCAAGGTGCTGCTGCCCGGTATTTCTCCGAATGCGATCCATATCCAGAGCGGAGCGAGTGGCGCGTCCAGCGACCCGATAAGGGCTGTTTCAATGGGTGGAAGATGTTTAGCGCCGAGCGCGAAGAGAGCAACGCCAACCGCGGACACCATCAGTCCAAAGAGGGCGATCAGCAGCAGATTCTGATTGGATACTGCAAGAGCATCGCCAAACGGCCAGCATATGACCGAACTGAACAGGGCAGATAGACAAGTTGCAGGCATGACGGCGATATCTGGATGACGGCGGACAATAATCATGAGGACTGCCATTCCCAACGTCATGCCAAAAGCAAGAAGATCGCCGAAGAGTGTACCTTCAGTGCCCAACCCGACCATGATGACCACCCCAGCGAGCGCGGCCAAGCTGGCCACTATCGCGCGGATTTCCGGCTGCTCGCCCATAACGAGCCAAGCTAGCGTCGCCGCACAGAAAGGAATTGTCGCGTAGATTACCGCCACATGGGCAACGGTGGTTTCCTTGAGTGCATTTATAAAGAAGACCATGCAGATGCCCGACACAATTACAAAGAGCCAGCCCGGCTTGCCGATACGGAAGATTTCTTTCCAATGCTTGCCGCGCTCGGTGATCAAGATCACCACGGCAAGGCCGATAGCACCAAATATGCCTCGCCACGACAGGATGGTCCAACTGTCCAGGGGTATGATTTGGGTGAACAATCCGGCAAGGCTCCAGGCGACTGCAGAAGCCGTTACAAATATCAGCCCCAGCCGGTATGGAGATATCATTCTGGTTGTTCCATCTGTCGTATATCCAAAACAATTAGAGCCGGGTTCGACTGGACATGCAATGAAGCAGCAGCAGCAAACTCACGCCTGCTGACATATCGGTGTCAGCAGATCTGCTTCTGGCAAAGTTTACGCTGCGGCCTTGATTGGCGCAGTCTTGTGCCGCATAAATGATACCAGCCTATCCCCGCCCATGAATTCTTATTGCAAGTCTGAAGGAAGTCGAGCCATGTCCAGTGCAACTGTTCCTGACAAGGGTATTCTACTCGGTAGAGCCAAATTGCCGGGTTGCAACTATCCGCGTGTCATCACTGTGCGTGGGGGGACAGTCTTCGATATAACGAGTAAATCAGCGCCAACGGTTCGCGATATAGCTGAACTGGAAAACCCCGCAGCTTATGTGGCGCAAGCTGAAGGCGTGGAAATCGGCGATATCAACACGATTGTTGAAAACAGCTGGTCGGAAACCAGCAATTCAGGCGCACCGTCTCTGGTATCGCCAATCGATTTGCAGGCCGTGAAGGCTTCAGGTGTTACCTTTGTGGCATCAATGCTTGAACGTGTCATTGAAGAGCAAGCCAAAGGCGACAAGGCAAAGGCGGATTCGCTGCGTACCGATGTTCTCAATCTGATTGGTGCGGATCTATCACAGATTGTGCCAGGTTCCCCGGCAGCCATGAAGGTCAAGGAAGCCTTGATTGCCCGAGGCGCGTGGAGCCAATATCTCGAAGTGGGAATTGGACCCGATGCGGAAATCTTTACCAAGGGCCAGCCGATGTCGACAGTCGGTTACGGTTCTGATGTGGGTCTCCATCCAATTTCAAGCTGGAACAATCCGGAACCGGAAATTGTGCTGGTGGTTTCGAGTGCCGGGAGGATTGTTGGTGCGACGCTTGGCAATGATGTGAATTTGCGCGACGTTGAAGGTCGTTCGGCACTGCTTCTCGGCAAGGCCAAGGATAATAATGCGTCGGGGGCAGTCGGGCCGCTCATTCGTCTTTTCGATGGAGATTTTACAATCGAAACGGTAAAGAACGCCGAGCTTAGCATGCGTGTCGAGGGCACGGATGGTTTTGTTCTGGATGGTGCGTCGAACATGGCCAAGATTTCGCGCACACCAGAATCGCTGGTGGAAGCGACTATTGGCCGGCACCATCAATATCCGGACGGTCTGGTGCTCTATCTCGGTACCATGTTCGCACCGGTCAAAGACCGCGATGGCCCGGGCAAGGGCTTCACCCATAAGATGAATGACGTGGTTTCAATTTCCACGCCGACGTTGGGTACATTGTCGAACCGTGTCAGGCTTTCGACCGAGTGTGCAGCCTGGACTTACGGAACAAGCCATTTGCTGCGTGATCTCGCCAAGGCGGATTTGCTCTAGGGTCTGACCTAGGGAACCCAGAAATAGCGAACGATGTGAAAAAAGACCGGGGCGGCGAAAATCAGGCTGTCCGCCCGGTCGAGCATACCGCCATGGCCTTCAATCATATGGCCCCAATCCTTGACGCCGCGATCCCGCTTGATAGCTGAAGCAACGAGGCCGCCGAAGAATCCCATGATACAGGCAAGACCGGCCATCAGACCGGCTTGAATCACGGTGAATGGTGTCAGCCACGCCAATGACGCTCCCAGCAACGAAGCGCTGATAATGCCGCCGATCAGACCTTCCCAAGTCTTGGAAGGGGAGATTTTGGGCGCAACCTTGTGCTTTCCAAACAGCTTGCCAAATACATATTGCAGCACGTCACTGCCTTGGACGGTGGCGATCAGGAAGGCGATGAGAAGCAGGCCTTTGCCTTCAAAGCCTGGGATCGGTAATGTTAGCAGAGCTGGTACATGACTGATGCAATAGACCGACAGCATGATGCCCCATTGCTGCTCGCTGACACGTTCAAGAAAGCGTTCCGTATCACCGGAAATCGCAGTCAGGGCTGGCATGGCAAGGAAGCAATAAACCGGCACGAAGATTGAGTAGAGGCCGTACCATTCAATCCACAGCAGGTAATATTGGATGGGAATGATGACCAGAAACATGCCGATGAGGATATGATGATCGCCGCGGCGCGTATGGGTAAGGGTGACATATTCGCGTAAAGCCGCGAATGAGACGAAAGCGAACAGGAGAATAACGCCCTGTTTGCCAAACAGGAAGGCGACGGAAATGCCGCCAATCATGATCCACCACGCCTTGATGCGCGAGTTGAGGTTGACCAGTGTGGAGGGCAGAACATCCGCTGTGCGCCGACTTTTCCAGGTCAGCATGGTCGCAATGGCGCTGGCAAGCGTGAGCACGCCGAGCAAGCCGATAAAGAGCCAGACCGTTTCAGCCATGATTAAGCACCTTCTGCCGTTCCGGCGAAAGATCGAGCAGGGATTGGCGTGCTCTCGCGAGGAAATCCTTGCGGTCCTCATTCGGCTCAAGCACTACTGGCGTGCCAAAGACCACGCGACATAGTAGCGGGACTGGCAAAAATGCGCCTTTGGGCAGGACGCGTGACATGTTTTCGATCCAGCAGGGCACGAGTTCAACATCGGGGCGCGCTAGGGCAAGATTGTAAAGCCCCGAGCGAAAGCGCAGCAGCGGTTCCTCCGTCATGTTGCGCGTGCCTTCGGGAAAGACAATCAGCGAGCTGCCTTGCGTAAGTGCATCGAGCATGATGACCATCGGATCATCCGCACGCTCGACCCAATTGCGATCAACCAGCACCGTATTCAGCAAGTCCTTTGCCAAAATGTGCCGCAATTTATTGCGCTTCCAGTAGTCGGCCCCGGCAACAGCACGTGTGCGCTCGCGTTCACGCGGCGGCAAACTGGAAGAGAGCAGGATAAAGTCGCCGTGACTGCAATGGTTGGCGAAATATATGCGCTGGCGATCTGATGGTGAGCATCCTTGCCAGATTGGACGAACACCCGTGATACCGCGTGCCAGCCCGGCCAGCAGCATTGCGCAGCTTCGTCTCATCATTGCTTTTAAATTCATATGTGCCCCCACAACCCATAGGTTGTAATGCCAGCGAATAGAACAAGAAAAACAACAAATGCAAGATGCAGCTTTAACAAGAGGCGGTTTGTGCCCGCCATTCGCGCATCCAGCATGCGTGTCGCCTGCGGAAATCTTCGCAAATGCAGCTTTGCCAGCAATTTATCCACCGCACGGCAGCCTTCTTCTTCGCTTGGCTTTGAAGCTATGAGCCTGAAAAGAGCGGCTTCAAAAAGCACATAGGCGGCGAGAAACAAGACGATGAAGCCGCTGGCGGCAGTCGCGATATGACCCCATCGCCGAGCTTCGCCAAAAAGAAGGATCAGCATCAGGCAAATAGTGACGATGCCAAAACCCATGCCTTGGCGCTGGAGGCGAGAAGCAAAGGCTGCGGCTCGCTCATTCATGCGGATTTGGCGCTGAAAAAAGCATGTCTTCTGTTAGATGAATGCGCCTGCCTTTGGATGCGACTATCTGGATAGCATCGGCAGCAGTTTTGGCGCTGTCATACTGCATGAGCCACATGGCAATTGCGGCAGCGCTGCGCTGGAAGCCGAGAGCGCAGCAAACAAGAACGGGACCCTTGTTTCGGGCGAGCTCTATAGCGTCAGCTGCTCGCTGCAGTTCAGCGGATGGCGGTGAAACGAGATCCAGAAGTGGGACTGATTGCCAGTCAACATTTATACCGGAAGGCTTTGCCAGCTCAGCAGTGAGATCAATGATTGTTGCAAATCGCAACTGCTCGTCTCTTCGCGGCAACCGGCCCAGATGAATGTTCTTGCGAATGGCAACAGAGGCCGTAAGATTGCGTGTCCAGATGCGACTATTGATGATCGCGCCGAGGCGGTAGGGCGCCAGCAGCCATTTGCTGGCAAAAGAAAACGTGCCCTGAAAATTCTTTTGAAAGACAGCGGGCCCTGCACCCAAATAGCCAAGAGACACTATTGCGAGTGCAAGAGCTGGCCACAGGCAAAACAGAAATGCGGGCGATGATGCCGTTCCAAAAATGGCAGCTAGCAGAAACAACAGGCTTCCTGCCGCATAATAGGTGCCAATGCGTCGCGCTTTGGTATCATTGGTCAGGCGGAACGCCGCGAGAGGTGAAGGAGCCCGCGCCGGAAAGAGCCATAGCGCAAACAGGCCTAGAAGCAGTCCTGTCGGGATGTCGATGAAATGGTGCTGGTAGGTGGTGAGAACCGAAAGTCCAATCAATGCACACCAGATATGCCACATCCAGCGGGTGATGCCTGACAGTCGTATGCGCCAATGCGACCAGATAATCGCCAAAAGGGCGATGTGCAGCGATGGCGCTTGATTGAATGGTTTGTCGAAGCCTCCAAGCATATCAAAAAGAAACCCGGCAGCGCCGCTGGTGGCGGGCTTCTGGAAGATTGCGGTCAGTGGGAATGCGATGAAGCAGGCAACGGCGATGAGTTGCACTGTTAAATAGCGTTTTGCCAAACGATCAACTTCAAGTGGGGTGTCGTTGAAAAACAGCGAAAGGCCATAAAACAGATTGATCGACCAATAGGGAAAGATCGTCCATGCAATAAAGGGAATGGCATGTTCCCAGGCAAAGGTGATGTTGGGAACATCTGCACGCTGCGATGCCAGCCAATTGGCAGTTCCGTAACTTGCATAAAACAAGGGCGCAAGACAAACAAGCCAGATCAGTGCCCGTTTGGCGACAGTCTGGTCGAAGCGCCATGCTCCGATGGGTGTGGTTTGTTCCGTCATATGCGTTCGGCGACGCAAACAGTGAAGATGCCCCACTCATCGATGCGCTGGTCAATCTTCCTGAAACCAGCCGCCGCGACCAGTTGATCCATTTCCGCTTGAGTGCGGCGGCGCATGACCCAGGCCTCGCCGCCACGATGCGAAGTGAGCGCTCGTGCAATCATTTCAAGTTGAGGATGCCATGGCTGGTTGGTGTAGATCAGAAGACTGCCAGCCTGCATGGATTTGGCAAGGCCACCAAGCGAGCGTTCGATGAGGGCATTATCCGGAAAAAGCTCGTAGAGACCGGAGACAATCGCCAGATCCGGCGCGGGCTGGATCGCGGCAAGTTTTTCGCCATCAAAAGCGTCAGCCTGATGGAAACTTGCGATCTCTTCCAGCTTACGCTCTGCGATGGATTTCCGCCCGGCATCCACATTAATCGGCGAATAATCCTGCAGCCGGACGCTTGTCGGTTTCAGCGTGGATTTAGCAATCGCATCAAGCACGTAGCGGCCATGACCAGCAGCAATATCGAGAATATTGGTGCTTCGACCTGCATCCTGCAACTTTGCCAGAGCAGTGTCGATAAGCTCTTCCAGATGCACTTTGCGCTGGCGGATACCTCGCCAGCCGATGGCTTGCAGAAATTGCTTGTCGATTAATTTGCCGCCGGGACCCATACCACGCGGTTCATTTTCGTAGACATAATCAAGTGTGGAACCGGAATCGAAACCGGTATCAACGCCTGTTTTCAAGCCCTTTGAAAAAAGTGCACTAAAGCCAATGGAGGCGCGGTAGAGCGCCCAGTAAAGGCCTTTCAAGGAAAGCAGGTCATGCGGCGATGACAATCTGTCCTGTTCATCGCGGGTAAAACCTGTCTGATGGGCTTTTGTGACATCAAGCGTATCTGGCTTTACATCAAAACATTCAAGTATGAACCGCCTTGCATGGGCAACGGCGATTGTGCGGTCTTTCTCGCCAAGAGTATCGTGGTAAAAGCCCTTAAGCACATGCCGTTCTTTTAAAGGATGGGCCAGATTCTCGTAGAACCGATGCTGGGGAGAATGTCTGACCACCCAGTCGCTGCCGGAAATAAGCATTTGCGTTGGCACAATGATGGCGCGCGCATCGTTCACAACGCGTTCGGCAGTTGTGTACAGGTCAAGCAATATATTGGAGGCAATAGCGCGAGTGATGAGCGGGTCATTGTCAAATGAGGCAATACGCGCTGGATCGTGGGTGAGAAATTTGGCTTTAACGTAAGAGTTTACGAAGAACTGCCCCTTTAGTTTCTGCCAGAGCCAGATGCCTTCACGCGCAAATGGCACATAGAGTTTCACGCTGAAAGCCGGGGATGCGAGCACCAGCGCGCGGATCGGCGGCGCATAGTCATGGACCCATGTTGCCGCCAGAACGGCACCCACTGATTGCGCAATGACCGCGATATCTTTGACTGCAAAGCCACCCGTTTCGCATATATGTTTTACAAAGCTGTCGAGATCGCGGACAGAGGCCGCAAAGGATGGAGAATAACCACGTTCGCCAGGTGAACGGCCATGACCACGGGCATCCCAGGCATAGAATGCGAAGTCACTCAGACCAAGCTCCTCAACCAGGTGGGAAACACGGCCACCATGTTCATGCCCCCTGTGCAGAAGGACAATCGCACCCTTCGGCTTTTTGGATTTCGCTGGCCACTTGCGATAGAAGAGCTCGGTTCCGTCGTGGGTGCGAAAGGTAGTTTCCTCGACGCCATCTGTTGCGGGATCAAGAGTTGAGTCAACGGACATGGGTTTGCTCCGGCAGAGGTGATTTCAGGAATTCGCGCGGCGAAGACCGGCGCGGATACGATTTATCATGGTAAAGACGGATAGAAGCGCCATAGCCGGGAATACCCAGCCAAACCACGAAGGTAGATCAAGACCGCTGCCGATCAAGGCGGCGATAATGCCTAGCGCCAGAGCGCGGTCGCTTTTTCCGAATGGGCCGTCATAGGCGCGGCCACCGCCTGTCATCACCCCCAGCACACCTGCATATTCTGCTATGATTGCGGTAATGGCGAACGCCACAACGTCGACAGGTTCGAAGGGCCATACCAACGTAAACGGCAGTATAAGAGCTACATCCGAAACAATGTCGCCGATCTCATTCAGATAGGCACCAAGCTTCGATGCCTGACCAAATTCCCGCGCCATCATTCCATCAATCGCATTAAGGGCCATGCGAACGAAAAGTACCAAGGGCAACAGCCAGAACAACAATGTGTTATCGGGGAAAAGCGCGATCACAACACCTGTCGCCACGGAGATGAGCGTAGCGGCGACAGTGACCTGATTTGCAGTGGCGCCGATTGCCACAAGACGTCCAACCAAGGGGCGGAGCAAATTCTGAAAAGCCGGTTTTATCGAGTAAAGTGTCGGCATGTAATCACCCCCAATGATTGTATTGAATTTAGCCGTTCAATTGCATGTAGCAGAGAATTTGTTCCAAACCAGTTTTCCGGCTGAAGATATTGGGGGAAGACGGACTAATCTTTGGCGAAAAGGCACTTGAGGCGGTGAAAATGCGAGGGGGAGGGTAAAATAGCCGACCGAGGGCCTCAACGGATGTCGGGGTCCGGATGAATTGTCTGATATGGTCGTTTCAACGTCAGGCAAATGTGATTGAATCTTGCGGGCAAGATTCAATCATCGCATGTTTCGTCTGCAGCAGTCTTTTTAATGCCGATTCTCGCTTATCACCGATGATGATTTGAAGGCGAAGGGCTTTTGAAAATAGCCCGTTACGGCCAGATGACCGAGTTCACGATTGGCGGCCATTGCCGCCAATTCGTCGACATCTCGAACACCACTGTCAAAGAGCGCCATAACGGTTCTCGCCAATTCGTTGCAGCGGGAATGGGTTTTCGGGCAGCGGTCCAACATTTGCGAAGCCTTGTCGTGTGCTCGCTGCATGACCTCCCAGTCACTGGTTGCAAATATGCGCCTGTCTCTATCTAATAGTGCCATCATACGCCTCCATTGTTGGGCGCGAGCACATATCAAGCGTACGTGGGACACGTCCCTGATGCTCGGCAATCCTGCCAAGCTAAGCGTATTTTCTCACGTCCCGCAAACTGCATTTAATTTGCTTTATCTGTGCGCTACTTACCGCAATGCAAAATTTCCGGCCGAACAGAAAATTTAGCGTGGCCTGTTTTTTCGGTTAAGTGCCAGCTTTCTCAAGGAGGCGCATAAGGCCGGTTTCGGGTCCTGTCAGGCCCTTGCGATGGGGCGCGCGCAGCAAGGAACGATCCAGTTCGCCGGCAAAGAAACTCTCCGTGACCAGGGGATGGACGTAGCTTGAGCGGGTAACCGCCGGGGTATTGCGCAAGAAGTTGCTTACATCGCGCATGGCTGCCGCGACCGCACGTTTTTTCTGCGTATCGGTTTCAGCTTCCACTTCCGCAAGAAATGCCAGTGCGCGTGCAGATCCGTGGAATGTCCGAAAATCCTTGGTGCTAACTTTTGAGCCGGAAACTTCGCGTAAATAATCGTTGAGCTCTTGAGCATGAAGGCTGCGCCATCGTTTATTTTCCTTGTATTGAAACAATCGCCCACGTCGTTTCAGCGCCTTCAAGCGCTTGACGGCAGAGCGATCCGCGATGGAAATCTTGTTCGTTTTCTTTGATTTGCCGGCGAAAATAAAGTTGGCGATATTGCCGTTGATCTTCAAGTCACTGCTTTTGAGCGTGGCAATGCCGCGTCCCCCATCCTTGGCATATTTTTCATGCCCGGCCCGAAAAGCCTTCTTGTCGATGAGCTTTACGGCCAGGGCTGCAAGAGATTTACCTGATGTGGGGGCACGCTGGATGTCACGCGCAATCCGTTTGCGGATTCGCGGCAGTGCTTTGCCGAATGCCAGCAGGCGATGGGTCTTCGTGCTATTGCGGACAGCTTCCCAATTTGGATGATAGATGTACTGACGCCGCCCAAGAACATCGTAGCCGATGGCCTGAATATGTCCGCAATCGTCGTCGCAGCATAAAACGTTGGTCCAGGCCGGTGGGATAGCAAGGGCGAGAATACGTTCAATATGCTTCTTTGCGGCAGGGCGGCCATCCACGCGAATGTAGCGGGCGCCGTTTTTTGTGGTTTCGCGTTTGAGTGTAAAAGTTTCCGGGTCGACCAGCTTCAATCCCAATTTTTTCGCGTAGTAAGCGTGGTCGAACTGCATATTATCTCCCCTTGTCGCCGGAGTGTAACGCTGATCCGGTCTTGCTGTTCCGACAGCTGGAAAAAACCATTGCTGGAACAAAATGCAGGATGAATCCGTTGCGTGAAACGTATGGGAAAGGTTTGCGCTCATGGCACCGCGTTCATTCTGGAAAGGTTACCTGAAGCTCTCGCTGGTGACATGTCCCGTCGCCATGGCTCCGGCTACGACCGACAATGAAAAGGTCAAGTTTCGTACTTTGAACCGCAAGACGGGCAACCGCGTCGTCAGCCAATATGTGGATGGCGTTACCGGCAAGGCCGTCGACGAGGATGACGAGGTCAAGGGGTATGAGCGCGGCGAAGATGAATATGTCATGCTCGAAGAGGACGAAATTGACGCCGTTGGTCTGGAGAGCACCCGAACCATTGATATTGAAATGTTTGTCCCGCGCGATAGCATCGATTGGATATGGTATGACAAGCCTCATTATCTGACGCCGGATGATCCCGTCGGCGAGGAGGCTTTTTCAGTGATCCGGGATGCCATGGAAGCAACGGGGCGCGTTGGCATTTCAAGGCTTGTCATGTATCGGCGCGAGCGGGCCGTCATGCTGGAACCACGCGGCAAAGGCATTATTTTATGGACATTGCGATATGGCGACGAGGTTCGCAGTCGCGATGAATATTTTGGCGATACCAAGAATGGCAAGCCCGAGAGCAAGATGATGGCGCTGGTCAAAACCCTCATAGATGAGCGTACCAAGCCTTGGGACCCGAAAATGGTCGATGATCCGGTTCAAGATCGATTGCTTGAGATCATCGCAGCCAAGAAAAAGGGTAAGAAGCGTCCGCCAAAACCCAAGGTCGAGGCCGAGAAGCCGAGCAATGTCATCAATATTATGGATGCGCTGCGCAAGAGCATTGCCAGCGAGGGCAAGAAAAAGAGCTAAGCCTGCTTCTTGCCTCGCGTGGTCTTGGTCTTCTCGATTGGTGCTGCGGCGGCGCGAAAGTCAGCCCAAGGATCGCGTTTGATAGATGCCATTCGGGTCGGCGCGTTCAACACTGTGAAATAGGCAGGGCCGATCCCGGGGGTAAGCTCATCCCATGCGAGCGGCATGGACACGGCCGCGCCGGGCCTTGCGCGTGTGGAATACGGTGCTACCGCAGTCATGCCTCGTTGGTTGCGCAGATAATCAATGAGTATTTTGCCTTTACGCTTCGACTTGGTGATGGTCGAAACATATTTATCAGGACTGTCGGCTGCCATACTGTCTGCAATAGCTTTGGTGAAAGCCTTTACATCGGGCCAATTTGCTTTGGGCTTGATTGGCGAGACGACATGCAAGCCCTTTCCGCCAGATGTCTTGACGAAGGCGGCCAGTCCAGCCTGCTGTAACCGGTCGCGGGTTTCATAAGCTCCGGCAATGACTGTTTCCCAATCCACACCTTCGCCCGGATCAAGATCCATGATGATCATATCCGGGTGCTCCCAATCCGCCACGGTCGAGCCCCACGGGTGGATTTCAAGAACTGCGGATTGAACCAGACCGATCAAACCATCAAGATCATTAATGCTGATCAGGGGCTCGTCATCCTTGTCCTTTGGATCCTTGACCAGCGTGATATTGGGGTTCAGCCCTTTCCACGCATGTTTCTGGAAGAAAGCCTGTCCATTTATACCCTCAGGACTGCGCAGCAATGCCAAGGGCCTTTTGGTGATGAATGGCTCGATATATTTCCATATATCGGTGTAATAATCGGCGAGACCTTCCTTGGTCACGCCTTCCTCTGGCCAGTAAATGCGATCCGGATGGGTGAGTCTCACGGTGCGCCTCTTAGGTTGAGATTGTGAAGTAACTGCGGATTTCGGTATTTCCCGCACCACATCGGTTGGCACTTTATCTTCCCGCAAACCGCGAAAAGCAGCATGACGCAGGTTACCGTCGCCGGTCCAGGCACGGAACTCCACCTCGGCAACAAGCTGTGGTTTGGTGTATCGGACCTTTCTTGACGCATCAGCACTCAAGCGCTCGGCAAAGGGACTTTCCGGGGAGCGAATGCGCTCAAGCCGTTTGAACAGGTCTTCTGCCACGGCGGCGCTATAGCCTGTGCCAACGCGGCCCACATGCTCGAGCTTCTTGCCATTATAGACGCCCATGACCAATGAACCGATGGCTCTGCGGGAAGTTGTTGAAGGGACGTAACCAGCAATGACAAACTCCTGCCGCGACGAACATTTTGCCTTCATCCAGCTTTTGCCGCGCCCGGAACGATAAGGGCCGTCTCGCAATTTTGAGACAATGCCTTCGAGGCTAAGACGGCAAGCATGACTGAGAACGGTAGCGCCATTTTCATTGAAGTGGCCGCTGTAGCGAATGGGGTCCGTTGAATTGGCTGCGAGCTGTTCCAGCATTGCCTTGCGCTCAATGAGCGGAAGTGCGCGCAGATCATAACCATCGAGATAGAGCAGATCGAACACGTAGAATATAAAACGGTCGGTGCGACCTTCGCTCAAATCGTTTTGCAATGAGGAAAAGTCTGATGCGCCAGCAGCGGTTTCGACCACCAGTTCGCCGTCAATCATCGCTGTACCTATCGGCAAATCCTGAAATGCGCCGACAACCTCTTTGCCAAACTTCTTTGTCCAATCGAGGCCGGTGCGCGTGAGCAGTTTAACGCGTCCGGCTTCAATGCGCGCTTGAAGGCGATAGCCGTCATATTTTATCTCATGAATCCAGCGGTCTCCCTCCGGCGGTTTTGCGGTTAGCGTTGCAAGAGTGGGTTCCACGAATTCGGGAAGCGGAGCCTTTTTGGCACCTTTAACATCTGAAGGGTCTGGCACATCGGGTTGGACAAGCTCTGTTTTTGCGGGTTTTGCAGTTTTGGATTTTGTTGGTTTCTTCTTTTCAATTTTGCCCGTCTTGGATGACCAGCCGGGTTCTTCCCCCGCCACAGCGGCAAGGTCACGACCGGTCTTCACAGAATTGGGCTGTTCTTTCAAAATATCGGGATCTTTGGAAGTACGGGCCACATCGTCGTCACCCTTGATCAGCAGCCAGTTTTCCCGTTTTTCGCGCGGCCTTCCATGCATACGTACAAGATGCCAGCGTCCCTTCAGTTTTTCGCCATGCAACTCGAATTCCAAATGGCCTTTGGCATAACCGCGTTCGGGATCATGGATGGGCTCCCATGTGCCGCGATCCCACACGATGACAGTACCGCCCCCATATTCGCCTTTTGGGATTGTGCCTTCGAAATCGCCATATTCGAGCGGATGGTCCTCGACATGAACCGCCAGCCGCTTTTCCGTTGGTACAAGGCTTGGGCCCCGTGTCACTGCCCAACTTTTCAAAACGCCATCCATTTCCAGACGTAAGTCATAATGCAGCCGCGTGGCGTCATGTTTCTGTATGACAAAGCTGTTTCCGGCTTTGCGAGCTTTGCGTCCTTTAGGCTCCGATGTTGTGTTGAAGTCGCGTTTCTTGCGGTATGTTTCAAGCGCAACCATGGATCAGCTTGCCTTCCGTCGTGCCGGTTCTGCTTTGGTTTTGGCTTTGGTTTTGCTGGCAGTGGCTTGCTTTTTGCCGCCCAGCGCTTTGGCGCTCTCGCGCAGTGCTTCCATGAGGTCCACCACCTTGTCAGACTTGACCG
Source organism: Phyllobacterium sp. CCNWLW183 (assembly GCF_037203775.1). Classification (NCBI taxonomy): domain Bacteria; kingdom Pseudomonadati; phylum Pseudomonadota; class Alphaproteobacteria; order Hyphomicrobiales; family Phyllobacteriaceae; genus Phyllobacterium; species Phyllobacterium sp. CCNWLW183. The sequence continues at coordinate 94,827 of NZ_JBBCBN010000010.1, read as the reverse complement.
GTTTTCTGGCTTCGATCTTCTTGCCCTCAAGTTTTGCTTTCACCAGTTCGGCCAAGGCTGCCTCGTAGCGGTCTTCATATTTTGACGGGTCGAATGAGCCTTTTTTGGTCTCGATAATATGCTTTGCGAGATCGAGCATCTCGCCCTTGATCTTCATTTCTGGAATATCGCTGAAAGCGTCCTTGGCGGAACGGACTTCGTAGTCAAAATTCAAGGTTGTTGCGATCAGGCCCTGATCTTCAGCCCGAATGAGGAGTGTTCTTGCGCGACGGAAAATCACTGTTTGAGCAAGAGCGACAACTTTCTTGGCTTTCATTCCTTCCCGGATCAAAGCAAAAGCCTCTTCCCCGTTTTTATCGCTTGGCGCGAGATAGTATGGCTTGTCAAAATAGACGTCGTCGAGATCGTCAACTCCGACAAATGCCTCAATCGAAAGGGTCTTGTCGCTTTCCGGTACGGCGGCCGCTACTTCTTCGGGTTCAAGCACAATATAATCATTGTCGCCAACCTCGTAGCCTTTTACCTGATCTTCCCGTTCAACAGGCTTACCGCTGTCACTATCAACGAATTGGCGATGGACGCGATTGCCGGTCGTGCGGTTAAGGGTATGAAAGGCGATGCGGTCAGATGTCGAAGCCGCGGTATAGAGCGCGACAGGGCAAGTCAGTTCGCCAACTTTCAAATAGCCCTTCCAATTTGCTCTCGGTGCCAAAGCTCAACTCCTTACACGCCATTTGGAAGAATGCGGGTAAGGAGTTTTTGTTCCAAGCGCCTACTTATTGGATGGCTTGCCAGAAAGCTCGACAGTGCGCGCGCCGACATGGAGTGCACGACCGGCACCCCAACCGAAAAAGGCAGCACCCAGAGCCAGCAAAACAAATAGTATCGATGTGGCGCTATAACTGTCTGTCAATTTGTGGATGAGGCCAACGAGCAATGGTCCTATCGCAGCAAGTGTATAGCCAACACATTGCGCCATGCCTGACAAATGAGAAGCAATGTGAGAATCCGGAGAGCGCAGAACGATGATCGTCATCGCCAGTGCGATCAAACCACCTTGGCCTATGCCTTGGATGACTGCCCAGAGCCATACGCCTGACAATGGTGCAAACAGCATTCCCAGTAGCCCAATCAGAGCAAATGCGACGAGAGTGACGCTGACAAGCCGTTGATCCTTGCACCGGACGGCGACGGAGGGAACGCCAAGGCACGTGACCACTTGGGCCATGATGGAAACTGAAACCACCACACCTGCCGTAACGCCGTCCATTCCCCGATCACGCAGGATCGGCGACAGCCAGCCAAAGATGCAATAGGCAAGAGAGGATTGCAGGCCCATGAAGAGGGTGACCTGCCAGGCGAGGCGGTCGCGCCAAAGACCTTCAACGCGAAATCCCGCATGCTTGGTTCGAACTTTACGGAAAAATGCATGCGGGAACCAGATGAGCGCAACCACCAAAGCCGGTACCGCCCAAGCACCCAGTGCTAAAGACCAGGACCCGCTAAATACATGCTGCAATGGTGCTGTGACGCCTGCGGCACTTGCCGCGCCTGCACAAAGTGCCATTGTGTAGAGGCCGGTCATCATGCCGGTGCGGCTGGCAAAGTCACGCTTCACCAATCCCGGAAGCAGGACATTGCCGACGGCTATGCATGCACCGGCGAGCGCAGTTCCAATGAAAAGCAAGGGCAGGGAGGAGAAGCCACGCAAGGCCGTGCCCAAGGCCAGCAAAAGAAGAACGCCAAGCAATGTGCGCTCCGCGCCAATCCGTTGTGCCAATCTCGGCGCTATGGGTGCAAACGCACCAAGGCAAACAACGGGAAGCGTTGTCAGAACGCCTGCGCCGAATGACGATAATCCGGTTTGCGCAATGATTTCCGGCAGGAGTGCGGAGGCGCTGGAAAATAGAGGTCGCAGGTTGAATGCGATCAGGACGAGACTCATGCCGGTTATGATCTCAATCGTTCTGCTTGCAAAAACCGGTGCGCGCGGTGTTGGCGTGGAATCGATTTCGGCGTCGATCAACTGCTCGATTGCCGCAGGATGAGCGTCATTGGAAGGCATATGTTGGTTCATGATGTGAGAAGCCGATCAAGTTCAGCAAGGATAGGTGCCATGAAGGCGCGTGTGGTGGCTTCGGCCTTTTCGGGATTTCCCGATTCAATGGCGTCGATGATCGCGGCATGAGCCGCCATATCAGGTTCGGGCAATTCGCCCGTGACGGTTGCCTTGATGATTTCCCCTATGGACAGCGAAAAGAAATCATAGACTTCCATCAAAGCCCGGTTGCCCGATGCGGCCACCACTGCCTTGTGGAACTTCAGATCACGCTCAATGTAACGATCATGAGCGGCAGGATTATACTCGCCGCGATCTGCAAGTATGTCGCGTAGCTTGATGATTGTTTCCGGCGTGAAGCGCGTGGCAGCCAGCCGGGCCGCTTCAACCTCCAAAGCACAGCGGGTTTCGACCTGATCACGCAGGCCCGTGCGGCGGATACGCAAAAGACGGTCTTCCGATCCGGTAATAGACTGGACATAGGTGCCAGAGCCCTGCCGCGTATCGAGAAAGCCCTGCGCAACGAGAACGCGGACAGCTTCACGTACGGTTCCGCGGCTGACGCCCAGCATGTCCGCCAGCGTCGCTTCATTGGGGATGCGCTCGCCCACCTGCCACCGTTTGGCGGTAATTTCAGCCCGTATATTACTGACCGCATTGTCGGCTAGATTTGTTCGCGCGGCAGGTTGCATTTCAAAGTCCTCAAGTCATCTGATGACTTGATTATTATTATGCTTGGGTATCGCCGGCGTCAAGGTGGGCGATTACTACCGCTAGGAATTCTTAGCTGGGGAGTTCAGTCAGATTGATTTAACGTATTTGATAAAGGGCGTTACTTTCGCGATCCGATCATAAAGCTGGCGAGCGGTGTCGTTGTCCTGATTGGTCAGCCAATAAACCGAATGGGCACCGGCCTTTTTTGCTTCAGCGTGAACGGCTTCGATCAATGCCCGGCCGACGCCTTTGCCGCGTATTTCAGGGTCAGCATAGAGATCCTGCAAATAGCAGACATTTTCAATGCTCCAATTATGCCGGTGAAACAGATAATGAGTAAGGCCGACCGGCTTGCCATCAACCTCAGCGATCAGGCCGCTATATTCATGATCATCACCGGAGTTCAAACGGGCGAAGGTGGTTTGGTAAACGTCCTCCGATACTTTCGTTTCGTAGAAATCGAGATAACCGGTCCATAGACGGCGCCATTCTGCTTCGTCCGATTTTTGCAACGGGCGTATTTGAACGCTCATGATCATGCATCCTTAATGCTGCCAAGTCTGGTGTGGGCCTGCTGGCCCGGTGGAATAGACGGGGGTGCCTTCGAAATCCTGTTTCCCCAGAGGAACTCCGGCAATACGCAAGATCGCGTAGCTGATTGTCAAATGAAAATAAAAGTTCGGCAGCGCGTAATCGCGGAGAAATGGCAGCCCGTGAAAATAGCGGGTATTGCCGCGCCATGTAACCTCAACGGGTGTGGTTTCGCTGCCTTCCAGCTTAGCCGGCGGAATGGCATCCAGATAATCAATTGCGTCGTGAAGATAGGCAATCAGTGATGTAAAGGTCTGATGGGACTCGACGAAATCCTGATGATACCCGCGGTTGAACACCGCAAACTGCCCGGCATCTGGTGAAGGCAAAGCCTGCTCTGCAAGTCGCGCCACGCAACCGCGTGCGCCGTCGGCCAAGATTTGTATTTGAACTTTCAACGGAAACATATCGGAGGCCAGCTTCGCCTCGATCATTTGCCGTGTGTCACCGCCGCTTGAAATGGCGTGAGCCTCGGCCTTCTTGAGAATCGCTATGCAATTATCCAGCAATCGCTGAAAAACCGGAACGGATGCCTGGTACATTGTGATCGTCATATATCGAGTCTCCCCCTCAACGCGCACAAACTATCGCGACAGGCGGCTATCAACAACATGGTTACAGACAATGTTGTGTCAGGAACAGAAAATCGTGTTCGATCTACTGGCGCTATTGCTACAGGCGTCCTATATTCGGATCGGCGCTCTGCGCCTCACGACAGGAGAGACATATTCCCCGGGGCCTTAATGATCCCTTAGGGAGCTGTCCCTGGAGAGGCCCGTGGGCTTCTTCACACGGCACCCACCTACTTTGTAGGTTCCCGGGATCGACTTCTCCATCGGTTGTGTGGACGCCACTGTTTCATCCCGAGCCGGTTTCCGGCGCCTCATGAAATTATCGCTTTGCAAACCCAATCCCCGATCAAAGAACTGAAGAAAGCGCTGCGTCTCGAAGCTTTGGCGCGCCGCGATGCCTTGTCCGCAGATTATAGGAGCAACGCATCATTACAGCTTGCCACCCACGGCCTGTCGGGCATCTCGCTGCAACCGGGCGAAATTGTATCGGGTTTCTGGCCGATACGTTCGGAAGTTGATCTGCGTCCGCTGTTGTTTGCTTTGCGCGATAAGGGTGCCCGGCTTTGCCTTCCAGTCATTATCGACAAGCAGACGATCATATTTCGGGAGCTGACCCAAGACGCGCCGATGATTGAAACAGGATTTGGAACGTCGGGACCGCCGGACGATGCACCTGTCATCGACCCTTCCTTTATGCTGGTGCCTTTGGCTGCTTTTGACGAGCGCGGTCATCGTATCGGCTATGGTGCGGGCTATTATGACAGGGCAATAGCAAGATTACTGGCACTCGGCGCCAATCCCACCTTGCTTGGGGTCGCATTTGACTGCCAGAAAGTCGAAATTGTGCCTGACGAGCCGCATGATGTGCCGCTCGAAGCAATCTTGACGGAAAGCGGGTTGCGCAGCTTTGGCAGTATCGATAAAGCCAATTAACGAAATTCAGGATGTATGCGTGAGATTACTTTTTCTTGGTGACATGGTGGGCCGGTCCGGGCGGACAGCAGTTTACGAACAACTGCCCGGTTTGATTTCCGATCTGAAACTCGACTTTACCATCGTCAATGGTGAGAACGCCGCGGGCGGCTTCGGTATCACCGAAGAAATATTCCACGATACGATCAATGCCGGCGCAGATGTCGTCACCACCGGAAATCATGTGTGGGATCAACGCGAAGCCCTGATATTCGCCGATAGGGAGCAACGCTTTCTGCGCCCCGCCAATTTTCCGCTTGGCACAGCAGGCAAGGGCTCGGGTGTATTCTTAGCCAAGAATGGCGCGCGTGTTCTTGTCTCGAACATTATGGGTCGCGTTTTCATGCATCCCGATCTGCATGACCCGTTTACGATAGCCGAGGAAATTCTCAAAGCCTGCCCTCTGGGTGAACAGGCCGATGCCGTGATCTTCGACTTTCATGCGGAAGCCACCAGTGAAAAGCAATGTTTCGGCCATTTCGTTGATGGTCGCGCCAGCTTTGTTGTGGGTACGCATACTCATGTGCCGACTGCTGATGCACAGATATTGAATGGCGGTACGGCCTATATGTCTGATGCGGGCATGTGCGGCGACTACGACTCGTCACTGGGCATGGACAAGGAAGAGCCGCTGAACCGGTTTCTTTCCAAGGTGCCAAAGGGGCGATTTGAAGCGGCGAGCGGCAAGGCTACAATATGTGGTGTCGGTGTTGAAATTTCTGATAGGACGGGACTTGCCGAAAAGATCGCTCCATTGCGTATCGGTCCGCGACTTGAAGAAACAATTCCCGCATTCTGGAAATAAGTTGACGTTTGGTTCCGTACACTCCCAGTGGAGTGAATTGATATTTGCATCCCATCCGGTCATTTAACAAGGGACATACGACCCCATGGAAACCTTCCTTTCTTATTTCGATTTCATTTATCAACCAGCAGGACTTATCGCGCTTGTAACGCTGGTCGTCATGGAGATCGTGCTCGGGATCGATAATCTGATCTTTATCTCGATCCTCACCAACAAATTGCCGAAAGAACAGCAGGCTCGCGCCCGTCGCCTTGGTATTGGCGCCGCGCTGGTTCTGCGCATTGCGCTGCTGTTTACCATATCGATTATCGTACAGCTGACAGAACCGGTCTTCGAAGCTTTCGGCCATGGGTTCTCGTGGCGAGATCTCATCCTGATCGCCGGTGGTCTCTTCCTTGTGTGGAAAGCTACGAAGGAAATCCATCATACGGTCGATCATGAAGACGCCAAGGATGACATTATCGGTAGAAAGGTCACCTTGACCATGGGCGCCGCCATTGGTCAGATTCTATTGCTCGATCTGGTTTTCTCTGTCGACTCAATCATCACGGCGGTGGGTATGACCGACGAGATCGTGATTATGGTTATCGCGGTTCTTGCTGCTGTTACTGTCATGCTTTTTGCAGCGGAGCCCTTGTCGAAGTTTATCGCCAATAATCCAACCATTGTCATGCTGGCCTTGGGCTTCCTGCTCATGATCGGTATGACACTGATTGCGGATGGTTTCGGCTTCCATGTACCGAAGGGCTATATCTATGCCGCGATGGGCTTCTCTGCTCTTGTCGAGGCGCTCAATATGTTTGCGCGCCGCCGCAAGAAGCATTGAACTTTATTCAACCTCACTGGGGAAAAGTGAAAATGACACAGACTAATCCTGCTCAAGCCTTCGTGCCTTTAAAGCTTGCCAATCGTTCGCTCGGCTTTCAAGCTTTGGCGGTGGTTATAGGCACGATGTTTCTGGCCGTAAGTTCATGGATATCCGTACCCATGATTCCCGTGCCGATAACGATGCAAACCTTTGCGGTCACCATGGTTGGCGCACTGTATGGCTGGCGTTTGGGCGGGATTACCGTGGTCGCATGGCTTCTGCAATCCTTCATCGGACTGCCGGTTCTTGCCGAAGGGATGCCCGGCCAACTGGCCTTCGCCGGGCCTACGGCAGGTTACTTGTTTGCATTCCCAGTTGTTGCCGCGATGGTTGGTTATCTGGCTGAACGCGGGTTTACACGCAACCCGTTCAGTTCGGCAGTGGTCATGCTTATGGGCAATGCGCTCTGCCTTGCTGTCGGCGGATTGTGGCTGGCAGGTCTTTTTGGATTTGATGTCGCCTGGGCTTCGGGCGTTGCGCCATTCATTCTTGGCGGTGTTCTCAAATCTGCATTGGCTGCTGCAATGCTTGAAGCTGTGCGTCGTTCGGGTATCCGCTTGTCTTGACGGTAAAGCTTCGTCCGCACCATCTGCTTTGCATGCTGACCTATGTCGGCAAAGGCTATAGTCAGGCCTTTACCGACAATTACGACAGGGTCATCGAAAGGCTGGCTGGGGGCGAAGAAATAATTATCGGGGAGGGGCCGGACGAGATTTGTCAGCCCCTTCTCGAAACTACTGAGCCACACTGCCATAATGTGAGTGTAACAGAGCGCGATACGCAAGCGCTGCTCGACGTTGGCAAGCTGCTGGGGCGGACATTGCAGGTCGGTGACCGGCTCAAGATAAATCTTTCGACGCTTGAAGGATTGCGCCAAAGCTTTGCTGGTGGAACGACGCGCACGGCCTGTGTAGGCTGCGAATGGTTCGAACTTTGTACGACCGTATCCGCAGACGGCTATGACAGTGTAAAACTGCACATTGTTGAATGAATTTTGGCGGTGCTGGACGGCGCGGCTGTTTTTACTTATAAGGGCCCCCATTCCAAAACCGCAGACAAGCATGCAGGGGTGCCATGGCAGGCCATTCACAATTCAAGAACATCATGCACCGCAAAGGGCGTCAGGACGCCGTGCGGTCGAAAATCTTTTCCAAGCTGGGGCGCGAAATCACTGTCGCTGCCAAGCAGGGTCTGCCTGACCCGCTGATGAACCCACGCCTGCGTCTGGCTGTACAGAACGCCCGCGCGCAATCAATGCCAAAAGATAATATCGAGCGGGCCATCAAGAAGGCATCCGGTGGCGACGCCGAGAATTATGATGAAGTGCGCTATGAGGGTTACGGCCCGGGCGGCGTTGCTGTCATCGTCGAAGCGCTGACAGATAACCGGAATCGCACAGCGTCCAATGTGCGTGCAGCCTTTACGAAGGCGGGCGGTGCGTTGGGTGAAACCGGATCGGTTGGCTTCATGTTCAACCGAGTTGGGGAAATCACCTACAAGGTTGATGTTGGCGACGCCGACAAGGTTATGGAAGCAGCCATCGAAGCTGGCGCTGAAGACGTTACAAGCGATGAAGAAGGCCATGTCATTATCTGCGCCTTTGAAGACATTGGCGACGTATCGAAGGCTCTGGAAGCGGCACTAGGCGAAGCTGAATCCGTCAAGGCCATCTGGAAGCCTGCAACAACGGCTCCGGTCGATGAAGAGAAGGCGCAGTCTGTGCTGCGTCTGCTTGCGACCTTGGACGATGATGATGACGTGCAGAATGTTTATGCGAATTTCGAGGTTAGTGACGAGGTTCTCGCCAAGTTAAGCGCCGCCTGATTTGAGGTACCGTACAAGCTAAAAACCCTGCCGGATGAAAATCCGGCAGGTTTTTTTGCATTTACCTTAGTTCACTGGTCCGTCGCCGCCCAAAGCACTGAGGTCGGACTTTTCCGTAACGCCGGTAGCGCGATTGACGAGTACTGTGACGACCCACAGCACAACCCCAATAGCTATCAAAACCCCGGCGATCTTGTATTGAACCGGATCGCGGCCAGTCCATGGACCTGCGAAGAAAGCGCAGGAGATGGCACCTATAACAGGAAGGAAGGTCGGTGTGCGGAAATGCTCATGCTCGACTTTCTCCCGGCGCAAGATCAGAACGGCTATATTGACGATTGTAAATACGAACAGCAGCAGTAGCGCGGTTGTCCCGCCCAGTGCAGGGACCTCGCCGACAAACAGGATGAGCCCAAAGGCCAGAAGGGTCGTGAAGCCGATGGCAAGATAGGGCGTCCGACGCGTTGGATGCACCTTACCGAATATGGGCGGCAGGACATGTTCGCGGCTCATACCGTAAACCAATCGGCTTGCCATGAGCATATTGATCAAGGCGCTATTGGCTACTGCGAACATTGTTATGAAACCAAAAATCCAAAGCGGGAAATTGGGAGCTCCAGCCTGTACCACTTTGAGCAAAGGTGTTTCGCCTTCGCCAAGATCGGCAGGCGAAACGAGTGTGATGGCTGAAATCGAAACCAACACATAGATGGCGCCGGTAATGAAGAGCCCGGTGAGGAGTACTTTCGGGAAAATCCCGGAAGGGTTTTTGCATTCCTCAGCCATATTGACGGAATCCTCGAAGCCGACCATTGCAAAAAATGCCAGGGTGGTCGCTGCCATGACTGACCAGAAGATGCTGGAATCTGGGGTGCTGGCAAATTGGGTGATGCGGGAAACGTCGCCTTGACCGGCGCTGATGGCCCATAAGCCTATGAAAATAATGATCAGAAGGCCGGTAAGCTCAACTATTGTGAGAACCACATTGGCTTTCACGCTTTCTCCGACACCGCGAAAATTGACGATTGCAACCAGCGCCATGAAACCAAGGCCAACGAGCGAGATACCTATCCCGGACTCAAGATTGAGTTGGAATGCACCGGAGAGATTGGCGGCAAATGCGCGCGAGGCTGTCGACGCCGAGGTGATGCCGGAACACATGACCGTAAAGGCAACGAGGAATGTCACGAAGTGAATTCCGAAGGCTTTATGCGTGTAGAGAGCTGCCCCCGCAGCCCGGGGATATTTTGTTACCAGTTCCAGATAGCTGAATGCCGTGACAACGGCCACAACGAAAGCGATCAAAAATGGAAGCCAGACTACGCCGCCGACCTGTTTTGCGACTTGTCCGGTCAATGCATAAATGCCTGTGCCGAGAATATCGCCAACAATGAAAAGCAGGAGAAGCCAAGGTCCCATCACCCTATGCAAGCTTGGCTCAATCTTCGCGCCAGGCACTGTGCTGGCTCCGGAAGTCACGTCAGTCATTGCATGGTCCCTCCCTATGCACGCAGATGTATGAGAAAAGCTATTGGCGAAACAGCAGCTTGTCAAACGCTGGGGCGACAAGCGGCAATCGCTGCCGCCAGCCCTGAACTTGGCGAATCGAAAGGTCTTGGGCCTTTGGTAACATTGCCGGCTGCGCCCGCCATTGATGCTTGAGCCAAGGCCACAATATCGGCTCCCGCTTCATATGCAGCATCCGCTGCCTTGGCGATTGCCGCGCAATAGGCGATGTGATCACCGGCCAAAAGAAGGTCCCAGATTTCCGGAATCAAGCGCACATCAATCGTTGCATCAGTACCCTCCGCAGCTTGTGTAAAAAGTCGCGTCGTTGGCTCGATCGTTGTATCGAGAGCGCAAAGCGCAACCACCAAGCCGCCATTGCGGACAGAGCGTTTTGCCAGTTCCGCATCGACGCGCAGGACAGGGACGCCGGTTGATCCAAGCTGTTCAACTGAAGGGCCGAGTGTGGAGCAAGTCAGCATAACCGCGTCGGCATCACCGGTCAGGGCTTGCAATGCCGCTGCCGTCTCCTGTGCGATAGATGGCGTCAGCTTGCCTGCCTCACGCGCGGCCTGCAAAAGATCGGCCCGCACTTTGTGCATAAGTGTCCCGGCAGAAAGCCCGATTTTCATGCCAGCCTCTTCGAAGCCCGCAATATTGCTTTCGGCGGTGTGCAGCAGAGCAATTTTCACGAATGGTGTCCCCCGAAAAAATCCGCAAACAAAAACGGCCCCGCAGAGCAGGGCCGTTTAAAGATGCCATAAAGGCAAAAAGAATTATATGCCGAGATTGCCGAAGCGTGTCTTGAACTTGGAAACACGGCCGCCGCGATCGGAAAGCTGCGCATTGCCGCCAGTCCATGCTGGATGTGTGGATGGATCGATATCGAGGTTCATCGTATCGCCTTCCTTGCCCCATGTGGAGCGGGTCATGTATTCTGTACCATCGGTCATGACGACTTTGATGTTGTGGTAGTCAGGATGAATGTTGGCTTTCATCGGTAGTGTCCTAAACTGGAGGGCGCAAAACCGGCACCACTTTGATTGTGGTAGTGCTGGTCAGGAGCCGATTGTTAAAGATGAAGCCAAACGCCACAGTAACTGCAGACGGTTGGGGCTTCCAAAACTGTTGGCGAGCCTATACATCAGCCTTCAAGCAATAACAAGGCCATCTGGCTGCAAAGTCGCCAAAGCGATGTGAGGATATTGATTAATGGCAGATTCGGCTCAATCTCGCCTTGATGAGACAGAGAGAAAGCGCCGCTCGCTAAAGCCGCTGAGCCGGATCTTCCCCTATATGTCCCGTTATAAAGGCATGCTGGCAGGAGCTTTGGCTTCCCTGATACTCGCCGCCGTGACGACATTGACTTTACCGCTTGCCGTCCGGCGCATGATTGATCACGGCTTCACCGGCGCTAATGGTGCATTCATTGACAATTACTTTGGAATGCTGGTGCTCCTCGCCGCTTTGCTGGCGGTCGCTTCGGCCGGGCGTTATTATTTCGTTATCACATTAGGCGAGAGGATTATTTCCGACCTTCGCCGTGATGTATTCGCGCATTTGACCAGGCTTTCTCCAGCGTTCTTCGACGGCACGCAATCGGGCGAGATCGTTTCCCGTCTGACTGCCGATACAACGCAGATCAAGTCAGCGGTAGGTGCAACAGCATCCATAGCCTTGCGCAATCTGATACTCGCCCTTGGCGCTATTTTCATGATGGTGATCACGAGCCCAAAACTTTCCAGTCTGGTCATCGCGGCGATTCCCGTGATCATTATTCCGCTGATAGCCTTTGGCCGTTCCGTGCGCAGGCGCTCGCGCCGGGCACAGGACACACTTGCCGATGCCACAGCCTATGCCAGCGAATCCATTGTATCTGTGCGAACATTGCAGGCTTTCACCAATGAAAAACTGGCGATATCGCGTTTTGGCGCATCGGTGGAGGATGCGTTTCTGGCGGCGCGGGCGTCGGTGAAGGCGCGCGCAGTGCTGACGGCGTTTGCAATTTTCATGATTTTCTCCAGCGTTGTCGCGGTGCTCTGGTTTGGCTCACGCGATGTGCTGTCCGGCGTCATAACACCCGGTACATTGGGGCAGTTTCTGCTCTATTCCGTTTTTGCCGCAGGTGCCTTGGGCGCACTTTCCGAGGTCTGGGGAGAATTATCGCAGGCAGCCGGTGCCGCGGAACGCTTGACCGAGATTCTCAACGAACAGCCTGCTATTGCAGCGCCAGTCAATCCAGTTGCCTTGCCGCAACCGCCTGTGGGTTCGGTGACTTTTGGTGATGTCCAATTCAACTATCCGGCCCGCCCTGATGCTCCTGCGCTAAGAGGACTCAACTTTACCATCCAGCCCGGTGAGACAGTCGCCATTGTTGGCCCCTCCGGCGCTGGAAAAAGCACGGTCTTCTCACTGTTGCTTCGCTATTATGATCCGCTTTCTGGGCGGATCGAAGTCGATGGCGTTGATATTCGGGATGTTGATCCTGTGGCTTTGCGCGCCCGCATTGCCATTGTCCCGCAGGACACAACTATTTTTGCGGCCACTGTCAGTGAGAATATCGGTTTCGGCCGTCCCGGTGCGAGCGAGGCTGATATTGAAGCTGCCGCCAAAGCGGCCTTGGCACATGATTTCATTTGCGCTTTGGATCATGGTTATAATACGCAAGTCGGAGAGCGCGGCGTAACGCTTTCAGGTGGGCAGCGCCAACGCGTGGCAATTGCCCGCGCGATTTTGCGCAACGCGCCGATATTGCTGCTCGATGAGGCGACCTCCGCACTTGATGCAGCAAGCGAAATGCTCGTGCAGAAGGCGCTTGATCACCTGATGGAAGGACGCACGACGTTGGTGATCGCTCACAGGCTTGCAACCGTGCTGAAAGCAGATCGTATTCTGGTGATGGAAAACGGCCGTATAGTCGAAGAAGGAACGCACCAGTTGCTTGTGAAAAAGAATGGCATTTATGCCAATCTTGCAAAACTGCAGTTTGAAGCCGGGGCGGATGCCTTCAAAGGTGCAGCCGAATAAGCAGGGGATGAGTGATGATTGCCAATATTCTGATCGCGCTGGTGGCGCTGCTTCATATCTATTTCATGTATTTGGAAATGGTTGCTTGGGACAAGCCGCTGGGTTTAAAAACATTTCGCCTTAAACAGGAGTTTGCTACCGCCTCCAAAGCGTTGGCGATGAATCAGGGGCTTTACAACGGCTTTCTGGTTGCTGGACTTGTTTGGGGGCTGTGGCTCGGCGAAGATGGTTTTGCAATCAAGATATTCTTTCTTGGCTGCGTGGTCGTTGCGGGTCTTTTCGGCGCGGCAACAGTCGGCCGAAAAATACTCTATGTACAGGCTCTCCCAGCCGTTCTGGCGTTGTTGGCTACCCTGTTCGGGATTTAACGCTCAGTCAGTTTCAGTTCGATACGGCGGTTCTTTGCGCGTACTTCAGGTGTCTCTCCCGGCTCAAGCGGTTGGAATTCGCCAAAACCGGCTGCTACAAGCCTGTTTGCAGGTACGCCATTCGCGATCAGAAATTTTACCACTGAAATTGCGCGTGCCGAAGAAAGCTCCCAATTGTCCTTGAACTGGCCTGTGCCGGACAATGCAATATCGTCCGTGTGACCATCCACACGCAGGACCCAATTGATATCGTCGGGAATTTCCTTTTGCAGATCGATCAGCGCCAACGCCAGTTTCTTCATTTCTTCCGAACCGGCGGGGTTCAAGATAGCAGCGCCCGAGGGGAACAGCACTTCGGATTGGAAAACAAAACGATCGCCAACAATGCGAATATTCTCACGATCCGACAAGATTTCGCGTAACCGTCCAAAGAAGTCAGAACGATAGCGATTCAACTCCTGTACACGCTGTGCCAAGGCAACATTGAGCCGTTTGCCGAGATCAGCGATCTTCGCATTAGACTCTTTATCACGCGATTCAGAGGCGTTCAGTGCTTCTTCGAGCGCACCGATTTGTCTGCGAAGGGCCGAAATTTGCTGATTGAGCAATTCCACCTGGGACAGTGCGCGGGCGCTGATCTGTTTTTCATTCTCCAGCCCGGTCGACAGTTCGTTGATCTTGCCTTCTGCCGCGGCACCGGCACCAGCACCTTGCGACAATAATGATTGCAGACGCGATTGCTCGCTTTGCGCATTGGTCAAGGATGCCTGCAGATTTGCGATCGTGTCTTCCAGATCCTGCTTATTGCCTTGCTCAAGCGAAAGCAACTGCGTCAATTCATTGATCTGAGAATTGAGCCGGTTGAGTACCGCGTCCTTGCCCGTAATTTCCTGACTCAAGAGAAATTGAGCCAGAACAAAGACCGACAGCAGAAACATGATGGAGAGCAAAAGCGTCGACAAAGCGTCAACGAAGCCCGGCCAATAATCCACATGACGGATGGGGCGGCGTTTGCGACCAAGACCCATCGTCAGCTTGCCTTGTTGCGTTCGATAGAATCGCCGAGCTTATCGAGCGTCTTGCGGATGGCTTTTTGCTCGTCGGCTTGTTTCTCAACCCAATCGCGCATGATTTGTTGTTCTGCCCGCATGTTTTTGACGAGGCCCTGAATACCTTCGGCAAGGCTGGCCAACGCAGCCGTCGTTCGCTGACTTGAACCGCCGGTTTCCTGGATGTTTTGCAAGCGCTCGGAAAGGGCGCGCAATTCGTCGGATGTCCCGCTGTTCACCGCATCAATTGCGTGCAGGTCGGAACCGAGATCAGTGACGCTGGAAAGCCAGTTCTCCAGCTCGGTATAGAAACGGTTCTGGGCGCGTCCGGCCTGAAGGTCGAGAAAACCAAGGATCAATGAGCCGGAAAGACCGAAGAGGGATGAGGAAAATGCTGTGCCCATGCCGCGTAGCGGCGACTCAAGACCAGCCTTCAAGGAATCCAGAACACTATTGGCGTCGCCCGCGCGCGGGTCGAGAGACTGAATGGTTGTTCCAATAGAACCGATCGTTTCCAGCAAACCCCAGAATGTACCGAGCAGACCGAGAAAAACCAGAAGCCCAATGAGATAGCGCGAAATATCCCGCGTTTCGTCCAACCGGGCTGCAATGGAGTCAAGCATTGAACTCATGGCGCTTGTTGAAAGAGCCATGGATTGACGCCGGCCGATCAGCGCGCGCATTGGCGCCAGCATGACAGGTCGTGCATCCGGATCAACATTGCCGCGCCGGAATGAATTGACCCACCGCACCTCGGGAAACAGACGGATGACCTGACCGAAGCCTAGAAGGATGCCGACAACGAGCACGCCGATGATGAGACCATTCAAGCCGGGATTGGTGGTGAAAAACCCGGATATTTGGCGAAAGAGGATGGCGCCCAGAAATGCAACGATGACCAAGAAAATCGCCATCGACAAAAGAACGAACCTTGGGCTTGAAAGCCGGTAGGGATCGTAATCATCGTGGTCCAGCCCTTGGCGGGTCGAACTGAAATCAGCCATCATATCGTCTCCGCGGTTCGGTTGGCTGCGCGCTTCAAGCGCGTGCCAAATCGATTTCTGCGAACCCTAACCGAAAATGCGCTGCAATTGAAAGACGCAATAGGGCAACGATGGAACAATAAATTCCATTCGAGTGACGCAGGCGGTGGTTCGGATCAGATGGGCTTCTTGAGGGCTTTTACCAGTGCCTTCTGGACTGCTTCATTGCCAGCCACGATCGCTTTGCTCTCAACTACATCCTGACCGCCATTAAGGTCGGTCACATAGCCGCCAGCTTCCCGGATCATGATGATGCCTGCGCCGATATCCCAAGGGTTCAAGCCGTCCTCCCAGAAGCCGTCAAAACGTCCGGCGGCTACATAGGCGAGGTCAAGTGCAGCAGCGCCCATCCGGCGAACGCCCGAAACTTCACCCATGATGTTGCGCAATTGGAGCAGGTAGTTGCCGTGGTCGCCACGGCCAAGATGAGGAACACCTGTGCCGATGATGGAGTCCACAAGTTTTGTGCGTCCCGAAACGCGCAGCCGGCGATCATTGAGGAATGCTCCACCGCCACGTTCTGCGGTATAAAGCTCATCCATGGCTGGATTGAAGATCACGCCGGCAACGATCTGGCCCTGACGTTCAAGCGCGATTGAAACGGCGAACATCGGGATGCCATGCAGGAAATTTGTGGTGCCGTCCAATGGATCAACCAACCAGCGATGCTGTCCGTCAGTGCCTTCGACCGCGCCGGTTTCTTCCATCAGGAAACTATAATCGGGGCGGGCACGCTTCAGCTCGGCATAGATGATTTCTTCGGCTTTCCTATCGGCCTGACTAACATAATCGCCGGGGCCTTTAAGAGATACCTGCAAATTCTGAACTTCGCCAAAATCACGAGCGAGCGACCGGCCTGCCTTCATTGCAGCCTGAACCATCACATTGAGTATCGCTGAACGCGCCATTCGACTTATTTCTCCGTAGTATAGAATGAGTGCGGCAACACACTTTCAATGTGCTGCCGCTTGTGTCCGGGTCTTAGTCAGCCCGACGAACATATGTCAGTTCATTGGTGTCGACGATGATACGTTCACCGGACGAAATGAATGGCGGCACAAGAACGCGAATTCCGTTTTCGAGGACAGCAGGCTTATAAGAGGACGCAGCGGTCTGGCCCTTGACGACAGGATCAGCTTCCGTGATTTCAAGCGTGACATAATCTGGCAGGGAAATACCAATCGGGCGCTCATCATAAAGCTCGACGGTAACCATCATGCCATCCTGAAGGAAAGCGGCGCGGTCGCCAACGAAATCTTTCTGCAGTTCCAGTTGTTCGTAGCTGGCTGTGTCCATGAAGACCAGGGCATCGCCCTGTTCGTAAAGGAAGGAGAAGTCCTTCTGTTCAAGGCGAACTTTTTCAACTGTTTCAGCGGAACGGAAACGCTCGTTCAACTTTGTGCCATTGATCAGGTTCTTCAGCTCTACCTGATTATAGGCGCCGCCTTTGCCGGGTTTGACATGGTTTGTTCTGACCGCGACCCAAAGTCCGCCATCATGTTCAATCACATTGCCAGGACGGATTTCATTACCGTTGATTTTCATTTGTCTATCCGGATTGAAGTTGAGAGTTGGCGCCAACATGAAAAGCGGCGTCCAATAATGGCGCTCCAAGACCACAAATTCGCGCAATAGGCAAGCGAAAGCGCAAAAACAGCTACTAACGGAGCTTATTTGCCTCGGTAATTGCTGCTTTCATCTGATCGTCATCCAGCCCATCCATGAAAGAATTCAGATCAGGATCGTTCAGTCCGGCACGTCGTGCCACGATGTACCATGCTGCTGCCTTGATGCTGTCGCCTTCCACGCCCAAGCCATCGCGATATAGTTTTGCAAGCCGTGCCTGTGCGGCAACATTGCCTCCCACCGCAGCACGAAGCATCCAGCCGAAACCGGACTTATAGTCGCGTTTGCCGCCGCGCCCTTCCACAAGCCATGTTCCAAGGTCCATCTGGGCGGTATCATAACCCTTAATGGCAGCCTTTATCAGATATTGGCGCGCTTTAGGCTCATCGCGTTGAATCTTGACTGTACCATTGGCTAAAATCTGGCTGACGGCATACTCGCCATCAGCGAGGCCCTTTTCTGCGGCCTGCAGGAACCACGGATAGGCATTGTCCAGCCCGGTTTCGCCCGGATGCTCCTGCATGAGAATCTGTCCAAGATTGAACTGCGCTGCGGCATTGCCCGCATTGGCTGCCGCTTTCATTAGTTCCTTGGCTTTGACGGGATCTTTAGTTGCATATTTGCCTTCAAGCAGAATGCCTGCGTAGCGAAATTGCGCTTCCGGTTGGCCCTGCTCGGCCGCCTTGGCATACCATTTTGCCGATTCAGCAAGACTGGCGGGAACACCCAAGCCTCTGGCGAGAATATCTGCAACGAGTACCTGCGCTGTCGCATCGCCAGCTTCGGCACGCGGCATCGCCAGATTATAGGCGGTCTTGTAAAGCCCGCGTTGATAAGCGCCAAAAGCTTCGTCTTCGGCGCCTTTACCAAAACGGGTGGGATTAATTGGTTCGGTAACGGGAGCGCCCAAAGGTTTGGGCTTATCTTGCTTGGGAGTTGTATCGGGTGATTCAAGCTGTGCAGGTGCAGGGTCGGTTGGATTTTGAGCGGGGCTGGTGATGGATGGCGATGTGTCAGGCGTTTGCTGCGCAAAACCAGAGCCTGCCAGCACTGCCATCAAAGCTGCCGAAAAAAAACTTAAGAGAGCAACACGCTTCAATTCCATCAGTCCTGCTTCGCTTTCATCAGTTTCCGTCTTCAAATGCGGGTGCGTGCTCGTCAAGCAGGCGATTGGCCTCTTTAATCGCTGCGGCAGGGTCCGCACCGTCGAATATCGCGGCACCCAAAGCAATAAATTCGGCGCGCGTGGCAACTGCATCCGGGATGCTTTCCAGCGTATTCCCCGCCTGGATGATGCAGGGGATTTCCACCATCGACGCCCACCAATCAGCCAAATCAATATTTCGCGGATGCGCTTCCGGTTTATTGTCGGCACCAATTTTACCGAAAAGCACATAATCCGGAGCTGCCTCGCCAATTTCAAGCGCGGTGTGCCGGTTTTTGATGTTGCCTGTCCCAACGATCATCTTGGGCGAAAGCCGCGTAATAGTGTCGGCAAGCTCGGCAACGGGGCCTTCAAAATGCAACCCATCAGCTTTGACCCGGCCCGCAATCTGGGTGTTGCCAACAATAATGGCAGCCGCTCCCGATTCCTGAATCAGTGGAACCGCAGCCTCGGCCAAATTCTGGAATGTGGTTTCGTCCATTTCATAGGGAGGCAACAGCACCGAAGCCACGTCACCGCCACTCAGCGCCGCGCCGAGTTTTGCTACAAGCTCGTTGACACTGGCTGCATTGGGCGCAACCAGAACAATACGGCAACGCTTTAGATTCGGTTCGCTGTTCATCTGTTACCCCGACTATCGTTCTTCTTTAACTGTTAAATCATGATCGAATTCGGGCATAAAGGATGGTGTGTGCTTTGAACAGACCCTGCGCGGTTTCTGAAAACGGCAAGTTGATTTTTTTCGGTGATTTTCCGGAGAAAGCATTTCTCAATATCTGCGATCAGGATTAAGACAAATCTCCTCTCTACGGGTCTTCCTGCCATGTCCGATCTTTTATTGAACCCTTGGTTCTATGCCGCTGCCGTGCCTGCGACTATTCTCATAGGATTGTCAAAAGGCGGTCTTGGTGGCGCTATGGGGCAAGTGGGCGTGCCGCTCATGGCTTTGGTCATGCCGCCGGTTCAGGCCGCAGCAATCATGTTGCCCATACTGATCGTCATGGATGTTGCCAGCCTCTGGTCATGGCGCGGCCACAGCGATGCTAAAACGCTCAAGCTGATGCTGCCAGGCGGCTTGCTTGGCATTGGAATCGGCTGGCTGACGGCCTCTGTCGTAACTGACGACATGGTTAAACTTATCGTCGGCCTGGTCGCGATCATCTTTTTTGCGCGATATGTTTTTGCCAGCGCTGAACGGCGAGCCAAGGCGCAGCCTCACAATACGATAGCAGCGACTTTCTGGTCAGCCATAGCCGGGTTCACAAGTTTTGTCGCTCATGCCGGGGGGCCGCCCTATCAGGTTTACGCTCTCCCTCTGCGTCAGGATCCCAAGGTTTATAATGGTACCAGCGTGATTTTCTTCGCTGTCGTGAATGCGGTGAAAGTCATACCATATTTCGCGCTTGGGCAATTTGATGCGACGAATCTTGAAGCATCGGCGGTTCTCATGCCGCTCGCGCCACTGGCGACTTTTGCGGGAGCATGGATCGTCAAACGCATGCGGCCGGAGGTGTTTTACCCCTTCATGTACGGGATGATTTTGCTGATGGGGCTCAAGTTAACATACGACGGAATTGCCTCGTTGTTATATTCGTGAACCAAAGTTGATCGGCGCTGCCGCAACTTTTGCCTTACCTAGGCATTATCAAATCGCAACTGCCCAAATGAGTCGTTCCCAACGAGGCCGGGAACGCAATGCTTGCATAGTATTGATAGGAAATGGTGAATTTCATGACACAGTCCCTGACAAAACAGCGGGATACCCGCATTGACGTCTTTCGGGCTTTGGCGCTGCTGACCATTTTCGTCAATCACATTCCGGGCACTATTTTCGAACATTTGACGCATAAGAATCTGGGATTCTCCGATTCCGCAGAGGCGTTTGTTCTGATTTCAGGTATCGCGGTTGGTTTGGCTTATGGCTCCAAATTCGAGCCGGGTAATCGCATGCTTATGACATTGAAGGCTTGGCGGCGCGCGGCCACGCTCTACAGCACACATATTCTGACGACGATAGCGACGCTCACCGTTTTCTGTGCCGCAGGTCTTTATTTGAAGCGTCCTGAATTCATGTCCTTTATCAATATCGGACCGCTGATGGATCAGCCGGCAAAGGCGCTGATCGGGCTGGCAACGATGGGCCATCAGCTAGGCTATAATAATATTCTTTCCATGTATGGCGTGCTGCTTTTGATGCTGCCATTGTTCTTGGCAATTGGCAGCGTCAGTCTGAGCGCCATGATTGGTGTTTCGGGCGTGCTGTGGCTGGTTTCAGGTATCTATCAGATCGCACCACCAAACTATCCGACGGATGGCGTGTGGTTCCTCAATCCGCTGTCGTGGCAATTCCTGTTCGTCATTGGTATTGCGGGTGTCATGCATGTTCGTCGTGGCGGCACCATTGCCTTCAACAAATATCTGTTTGGTCTGTCGATCGCTTATATTCTGATCGCGCTGGTTTGGGTGCGCTGGCCGCTTTGGGGCGTAGATACGTCGCTTGGACTGCCCATGGTTCTGACAGGCTTTGACAAGACATTCTTGTCTCTGACCCGCTTGGCTCATGTTCTGGCGCTTGCTTATGTGATCGTCTCGGTGCCTGCGCTTTCCAATCTTGCACGCACCTCGCAGGATCATCCACTAGCGATCCTGGGTAAACATTCACTGCCAGTGTTTGTGGCAGGGACGATCCTTGCCATGGTTGCCCAGGTCGTCAAGGTCATGAACCCAGGTGGGCTGCTGGATGACACATTGCTGGTCGCCAGTGGTATCATGGCCCAATTTGCCCTTGCCTATTATCTGGAATGGTTGCCCCGCATTGGTTGGGGCGGGCGTCCGGTTCAAAAACCGAGTCCGGCAAAACCTGCGCTGGTCGGAAAAACCATGGCCGTGACCACTTTGAAGGCTGCGACATAAGCAGCCAAGCCCAATCAGATCGCGCTCGTAATTTTGTTGTTGCGAGCGTGACCACTAGAGCCTTTCCTGCTTAAATAGAAACGGAACTGCTTCTATTTAAGCAGGAAAGGCTCTAGCCCCCGCCGACAAAGCTAAGTTAAGATGGCTTCATCGTTGTGGGAGGCGACCTGTATGGGCAATATTTTCGAGCAGGATCTGGATCGCAACCTGGCAAACCATCAGCCGTTGACGCCGCTTTCCTACCTGGAACGTGCGGCGCGTGTTTATCCTGGCAGAACTGCCATAATTCATGGCTCGCAAAAGACTGATTACGGCACTTTTTATCGACGGACGCGCCAACTTGCTTCCGCCTTAGCCCAAAAGGGCATCGGTAAAGGTGACACCATTACGGTGATGCTCTCCAACACGCCGCCTATGCTTGAAGCACATTTTGGCGTGCCCATGACAAAAGCCGTATTGCACTCACTGAACACGCGGCTGGATCCGGCTATTATTGCTTTTCAACTCGACCATGCGGAAACGAAGATCGCGATTGTCGATACCGAGTTTTCAAAGGTATTCAACGAAGCGCTCAAGCTGGCGAAGGTTAAGCCGATTGTCATTGATTTCGTGGATACGGAATACGCCGAGGATGCGCCTCATGCACAGGGACCCAGGATTGGCGAACTGGACTATGAGGCTTTCGTTCAAAGCGGCGATCCGGACTATCTCTGGTCGATGCCTGATGATGAGTGGGATGCAATAACGCTCAATTATACATCCGGCACCACGGGCAATCCCAAGGGTGTGGTATATCATCATCGCGGCGCAGCCTTGATGGGTTATGGCAATATTGTTGCCTCAGGGCTCGGGCGTTATCCCGTTTATCTCTGGACGTTGCCAATGTTTCATTGCAACGGCTGGTGCTTCCCCTGGACGTTGGCGTTGCAGTTCGGGACCCATGTCTGTCTTCGCTGGGTCAGGGCAAAACCGATTTACGATGCGATTGCCGATTATGGCGTCACGCATCTTTGTGGCGCACCCATTGTCATGTCGACCTTAATCAATGCCGCCGAGAGCGATAAAAGGACATTCCCCCAGACGGTTTCGTTTAACACCGCGGCAGCTTCGCCGCCTGAATCCATACTGGCCGGTATGGCAGAGGCAGGGTTTGAAGTGACGCATCTTTATGGGCTTACGGAGACCTATGGTCCTGCGGTGGTGAATGAGTGGCAGGATGAATGGAACCTGCTTTCTCCGTCGTCACAGGCTGTCAAGAAATCCCGGCAAGGGGTCCGTTATACAGCGCTGGAGAACCTTGCAGTGCTCGATCCGGAAACCATGGAGCCAATGCCGGCAGATGGCGAAACTATTGGCGAGGTCATGTTTCGCGGCAATATCGTTATGAAAGGTTATTTGAAAAATCGCCAAGCAAGCGATGAAGCCTTTGCGGGCGGATGGTTTCATTCGGGCGATTTGGGCGTGACCTATCCGGATGGGTATATTCAACTTAAGGATCGTTCCAAGGACATCATTATCTCGGGCGGAGAGAATATTTCCTCCATAGAAGTAGAAGACGCGCTCTATAAATTTCCGGGTGTGGGTGCCTGTGCCGTAGTGGCCCGACTTGATGAAAAGTGGGGCGAAACACCCTTGGCTTTTGTCGAAATGAAACAGGGATATACAGCGACTGCTGAGCAGTTGATGGCTCATTGTAAAGGGTTGCTGGCGGGCTATAAATGTCCCAGGCATGTGGTGTTTGAGGAAATACCCAAGACATCAACCGGCAAAATCCAAAAGTTTGAATTGCGCAAAAGGGCACGTGAAATAGGTGATCTGTAACCAGCAGGAACGAATGCAGCTTTTTAGGCAAATTTTCTCGACTTGTTCAGGTTAACCACTCGTTAAGCATTACAATCTATAAATAAGTCATCCAGTTTTCTGGATTCTTACCAAGTGGTTTGGCCACTTTGTTTGACGCCTCCCTGTTAGACTCCTGAGAGCCGCCTCGTTTTTGCGGCTCTTTTTTTATGTTTATATCCTCTGTCCATTCGCTGATCGCCCTGCCGTTAACCCTTTATTAAGGATAAACTTGCGTCACTGTGCACATACGGGCAGGTTGCGGGGATTACTGCCCGCCGACCGTTGTGCTGTTCCGGCTCCTCCTTCAGTAAGGGGCTACTGCTTTGACGAAAATAGCGGATTGCGGCAGCGCATATTTTAGATGACAGGGCATATGATGGGTGAACAGGAATTCAAGGCAGACAACACGATCCGGCTTGCAGATCGTATGGTTCGCTCCGAAAGTTTCAATCACATCTACGATGAAGGAATGAACCTTGTTGAGGAGGCGGCGGCCTATCTTGACGGCGAGGGTCGCGAGGCCGCGCGTCGGCTTTCACGGACCGCAGCCACGCTTTACGCTGCCGAATCGATGCGCTTGACGACACGCTTGATGCAGGTCGCTTCGTGGCTTTTGCTGCAAAGGGCGTCGCGCAGTGGCGAGATGACGCTTGAACAAGTCATGTCAGAAAAAGCCAAGGTTCGGCTTGATACGGATTCGGCACCTGAAACAGTGGAGGGCTGGGATGAGATTCCGCTTTCCTACTGCGATATTGTTCATCGTTCATTGAGGCTGCAAGCGCGCGTTCGCCAGATGGATGATGAAATCTACAATGACGGAGCGGGCATTGAGCATGATCGCTTCATGTCGACGAATCCCGTGTCGGATCAGATCAGCCTTTTGGCAACTGCTTTCGGGCATCGATAATTTTTCCAACGTTTGTTTCGCTTTTGTTCACCTTTGTGCTGTCATGTTAAATGACACGCAGATAAGGTTTGGCAATGAAAGAAGCGATTCGCATCATCGGTATTGATCCCGGCCTCCGCCGCACAGGCTGGGGCATCATTGAAACGCTGGGTAATTCGCTGCGTTTCGTTGCTTCCGGGACGATTTTGTCCGATGCGAAACTTGATCTCGCCTCCCGGCTTTGCCAGTTGCATGATGGGCTTGCCGGTGTCATCCACGATCAGAAACCGCACGAGTCGGCTGTCGAGCACACTTTCGTCAACAAGGACGCGACTGCTACGCTGAAACTGGGGCAGGCACGAGGGATTGCTCTTCTCGTTCCCGCGCTTGCAGGACTGAAGGTTGCGGAATACGCTCCCAACGCTGTCAAGAAAGCCGTCATCGGTGTCGGCCATGGCGAGAAGAAGCAAATTCATATGATGGTCAAGGTTTTGATGCCGAAGGCAATGTTCGATACGGATGATGCGGCCGATGCTATAGCCGTCGCCATTTGCCATGCACATCACCGACAGAGCGCAATCGGCCGTCTTTTGATCGAACAAAAATTGGCGGCAATGGCATGATTGGTAAACTCAAGGGTACTGTAGACGAAATTGGCGAAGATCACGTGATCGTCGACGTGCACGGTGTTGGTTATGTTGTATTTTGCTCAATGCGCACTTTGTCCAATCTCCCGGCGGCTGGTGAAGCGGTTGTGCTCCTGATTGAAACCTATGTGCGTGAAGACCTTATCCGCTTGTTCGGCTTTGGAACCGCTCTCGAGCGCGAGTGGTTTCGGCTCTTGCAGAGCGTTCAGGGAATTGGTGCCAAGGTTGCTTTGAGTGTACTCGGCACTCTGACGCCATCTGATCTTGCCAACGCGATCGCGCTGCGTGACATCGCGATGGTTTCAAGAGCCCCCGGCGTCGGCAAGCGTGTTGCCGAGCGAATCGTGACGGAGCTGAAGAACAAAGCTCCCGCCTTTGCGGGTGAAGCAATGGGAACCATCGGGCTCAAACAGGAACTGGGTGAGGGCGTCGCCCCTGCGCCAGTTACAGATGCTGTTTCAGCGCTGACCAATCTTGGCTATTCACGCGACCAGGCTGCCAATGCCATTGCCGCCGCGTTAAAAAATGCCGGCGAGGATGCGGATTCGGCGAAATTGATACGGTTGGGGCTGAAAGAGCTGTCACGGTGATGCATTGTCTGAACGTGCAGTCTATGCGAGGACAGGCGCATGAGTGATGCAAGCCGTCTGATAACACCGGAAAAGCGCGGGGAAGATCTTGATACTTCGCTGCGCCCGCAAACCCTTGCCGACTTTGTGGGTCAGGCAGCGGCGCGCGCCAATTTGAAAGTATTCATCGAAGCTGCCAAGTCGCGCGGTGAAGCGCTGGATCATGTGCTCTTTGTTGGCCCTCCCGGTCTCGGCAAAACAACATTGGCGCAGATCATGGCCAAAGAACTTGGCGTCAATTTCCGCTCGACCTCCGGACCAGTGATCGCCAAGGCAGGCGATCTTGCCGCGCTCCTGACCAATCTGGAAGAAAATGACGTTCTTTTCATTGATGAAATCCATCGGTTGAATCCTGCCGTCGAGGAAATCCTCTATCCTGCTATGGAAGATTATCAGCTCGATCTGATTATTGGCGAGGGACCAGCGGCCCGATCCGTGAAGATTGATCTTGCAAAATTTACACTTGTTGCCGCGACCACCCGGCTTGGCTTGCTGACAACGCCTTTGCGTGATCGTTTTGGGATTCCCGTCCGGCTGAATTTCTATACCGTTGAGGAGCTGGAGCACATTGTGCGTCGCGGTGCGCGTATCATGGGAATCGGCATGACGGATGATGGCGCACTGGAAGTTGCCCGGCGTTCACGCGGGACACCGCGCATTGCCGGACGCTTGCTTCGCCGGGTGAGGGACTTCGCCATTGTCGATGGTAAAGACAAGATCGACCGTGAAACTGCCGACTCGGCGCTATTAAGGCTGGAAGTCGACAGGCTTGGCCTTGACCAGCTGGACCGACGCTATCTGGCGATGATTGCCCATAATTTTGGTGGCGGGCCGGTGGGAATTGAAACAATAGCCGCTGGGCTTTCAGAGCCGCGTGACGCTATTGAAGATATCATTGAGCCCTACATGATCCAACAGGGCTTTCTCCAACGCACGCCGCGCGGACGGGTATTGACCGTGAATGCCTGGAAACATCTGGGATTGACCGCGCCTGTCGACATTGTTCAGCAGCAGATCGCGCTTTTTCAGGATGACGACTGATGAGCGGGTTGGCTGGCGCGCTGACAGATGAGGGGCACAGGCTTGAGGCCCGGGTCTATTATGCCGATACGGATTTCTCAGGTGTCGTCTATCACGCGCGTTATCTGGAGTTTCTGGAACGCGGTCGCACGGATTATCTGCGCTTGCTGGGGGTACACCATACGGAACTTGCCGAAGGAAAACTCGGTGAAAATCTCGTCTGGATCGTTCGCCGGATGGAAATCGATTTCAGATCGCCCGCCCGCATCGACGATGTATTAACGGTTGAAACTCACACTGCCGCCATATCGGGAGCGCGGGTGGAAATGCATCAGGCTATAAAACGCAACGGTGATTTGCTCATCTCGGCTGTTGTCGAGGCAGCGATGGTCAATAATGCAGGTCGTCCGCGAAGATTTCCGGCAGAGTGGGTCAAGCTTTTCAATCCGCGGACATAAGATATTGCCATTTATATTGATCAGTCCCATGAATCATAACTGATCCTTAACCATAACAAATCATGAATAAGGCTATGAAACGGGGCGTTTGGCGTTAACGCCTTCGTTTTACCAAAATTAACGTAAAGAAGCCGCGTTAAGGTTACTGGAAATAAATCCGGTTTTTAAACGTGGCTCATCTGGATTGAAACGATTGTGCCCCGGTCAACAAGCCGGGTTTTCGGATTCGAGGATAAATATGGAAGATCTAACAGCCGTTGCCGTTCATACAGATGTTTCCCTCTGGGGATTGTTCTGGCAGGCAGGTTTTATCGTCAAGCTCGTGATGGTGGGATTGCTGGGTGCATCAATCTGGACCTGGGGTATCATTCTCGACAAGAGTCTCGGCTTTGGGCGGGCCAAACGTGCATTTGACCGCTTCGAGCAGGTTTTCTGGTCCGGCCAATCGCTTGAGGAACTCTATCGCAATCTTGGCGATAAGCGCACAACGGGAATGGGCGCTATTTTCATCGCTGCGATGCGCGAATGGAAGAAGTCGTTCGAAAAGGGCGCCCGCTCACCCATTGCTTTGCAGATGCGTATCGACAAGGCGATGGATGTGGCACTTGCCCGCGAAAGCGATTATCTCGCTGCCCGCCTGACTTCGCTCGCTACCATCGGTTCTGCCGGTCCATTCATTGGTCTGTTCGGAACTGTGATCGGTATCATGACATCGTTCATGGGTATTGCGGGCTCAAAGTCGACAAGTTTGGCGGTCGTCGCACCGGGTATTGCTGAGGCGCTTTTGGCGACGGCAATTGGTCTTGTCGCCGCTATTCCTGCGGTTATTGCCTACAATAAGCTTTCAAGTGATGCCGGTAAATTGACCGCCCGCATGGAAGGCTTCGCCGATGAGTTTTCCGCCATACTATCGCGGCAAATCGATGAGAAACTGCCGCGTACATAAGCCTGCGCAACAGATACAGCAATTGCGAGAATTGATGCCATGGGCATGTCTATAGGAAATAATGGTTCTGGTGGTAGTCGCCGCCGTCGCGGTCGGCACAGCAAGGGCGTGATGAGCGAGATCAACGTGACACCGCTGGTCGACGTCATGCTCGTGCTGTTGATCATCTTCATGGTAACCGCACCGATGATGACCGTTGGTGTGCCGATCGATATGCCGGAAACATCGGCGCAGACGCTGAATAGCGAAGCGGATCCGATCTATGTAACGATCAACCAGCAAGGTCAGATCTATCTCCAGGAAACAGAAATTCCTCTTGAAGAAATCGTGCCCAAACTGCAGGCAATCGCCAAGACAGGCTATAAAGAACGCATTTTCGTCAAGGGCGACAAGGCTGCTGACTACGGTACGATCATGAAGGTTATGGCACAGATATCGGGTTCGGGTTTCAAGAACATCGGTCTCGTAAGTCTGCCGGAAGGTAACTAATCCATTATGCGGGGCAGCATCACATCTTCAGCAATAATCCACGCCGCTTTGCTCGGCTGGGGTCTATTGTCGTTTTCTGCGCCAACCCCGATGGATATGGCTAACTCGGAATCCATGCCCATTGACATTGTGTCCGATGTTACTGAGTTGCAGCAGGGGGACAAAAAGGCCGAAAAGAACGAGAAACCGGCACCAAAGCCGACACAAAAGCCGCAAACGATTCCCGACGCACAAAATCTCGGTGACAGCGAGGTTGATTCAGACACTAAGCCAACGCCTGAAACCAAACCAAAGCTAGTTGAAGCTGCAGAGGCACCAAAGCCTTCGGAAACACCGGTAGACAAGCCGGAGCCTCAGCCTGAACCGAAACCGGAAGTAAAGCCTGAGCCGAAGCCAACACCTGTACCCGCTACAGAAGTGAAGCCAGAGCCGGAGCCCAAGCAGGAGGTCAAGCCTGACCCTGTTGCCGAAGCGATCAACGACATAAAGCCTGAGCCAGCACCCGCTGAAACGCCAAAGGCTGAACCTGCTCCGCAAGCCGAAAAGCCTGCCGAAGAAGAGTTCAAATTGCCGGAAAAGGTTGCAACGCCACAGGCGAAGCCCACGCCTCCTGCGCAGACTGCCAAGACGCCTGATCGCAAGGAACCGGTCGAAAAACCTAAGCAGACACAGACTGCCTCGACGCCATCCAAAGATAAGGGCATTGCTGATGAGGTTGCAGCATTGCTGAATGCTCAGAAAGCATCTGGTGGTGGGGCAAAACGCTCAACGGATCAAGCTTCGCTTGGCTCAAGCAGTCCGAGTACGGGCGCCAAGCTGAGCGTTAGTGAAATGGAGGCGTTGAAAGGGGCTATTCAAAAATGCTGGAATATCCCAGCTGGTGCGGAAGATGCTGAAGGTTTACGAGTCACGGTCAAGATGAAGTTGACACAGTCAGGGGAGGTTGAAGGCACCCCTGAAGTAAGTGGTTCTGGAAATTCGACCGTTCAACGCGCTGCGATCGAAAGTGCTCGCCGTGCCGTTTTGCGCTGTGCTCCGTATTCCTTGCCGCAAGATAAATACGACACCTGGTCAGAAGTAACCGTGAATTTCGATCCACGCGATATGTTCTGACGCCAATTGGCCAGCCAGATGAGGGCCCCTAAGTTATGATGAAAATGTTCCGTGTTATCCTCCCCGCTTTTGTTGCGTTTTTCGCACTGGCAACGACAGTCATGCTGCCAGCGCGTGCAGAAGTTGTAATTGATATTACCAAAGGCACTGTTGAGCCATTGCCCATTGCTATCACCGACTTCTTGTCTGGCGATCAGCTTGGCGCTCAAATCTCTGGTGTTATCGCTGCCGACCTTGAACGCTCAGGATTGTTTGCCCCGGTCGACAAGGGAGCTTTCATTGAGAAGATATCCAATCCAGATGCTGCGCCCCGTTTTGAAGACTGGAAGGTTATCAATGCGCAAGCACTGGTCACCGGCCGCGTGACCAAGCAAGGTGATGGCAGGCTGAAGGCAGAGTTCCGGCTTTGGGATACATTTGCTGGCCAACAGCTTGAAGGTCAGCAGTTTTTTACCTCCCCTGACAGCTGGCGCCGTGTTGCCCATATTATTGCTGACGCAATCTATGAGCGGTTGACAGGTGAAAAGGGCTATTTTGATACGCGCATCGTGTTCGTTGATGAATCCGGCACCAAGGAAAAACGCATCAAGCGTCTTGGAATCATGGATCAGGATGGCGCGAATGTGCGCTACCTGACCAATGGCAAGGACCTCGTTCTGACACCGCGCTTCTCACCGAGCCGTCAGGAAATCACTTATATGTCCTATGAAGGTGGCAAGCCGCAGATTTACCTGTTGCAGCTTGAGACCGGCCAGCGCGAACTTGTCGGAAATTTCCCCGGCATGACGATTGCGCCGCGCTTCTCGCCAGATGGGCAAAAGGTTGTGATGAGTCTTCTGCAGGAAGACGGCAGTGCCAATGTTTATGCGATGGATCTGCGCAGCCGCACGACGACACGTCTGACGAGTACTTCTGCAATCGATACCGGCGCATCCTACTCGCCAGATGGAACGCAGGTCGTGTTCGAGTCTGATCGCGGCGGACGCCCGCAGATTTATAAGATGGGCGCCGATGGCTCCAATCCGCAGCGTATCTCATTTGGCGACGGTTCTTATTCAACCCCGGTCTGGTCTCCTCGCGGTGATCTTATTTCCTTCACCAAACAATCCGGCGGACAATTTTCCATCGGTGTGATGAAAACCGATGGTTCCGGCGAGCGTATTCTGACAAGCGGTTATCATGATGAAGGTCCTACATGGGCGCCAAACGGTCGCGTGCTGATGTTCTTCCGCATGCCTCCCGGCTCAAACAGCCCGCATCTCATGACCGTCGATCTGACAGGACGCAACTTGCGGCAAATCCAGACTCCAAATCTGGCTTCTGACCCGGCTTGGTCGCCATTGCTGGAATAAAGGCACCTGTTTTGATGAATTAAGGCGATTCCCGGCGTTGTTTTCCAACATCGCCGGGAATGTCGTTTTTCCGCCGCATTCCTTGCATTAAGGATGCGGCACAACCATTAAGTTTCGCCGTTAATCCTGATGTTAAGAGTGGATTAACCCTGTTTCTTGAATTGGTCTTAACCTCAATATGGTTACTGCTTGTTCACCGAAACAAATCCAATTCTCAAGGAGTTCAGGCTCATGCGCCGCTTCGAAATGATCGCTCGCAGTCCAGTTTTCGTCGCCCTCTTCCTGTCGCTCGCTATCGCGGGTTGCGCAAAGAAGCCAGTCAACAGTGCCGGCGACCTCGGCCTGGGTGCCGGCGCTGCAACGCCCGGTTCGACGCAGGACTTCACAGTTAACGTTGGCGACCGTATTTTCTTTGACGTTGACTCGTCAGTTATCCGTGCTGATGCTCAGCAGACCCTGTCAAAGCAGGCGCAATGGCTGCAGCGTTATCCTAACTATGCAATCACTGTTGAAGGTCACGCCGACGAGCGCGGCACTCGCGAATACAATCTGGCCCTTGGCCAGCGCCGTGCAGCCGCTACCCGCAACTTCCTGGCGGCGCGCGGAGTTCCAGCCCAGCGCATCAAGACACTGTCCTACGGTAATGAACGCCCTGTCGCGGTTTGCGATTCGGAATCCTGCTGGTCGCAGAACCGTCGTGCAATCACCGTTCTCGGTGGCGCTGGCAGCTAAGCCTACTGTTAAATGTTGATAAAAAGCGGCTTTAGGGCCGCTTTTTGTATTTTATAACATGTTGAAACAAAATTTGGCCGAAGTCGCCTTGCTCATGATAGATAGGGCTGCTGCAAAAGGTTGCAGTGTTAAATTCCCATATCAGGGGCGGTAAAGGAATGAACAAACGATTGAAGAGTTTTGTAGTGGCGATGACGCTGGTGCCATTACTGGCAACCGGCGCGAGCCACGCGGCCAGTGGAGGCGGCGGGGTTTTTCCGCCAGCTCCCAAGGCGACGGTCGGCGCTATGGATGCGCCTGTTCTCATGGCACAAGCGGGTGATCCTCGTGTCAGCCAGTTGGAAGAGCAGATCAGGCAACTGACCGGTAAAATCGAAGAACTGAACTTCCAGCTTCTGCAAATGCAAGAGCAAATGCGGAAAGTTCAGGACGATAATGAGTTCCGCTTTCAGGAACTTGAAAAGGGCAAGCGTTCCGACGCTGGCGGCAAGGGCGACCGGACGGTCGCCGAAGCTCCCCGCGCGCCGCATAATACGGAGGCATCGACAGATGCCTCCACCGATTCCGCTGCTATTGACCCACAGATTGATCCTTCCAACAATTCGGTGTTTGGCGTACCGCCGCAAACGCTCGGACAGATTCAATTTGATGCCAATGGCAACGTAATCGGTGGAACGCGCAACGAAGATCCTGAGCAGGCGGATAACACAACTGTCGCCGCTCTACCGCAGACCGATGATCCGAAAGCACTGTACAGCCAGGCCTATCAACTTTTCCTGTCGGGCGATTATCGCAGCGCAGAGGTTGCATTCCGTAGCCATGTCGACCGCTTTCCCAATGATCCAGCTGATGCCGACGCCCGCTACTGGCTTGGAGAATCGCTTTTCGGACAGGGCCGCTACCAACAGGCTGCATCGGTTTTTCTGGACAATCACAAGCAATTTCCAGATTCAAAGAAAAGTCCGGAGAATCTGCTCAAACTAGGCATGACGCTGGCAAAAATGAAAGATCATGATGTGGCTTGCGCGACATTTGCATCAGTTACTTCCAGATATCCAAACATTTCGGCGGCGATCAAAGAGCGCGTGAAGAATGAGCGTGCTGCCAACAAGTGCTGAAAAAACGATCGATCTGAACGGCATCTTCTCGGCAATTGATTTTGAAGGCTCGCGATCGATCGTCGTTGCGGTTTCCGGCGGCAGTGACTCTTTGGCGTTGCTCCATCTGCTTCTCGAGTATCGTAAATCCCGGCCGTCCTTTCCCGAAATCGTAGCTGTAACAATTGATCATGGGCTTCGACCAGAATCCCGCGATGAAGCAAATTATGTCGGAGAACTTTGCCAAAAAGCAGGAATTTCCCATCGGATATTGCCATGGCACGGACAAAAACCAGACACGGGCCTTTCTGCCAAGGCGCGTGAGATACGTTACAAGCTTCTGTGTGATGCAGCGCGCGATGCCGGAGCAGGGATAATCCTCACGGGCCATACGCTTGATGATCAGGTTGAAACATTCCTGATGCGCTCTGATCGCAGCGTTGCTGATAGCAGCGAGCGTGGGCAGGCAGGCATGGCGCTTGCGACCTTGCTGGAGCGCGAAGTGTGGCTGGTGCGACCGCTGTTGAACATGCGCCGTGAAGAGCTTCGAGATTATCTGCGGATGCTTGGAGTGACGTGGAAAGACGACCCCTCGAACGATAGTCTTAAATATGAACGTGTCCGGGTTCGAAAAAGCATTCAGGAAAATGATCTCGACGAACTTCAATCAAAAATCAAGCACAAGGCATCAAAGCGGCTGAATCTCAACGCGGAGGTAACGACGGCATTGCCGAGCTGCGTAACGGTATTGGGCGGCATCAAGGCGCAGATCAACCGGGAAAATTGGTATCAGCAGAAGCCGGAAGTGCAAGAATTGGCTGTTGGCGTGCTGCTTGCTATCATGGGAGGCCAACCTTTTTTGCCCTCTGCAACATCATGCAGAAAAGCACTGAAATTTATCGAAGAGGCTCACACGCATAGCAAGCTCTCGATCGGGCGTTGCATCATTGAAACGAGACCAGAAAATACTTTGCTCTATCGCGAAATGCGTTCAATTCCTGTGCTGACCGTTGAGCCGGGAATGTCCGTGATCTGGGACGGACGCTATAGATTGACCAATGCCGGAAAGCGCTCTGTCATCATTGATGCTTGCGGCGTGCAGGGACTTGCTGAATTGAAAAGCCGGATGGACAATGTTCACGGTCCGTCAGCCCAGTCGAGCCCGGCTATTGTCATGAACGGCGTCAGGCACAGTCCTGTCTTCGATGATCACGGTAAATTGCCTGAAGGATTGATAATCGAGCGTTATGTTGGCTTGTTTGACAATATTCTCGTAGGATACGACCAATTATTGGCGCAATGCGTTGCTACGATGCTCAAAATACCGGCTTACAAGCGCTATCCTGTAAACCAGATTAACAAGAATTGAGCTGAAGTCGAATGCTAGCCTTGGCAAGGGCGCGCTTCGAACCTATGTTACATGCAAATTCCGCGTTTGCGGGTGCAATTGATGGGACCTGACATGAATCCTAACTACCGGAACTTCGCGCTGTGGGCGATAATAGCTCTGCTTCTGATTGCGTTGTTCAATCTTTTCCAAAGCCCTACATCGCGTTCAGCATCGAGTGATGTGCCGTATTCGCAATTCATCACTGATGTGAACAGCGGACGCGTGAAGTCGGTAACCATCACTGGTGATCGCATCACAGGCACGTATACGGACAACAACTCCAACTTCCAGACCTATTCACCCGGCGATCCGGGTCTGGTCGGCCGTTTGGAAAGCAAGAATGTTCAGATCGCTGCCCGCCCTGAATCTGACGGTTCGACCTCATTGGTTGGTATGTTGATTTCCTGGCTGCCGATGATCCTTATTCTCGGCGTGTGGATTTTCTTCATGCGACAGATGCAAGGCGGCTCGCGTGGCGCTATGGGGTTTGGCAAATCCAAGGCCAAGCTTCTAACCGAAGCGCATGGCAGGGTTACTTTCCAGGATGTAGCTGGTGTCGATGAAGCCAAGGAAGATCTTGAGGAAATCGTCGAGTTCCTGCGTGACGCTCAAAAATTCCAGCGCTTGGGCGGACGTATCCCACGCGGTGTCTTGCTCGTCGGGCCGCCCGGTACCGGTAAAACCTTGCTTGCCCGCGCCATTGCCGGCGAAGCCAATGTGCCGTTCTTCACCATTTCCGGTTCGGACTTTGTGGAAATGTTTGTCGGTGTGGGTGCTTCCCGCGTTCGCGACATGTTCGAGCAGGCCAAGAAGAATGCTCCTTGCATTATCTTCATCGACGAAATCGATGCGGTAGGTCGCCATCGTGGTGCAGGTCTTGGTGGCGGTAATGATGAACGCGAACAGACATTGAACCAGTTGCTGGTCGAGATGGATGGTTTTGAGGCCAATGAGGGTGTTATCCTGATCGCCGCCACCAACCGTCCGGATGTTCTTGATCCAGCATTGCTGCGTCCGGGTCGTTTTGACCGACAAGTCGTTGTTCCAAACCCTGATGTTGCCGGTCGTGAGAAAATTCTCAAGGTTCACGTGCGCAACGTACCTTTGGCACCAAATGTCGATCTTAAAGTATTGGCACGTGGTACGCCGGGTTTTTCGGGCGCCGATTTGATGAATCTTGTCAATGAAGGTGCTTTGATGGCTGCACGGCGCAATAAACGCCTTGTCACCATGCAGGAATTCGAAGACGCTAAAGACAAGATCATGATGGGGGCCGAACGCCGCTCGACGGCGATGACGCAGGCAGAAAAAGAACTGACCGCCTATCACGAAGCAGGTCATGCTATCGTGGCGCTGAACGTAGCACTGGCAGATCCCTTGCATAAGGCGACGATCATTCCGCGCGGTCGGGCTCTTGGAATGGTCATGCAGTTGCCGGAAGCGGATCGTTATTCCATGAGTTACAAGTGGATGATTTCCCGCCTTGCAATCATGATGGGTGGACGAATTGCTGAGGAACTCAAATTCGGCAAGGAAAACATCACCTCCGGTGCCTCGTCAGATATTGAACAGGCAACGAAGCTTGCCCGTGCCATGGTTACGCGTTGGGGTTTCTCCGACAAACTCGGACAGGTTGCTTATGGCGAGAACCAGGAAGAAGTGTTCCTCGGCCATTCAGTCGCTCGCACGCAGAATGTTTCTGAAGAAACAGCGCAGTTGATTGATGCGGAAGTGCGTAAGCTGATTGACGATGCCTATAGCGCTGCTCGCACCATTTTGACGAAGAAGAAAAAGGAATGGATTGCGATTGCGGAAGGCCTTTTGGAATATGAAACGCTGACCGGCGAAGAAATCAAGGCATTGATGGCTGGCAACAAGCCTGCCCGCGACCTTGGGGATGATACACCGCCTTCGCGTGGATCGGCTGTGCCCAAGGCCGGAGCCAAGAAACCACGCAAGGGCGATGAGCCGGACAAAGGTCTAGAACCTCAACCGCAATCGTGATTGCAACAAGAATGAAAAAGGCGGCTGGTGAAAACCGGCCGCTTTTGCACGAATTGTTTAGGCCTCGGTATTTAGAGTCCTTCTTGCTTAACTAGAATTGTTCTGCGGGAGGGATTTGTGAACGAA
This sequence comes from Phyllobacterium sp. CCNWLW183, assembly GCF_037203775.1. NCBI lineage: Bacteria > Pseudomonadati > Pseudomonadota > Alphaproteobacteria > Hyphomicrobiales > Phyllobacteriaceae > Phyllobacterium > Phyllobacterium sp. CCNWLW183. The sequence goes on along the minus strand of NZ_JBBCBN010000010.1, from coordinate 58,994 downwards.
ACTTGCTCTAGTATAATCCTCACACAATTTGTGAACTGCGAAAGAGATGTCCTTCTGCAATAAGCAAGACCACTCAACCATAATCGTAGCCGTTATACGCCTACGTGTCGCAACAACTGGATAACCGTATATGGCTCGCAAATATTTTGGCACCGATGGCATTCGTGGACAGGCAAACGCCTATCCCATGACACCCGATATCGCCATGAAAGTTGGCATGGCTGTCGGACTCGCCTTCAAACGCGGTGAGCATCGCAATCGCGTCGTTATCGGCAAAGATACCAGACTTTCCGGTTATATGATCGAAAACGCTTTGGTGGCTGGCTTCACGTCAACCGGAATGGATGTTTTCCTTCTGGGCCCGATCCCGACGCCCGCAGTGGCGATGCTGTGCCGGTCGTTGCGCGCTGACATAGGTGTAATGATATCGGCTTCGCACAATCCGTTTCAGGATAACGGCATCAAACTGTTCGGGCCGGACGGGTTCAAGCTTTCGGATGCTATCGAACTCGAAATTGAACGATTGATGGATGAAAATCTTGCCGATCGGCTATCTGCTTCCGAAGCGCTTGGGCGTGCCAAGCGTGTGGATGGTGACATCTATCGCTATATCGAGTTTGCCAAGCGTACCATGCCCAAGAATATCTCGCTGGCTGGTCTGCGCATTGTTGTCGATTGTGCCAATGGCGCAGCTTACAAGGTGGCACCGGCCGCCCTGTGGGAGCTGGGCGCCGAGGTTGTCACCATCAACAATGAACCGAACGGCACAAATATTAACGAAGATTGCGGTTCCACCCATCCTTTGGGCCTAATCAAGAAGGTGCACGAGGTTCGCGCCGATATTGGTATTGCGCTGGATGGTGATGCAGACCGTGTGCTTATTGTTGATGAAAACGGCGCGATCATTGATGGCGATCAGCTGATGGCGGTGATTGCCCAGTCATGGCAGGAATCGGACCGCCTTGTCGGGGGCGGGGTTGTCGCTACCATCATGTCAAATCTTGGATTTGAACGCTTCCTTGACAATCGGGGCCTGACACTGGCGCGCACGCAAGTGGGGGATCGTTATGTCGTTGAACATATGCGAAACCATGGTTTCAATATTGGTGGTGAGCAATCGGGGCATATCGTACTTTCAGATTTCTCGACCACGGGTGACGGTCTCGTATCAGCCTTGCAAATACTTGCAGTCGTTCAACAATTGCAAAAGCCTGTCAGTGAGGTTTGCCGCAAATTCGAACCTGTCCCGCAACTTCTCAAGAACGTTCGCACGACGGGAACAAAGCCGCTTGAGAACAAGCACGTGAAAAGCGCGATTGACGACGCACGCGGTCGTCTGGGCACATCGGGCCGCCTTGTCATTCGACCGTCTGGCACAGAACCATTGATCCGCGTCATGGCGGAAGGGGACGATCGCAAGCTGGTGGAGTCAGTTGTAAATGACATTATTTCGGTCATTTCGTCAGCTGCATAGAATGTGAATTTCACCAAGTTAAGAAAGGGCCCCTTGTGGGCCTTTTTTATTGTCCGTTGTCGCGGTGAGAATTTATTAACGTTAATAGATATGGTGAATAAACACGGTTAAGCGTGATTTAACTTTTTCCACTCATAGTACGGATCACAACTATTGGTGGCATCCGCTGCGATGACTTTGGCCTATGAGGGAACAGAAATGAGCGCCTTTAACAAATATGCTGCACTGAGCGCAGCACTTCTTTGCCTGGGGGCTGCCCCGGCCTTCGCTGCGGATATTCAGGAGGCACCCATCGTCGAGGTAGAGCAATTCGGTGGTTGGTATCTGCGCGGCGATCTCGGTATGAGCAACCAGCGGTTGAAAGGCCTCAGCTACTCAGCTTTTTCTGGTCCCGAGGATTTCGGGTGGAACAATGATGGCGAGTTTGACGCTGGGATGACCGGTCAGATCGGTGTCGGCTATCAGTTCAATGATTGGCTTCGTGCAGACGTCACGGCGCAGTATCGCGGGAAAACCGATTTCAGTGCGCAGGATTACTACGATACAGACGGCGTTCCTGGTGGTGGCGATAATGGGACCAATGATTATAGCGCGAAAAAATCCGAATGGCTGTTCCTCGCCAATGCCTATGCCGATCTTGGAACCTATGCGGGCATAACACCTTACCTCGGTGCTGGTATCGGTGCATCGCGCAACACAATCTCCGGGTTCCGGGATGTCAATGTTGTGACAAATGGCGGCGGTTATGCAGCTAGTGAATCGGAATGGAACCTTGCATGGGCCCTGCATGCGGGTGTGGGCATCAAGGCGACTGAACGCATGACTATTGATCTTGGCTATAGTTACGTCGATCTCGGTGATGCCAAGACGGGCACGTTCTACAATAATAATGGATCAAATCGTGGTGAGTCAGTGAAGTTCAAGGATATTACTTCGCATGACTTCAAGCTCGGCGTGCGTTACGCATTCTGATAGAACCGGCTAATCTCAACAAAGCGGCGAGGCGGATGGCTCGCCGCTTTTGTTTTCTGTGTCGCACATAAACATATTTCTTGACTGCAAACGACATTTCTCCTAATTCCCGCAGTGGGCCACCTCTCCCCAACGAGAGGCAAGCTATCTGAGAGGATAGGAGAAAACATGACGACGCTTTCCAAGCCGGCGCAGCGCCCGGCTAACCCCAATTTTTCATCAGGTCCCTGTGCCAAACGTCCCGGTTGGTCGCTCCAAGCGCTCGCCGACGCACCGCTTGGTCGCTCGCATCGCGCGAAGGTCGGCAAGACCAAGCTGAAACAGGCAATTGATCTTACCCGTGAAATTCTGCAGGTGCCTGCCGATTATCGTATCGGCATTGTTCCTGCCTCAGATACCGGTGCTGTCGAGATGGCACTTTGGTCGCTGCTTGGTGAGCGCGGTGTCGACATGGTTGCCTGGGAGAGCTTTGGTTCTGGCTGGGTTACAGATGTCGTGAAGCAGTTGAAACTTGCCGACACCCGTCTTATCGAAGCAGGTTATGGCGCGTTGCCGGATCTTTCCAAGGTGGATTTTGACCGCGATGTGGTCTTTACCTGGAATGGCACAACTTCGGGTGTGCGTGTGCCGAATGGCGACTTCATTCCGGCTGACCGCAAAGGCTTGACGATTTGTGACGCAACATCGGCTGCATTTGCGCAGCGTCTGGATTTTGACAAGCTCGATGTCGTGACCTTCTCATGGCAAAAAGTGCTTGGCGGCGAGGGCGCGCACGGGATGCTTATCTTGAGCCCGCGTGCCGTACAGCGTCTTGAGACCTATAAGCCCGCATGGCCTCTGCCAAAGATTTTTCGCCTTACATCTGGCGGCAAACTGATCGAAGGCATTTTTGCCGGCGAAACGATCAATACGCCTTCAATGCTCTGCGTCGAGGATTACCTCGATGCGTTGAACTGGGCAAAGTCTATCGGCGGGCTCGATGGTCTGGTTGGCCGCGCCGACGCAAATTTTGCGGTGCTTGATGCCTTCGTTGAAAATTCGCCATGGCTTGGCAATTTGGCTGTTGTCCCATCAACGCGCTCCAATACTTCAGTTTGCCTGACGATTATTGACCCAGAAATCACGGCTCTCGAACCAGACGCGCAGGCAACCTTTGCCAAGAACATCGTGACGGCACTGGAAAAAGAGGGTGTCGCTTTCGATATTGGCGCCTATCGCGATGCGCCTTCAGGCCTGCGTATATGGGCGGGTGCGACGGTTGAGGCTTCGGATCTCCAAGCTCTGACATTGTGGCTTGACTGGGCTTTCCAGTCACAGAAAGCCGCGTTGAAGCAGGCAGCCTGATTTCATTCAGTGGTGGCCGCAACCATGCGGCCATTCCCATTCAATCATGTGATCTTAAGATGGAGGCCATCATGGCACCACGCGTACTCGTATCCGACAAGCTTTCTCCAACTGCCGTGCAAATATTCAAGGATCGCGGCGTTGAAGTCGATTACCTTCCTGATCTTGGCAAGGACAAAGACAAATTGCTCGACGTCATTGATCAGTATGACGGGCTTGCTATCCGCTCTGCGACCAAGGTTACGGAAAAGCTCATAGCTGCCGCCAAGAACCTCAAAGTCATCGGACGCGCTGGTATTGGCGTCGACAATGTTGATATTCCGGCTGCATCCCGCCGCGGTATCATTGTGATGAATACGCCGTTCGGCAACTCGATCACAACGGCAGAACACGCCGTTGCGCTGATGTTTGCCGTTGCTCGAGAATTGCCGGAAGCTGATGCATCGACACGTGCAGGCAAGTGGGAAAAGAACCGCTTCATGGGTGTCGAGATCACCGGCAAGACCCTCGGTGTCATTGGCTGCGGCAATATCGGTTCAATCGTGGCCACGCGTGGTGTTGGCCTCAAAATGCATGTCATAGCTTTCGATCCATTCCTTTCGGAGGGACGCGCCGAGGAACTCGGTGTTGAGAAAGTTGAACTGGATGAGCTTCTGGCGCGCGCAGATTTCATTAGCCTACATACGCCGATGACGGACAAGACCCGTGGCATCATCAATGCTGATGCTATCGCCAAGATGAAAGATGGTGTTCGCATTATAAATTGCGCACGTGGCGGTCTGATCGTGGAGAAAGATCTCGTCGCAGCTTTGAAATCCGGCAAGGTTGCCGGAGCCGGTATTGACGTTTTTGAAGTTGAGCCGGCGACTGAAAACGAATTATTCCATCTTCCAAAGGTGGTTTGCACGCCGCATCTTGGTGCCTCAACCAGTGAGGCGCAGGAGAATGTCGCCTTGCAGGTTGCCGAACAGATGGCGGATTACTTGGTCAAGGGCGCAGTATCCAATGCGATAAACATGCCTTCGATCACCGCTGAAGAGGCACCTCGACTCAAGCCATTTGTCAAACTGGCGGAAGTGTTGGGCGCATTTGTCGGCCAGGTTACCGAAGAGCCTATTGAGGAAGTTGAAGTTCTTTTCGATGGTTCAACAGCCGCGATGAACACACGCGCGCTGATCAGTGCGGCCCTGGCTGGTTTGATCCGCCCGCAGGTCGCCGACGTCAACATGGTCTCCGCGCCAGTTATGGTAAAAGAGCGTGGGATTGTGCTGTCTGAAGTGCGCCGCGACAAGTCGGGCGTATTCGATGGTTATATCAAGCTCACAGTTAAAACCGCGTCACTCACGCGTTCAATTGCTGGAACCTGTTTTTCTGACGGCAAGCCCCGATTCATTCAGATCAAGGGAATCAACCTCGATGCGGAAGTGGGCCAACACATGCTCTATACAACCAACAATGATACGCCTGGCATGATTGGCACGTTGGGAACTATTTGCGGCAGGAACGCAGTCAATATTGCGAACTTTTCGCTTGGCCGCGATCATCCAGGCGGCAATGCGATCGCACTGCTTTATCTTGACGAACGTATTCCAGAGGCAGTTCTGCAGGAATTGATCGACAATAAAGCGATCGTTTCCGCCAAGCCGCTGGAGTTCGACGTTTCCTGATAGTAGAAGCCATTTATGGTATCCGGTTCACAAATATTGCAATGGCGCCCGATGAAGGTGAGCGATCTTGCCTCTGTCAGCGCCATGGCAAATATTATCCATACGGATTTCTTCGAGGCAGATGCCGTTTATCAAGAACGGCTGCAGCTTTACCCGGATGGATGTCATGTCCTGCAGGATGGCGATGGGAAGCTGATTGGATATGCTATTACCCATCCATGGCTTCTCTATACAATGCCGGCGCTCAATAGCCTGCTTGATCAATTACCCAGCGAACCCACGACGTACTATCTGCACGATATAGCTTTGCTGCCTCAATCCCGCGGCACCGGCGCTGCGCGAGAAATCGTGTCTATTCTTGCTGATCATGCGCAAAGGTCCCGATTCGCAACAATGTCCTTGATTGCGGTAAATGGCTCCACAGGATTCTGGCAAAAGCAGGGATTTAAACCGGATGATCGACCGGAGCTCGAAACGAAGCTTCGGACCTATTCTGACGATGCGCGTTTCATGGTGCGATATCTGGGCTGACTGTTGCGTGTTTGCGGCCACTAAGCTCCGCAATCCATATGCCGCCAAGAACGAGTATGAGAGCCACGGCATGGTAAGGCTGGAACGCTTCACCGAGCAGAAAGACTGCGAGAAAAGTGCCAAATATTGGCACGGCATTGATGAAAAGCCCGGCGCGATTTGCGCCGATATATTCGACACCCTTGATGAAAAGCACTTGTGCTACAATTGAAGGCAACACGGCTGTATAGATCACGACAGTCCAGCCCGTTGTGTCCGGCAGCATTGCCGCCCCGACTTGCCATTCCCAAAATGCAAAAGGGACTGCGGTCAGGAAGGCGAAAAAGGTCATCGCCGCCATCAGGCTTTGCCAGTTTAGCTCCGGGCGAAAACGTAGTGCCACCGTATATCCGCTGTAAACAAGAATGGCGATCAGCATCAAGGCGTCGCCAAGATTGACCTTCAAGCCCGATAGGCTGGCAAGGTCGCCATGGCCAGCCGTCAATGCGACGCCGATGAGCGACAGGCTAAAGCCGAGCACTTGCCCCAGGCGAACACGTGTCCCAAACAGGATAAGATTGGCAATGAAGATCACCATCGGAATACCTGCCTGCTCAATGGTGACATTGATCGCCGACGTGTAATTCAAGGCGCTGTAGAGGGCCATATTAAAGAAAGTAAATCCGAAAGCACCGAGTGCGGCAAGCAAAGGCATGTATTTGCGCAGAACAGGCCAATCCTGCCGCAATTGGCGGTTGCTTATAATGGCGACGATCAAAAAAGCAAAGAGCCAGCGCAGCACGGTCAAAAGCATGGGAGAAATATGTCCAACGGCAAATTTCCCAGCAACTGCATTGCCACCCCAGAGGAAAGCAGTGATCAGAAGATAGATATAGGCGGTACGATGCATGGGATCAGCTTTTCTGTTTGCACGATTGCTACAACCATTTGGAGCAACATTAGGTTTATTCGTCACAGAAAGCCAAATAGTCGCTCGCAAAGCGTAAAGAATAGTCGCGCTTTTTCAAACCAGCCTGTATAGAAGCACCGCATTTAAGCAAAATGCGTTGGTAGGATTCGACTCAAGGAGTTTTGAATGGCAAACGTTGTCGTGATCGGTTCGCAATGGGGTGACGAAGGCAAAGGCAAGATTGTCGATTGGCTTTCAGAGCGGGCTGATGTCATCGTTCGCTTTCAAGGCGGGCATAATGCCGGCCATACGCTCGTTGTTGATGGCGTCACCTACAAGCTTTCGCTTTTACCTTCGGGCGTTGTTCGTACGGGCAAGCTTTCCATTATCGGAAATGGCGTCGTTTTTGATCCTCACGCCTTCATCGCGGAAAAGGCAAAACTGGAAGCGCAGGGCGTTAAAATTACGCCAGAGACGCTGAAGATTGCCGAAAATACGACGCTTATTCTATCAATCCATGGTGAGCTGGACCGCCGCCGCGAAGCTTCGAATTCGGGCACCAAAATCGGCACGACGGGCCGTGGCATTGGACCTGCCTACGAAGACAAGGTTGGACGTCGCGCTATTCACGTTCTTGACTTGGCCGATCCCGATACACTGCCTGCAAAGATTGAACGTCTGCTCGCACATCATAATCCGCTGCGCCGTGGCCTTGGCATTGAAGAAGTTGACGGAGCAAAGCTTCTAGCCGAACTGAAAGATGCAGCCCCGCATATTCTGCCATTCATGGACCGCGTATGGTACGTCCTTGACCAGAAGAAGCGCGCAGGTGAGCGAATTCTCTTCGAAGGCGCGCAGGGAACATTGCTCGATATCGACCATGGTACTTATCCGTTTGTTACCTCGTCAAATACCGTGGCGGGTCAGGCATCGGCTGGCTCAGGCATCGGACCCGGTTCGCTGCATTACGTGCTTGGCATTACGAAAGCTTACACCACGCGCGTAGGCGAGGGGCCTTTCCCGACCGAGCAGCAAAATGAGGTCGGCGAGTTCCTCGGTCAGCGCGGCCATGAATTTGGCGTGGTCACAGGTCGCAAGCGGCGCTGCGGCTGGTTCGATGCGGTTTTGGTTCGTCAGGCTGTGGCAAATAACGGCATCAGCGGTATCGCTCTTACCAAGCTCGACGTCCTTGACGGGCTTGATGAGATCAAGGTTTGCACCGGTTATGAACTGGATGGCGAGGTCATTGACTATCTTCCGGCAGGCCAAGGCCAGCAGGCTCGCGTCAAGCCAATCTATGTGACATTGGAAGGCTGGAAAGATACCACGGCTGGTGCTCGCAGTTGGAGCGAGCTTCCTGCACAGGCAATCAAATATGTCCGCTACGTGGAAGAATTGATCGGTGCGCCGATCGCACTTTTGTCGACCAGCCCGGAACGGGACGATACGATACTTGTTACCGATCCGTTTCATGATTAGAGTCGTGCGGGTGGCTTGAGGTTAATCTCACAACAAAACCATAGGTTTGGGTGAATGGCAGATTTCGTTGCAGTACTGAGGAAGACAATTGACGGGCTTGCGGACCCAACTCCCGAGCTCCGTCAACGTGTATATGCAAAGGCTCGTGCAACGATCGAGCAAAAACTTGTCACATTGAATGCGCCTGAAGCCGTGTCGAAGCGTCAGATCGCTGCGATTGATGATGCCATTGCCGAAGTGGAAGCCAGTTTCGCACCGGTGGAGGAAAAGGCAGTGACCGTTCCGGAGCCGCTGCCGGTTGCTCCACCACCACCCGTTCCAGATCTTGCACCGCCCCCCACTGCAAACACAAGGCAGGAAGCTGCCCCTTCGTGGTCACGGAGCGAGCCGGTTGCCGCTGCGCCAGTCTTTACGCCGATCGAATCGCAACCAGACGCGCTTGAAGATTTTCTTTCCAGCCAGGACAAGCCCAGTGCCGATAACGAAGAAGAGGACTTCCCAGGCGCGCCTGCCCGTTCGGACCTTTCTCGCAATGAGATTGACGAGAAAGAATTTGGCATCAGCAGTGTTGATGATTCACGCAATGATTATGGAGTCTATACCCGCGGGCCGCTTAAACAAGCTGAGCCGAAACGGTCCTTTGCGCCGCTCTTAAGCATCGTTGCCCTGCTCGCTGTCGTCGCCGGTGTAGCTTATGCGGGGTATACTTGGCGAGAAGATATCTCGAAGCAGGCTGTTGCCGCCAAAGATTATATTGCCAGCCTGATGACCAGCTCTGAGCCCGAAACGGCCACAAATCCGGCTGAAACGGCTGCCAATCAGCCTGCGCCGCAACAGCCAGCCAAACCCACACAACCGGCAACGACGCCCACGGCAACACCCAACTCAACGGAGCCGAAGGGTGAGCCAAAGCTCACGCAAAGGCTGTTGCCTGATGGGCAGGAGATCGATCCCGGCCGAGCCAATGACACGCCGTCAGTGGGCGAAGGTACGTCTGTAGCGACCTCTACATCCGATCCGGCAGCGCAACCGGAAACGTCAGGTCAGCAACCTTCAGGACAGACCCAACCTCCTGCGGCCTTGCCGATTGGTCAGAAGGCGTTCTTCTATGAGGAACGATCCGGGCAGGATGCGCAAAGACGCGAAGAAGGTGGCGTCGTATGGTCCGTCGTCCAGGAATCTCCTGGCAATGATCTGCCGCCGGAGCCTGCGATTCGCGCTGAAGTGACGATTCCGGAACTTGCGATCAAGCTGCGCATGATTATCCGCCGCAATGGTGACAAGACCCTGCCTGCAAGCCATCTCATCGAGATGATTTTCACGGTGCCTGAAGGTTTTGCCGGTGGCTCTATCGACAATGTTTCCCGCATGACTTTCAAGGACAGGGAAGAAGCGCCGGGCAGCCCGCTTGTCGCCATTCCAGCCAAGATCGCGGATAATTTCTTCATTATTGCGATGAACGATGCAAAAACGGCCGTCGATACCAACACTTCGCTGATGCGGCGCATGTCCTGGATTGATATTCCTATCGCATACAAGACTGGCCGCCGCGCGCTTATCACCCTTGAAAAGGGTTTGCCGGGCGAACGGGCCTTTGATGAAGTGCTCAAATCATGGGCGACAAAGGTCGGTGGTTAATAGGTATAAAAAAGGCCGCTTAAGCGGCCTTTTTTAATTGAGTAAAGATGTCTGTCAGTTTGCGTCGGCACCACTGGAAACCAGCGCTTTCTGCTGGCGAATGGCTGCAGCCTTCACAGCATCCTGAACTTTTTCAAAAGCGCGAACTTCGATCTGCCGGACACGCTCGCGGCTGATGCCAAATTCGGTAGACAGATCTTCGAGCGTAATTGGATCGTCCGCCAATCGACGGGCTTCGAAAATCCGGCGTTCACGATCATTCAAGGACGACATGGCGCCGGAGAGCATTTCGCGGCGATTTTCCAGCTCGTCCTGTTCGATGAGCATGGTTTCGGCACTGTCGTGATCATCAACCAGCCAATCCTGCCAATCGCCACCTGCCTCGCCATCCGAAGAACGGATTGGCGCATTAAGTGACGCATCGCCGGAAAGACGGCGGTTCATCGAGATGACCTCATCCTCGGACACGCTCAAGCGGGTTGCGATTTCCTTGACCTGTTCAGGATTCAGATCGCCATCATCCAGCGCCTGAATCTTGCTCTTTACCTTACGCAGGTTGAAGAACAGGCGTTTTTGATTGGCGGTCGTTCCCATTTTGACCAAGCTCCAGGAGCGCAGGACATATTCTTGAATGGAAGCTTTGATCCACCACATGGCATAGGTCGCCAGACGGAAGCCACGCTCAGGCTCGAAGCGTTTGACGGCCTGCATCAGGCCGACATTGCCTTCGGAAATAACTTCGCCGATTGGCAGGCCATATCCGCGATAACCCATCGCAATTTTTGCAACGAGACGCAGATGGCTTGTTACCAGCTTATGGGCGGCTTTAGCATCAGTATGCTCCAGATACCGCTTGGCGAGCATGTACTCTTCCTGCGGTTCAAGCATTGGAAACTTGCGGATTTCTTCTAGGTAACGGGTAAGTCCGCCGTCACCGCCTAGAATACTTGGAAGATTTTGGGCCACAGAGCACCCCTCCTCATTTTGAAATGAACCTCCATTATCGGCAGGTTCGCAGCAACCACCCGCCCAGAAACATTGGCGCGAGCAGATTAATGCTATGCATATATAGGTATCATTTTGTCAAAAACACGGTGCATTTCGTCATGAAACAAAGCGTCACATAAATGTGAACAATCGTGTCATATATGTTCACCGAGCCAAACGCGCCAGAAGCCGAAAGGTTCCCTTGTTATTGATATCCGCGAAATGCCTCAAGCAGTTCAGCCATATCGGTGGGAAGCGGGGCTTCAAAACGCATAAGATCGCCTGTCACCGGATGTTCAAAGGCCAGAAGCCGCGCGTGCAATGCCTGGCGATTGAAGCCTTTGACAATAGATTGCAATGGCTCATCAAATTTATTTGCCTTGGTTTTGTACGCACCGCCATACTCCATATCGCCTACCAGCGGATGGCCGATATGAGTCATATGTACGCGGATCTGGTGTGTTCTGCCGGTCTCAAGCTGGCATTCGACCAAGGATGCAAGCGCTGTGGAATCTTCGCGAGCACCAAAACGTTCAAGCACTTCAAAATGCGTGACAGCATGGCGGGCGTCGTCCCGTTCTTCGTGAACAATAGCCTGTTTGGTCCGGTCTCGGTGCGAGCGGCCAAGATGGGCATCTATCGTACCAGTTGTCCTGTCGGGCGTGCCCCAGACTATTGCCAGATAAGCACGCTCAAGGTCTCCGGTGCGGCCATGATCAGCAAATTGTGCACTCAAATGCCGGTGGGCAAGATCGTTCTTAGCGACCACGATGACACCACTGGTTTCCTTGTCGAGGCGATGAACAATCCCGGGCCGTTTTACGCCGCCAATGCCTGATAGCGTATCCCCGCAATGGTGTATCAAGGCATTGACGAGCGTGCCGGACCAGTTGCCATTGCCGGGATGAACGACAAGGCCAGCCGGCTTGTTGATAACAATAAGATCTGTGTCTTCATAAAGAATATCGAGAGGAATGTTCTCCCCGGATGGCGCTGCATCTTCCGGTTCTGGAATTATGATCTCAATGCTCATGCCGTCGCGAAGCTTATATTTGGTCTCGCTGATGACTTTGCCGTCAATGGTTACCTGACCGCCGCCTATCAGTGCCTGAATACGATTTCGCGACAGGTCAGGCGCCAGTTGAGCAGACAACCAAGCGTCGAGACGCTTGCCTGCAGCATCGATATCGGTAATTAGCGCTTTCAAAAACCTAGTCCCTTCGTTACAGAGGCCTACCGCGCTGCGTCCGCTAGCTTAAGCGAGATGCGAGTGCGAGTTAAAACTCGGAGATGCCGTGCATGGCAAATATAAATCCAGACCTGGATGGCGAAGAACAGCCTCTGGACCCGGCAATGGAGCGGGTACGCCGCAAGATGATCCGGCTGCTAGCTGTGTCCATCGGTATTATGGTCATTGGTCTTATGGCGGTGCTTGCGGCGATTGTCTACAAGATTAACCAGCCTGTAGCGGATGTACCAATTGCGCCTAGCGTCGTTTCGCCCGGCCAGGCTCTTGGTGCAGCGCTGACGGGAGAATCGATTGTCCTAGATCCCGGCACCCGAATATTGTCGCACAACCTTTCCGATAACACGCTTTCACTGGAAACCAGATTGGCCAACGGCACTCGGCAAATCCTTATTTATGACATAGCGACCAAGCGCGTCGTAGCCCGTATTGCCGAAGCGACCGGTAATTAGGCAAAGAGTGTGGTGGTTGCAAATGACCATTGCACTTTTCGCCTGCCTTGATTATACCCGCGACATCGACTGCGATGCGCCCATCGTCTAGCGGTTAGGACGGCGCCCTCTCACGGCGCAAACAGGGGTTCGATTCCCCTTGGGCGTACCAAATTTCCCAGCAAAAACAATTACTTACAAATGTGCCCGCCGCGTAAAACGCGCTTGGGGTAAATTCCGGTAACAAAAGACGGGGTAAAAAGCGGGTCGCTCCGTCGGGGACCAGCCAAAGCCAGAAGCGACCCGCAAACGCGCCAACCATAGGGATACTGGGAGGCAGCGAATAGTCGCAGACCCCGGCAGAGTGCGTTTGCCGGAGCCTGCATTGCGCCAACCATCGCAGCAGTAGGAGTAAGGGCGATGGTCGGCAGCAATAGTTAGGCAGCGCTGGTAATCGCGTCTTTTACAGCTCGTTCTTTAGCTTCTGCCTGTTCAATTATTTTTCTGTTTGCCAACGACAAGCTAAACGTCAACGCAAGTTGGCCAGCCCGGTCAAAGTCGGTAAGTGCAGCTTTAAGACGGTTAATCCTGTCTACCTCGGGTGCATGGCGCAAGTGCTGCCAGCGCGTGCGCAACACGGCCATTTCTTCTTTGGTAGCGATACCAGACAGCATTGCAGGCCCGTTTAACACGGCACCCAGCACTATGTCGTCGCCGTCGTGCAAAGCTGCATCCAGTGCTTTTTTGCGGTCAGCAGGTTTCATACCGGCAAGCCGCGTGCGCACCTCAGATGCTAACGAGTGTCCGGCAAAATCTGTCGGCTTGGGTGGAGCGGCAATCTGCTCACTAACCAGTTCTATTTCTTTCAAAGCGCGTGCGCGCACTTTGTCAAAATTGGAAATTGCCGGGCCGGTAATGCGCCCTGCCTCAATCTCAATCTGCTTGTGCCGGGCCGCTATCGTCTGCATCTCGTTTGCTAATACCGCCTTGGCTACGTTGTGCGCCTTTGCCAGCCCGTGCCGTAGATTTTGCACGGCGTCGGTCATGCCGGATATAACAGAGTCATCCACGGCTTCACGCGAGATTGGATCAACTGCAAAGTGGCGTTCGATCACGCCTTCATGGATGCTTGGGGATATGCGTAGTTCATTCAAATCGGTCATTTCACACTCTCCTTATTGATATCTGGAATATTCTTTCGGCTTCACACTTGGCTTGCCATCCACTGCGGAAATCCCCGGCCCTCTGTGCCAAATACGGGCAGGAGCATCGCCAGATTTCATTGTCACTTTGCCGCCATATCCAAACGAAGCCACAAACGCCTTGGGCTTGCCCGCCACAGTAAGCGCCGTAACCAATGCCCCGGCTGCGGCATTGGCAAGGTCGTCGTGCTGGCCGGGGGGATGGTCCACAATATCTCTGCCAGCGCGGCTTGTACGACGCTCAAGCGCTATGAGCTGGTTTTCAATCGTCGGTAAATCCAGCAGGGCGATGCGACCAGAGTTAATGGCCGGGACGAGAGCAAGATACAGATCGCTCCGGGTCTGCGGCGAAAGCTCGTAATTAATGCCATAACTGCGGAACTTTTCACGGGGCCATTCGCCGCCGTAGCGGTCACCTGTTACGGAGCTCAGCCCATAGCTTTGCAGCAAGGCGGCAAACTCGCGGGTAACGGCATCTGGCGAGAACTTTGGCTTTACCTCGCGCACGGCGTCCAGCACTGCGGTGTCATCCTCAAAATGGGCAATGGCCAGAGTCATGCTGTCGCTGCTGCCACCAGATGGGTCCACAAATCCGTGGTAACGAATGCCGGGGGCATATTGGCGTTCGTATGCACCCTGGTCGATGCAGCTTTGCACAGCCTCACGTGTTAGCAGCGTTTCCACATCGGTGCGGAACTCGGCCAAATACTCGGCGCTTGCGCTTGCCGGGTCGCGCTCCATCGCCTCGTCAATTATCTGCTGGTCGATGGCCGGGTTCATTTCCCGAGTTGTTGCTTTCCAGACCAGTGGCTTGTCCGCCTTGCCCCACATACGGTTGTACGCGTCCCACAGCGCACCACGGCGGGCATATGGGCTGCTGGCGCAAAGCAGCATGGCACCGGGTATCGTGCTCATGCCGGGGCGGATAGCATTTAGAATTGCATAGTCTGGCTCGGCGCTATCATCAGTCGGCCAGAATGCTAACTCGTCACAAAGCACGGCAGCATAGGTATAACCGCGACTGGACTTGTACGAAGCCGTACCGATCTCAATGGTTACGCCGTTTGTAAGGTCAAAGGCCTCGGCGGTTTCGTTTCCTATCAGCTTGCGCAACATGGGTATGTTGGTGAGCATGCCGCGCACGTAGTTCATTATGGTGCGGGCTTGCTTACGGTCGGCAGCGATAACCCGGATGGTGGCCCGCTCTCCCGGCTGCAAGTACTGTTTATATTGGCGGAAGGTGGCCAGATACACGGCAATCAGTGCGAGCACGAAGCTCTTGCCGCCACGCCGTCCCACTATCAGCCATGCTTCGCTAAATGGCTTTTCTGGCAGGGCCATGCGGCCCGTGTGCTTGCGGTAGGTTGCCGTCTGGGCGTCGTCCATGGGCAAGGCAAACAGCGCCGCAAGGAACGCGAACCACATTTCCCATGTCTGGCGTTTTTTAAACCACTGGCCGAATAGGTTGCTGTCAGCGCAGGCTCGTAGAATGTCTATCATTCCGCAGCCTCGCGTCGCATATACTCATCAATGGTGGGGGTAATGTCACGGGAGCGACGCTGTAGCCCGGTAACATCAAGCAGGCGGCGCAGGGTGTTGGACAACCGAGAATATAGGTCTAGGTCGCCTTCGGAAGCTTCCCCGGCCAAGGCAAACCGTACCTCCAGTCGCTCCAGTTCCACCGTCAATGTGCAGGCACGGCGGATAATGCTCTTCTCTGCCTCGCTGCAATTGGCAACTCCGCCGAGATCGTCAATGTGGATGGATATCAAGTCGCGGAAGCGTTTCGCCCAGTGCGTACGACCATCAACGCCGGGGAGAATCTCCTTGCCGTTGGTCACTCGGCTGCGGGCATTGTCGGCGTAGGCTGGCTTAATGCCAGAGGACGGGTGTGCCTTATGTCCGGGCATCTATGGACGCCCTTCGAATATGATGCGTCCGGCCTTGTGGTCGCGGTACAGCAAACGCAGGGCAACCATGCGGTCACTGTTGGTAGCGATAAACGCTTCGACCGTCATGCCATCTTGGTAGCGGATGGCAGCCAGCCTGTTACGCAGGCGGATCACGTCGCGCTCGTTTACACCAGACGACTTACCGGCAGCCTTGGTGGCAGGTACTTTGCTTCTACTTAATGGGTATTTGGGGGCCATTTTATTTCCAGTTTTACCCGTACAGCTAAATTATAGCCTACGCTGGAATCTTAAGCCATTGTTTTTGTTAGTAAATATAAGCTAAGCCGGGCAAATGTTTGCGCCTTGATAAGGCGGGCACGGTGCGAAACGCACATGAATGTGGATATTGTGGATAGCCTCGTAAAATTCAGCAAGTTCAGGGAATAAATGCGAGAATGATCCAGCATTCACAACCGATCAATTAATAAAGTTTGTTATGGAGAAATAAAAATGCCCACTTATCCTTACGTTGCTTCGCCCGGACCGATGGCAAAAACTGTCGAACACTTGCGGAATAGATTTCCTAAAGAACTCACATCGGACACTCTCAAAAAATTGGGCGTTGCACCGAAGAACGAATCTTATGTAATCAATATTATAAGATTTTTGGGCCTCATCGATGAGAATGGAAAACAAATTGATGAGAAATCGAAGGCATTTCATCAAAGCGACGATGAGGCTTTTGCTAAAGAATTTCAGGTTTTGGTTCGCGATGCCTATGCACCATTATTTGATCTTCAAGGCGAAAAGGCATGGACACTTAGCAAGGCCCAACTGATTCAGTTCTTCCGCTCCACCGATCGTTCTACGCAGGTGGTGGGAACTAGGCAGGCTGGTACGTTTCAACTGTTAGCGGCACTTTCGGGCTTTGCGGACATGCCCACCACGCGGGATACGACCTCTAAAAAAGTGGCTGCTCACAAAACCAAAACATCGAGCGAAGCAAGTCCAACCCGAACAGCTCGTCCAGAAAACGTAAGTAGTGCCGCCTCTGTGCCGGTCGCAGTATCCTCAACCGAATCCCGTGTCGGATTGACAGTCCGCATAGAGGTCAATTTGCCCGCCGACGGTGATCAAGAGACTTATGATGCAATCTTCAAAAGTATCAGAAAGAACCTGATTGATGGTGAGTAACCTAGCAGATTTCGAGGGAATCGTTAGGCGCGCTCGCCTTCATACAGAAGGGGAAACTGCGGGCGCGGCAAATACGCACCCTTTTGAGCTCAGAAACATTCACTCAGACTTGGTAAGGCTGGTGCGCAAGCTTTTCGACGATGGCCACTTTACCCATGCAACCTTCGATGCGTACAAATATATAGACGAGGAGATTCAACGTATCTCAGGCATGACAGATTTTGGCAAAAGTCTGATGATGACCGCCTTCAATGAGAAAGGCCCTGCGGTTAAGCTGAACCCTTTGGTTACGAAATCGGAGATCAACGAGCAGGAAGGTTTCAAATATATATTCGCGGGAACTGCACTGGCAATTCGCAATCCACGTGGCCACAGCACCACAATACGCGACGATCCCGACACTTGCTTAGATCACCTCTCTGTGGCTTCGCTCATGCTTAGACGATTAGACGAGGCTGGTCTGCGATAGTATCTGCTTTACTAGCAGGCGCTCAGGAATACTTGGCGGCTCGGTGGCCGCCCCTCCCTCTGGTCGCCTGCAACTGTAAACGGTAGTAGGCGCATGCCGTATGCCTTGCCCTATAATTAAGCGCCAGCGCCCGGCAAATTCCATCGATACCGGAAAATGCAGCAGTTGCTCCACGCACTCGGAGAATAAGAACATATCCTCGGCGATATCGCGGTTCATTGTTATGTCGCCGCGATAGGTTTCCTCGTCCTGCTCTACCGTAAATACTTCAACTGTAATCAGGTCGCCGTTTTTAAACCTCATCACATGGCTTACATGCGGTACAATCCGGAGAGGTTGCGTATGCACAATAGCCAATTTGTTCATGCTTAGCTCCTTTCGTAGCCTTGGCTGTTAATTTTTAGGACCATACAGCGTTGCTCTGTTGCTGCCTGCTGTGTACCAGCGGGCAAAGGGCAAAACGCGCTCGACCGTCCTGGAAAGTGGCAAAGCGCTCGAAGGCCGGGGCAGCCGGGGAGGGGGTTTGCACTGCCGCTACCTCCAATAGTTTCCGTGTAGGGCGTTTTTTGTCCATTTTACAAATGGCCCTACAATCGCCCTACAAAAAAACATATATTTTTTAATATGTTAGCGCACATGTAGGCTGTGTAGGCCGTTTTATATGCGCGCGACATTAAAGAGCTTTTCAGCGTAGCGCATACGGATAATCCCCCGGCCTTAAGATCAGAATCCAAGGTCATTGCGCGGTGTAATTTAGCCGATGCAGCATCGCCCAATAAACGCACATGTAAAAAACAGCCTACACAGCCTACACGCCCTACATACGCGCTATGCAGTTGTATTGGCTCGCGTTTTTTGTAGGGCGATTGTAGGGCTATTTGGATTCGCCAGCTAAAACGCCCTACCCATTGCAGGCTACGCGTCATATGGCATCTCTGTCGACAGGTGGCAGTGGCATCTCAGGCGTGGCCTTAAAGTGCTTACTTGGCACAAAGAACACATTTACGATCTTGCCCTTCAGACGCATGTTCTTGGCGTCGCCATCCAGCTTGCGTATCCTCTTGCCAAGGGCGGTTCGGCTTTCCATGGCAAACTTGCTGCCGGATTGGCGCAGATGCCGCTCTAGAGCCTGCATCAAGAATACATGTATACCGTGGTCTTCATCCTCCCACGGTTTGCCCAGATGGATTTCATCTCTATCTAGGGCGCGGTGCCTGTCCATAACAAACACTTCCAATTGTTCTCGGAACTGCTCATCTTCGCTATAGATATGCTCCTGCGGTATCTCCTCGGCTATGGCGTAAGCGCGGTCGGTATATCTGCCCCAAACTTCTTTGCTGCGGATGAACGGTATCCGTTTGCCAACGTATTCAATGCAGCATTCATTGAACTTCTTCCAATCGGCCAGTTCGGCAGTTGTGGCTTGTACCGTTTTGCCCTCTATCTGGATCAGCCAAAGCTTTTTGCCTTTTTCATCGCGGTCCACCTGCACGCGCTCAATATAAGGCAGCATGGCACCGGACGGCACTCTAACCGGGCTGCCCTTGGCAAGTCCTTTGGCAAATTGCCTTGGCCATATGTCATCAAACGTAGCCTCGTCGCCGCCTTCGTCAGCCTTGCGGGTTAGCCACGCCTTACGCATTGAGCCCTGTGCATCGGCCTCCGGCAAGTCGCAGTCGCGCACATAACGCGCCAAGTCAAAAGCGGCTGCTGCAAGAATACTATTGGCGTGCACGTATCGCAGTTCAAATGGCGCTGTGCCCGCAAACCGCGCCTGCCATAGTGCTAGTCTCTGCATGGCATCCGTCAGGGTGCCAGCCGGGGGTTCTGCCACGGCAGCATTCTCGGCCTCAGCCGTCTGGCTATTATTGGCAATGCGCGCTGCCTTCCGCATGGCTTCTGGCGTAACTTTGCCCCGTGCTATGCGCTCTAGAAATTCTGGGATAGTTTTGGGCAGGCCGTTATGGTCAATATATGGCCGGTCATCACCCAGGAACGGCATATTTAGCTGGTTGCCTATATCACCGTCTGGGTTGCTGGGAAAAAGATCTGGTTTTGATATTCCCAGCTTCTCCGCAAAAGCCCTCAGAGATTTGTGCACCTCCCCGGCTGGTGCCGGTTCACTCAAGAATAGAAATAGATGCGCGCCACCCGACTTTGATTCACACATCACCAAGGGTAGCTTGGCTATCTTAATTCTATTCAATAATTCAAAGCGACGGTCGCTGCCATACTCATCAACGTCAATGCAGCCCCATAAGCATGTGCCATCATCCATCACGGGACTCATGCCAAGCGGGCGTTCTCGGTCTAAATGTTGCTGCCAGTCGTCTACAGTTGCGCCGTGCTTTATATCTTTGCCGAGGTTGTGTTCCCTGAGCGTAATCTTCTCGTCTGGCCGTTCTGCTTTAAGCTTGTCGTATTTGACCAAGTCGTAAGTTAAACTTCGCTCGGTTGGGCCGGGAAATGCCTCGTACATCTGCTGGGCATATTTCTCCCCGGGAGATTTCAATTGTGCGTCCATCCTGTCAGTCCTTTATTGTTCTCAATTTTGTATGACAGGACGCTTCAGCGGCCATTGGCGTTGGCGTAAACAGAACGCCCCTTCAGTTTCGCCTTCTGGTTCTCAATCTCTGTTGCCAGTTCGCCAGTTGGGTTTTCGCGCTGCGCTTTCCATTCCAGATAAGCCTCGCGGGAAATGCGCACTACGGCCCCCGGCGCACGGAATTCCCGTGGCGCTTGGCCGAGGGCACGCCACTTATAATAAGTAGCGGTAGATATTCCCATCAGAGTGCAAAATTCTGGAATAGAATAAAAGCACTCTAATGTATTAATGCTTTCTTTTAATGCATATGTCATGGTGTTTT
This sequence comes from Phyllobacterium sp. CCNWLW183, assembly GCF_037203775.1. Lineage (NCBI taxonomy): Bacteria > Pseudomonadati > Pseudomonadota > Alphaproteobacteria > Hyphomicrobiales > Phyllobacteriaceae > Phyllobacterium > Phyllobacterium sp. CCNWLW183. The sequence goes on along the minus strand of NZ_JBBCBN010000010.1, from coordinate 38,712 downwards.
CTCCATTTGTACTGTAGTTGGCTAATATTACCTTATGTATACTTTCTGCGACAAGCCCTGTGCAATTCGCACGCAAGGTTTATTTATTCACGTTGCGGATTTTGCGATGATATTAACTGCAATCTGACAGCAAATCGGATGCGATGATCTTGGCATGGTCAGCCCTTTCCTGTTGAGCCGGAATTGGCTCATACAGGCAAAGGATCGTTCATCTGGGCTGGGGCGTCACGGTCGCACGCTAAGGGTGCGAAATTTTATTCTACTGTCTGGGCGTCGCGTGCGTGCTGGATAATGGCCCTCAGGGCGTTGGCTTGTTCAAGCCGCTTGTAGTCTTTGCGTTGCAGGTTGTTATTCGTACGTTTCCACGCGGCGGCAAAATCTTCGTCTGGCCGTCGCTCTTCCGAGGCGACAATGCGCTTGGCCATTGCCCGGCAATCCGTCATGGGTTTTCCATAAGTCTTTCTAAGAATCTGCACATAGCTTTCGCAACGGACTTGTGCTTGCTCCTTGGCTAAGCTTGCAGGAGACGCATCGCGGACGTGCAGGGCATTCGCCTTTAGCAGGTCAGCAACTATGGATAGGAAATAGAGTGTCGGAGCATCAGCCTTCAGGCAGTCGGCAAGGGCATGCCATGCGGCTGCATCCCCGGCCTTCCGCCGTTTGTCACCGTTCACTACAGCCTGTTGCTCAACAGCCTTCATAACCGGGCGGCTGGCAAGGTAGGTATCAAACTCTTCGTCTGTTGCCGTGGGGCTTGTATCAGCTGGGGATATGTCCTGCCGGGCAATCCATGCGGCCATATCTTCCAATTTGGCAAGCATGGAGGGCAGCCGGGGGGCTTCGCTGTTCCATTTCCACCAAGCAGGTGCGTCATAGTCAAGTCCAAGCGGCTGTTCCTCTTTACCTAACCGCCATTTCTTGCCCGTCATGTCCGATCCTTTTTCACCAGCATCTCATCGGCCTCCAGCGGTAAAATATCAGCCTTGGAAACGCCGAAACGGCTTTTGTCGGATTTTCCCGGCTGCTGGGCCTTAAACGGAACCACCGTGCCGGGGCTGGTAATGCCGAACTTGGGCGCACCGGCACGGATCGCCTCGTGCATGTAGCTCTTGGTCAGGTGGCCATAGTGCTTTTCTACCATACGGGTATCGGTATGGCCAAGATTGGTGGCTACAACAAGCAAGGGAGTTCCATTCATAATGGCAAGGCTGGCATAGGTATGCCGCAGCTGGTGGAAGCCAATAGCCGGGGTAATTTGGGCGGCCTTGCAGGCAGCCAGCATGGGGCGGTTTTGCAGCGATGCTGCCCACGCTTGCTTTTCCTCGTCGGACATACCCTCCTTACGCCTGCTGGCAGTGTCATCAGCGGCGCGCAGAAACATAAGCTGGTCTGCCGGGCGGCCTGCTGTAAGTTCGTTAAAAAAGGCAATTCCTTCCTCGTCCAAGATAACATGGCGCGGCTTGCCGGATTTGGATTCGTTTATGGCAATCTGCTCGTATTCAAAGTCACGGACGCGCATGCGGCATAGCTCGCCGTAGCGGCAGCCTGTAAGCAGCGCCGCATGGGCAATAGCCCGGAAGCCCGATGCAGCGTCAGCAGCATTAATAAAGCGTTTGGCCTGCTCCACCGTCAAGTAGCCAGCGCGGGCTACTTCCACGGCTTCAAAGGGCTTCAGCTTCACCCATGCCTTATCGCTCGGCACAAGGTCATGGTCGTAAGCGCGGTTCAGCGCTGCCTTCAATATGGTCATAGTGCGATTTACCGTGGCGCGGCGGGCGCGCTTCTCCGCCGGAGTCGCCGGGGCTGGCTTGTAGTTTGCCTCACCAGACTTTTTGGGACGCAGGCGGGCAGGAGCTGCTGCCATGCTGTCGCGCCACTTTACCAGCGTTATCTTGTCCAAACTGGCGATTGCCTTATCCCCGAGCGCGGGCAGTATATGTACGTTTGTCCGGCGCTCGGCATCGTCGCCGGTTTTCTTCTCGGCTTTAAGGTAGGCAATGTAGTCGGCCATGGCCTCGCGCACGGTCAAAGGCTTTGGTGCAGTGGCCACTTCCTTCTCCCCCTCAAGGGCTTCTAGCTTCTGTTCGGCTGCTTTGCGTGCTTGGTTAAAGGACAGCACCTTTTTGCCATCGGCATCCCTGTAGTCGTCAGCACGGCCAAGAACGTATTTCTTATACGGACTGCCCGTTGCCCCGGCTTCCAGTTTTTCATAAACGCGGGCCAGCCATACGCCTTCGGTATTTTCCTTTCTGCGTCTGTATCCCAGATGCAGAACGCCGGGGGTTATTGTGTGGTAGAAAATCTTATCGCCGCCTGCACCCGGTCCTGGCTTTGCCGTACCCGGCAGTTTTTTCAACGCCCGTTTATCTTTATCGCTAAGTGTTGCGTCCTTTATCGTGCGTGCCATTTTGCCATTCTCCTTTTTACCCCAAAGCCGTTTGGGGTAAAACTCAAGTTAATATCCCCGGCCAACTGCATGCAAGTTATATTTAGCCTGCGCATACAAATGTTCGGGAGTAATAGCCGATAAAATTAGGGAAAACAAAGGTTTATTAGAAAGGCTATGGCGTGTAACGGGGCAAATTTGGGCTTACATAAGGTTGCCAAAGGTAGCTGGGTTTTGCCAGTAAAGCGGCCCTCTCACGGCGCAAACAGGGGTTCGATTCCCCTTGGGCGTACCAATTCATCTTTATTGTCAGGTCTTTAAACCAGCGGGAAAATACGTCCCTGTTGGATCTGTTCGTCGACCCAATGCTGTTCATTTCCCCAGGAATGCCTTTTCCAGCCTTGCCAGCTGAAGCCGCAGAACTCAACACGGGTTGAATCCGTTCCGAGAGTTTCAATCACATAGCGGATAGCCAGTACTCCGGAGCTTGGAAAAACCTTACTGAAATCGCTGGTAGAGATATCAAGTATCCGGCAGGTTTCGTAGTAGAATTCGGCGGAGAGGACGGTCGTCTTTTTGCCCAGTGCCTGGACCTTTTTCAATGTTTCTGCCGTCCAATCTGCCTTGCGACCCTTTAAACGGGACAGGAGGTTTGGCCGCGGATGATACTGTCTGACGATTGACGGGTGGTAGGGGAGAATAATCTCCTTCGCATCTCGCACAAACGGCTCTTGCCAATAAGAGGGCGTTTCCAAACGTGCCTGCATTGATTTGCCGGAGTTCATCAGGAAGAGAATATCAGTCTTGCTGCCGGTCAATTCAGGAATGATAACAGCTTCATTGAACCGGATAACGATGTCAGCGCTATCTATGGCGTGAGCCACGCCCGGCCCTACAGGTCCATTGCCAACGATGACAATCCTTTTGAACAGACCTGAGAGCGAACGCGTCATTTTATCAGCCAGTTTTCTTTTTCTTGACCTGAGCCATGCGCGGTTTGGTTTCAAGACCGCTCTTATAGAGATTGTTGCGATCAAGGACCTTCACATCCCGTTCGCCGCACAAAGCCATCGTAATATCGAGCTCCTTGCGGATAATCTCCAACGCTTCCGTCACACCGGCCTTACCGCCAGCGCCCAGACCATAGAGAAAAGCCCGGCCAATGAAGGTTCCTTTGGCGCCAATGGCAAGTGCTTTCAGAACGTCCTGCCCAGAACGAATACCGCCATCAAACAGAACTTCAATCTTGTCACCGACGGCGTCGACGATTTCGGCAAGCACGGAAATGGAAGAGGGAGCGCCATCCAGCTGCCGTCCTCCATGATTGGACACGATGATTGCGTCAGCGCCCGTGGCCGCAGCAATTTTGGCATCTTCAACGTCAAGAATACCCTTGATGATGAGCTTGCCGCCCCATCTTTCCTTGATCCATGCCACGTCACTCCAGGAGAGGCGCGGATCGAACTGTTCAGCGGTCCAGACACCCAGCGACGCCATACTCTCTACACCCTTGACGTGACCGATGATGTTGCCGAACCCACGGCGTTTCGTTTTCAGCATGCCCATGCACCATTGTGGACGGGTCATCATCTGCCAGAGAAAGGATGGTGTTATTTTGGGTGGGGCGGACAGGCCATTGCGAATATCCTTATGGCGCTGGCCGAGAATTTGAAGATCCAGCGTTAGGACAAGAGCTGAGCATTTGGCCGCTTTGGCACGATCAATCAGATTATTGATAAAGTCGCGGTCACGCATGACATAAAGCTGAAACCAGAATGGCTTTTTCGTAACGGATGCAACGTCCTCGATAGAGCAGATGCTCATGGTGGACAGGGTAAACGGAACACCGAAATCTTCTGCGGCTTGAGCTGCGAGCATCTCGCCATCCGCATGCTGCATGCCGGTCAGGCCGGTCGGTGCCAATGCGACTGGCATTGAAACTGGCTGGCCAACCATTGTTGACTCCAAGGTCCGCTCTGCCATGTCGACAGCAACACGCTGACGTAATTGAATCTTGGCGAAATCCTCCTCATTAGCGCGATAGGTGCTTTCGGTCCAGGCGCCTGAATCAGCATAATCAAAGAACATTTTTGGAACGCGACGCTGCGCGATTCTTTTCAGGTCAGCTATTTCCAGATTCTTGGCCATATTCTTCCCGCTTTAAATATCTGTTTTTCATATGAGTGTCTCGGTGAGGCAAGCACTTTGTACGCGATAATCATATACGAGTGAGCGCTTCACGAGTAAATGGTTTGTCATTGTGATCGAAACATCGTTATGTTCAGCATATTCTTCACGCATGATCCATAGGACTCATTCTCATGTCAAAGCAACCACTTCTCATTCTCGGACCGCTTATGCCCTATCTCATTGAAGAGTTGGGTAAAAAGTACGAGATCGAGAAGCTATATGAGGAGAAGGATGCGCTGGGTTTTCTGCAAGCCCATGCGCCACGCTTTGAGGCGGCTGTGACGAGCACTTTCACGGGGCTGAAGGCAGACATGATTGACCTTCTAACCGCCGTAAAAATTGTTTCGTCATTTGGCGTCGGCACCGACTCTCTTGACGTGGCCTATGCCAATAAGAAGGGCATAAAAATTGCCAATACGCCGGATGTTCTCAACGAAGACACAGCAAACATGGCAATAACACTTTTGCTTGCCTCAACGAGAGACATCGTCGCCAATGACCGGTTTGTACGGGAAGGCCGATGGGCGAAGGGCGAAGCCGCTCCTCTGGCGCTCGGCATTGAGGGAAAGAAAGTCGGGCTTGTCGGGCTGGGGCGGATTGGGAGCGTAATCGCGACCAAGCTCTTGGCTTTTGGCTGCGATGTTGTCTACCACACGCGTAACAAGAAGCCCGACATCTCATTTAAGCATTATGACAATCTGGTTGAGATGGCCGGCGACTGCGCAGCATTGATTGCTATCCTGCCGGGCGGCGAGGCAACGCAGGGTGTCATTTCTCGCGAAGTTTTGCAGGCACTTGGGCCCGAGGGAACATTCATCAATGTTGCTCGCGGAACCGTCGTTGATGAAATTGCACTGGTCGAATTGTTGAAGTCAAAGGAACTCGGCCGGGCCGGGCTTGACGTTTTTGTTGACGAGCCCAACGTGCCTGCGGACTTGTTCGCATTGGATAATGTAGTTCTACAGCCGCATATGGGCAGCGCCACGGTTGAAACCCGCAAGGCCATGGCTGACCGCGTTGTCTCCAATCTCGATAATTATTTCGCGGCCAAATAGGCCGCGAGCAACTTCCGTTCAGGCAAGAAAGCTTTAGCCGAAGACGACTGTCTTGTGGCCATTGAGCATAACGCGCGATTCAAGATGCTTCTTGACCGCGCGGGCCAACACTCGGCTTTCGATGTCACGGCCCGTGGCTACAAAATCTTCTGCGCTCATGGCGTGGGTTACGCGTTCAGTTTCCTGTTCGATAATGGGACCTTCATCAAGGTCGGGCGTCACGTAATGAGCCGTTGCACCAATCAGCTTCACGCCTCGCTCGAAAGCCTGGTGATAAGGCTTTGCACCTTTGAAGCTTGGCAGGAAGGAGTGGTGAATATTGATAACCTTGCCAAAAAGCCGCTTCGAGAGATTGTCGGAAAGGACCTGCATGTAGCGGGCAAGAATCACAAGATCAGCACCAGTGTCTTTGACAATTTTGAGCAGCGCATCTTCTTGCTCTTTCTTGTTGTCTTTTGACACGGGAAGCACGTGATATGGGATGCCTTCGTGGTCGGCAAAACGTCGGCTGTCTTCATGATTGGAGACGATCGCTGCGACTTCCGCATCGAGCCAGCCTACCTTGATCTGATAAATCAAGTGCAGCAAAGCGTGGTCGAAACGCGAGACCATGATAATGATTCTTGGCTTCTTTGATTGATCGATGAGGCTTGTCTTCATATCGAAGCGAGTAACAGCAGGTTTGAGCGCTCGCTCTACATCGTCTTTCGATGTTCCTTCGGCAGCCGTAAATGCAATGCGCATGAAGAAGCGGTTGGTTTGGCGATCCCAGAACTGATTGCTTTCAGCAATATTGGCATCCATGCCTGCCAGTTCTGTGGTTACCGAGGCAACAATTCCTGGCCGGTCTTCACAGGTAAGCGTCAGGACATAATTCTGGTCTGGCATGGGAACTCCGTCTGTCGTCATTCAGTTATCTTGGCAATTGTGCGGGATCATAGGGGGCACCGTTGAAATGCGTCGACACAAAAACGAAGTGCTCAGTCCTTTTTCCGGCATCCTTGACCGAGGCGATTGTCTTTTGTCGATTAGATGATGGATTACATCAGGAGTCAGGCTTGATGCCATACCATCGGGGTGTGTAAGTCCATTCCCCGCCATCCGTTTTGGGAAAACTGCGCGTTAATGACGAGCCGACAATGATGACCGTACGCATGTCGACCTGTTCTGGCGTTAAGTCTTCCAGCCGTATCGTCCGCAGGGTCTCCGCCGGGCGGCCAATATCACGGCCCAGGACAACCGGCGTATCGGGATTGCGATGCTGGCGCAGCAACTCTATTGCCCGGGGCAATTGCCAGGGCCGCGGCTTGGAAATCGGGTTGTAGAAGGCAAAAGCAAAATCTGCTTCGGCGGCCAGTGAAATGCGTTTTTCGATAATCTCCCAAGGCTTCAGATTATCCGACAATGAAATGATGCAAAAATCATGACCAAGGGGCGCACCGCTTTTGCTCGCTGCAGCAAGTGCAGCAGAGACACCCGGCAATATTTCCAGCTCTACACTATGCCATGCGGGATTGTCGGAGTCGTGCAAAGCTTCGATCACCGCTGCAGCCATGGCGAAAACGCCCGGGTCACCGGAAGAAACCATGACCACGGACCGGCCTGTTGCAGCAAGTTCAAAAGCATGGCGGGCACGCTGCATCTCTTCGCGATTATCGGTCGCATGGATGGTCTGGTTGGGCCGAAAGGTTCCAGCCATGCGAATATAGGTTTCATAGCCAAGAATGTCTTGAGCCTGTTGCAGTGCATGTTTGACGGCGGGAACCATAAAATCGGGATTGCCTGGGCCAAGACCTATAACACTGAGTTTTCCTCGTGGACGAGTCTGATCGACCTGCGCTGTTGATTGAAATACCAATTCATTTTCGCCTGCGACCACGTCATCGGGTGTCACCCGGATAAGCAATTCGCCCTCATCATTCAGCGGCAGACGTGCATCGGCAAGCCAAGGCGCACTTCCTTCTATGCGCACGGTCTTTCCGGCAAGCATATCGGCAATGAACTTCTTGGCATTTCCGGGATTCTTCAGCTGGAATTCGGGCGGTGGATTTAGCAGGCATGTCCCGAAACGAAGCTCGCCGGAGGTGGTGATAGCAGCTGGAACATTGAGAATCGTAGCAATCTGGCGCGCCAGAATATTGACGCCAGTCGTTCCGCCGAGCAGCGGGACCACCGTGCTACCATCATCCGCGACGGCAAGTACAGGCGGCTCCCCGCCCTTGTTCTCCAAGATGGATGCGAGCGAACGAATGATAATTCCTGCCGAGCAAAGTGCGATAATGGGATGGCCTGACTGATAAAGCTGGCGGACAGTGTCACCAAAATTTTCGAAGCTTTCGTCAGCCCCTTCGACGCGCGTATCAAGCCCGTAGATGGTGCTTCCATCCAAGGCCGACTTAATTTGCAATGCTGTTTGCAAACCTAAGGCGGAGAGAACCAAAATAATGGGGGAGGCCATCATTCGCCGTTGCCTTGCCACTTTTCTCCGGGAACCAGAATCAGCGAGAAGTAGGGGGATGACGCCGGATCCACTTCGCTGAGCGGTACGATTTTCTGGGCGTCCATAGTCGCCCGTTCAACGTAAAGCGCGCGGTCCATCAGGCCGAGCTCAGCAATAACATCACGCACCTTTGCGAGGTTTTTGCCAAGCTTCATAATCGCTGCGGCTTCCGTGGCGGCAAGTCTTGTCTTCAATTCTTCCGCCGGAAGCACTCCGGAGAGAACCGTCAGGGTTTGATTGCGGTAGACAAGCGGGGCGCCAAGAACTGCCGCGCCACCCAGGATCGAACACACACCGGGCACGACCTCTGTCTGATAGTCTTCGGCCAGGCGATCATGGATATACATGAATGAGCCGTAGAAGAAGGGATCGCCTTCAGCGATGACTGCCACATCTGATCCCGCATCCAGATGAGTGCGCAAAACGCCGGTGATTTCGCTGTAAAAATCGCTGACAATCGCCTCATAATTCATGTGGGCTGGCAATATCTCGGTTGTAACCGGATAAATCAGCGGCACCAGCAACTGGCTGTCGCTGAGGTATTTTTCAACAATGGTCAGAGCATTACCCTTTTTGCCCTTTGCGGCATGGTAGGCTACGACCGGCGCAGACTGAAGTAGCCGCAACGCCTTCAATGTGATGAGCTCGGGATCGCCGGGGCCGACGCCCAGTCCGAACAGTCTTCCCTGCGCCGCCATTATTCTTTCTCCGACGCAAGCGCATTAATGGCGGCTGCAGCCATGGCGCTGCCACCACGACGCCCATGAACAACGACAAAAGGAATGCCATGGGTATTTTCGGCAAGCGCAGCTTTTGATTCCATTGCACCGACAAAGCCAACTGGAAAGCCAAGCACCAGTGCGGGACGCGGAGCGCCTTCCTCAATCATTTCGAGAAGCCGAAAAAGCGCGGTTGGAGCATTGCCAAAGGCAACGACAGCCCCCTCCAGATGAGGATGCCAGAGTTCAAGAGCCGCAGCAGAGCGTGTGTTACCCATCTCCATTGCCAGTGCTGGCACGGAGGGGTCGTTCAATGTGCAGATGACTTGATTATCACGAGGCAAGCGGGCGCGTGTGACGCCCTCCGCAACCATGCGCGCATCACATAAGATCGGTGCGCCTGCAAGCAAGGCGTTTCGTCCTGCTCTCGCCGCGCCATCCGAAAATGCCAGATCCTCAATCACATCAACCATCCCGCAGGCATGGGCAACGCGCACGGCAAGTTTTTCCAGATCGGCAGGAATGCGGCTTAGGTCAGCCTCAGAGCGAATGATAGCGAAGGAGCGATCATAGATCGCTTGGCCATCGCGAATGTAGTCAAGCATGTGATGGCCCCCCGGAGCCGAAATTAGCGCCGATCAGTTCGGCCGATTCCTCGATAGTGCGGTTGCTAGCCAATAGCTTGCCAAATCGCGACGGTCCATTGGTCACTTGCAGAAAGATATCATAGCGACCCGCAGAGGTTGCTACGAGCGTTACGGGTTTTGCCATAGGTGAGGCGCAGGACTTGCTGCATCCGGTAAGGTGTATTTGCGGCATCTCGGATTTGCCGGCAAGCAGGGTGGCGAGGCGGATACCATCCGATTGCGTCGCTGCCAGCGCGGATTTGCAGCCAGCCGATCCGGAGCAGCTGATCATCGTTGCAATGGGCTCCAGAGGATCACTGGTAAGCCCAAGTGCACGCAGTGCATCGAGCGCATCTTCGGCATGATCCTTCGCTACTCCGGATAAAAGCACACTTTGCCATGGCGTCACTTGCAGCGCCCCTGAGCAGTAACGATCGGCAATCGCGGCCAGATTACGCAGCATATCGGGATTTAAGCGACCAAGTGGTGGCATTGCGCCGACCATCTGGAAACTCGCATTGGAGGTTTTCACGATACTCAGATGACCATTTGCCTGCGGTGGGGTCCTGCGCCACTGACCGAGATCTGCATTGCGGAGAGACTCGTCAAATCGCCCCTCAACACGACCAATAAAGTGATCCCGGCCCAAATCCGCAAGCATATGGCGTAAACGCGATGCATCTGGATTGGCAATGTTCCATTCGATGAAAAGATCGAGAATGGCGGTTACCAGTTCGAAGGATTTCTCTGTGCTGACTAGTCCCAGAGCGGATTGATCCCCTGCAAGAACAGGGGGAGTGCCAGCGATACCAAAGGCGTAGGCAGAAGCCGGATTTTCCGGGTTGATCGGGCTTAGCCAAAGATCGTGCGGATGAGTGACCATAGCAACATCCTCACCTCCATCGATGAGTATACAGAATTTGGGTGAGAGCGTTTGATAGCGAAGGTTTGTCTGCAATTCTGTCAGAATGCGCGTAGCCAGAGGCCTGATGTCGCTTTTTTTATCGTCTTGTCCGACAAGCGGGCTGATCATGACATTGCGTATGTCATCCCCCTTGTCAGTCAGAGGCCCCAACCCGAGCGCGAGCAAACTGTCGACAAGCGCGTCTTCGCTGTCCGGGCGAACGCCGCGGATTTGCATATTTGCCCGATTGGTAATGTCGATGATTCCATTACCAAACTCTTCAGCGGCCCGGGCTATCCCTCTTGCCTGATCGGAAGTGAGGTTGCCGAACGTCAGTTTTACCCGGCATATTCCGCCATCCAGCGCTTGTGCCATACGAAACAACCCCGGACAGGCGGAGCGCCGGTCGTGGACTAAAGTTTTGCGGACGGGTTTCATTATCGGGCTCATGGCTTTGACGGTTTTACAGGATGGCGCAGGGTGTGCCAACCATTCTCATCGCTGTAACCTTCGTTGACCCATCTTGCGCTTTCGGGCATGCATGGCATTGAATGCTCAACGAGATAGATGATGGCGCAGTGGCTCACGATAATCGGGATTGGTGAAGACGGATATGAGGGGCTTGGGCAGAATGCACGGGCCGCCCTGAAAGCTGCGGGCACCATATTCGGCGGCAAGCGTCATCTTGATCTCCTGCCCGAAGAATTTGGCGCGAAGCGTATAGCATGGCCGACACCGTTTTCAGACGCCTATGCGATGTTGCTTGCCTTGCGTGGAAACGCAGTTGTCGTTCTGGCAAGCGGCGATCCGATGCATTACGGCATGGGGGCAACGCTCACGCGGTACCTGAGCGCGGAGGAAATGCTGGTTTTGCCTTCGCCTTCATCATTCTCGCTTGCTGCTGCTGCCATGGGTTGGCCCATACAAGACATAGAGTTGCTCAGTGTTCATGGACGAGCGCTCGAAACCTTGGCGAAGTCCTTTGTGCCTGATGCAAAGCTGCTTATTCTCAGCAATGATGGTGAAACGCCTACCCATGTGGCACGGCTTTTGATCGAATCGGGCTTTACTACGGCTCGTCTGACTGTGCTCGAGCATTTAGGAGGCGAGAATCAACGGCGCATTGATGGTGTTGCACAAAGCTGGAACCAATTGCGTTGTGCAGACCTCAATATTCTTGCAGTGGATTGTGGGCAGCCTGATCAATTCTCGCTCTCATATCCCCTTATGGCGGGTCTGTCAGACGAGGCTTACCAACATGACGGGCAGTTGACGAAGCGGGATGTGCGAGCAGTAACCTTGGCGCATCTGGCACCCTTGCCGCGCGAATTGCTTTGGGATGTCGGAGCAGGATGCGGCTCGATCGGCATTGAGTGGATGCGCTCGCACCCGACATGCAAGGCGATTGCGATCGAGGCCGACGAGAAGCGGCAGGCTCTTATTGTCCAGAATAGTAAAACGCTTGGCGTGCCCGGCCTCGAACTTGTGCGGGGGCAAGCGCCGGATGCACTGGCGGAACTCAACACTCCCGATGCGATTTTCATCGGCGGGGGCGTGACTGATCCCGGGGTTTTGGATGCATGCTGGCTTGCATTGAAGCCGGGTGGCAGGCTTGTCGCAAATGCTGTTACCATTCAAAGCGAAATGGCGCTGGTCGGTTGGCGGGAAGTGCATGGTGGAGATCTTATCAAGCTCAGCGTGTCGCATGCGCAGCCGCTTGGAAGCTTTGATAGTTGGCGATCAGCCTTGGCCGTTACTATTTATACCGTTCGCAAGCAGGTGTAAGGAGTTCGCGACAGGATTAAGACAGGATTATGCTTTCTAAGGGTAGTGGGAGATTGCATTCGGGTGGAAATTCATATTCTTAACGTAATAAAAAACGTTGAAGTCCCGTCCTGATGGCAATCAGGGAGTCAGGAGCAGGAAACACGCATGGCAACTTATAAATATTTCATCTGGCCAATTCTTTTCACAATTTTCGGATTGGCGGCCGGGGCCTGGATAGGCTTCATCTACTCCGGAAATATACAGGGCGCATTGTCGGTGCTGTTTATCTGCGCTGTGCTTGGTGTATTGGAAATATCGCTGTCATTCGACAACGCCATCGTAAATGCCAAAATACTCAAGGACATGGACCCGGTCTGGCAGCATCGCTTCCTGACATGGGGCATCATCATAGCCGTTTTCGGCATGCGCATTGTTTTCCCGCTTGCCATTGTGGCAGTTGCCGCCTGGATTGATCCGATTTCCGCGATGAAACTGGCCATCTCCAATCCTGAAGAATATGCGCGCATAATGAAGGAGGCGCATGTCGGAATCGCTGCTTTTGGCGGTACTTTCCTCCTGATGGTGGGGCTTAAATTCTTCTTCGATCATGAGAAAGACGTTCATTGGATCAAGCTCATCGAAAGCCGTGCATCCCGCTTTGCATCAATTCAGGGCATTGAAGTCGGCGTTGTTCTTGTCCTGATCATTTTCTTCTCCCGCCAACTCGTTGGAGAAGACTCGGTAACGTTCCTGACATCGGCCATTTACGGGCTGCTTACATTCCTCGTTGTCGAAGGCATCGGCGCAGTGCTGGATGCCACGCAGGAGCAGATGGATACTGTTCACAAGGGTGGATTGGGCGCATTCCTGTACCTCGAAGTGCTGGATGCGAGTTTTTCTTTCGACGGTGTCATTGGCGCTTTTGCCCTTTCAACCAACCTTTTTGTCATCGCCATCGGCCTTGGTATCGGTGCGTTCTATGTAAGGTCGCTCACAATCATGCTGGTCGAAAAGGAAACGCTCGGTCAGTATCGATATCTGGAGCACGGCGCATTTTATGCGATCCTCGTTCTAGCAGTCATCATGTATTGCCAGACACTGTTCCACATTCCGGAAGTAATCACCGGTCTGATTGGTGCAACGCTGATAGTATTCTCGCTGGTTTCGTCGATCATTTATCGTCGCCGTAATCCGGAAGCTATCGAAGCTTAGCCGTTTGACGGAACTATCCGAACGCCATAGGGGTTGAACCTTCTTGCCAAAAGGAGACCACCCCTATGGAACTTGATCCCCAGAACTCCCTTTCCGCCATTCAGGCAGCGATTGATCAAGCCAGAGTGCTGATCGTCACCTATTCATTCTCGGTCATAGGCGCGATCTTGTTGCTGGTCGTCGGCTTTCTTGCCGCTCGTTTGGTAGAGCGCTGGGTCTATGCTGGACTTGGGCAGGTGAGCGGGTTTGACATGACCCTGCGCCGGTTCTTCTCAAAGATTGCGCGCTATATGGTCTTAGGCCTTGTAATCGTTATGGTTCTTGGCCAGTTCGGAATTCAAACCGCGTCGATGATAGCTGCCATTGGTGCAGTCGGTCTGGCCATTGGCCTGGCGCTGCAGGGAACCTTGCAGAATATTGCTGCGGGGATCATGTTGCTTGCGCTTCGTCCTTTGCGTATTGGCGAATATGTAGAGGTCGGCAGTATTTCGGGCACCGTCGAGGAAATCGGACTATTCGCAACACGTTTGCGCTCTGCCGATGGTATATATTTGCTTGCGCCAAATTCAACTCTTTGGACTCAGCCGGTGAAGAATTTCACGCGCAATGGTGCAAGGCGAAATGACATCACGATTACTATTGATAATGCTGACGACTTCGACGAGATACAAGCAACGCTGACCGCTCTTGCCGTAAACAGTCCTTATGTGAAAGAAACCCCCGCCCCGGATACATTCATTGCTGAGTTGGGCGAAACGACGATGAGTGTAACGCTACGATATTGGACGACCGTCCCGGATTTTCTTTCCGCAAAAATCGAGCTGAACAAGAGCGTAAGAAAAGCGTTGAATGTCAAAGAATAGCGGATAATCAAATCATTTGCATTGCATCGGTAAGTGATCGGTTTTTATGGATGAAATACCAAAAAATAATCTGTGCCAGGCGACTATTGCCATAGCGGAGCATCAATTCTTGTAATTGGCCTTGCGCAGCAAGAGGTTTCAAGTCTAGGAACGTTCCATCCATTTTCTCCTTGTTTGGTGACCTCTTGCAGACGATCTCAAAGCCTCAAATAGCTTCGTATATATTGGCACTTGTCGCACTTGTAGGCGCCCTTCAACTTGGATTGCTTTCCGCGCTTCTGGCTGGACTTCTGGTCTATAGTCTGGTGCATATGGCCGCCCCTTTACTTGGAAGAATGGGCGTTTCCAATGGTTTAACAAGAACATTGGCGCTGGCGATACTTGCGCTAATTTTTATACTTCTCGTCGTTATTGGTGTGATGCGGGGCATGGTGCTGCTGACCGATGGGTCGGAAGGCATAGTTTCACTGTTCCAAAAAATGGCTGAGATCATTGATACAGCGCAGCTTCATCTGCCGACTTGGGCGCGTGACTATTTTCCATCCAACCTTGAAGAGCTGGAAAGCTTTGCCGCCGCATGGTTACGCAATCATGCCGGGCAATTACAGCTCGTCGGTCGCGATATTGGTGTCCTGCTCATACGGATCATCCTTGGCATGGTCATTGGTGGATTGATCGCGCTGACATCTGTATCACCGACCAAAAAGCCCGGCCCTCTGGCTGTAGCCCTGACAGAGCGCGCAGCATTGTTAAGCAATGCATTTCGCAATATCGTCTTTTCGCAGTTGCGTATTTCTGCGTTAAACACATTTTTTACCGGAATTTTCCTGGCCGTAGTATTGCCAGCGTTTGGCATTCACTTGCCATTGGTCAAGACCATGATTGCAGTAACATTTTTTGTCGGTTTGCTTCCAGTCATAGGCAATTTGATATCAAACACTGTAATCGTCATTGTTGCGCTCAGCGTTTCCTTCGGCGCCGCGGTCGGATCTCTCGCATTTCTGATTATTATTCATAAGCTTGAGTATTTTATGAATGCGAAGATTATCGGGTCGCGTATCAAGGCTGCCGCCTGGGAATTGTTGCTTGCAATGATTGTTTTTGAAGCCTGGTACGGCATTGCTGGACTTGTCGCTGCGCCTATCTACTATGCTTATCTCAAGGACGAGTTGAAGCTGCGCGGCTTGATTTAAATGGCGGCGATATGTCTGTTGGCCAATGTCGCGAAGCGCCCCCATTCAACCAAGCACAACTAAAACACATCCTTGGATTGTAAATTTTGGGCAAGAATCGAAGGTTTTTCAGCAAATCTTCGGATATTTCCGGGAAAAGAGAGGCGGGTCCCGATTTTCTCTGCCACTTTTTCACATATTTGAGACGCCGTTGGGCCAGTCCTATAAATTCCACTGGCCCGACCGGCACCATCATTATAAGTTACATGTAATTTGAAATCTGGAGTTGCACATGTCGTCATTTCCAAATGAGGTTCGTTCCATCCTCAATCGAGTCATTGGATCTTCTCCGGCTGACCTTCGTCTGGTTGCCCAGCGTCTGCATGACCATGCCGTTGAAGAGCGTATGCCCGTTGACGAGGTGAAAACAAATCTCGCACTGCTGGGCTATGCCACGATTTCAGATTTTTGCCGTGATCTCGATTTGCCGCCTCATGTGGCAGAGCGCTGGGAGCGTTTTGGCGTATCATCAGAGATGAAACAGGTTTTCGGCATGCTGCTTAATCAGCGTAAAAAATTTGCCGCTGCCGCTGCCGAGTTTGAGGCCATTACCCATGTCGGCCTGATGGATTTTTTACGCAGCCGAGGTGTGCTTTAAAATAAGTCGAGCCGATCTATCGAATGTCTTGTCATAAGCTTGACGATCAGCCCAGCTAAGGGTTCCGGACCGGGCCTTTCGGTTCTAAGACCCTGATCAAGATGAGATGCGAACACTAAAATCTGTCGGCTAAGTTTTCTAACCGTCACCGGGTCTCCAGCGATTTTTTATGAATTCAGTTTTGTTTGTCACATAAGTTTCATTGTTCAAATGTATTTGACAAAAGACAATTGAACATGGACACTCCTCCGGCATGACAGGTCGAAAAGAACCGGGAATGCACGGAGGAGGATTTTTCGTGGGCACATGTCCCCCCGATTAAACCGAATCCCCTTTGGGAGGAGAAAAAATGAATAAGTTTCTTAAAATGACACTCGGCGTGCCAGCTCTTTTTGCTGTGTCGCTGGCTTTTGGTGCGGCCAATGCTGAAACGCTTAGCCTTTACACATCACAGCCCGATGCTGATGCAGCAAAAACCGTCGAGGCATTTCGCAAGGTTAATCCAGATATCGAGGTGCAGGTGTACCGGTCTGGTACAAGCGATATTTTGAGCAAGCTGGCGGCGGAGTTTTCTGCCGGTGCCACACAGGCCGACGTATTGCTGATCGCAGATGCGGTGAGCATGGAAGGCCTGAAGAAACAGGGCAAACTCCAGGCCTATGACAAGGCTAATGTCGAAGGTTTCAGCAAAGACTCTTTTGATAAGGACAAGACCTATTTCGGTAGCAAGCTAATCACTACAGGCATCGCCTATAATTCAGCTGCAACGGCTAAGCCCGAACATTGGGCAGACCTTGCCAAGCCGGAATATAAGGGCATGATCGTCATGCCAAGCCCACTTTATTCTGGTGCCGCAGCCTATCTGCTGAGCGGTTTCGTCGGCAATCCCGAACTTGGCTGGGACTATTTCGACAAGCTCAAGGCCAATGAAACAGTAGCCGTACGCGGCAATGGCGCGGTGCTGAAATCCGTAGCCAGCGGAGAGAAGCCTTATGGCATCCTTGTCGATTTCATGGCGCTGAATGCAAAGGCCAAAGGCTCTCCGGTTGAATTCGTTTTCCCCTCGGAAGGTGTTCCTGCGGTGACGGAACCAGTCGCGATCATGTCTGGCACGAAGAACCTTCCTGCCGCGCAGAAATTCGTAGACTTCATCCTTTCGGATGATGGACAGAAACTGGCGCTTGCACAGGGCTATCTGCCTGCCAAACCATCGATTGGCCGTCCTTCCTGGCTGCCTGAAGGTGTTGAAATCAAGGTAATGCCAATCGAAACTCTGAAGGTTCTCGAAGCGACTGACGCTGACAAGGCGAAATTCTCCGGAATGTTCGGCGGCTAAAACTATTCCGGCAAGAGAGTTCAATTGAGTTCTCTTGCCGTTTCCAGTTTGGCAATCGCGCTGTGCGTGGTTCGTCCTTCGACTAGCTCAGGATAGCTCACCATGAGAAAGTGGTGGTTTGCAAAGGGCATTGTTCTGAGACGTTGCAGATAGGTTTTGCAACTATCCACCCTCTTCATGGTGAGCTTGTCGAACCACGCACGGCAAAAATGCAATATGGGACTGTGAATGACTATATTTGCTGAAAAGCGTCAGGGTACTGATACAGCCCTGATTGCAGGGGTGGCGGTCATTGTCGCGATGCTTTCCATCGTACCAATGCTGCGTCTCGCTTTCGAGATCGTCATGCCGCAAGGCAGTCTTTCTGCGGCACCGCTTCGCACGGCACTTTCCGGTTCGGCCACCTGGACCGCCACGTGGCACTCATTGCAGGTGGGCATAGGCGGCACATTGCTGGCAGTTATTCTTGGCACTGCCGTTGCCCTTCTGGTGAGCCTGACCAATGTGCGCGGACGCAGCACTTTCATTCTGCTTTATGTGGTGCCGCTGCTTATCGCACCGCAGGTCACGGCGCTGGCCTGGCTGCAATTATTCGGACCTGCAAGCCCGTTCCTCAAGCTGATTGGCATGGCACCAGCGCTGGGCAGCAAAAATCCGCTCTATTCGACGACCGGCATAATTGCACTGCTTGGCGTGCAATATGGCCCCCTGGTTTTCCTGATGGTTCGGGCCGGATTGCGCAAGCTGCCGCGTGAACTGGTGGAAGCCGCCTTAAGCAGTGGTGCAAGCCGTCTAACGGTACTTCGTACAATCATCCTGCCACTAATGACGCCATCCATCATTGGTGCCACCGCGTTAGCTTTTGTTTCCTGTGTGGGCAATTTCGGCATCCCGGCATTTCTTGGCATCCCGGCAGGCTATCTCGTCTTGCCGACATTGATCTATCAGCGGCTGGCTGGCGGTGGTCCCGCTGTTCTTTCCGAAGTTGCTGTTCTTTCCATGCTCATCGGGCTCATCGCCATGGCCGGAATTCTTGCGCAGGATTATGCCTCCCGCCGCCGCGATTATCGTATCGCTTCCACCTCCCTGCCTGCCGCGCCATTCGAGCTTGGGCGCTGGCGCGCTTTGGCGGAATTCGCCATGTGGCTATTGATTGTCATTGTGCTGGTTCTGCCGATTGTCGGGTTGTTTTTGACCTCGCTTGTCGCGGCATATGGCGTGCCGCTAAGCATGAAGACAGTGACACTTGCCAATTACGCTTTTGTGCTGTTTGACCACGCGGCGGCGAAACGCGCATTTTTCAACAGTTTCGGTCTTTCCCTTGCCGCAGCGGCCTTCGCAGTGCTCGTCGCAGTCCCGCTTGGCTATCTCATTACCTGGCGCAAAAGGTGGTGGACGAAGTTCCTGAATCTCTCCGCAGAATTGCCCTATGCACTGCCCGGCGTGGTTCTGGCGATTGCCTCGCTGCTCTTGTTTCTGAAGCCACTGCCGATCATCGGCTTGCAGATCTACAATACAATCTGGATCATTCTCTACGCCTATCTTGCTCGGTTTCTCGTATTGGCATTGAGGCCCACAATCAGCGGCCTGCACCAGATTGACCGCTCGCTTGAAGAGGCGGCGCAAGTTGCCGGTGCCGGACTTATAAGGCGCATGCGAACCATCGTATTTCCGCTCGTCGCGCCCGCGACGCTTGCCGGCGGCGTGTTGATCTTCATGACGGCCTTCAGCGAATTGACCGTTTCAGCCCTGCTATGGGCTTCCGGCTCGGAGACGATCGGTGTGGTGATCTTTTCCTTTGAGCAGGGCGGCGATTCCAACTACGCCGCCGCCATATCAACCCTGACAATTGTCGTGATTTTTGCGCTGATGCTGTTGACCAATCTGTTTGCACGCAGCCTTCCAAACGGAGTTCTGCCATGGCGGGATTGAAAATTGAAAATGTGACCAAGACATTTGGCGACTATGACGCCTTGTCGAATGTCTCGCTGGATGTCGCCAATGGCGAATTTGTTGCAGTGCTCGGACCTTCCGGCTGCGGGAAGACGACGCTCTTGCGCCTTGTTGCCGGTTTTGAACAGGTCAATCAGGGCACAATCACCGTTGGCGGGAAGGAGATGTCCAACCCGAAATTGAACGTCCCGCCTGAGCAAAGACGCGTCGGTATCGTTTTCCAGAATTATGCCTTATGGCCGCATATGAGCGTTTCAGAAAATGTTGGCTATAGTCTGAAAGTGGCAAAGGTCGACAAGGCAGAGCGGGACCGGCGCATTTTGGAAGCGCTCGAACTGGTCGATCTGCAAGGATATGGCGATCGCCGCCCAGCCAATCTTTCCGGCGGGCAAAGACAGCGCGTGGCTTTGGCCCGGTGCCTTGTGTCAGCGCCATCGCTGGTATTGTTTGATGAGCCGCTTGCCAATCTGGATGTGCATTTGCGCGCCTCGATGGAGGATGAGTTTGCCTCCTTCCATAAACGCACGGGCACGACGATTATTTACATTACCCATGATCAGGCCGAAGCCATGGCTCTGGCGGATCGTATTGCTGTCATGGACAAGGGACATCTCGTGCAGTTTGCAACGCCGCGCGAACTTTATGAACAACCGGCGACGCCCATGGTGGCTTCGTTTATTGCCCAGGGTATGGTGTTTCCGGCCAAAGTTCTGACTGTCGAAGAAAACGGGCAATGCAAGGTGGAAGTGCTTGGACAGGAGGCTGTTTTCCGCTGCCGTCCCGGCCAAGGCGTGACAGGCGATGCAAAGGTGTGCATTCGCGCCGCCGATATCATCCCGGCAGCCAAGGACGGAATCGAAGTTTCCGTGAAGCGCAGCATCTATCGCGGGGGAGGCTCTCGCATCGAGGCAGTTGCTGGCAATGAAACACAGGAACTACATTTCGATCTGGCTGATCCGAAGCGGCTGGCCGAAGGTGAAACGACGCGTATTGCCATCGCCTCGGGCTGGGTCATACCGGAGGCAAATGTCTGATGCGGATTGATCTACATGGCGGTTTTGGCGAAAAAGGCCGGACCAGTGTCGGCATTTCGGGCGGCGGCAAGAGCATACTTCTGGATGTTGGCATCAAGGTTGGGGCGACGGGCCGCGACTATTATCCGGCAATTGACGATGCAGCGATTGCCAAGCTTGATGCTGTCTTTGTTTCCCATGCGCATGAGGATCATATTGGCGGGCTGGCCTGGCTTTTGTCGCGCGGATTTCGCGGCCGTATCTTCATGACGGCAGAAACATCGACGGAAGCTGCTTCCATGCTGGGGCAATATGGCGAGCAGGGTCACATGCAAGCCTTCGAGATTGCCGCTCATTCTGCTGAAGTTTTTACGGCGGGTGATATCATTGAGCTTGGAGAGCTGAGCGTTTCGACCGGACGGTCCGGCCATGTGGCAGGCGGTGTATGGTTTGCGGCAAGTGATGGAGCCAAGTCCGCTGTTTACACCGCCGATGTGGTGCCGGACAGCGCGGTTTTCGCAATGGATGCAATTCCGCGCTGCGATCTGCTGGTGCTTGATGCCTCCTATGGCGATGATGCCATATCGAGCGATGAGCGCGTTTCCGCGATCCGGCAATGGATCGAGACGCAACCGAATGGTTGCCTGCTGCCCGTGCCGCTTTCCGGGAAGCCGCTGGAACTGATGGCTATCCTGCCTCAGCGCTTCGCGATTCATGCAAGCATGCGCGATGCTGTGGCGGCGCAGATCGCTGCAAGAGATGCTTTCCATCCGGGCATTGGAGCAGAGCTGACACAGCGGCTGGCCAAGGCGCTGGACTGGTCGGAATTGGATGCTTTGCCGGACTGCCCGCTCATGAGTTTCGATGGCATGGGAAGCGCCGGCCCATCGGTGGAGGCAATCAAACGCGCGGCAGATCAAGGATATCCCATTCTGCTTACGGGGCATATTCCACCCAATACACCTGCTTCTGCTTTATTTGAGGCAAAGCGGGCAGAGTGGATAAGGCTGCCGACCCATCCGACCCGGCAAGGCAATGTGGCGATATGGGAAGGGGCAGGGCGTCCTGCAACGCTGGGGCATTCCTGCTCGCTCGCCGCACTCAGTGCACTGAAACAATATCTGCCTGCGCTGAACGATACGGTGCGCACCGGCGACCATATTGACGTATAGAAGGCGAATGCGATGAGAATTCTGGTTTGCAATGATGACGGGATTGACGCGCCGGGACTGGCAGTACTGGCAGAGGCGGCCAAGCTGATAACGGATGATGTCTGGGTAGTCGCGCCGGATGGCAAGCGCACTGCCGCAGGCGCTTCGATCACCGTTGGCAAACCTTTGATAATGCGGGAGCTCGCACCCAAACGCTATTCCTGTTCTGGCACGCCTGCCGATTGTGTCGTCACCGCGATGAGCTGGCTGTTCAAGGATGAGGACCGGCCCGATCTGGTGCTTTCGGGCATTAATGATGGGCGGAACGTAGGCGAGGATCTGGCCTATTCCGGTACACTGGGCATTGCCCGGGAAGCCTCATTTTGGGGCATTGCCGCAATCGGCTTTTCGCGGGTGAAGAAGCCGGAGCAGACGGAGAATGACGTTAAATGGCTGGCAGATTTTGTTCGCACCCTTTGGAACGAGCGTGATGAATGGGTGCTGGAAGGGCATTGGCTGAGTGTCAATCTGCCGACCCTGTTGCCAGCGGACATTCGCCAGCCGCGCATAGGCCGCGACAAGATCGCGCTACGCTCGGAGGTGGTGAGCGCGGAGGGTGAATTGACCACGCTGATTGTCCCGCGCGGCCGCGCTCACACCAGCGAAGAGGGCGACGACAACGATCTGATCGATCGTGGCTATGTCTGCATTAACCGGCTGAACTGGTTCGGCGAGGCGCAGCTTGATGCAGGTCTGCTCGGGGAATTGTAGTCAGCCGCGGCGGGCGACAAGGATACCGAGGATCACGATAACGCCGCCTATGGCCTGCATCAGACCTATAGGCTCGTTGAGCAGGAACCAGGCCAATGCTGCGGCAACGACCGGCTGCAGGAGCAGGGTCAACGATGAGAAGGCGGGAGGCAGGAAGGCGAGCGCATAGGTGATCATCCCCTGGCCCGCCGCATGAGAAATGAAGGCCAGACCTGCCAGCACTGCCCAGGCAAACAGCGTCAGCGGTATGAGGTTTGTTTCAAAGATCAGCGATACGGGCAGCATGCAGATTGCCGCGGATGCTGTGCTCCAGATCATGATCGTGCGGGTGGAGAAACGCACGCGCAGACGGCCGATGACGAGAATATAGCCCGCATAGAAAATGGCCGCGACAGCCGCGGTTGCATCGCCCGCAAGCTGTCCATCACCCAGCGCTGCCGGACCGCCTTTCAACACGATGACGCCGATGAGCGCGGTCGCAAGGCCGATGAGAAAAATCCTGCTGACATGGGCGCGGAAAATTGCCCAACTGCCGAGCGTAACAAAGATCGGCGCGAGATTGGCCAGAAGTGTTGCATTGGCAACGGATGTCATATGCAGCGCGAGGTGCCAGGCAGCAAGATCAGCGGCCAGAAAGATGCCGGGCATGGAGAGCCAGAAATAATCGGCAAGGCTTTCGGGGCGGGCATTGCGTTTGACATCCGGCATGGCTTTCGACCAGACCAGAAGCGGAATGAAAGCCAGCGCAACGCGCCAGAAAGCGGTTGTCATGGGACCGACCTCGGACAGGCGCACGAAAATCGGTGAGCCGCCGATGGCAATACCTCCAAGCAGCAACGCAGCAAGCGCTAATCGATTGGCGTTGACGGTCTGTATGCTCTGGGCGGTCATGAAAGGATTTCCGGTGTTTGCGATGTGTCTATACGAAATCGCCCATAGAGCAAATTCGAATGATTGACGTTTACAGTGAAGGGAACTTCATGTTCACGGAACCAAAGCGCCGGCCGATGGTTTGAAGTGAAGTATGGGAATAAACAGCTATCTCGTTCTGATCGCTTTGTTCGGGCTGGTCGTCTTGATGACCTCCTGGTTGCCCATGTTATTGAAGGGATTTCCGCTTTCCCTGCCCATTGTCTGCATTGCTTTCGGCACCCTGTTTGTCTGGACGCCGCTGTCGGCAATGATCGGCGACAATCCCCTCGACAGCCGCTTTCTCACGGAAAAAATAACCGAGTTTGTCGTCATCATTGCCCTCATGGGTGCCGGTCTGAAGATCGACCGGATATTGGGCTGGCGTAGCTGGATGACAACGTGGCGGCTGCTGGCCATATCGATGCCCCTGACTATCGGTGCCATCGCATTGCTCGGCTGGAGTTTTCTCGGGCTTGGAGTTGCTTCGGCCTTGCTGCTCGGGTCAGCGCTGGCGCCCACAGATCCCGTGCTTGCCAGCGATGTTCAGGTGGGGCCGCCGCAATCGGGGGAGAAGAGCGAGGTACGTTTTGCCCTGACTTCCGAGGCGGGGCTGAATGACGGGCTGAGTTTTCCATTCGTGCATCTGGCAATCGCGCTCGCGGCTTCAAATACAACGGGTGCTCCGTGGTTTTTCGACTGGCTAACGACCGATGTCATATGGCGGCTTGCTGCGGGCACGGGGCTTGGCTGGGCTACCGGCAAGCTGCTTGGCTATCTGACCTTCCGGCTCCCGAACAGGGCGGGGCTTGCCCATACGGGCGACGGTTTCGTGGTGCTGGGGATCACATGCCTGAGCTATGGGCTTATAGAGATGGCGCATGGCTATGGGTTTGTCGGCGTGTTTGTCACTGCGCTGACGCTTCGCCATGCGGAGCGCAACAGTGGCTATCACGAAAATCTGCATAGTTTTGCCGAACAGATCGAACGTCTGATGATGATGGTCGTGCTTGTCTGCTTTGGCGCCGCCATTGCGGAAGGCAGCGTATTTCATCCGCTGGACTGGCGGATCGTGGTGGCATCGCTGATCATCCTTCTTCTTATCCGCCCGATTGCCGGTTGGGTGGGGCTGCTGGGAAGCCCCATCGAAAAAAGGGAAAAGGCCGTTATCGCTGTTTTCGGTATTCGCGGCCTCGGCTCATTCTATTATTTGGCCTATGCGCTTGGTCACGCGCCGTTTTCAAATGCCAATATTCTATGGGTAACAGTGTCACTCGTCGTGCTTATATCTGTCGTGTTGCATGGCATCACGGTTACGCCAGTCATGCGTTGGCTGGAGCGGAAGAATGATGAGATGGAAGCGGGTAAAATGCCGGACTAAGTCCCCAGGTCATGTCCTGTCAGGAAAAACAGCGCATAGGCAAGACATGGGACAAACCAGAGCAAAGCCCATGTGCCGAAACGGCGGCGCGTATTCCAGGCGAGAATCGGGCCCAGAACTGCACTGACCGGCCAGACGCTGAGAATGTAAAAATACTTCTTTGGAAAGGCACCAGTGAAGGCCAATGACATCATGGCCGGCGGAAAAGAGAGAACGCAGAGAATTGTGCAAATGACAAAAATTGCGAAAACTGGCTTACGCATGAGTCGCTGATCCGGATACCGCATGAGAAATACAAATATTCACAAAGTGCTGATGTGCACAATAACCGCCATGTTGTTCTGCGGTTTTGGCTGGTCGGTATTGCATGTGCGTCATTTCATCAACAATGCGATGGAAGGCAAGGGGCATGTGGTGAACCTCGTCAAAACGGCCTCGAAAAACGGCTATGTGTTCAAGCCTGTCGTCGAGTTCTGGACGGTTGGAGGGACCAGCATAGAGTTCACGTCGTCAACAGGCACTTCTCCTCCATCTTATGATGTGGGTGAAAATGTCACCGTATATTATGATCCAAAGGACCCGCATGCGGCCATTTTAAGCGACTGGTTTTCTATCTGGGGGCTTTCGATGATTATCGGCGCACTTGCGGTCGCGTTTGGGTTCATCACTTACATTTTGTATTTCAGGGTTACACTCAAACCCTCGCGAAAGCGCCGCTAGATCGCCCTGCGATTGCGGTTGATCCATTCAAAATCAGACTCAAGGGCCGTATCGACTTTTGCTTGCATGTTTCGATAGCGGCGCAAAAGCTCTTCGCCGAATTCCGTGACGACAGCGCCGCCGCCCTGCGCGCCGCCGCGCTGCGAATCGACCACTGGCGTTGCGAACATTGTGTTCATGGCGCTGACCAGCAACCATGCGCGGCGATAGGACATATCCATGGCGCGGCCTGCCGCAGAAATGGAGCCGGTTTCGCGAATATGTTCAAGCAGATGCATTTTCCCCGGCCCCAACCGTTCCTTGTCAGGAAAGTCGATGCGCACATAAGTTTGCAGGTCGCCTTTGGCGTTTGAACTCATTGTAATTGCACCTGTGGAAATCGGTTCCTATCTATAGCAGGGCGCGAGGGAGTGTACATTGCCGGATCGGGTTTCGTTTGCTTGACAAGGCAGGTGCATCGGCAGAAATGTGGCCATGTTACGCAGGCTATAAGGGAAGGATTTTTCATGTTTGCTGCAAAAGCGATCACAGAAGGCGACAAGCCACAGTTCTACAGGGAACTCGGCGATCAACTGGAAGCGCTGCTTGCGGGCGAGAATGATCCGACTGCCAATGCGGCCAATAGTTCGGCGCTGATCTTCCAGATGCTGCCGGACATCAACTGGGCCGGGTTCTATTTCCTGCGCTCACAAAGTGAGCTTGTGGTCGGGCCATTTCAAGGCAAACCGGCATGCGTGCGCATTCCCGTGGGGCGCGGCGTGTGTGGAAGCGCAGTTCTGCAAGCATCCTCTATCCTCGTTGACGATGTGCACGATTTTCCGGGCCATATTGCCTGTGATGCGGCCTCCCGCTCCGAGCTGGTGGTGCCCTTGATCCATGATGGACGGGTTTTTGGCGTGCTTGATCTCGATAGTCCTATACCATCGCGTTTTGACAAGGATGATCAGGCAGGGGTGGAAAGATTGGCAGCAATCTACACGGCCGCATGCGTCTGGGAAGAACAGGCGGATTGATTTCCATGCTTGATCGATCAAGCCAGGCGATCGAAAAATTTGACGCAAAAATAATCTGCGGCGCATGGCAGGTAAAACGCAAGGTGATCGATCATCGCGCCGGAGCGATATATGGATTTACCGGGCGCGCCATCATAACCACCGAGCTTTTTGAAGAGCGCGGCGAAATGTCTGTCGGAGCAAATGTGCTGCAGGCAGTCCGGACCTATCGGCTTGCCTTTGAAGATGGGGCAGTGCGGGTGCTCTACCCGAGCGGCAATGAATTTGTCGGCCTGCGATATGGCCCATCACAACGTGTGTCGCATCTATGCGGCAGTGATCTCTATAATGGACGGTTTTTGTTTGAGAATAGCAATGCTTGGGTGGAGGCGTGGCGTGTTCATGGCCCGCAAAAGCGATATTCAAGCATGAGCTGGTATGTGCGTGCGGTTTGAGGTTGTTTTGCCAAGTCGTCGAACCACGCACAACGACATGGCAATCAAAGAGAATGAGTTACCCACACAGCCCCTCCAATATTTCCGATGCTTTGCTGCTGTGCCGTTGTTTGTGCCGCAACATGCGAAAGCGGCGGACCGGCAGCTTGAAGGCGGCCTCGACGACAAGCCCTTCGCGTAAATAGGCGCGGGCAGCAGCGCTGGAAATGACGGCGGCACAATTTCCGGCGCAAACAGCGGAAAGAACCGCCTCGTTGGAGGGGAGAACCAGCGCGATCTTCAGATCGTCATGGGAGACTTTGAGATTATCGATGGCATGTTCAAACTCCGAACGCGTGCCCGAACCCTGTTCCCGCATGACCCATGAAGTGCCGCCGACGATATCCCCAGCCTTCAACGGACGTTTATCCGCCCAAGGATGGCATGGCGCGACAACGATAATTAGAGCATCTTCCGCCACGACTTTCGAGACGAGAAGCGGTGCATCAATCTCCCCCTCGACAAAGCCGAGCTCTGCCCCGCCTTCCGTGACCGCTTCGGCCACCGTCCTTGTATTGCCGATGGTCAGGTCAATCTCAATGCCGGGATAATCCTGTTTAAAGCGCATCAGGAAAGGCGGCAGCCAATAGCTGGCGATTGTCTGGCTGGCATAAAGGCTAAGCTTGCCGCG
This sequence comes from Phyllobacterium sp. CCNWLW183, assembly GCF_037203775.1. Classification (NCBI taxonomy): domain Bacteria; kingdom Pseudomonadati; phylum Pseudomonadota; class Alphaproteobacteria; order Hyphomicrobiales; family Phyllobacteriaceae; genus Phyllobacterium; species Phyllobacterium sp. CCNWLW183. The sequence continues at coordinate 11,309 of NZ_JBBCBN010000010.1, read as the reverse complement.
CCGCAGACCGCCAAGCTCTGATAGCATCAACTCAGATGAGCGTACCCGCGCCAAAGTTGCCTTGGCCTCACCAAGAAAAACGCGGCCAATCTGCGTCAGTTCGATACGTCGTCCAACACGGTGGAACAGCTCGACGCCGTAAAAAACCTCGAGGTTTTTAATGGCGCTGCTGACCGCCGACGGCGTGAGGTTAATTGCTGCCGCGGCTTGAGTGAGATGCTCGCGTTCTGCCACGGCAACGAAAATGGCGAGTTGTTCAAAGGTCATCAGAAAACCATTCAATTTTACAGAACAAAACATGACAGAATATTCGATAGAAGTCGATAATATTGCATGAGATAAGTCTGCCATGATTGAAATTTCTCAAATGGCAAGCTTATGACCATTCCTCATCGCCTCCTTCCTGTTCTCCCTGGGCTTGCACTTTGCTGCGCCGTTGCTTTTGCAGCGGTGGCTGGCGAATATATCCAGAGCGCGGTTTTTGGCGTGAGATGGGTGGAAAGCCTGGTTTTGGCCATAGCAATTGGCATTGCCATCCGATCATTTCGTCAACCGGGCCAATCGCTGCTCGCCGGTATTGATTTCAGCGCGAAACTCCTGCTGGAATTGGCAATCGTTATGCTTGGCGCATCTATCAGCCTGACAGCGATGAAAGGGGCAGGCGCCACACTGATTGCCGGAATAGCGGGCGTTGTCATTTTGTCGATCAGCATCAGCTACGGCATTGGCAGGCTCTTCGGATTGCCACCAAAACTTGCGACCTTGATTGCCTGCGGCAATTCGATTTGCGGAAACTCCGCCATTGTTGCGGTCGCGCCAGTGATAGAGGCAGACCGCAAGGAAATTGCCGCCGCGCTGACCTTTACGGCGGTGCTGGGCATAGCAGCCGTGTTCTTCCTGCCGCTGCTCTATTTCCGCACCGGAATGAGCGTACTGCAATATGGGACGCTGGCGGGCCTGACCGTCTATGCCGTGCCGCAGGTCATTGCTGCGACGGCTCCCGCAGGATTGCTGGGTGTACAAACCGGAACTTTGGTCAAGCTGGTGCGCGTGCTTATGCTTGGCCCTGTGCTTCTCGTACTTGGTGCGATCATGAAGGCCGATTTGCGCCATGAAACCATTGGAGGGCGCGAAGTCCCGCAAGATGATTTCCGCTTTTACGCCAATCCAAGCGGGAAGCGGATTGCCCTGGTGCCGTGGTTCATCAGCGGATTTGGCATAATGATGATGCTGCGCTCGACCGGACTGATACCTGAGGCGGCAATTGCGCCAATGGGGCAGCTTTCCAGCGTGCTGACGATTATTGCCATGGCCGCGCTTGGATTATCGGTTGATATTCGCTCCGTTGCTCATGCTGGCGGGCGAGTGATGGCGGTGGCAACCCTCTCCCTTGCATCGCTTGTTACAATCAGCTTCGGGCTAATAGCTTTGCTGCAGTTGTAACAATGGTTTTTACGTTCGTTACTTTTAAATGATGGCGCAGAAATTTAATATATTGAAACTACTTTAAGTAGTGTGAGGATGTAATAGGAGGCCTGAAATAACATTCCTTGTAATCCATTGGTATGGTTGTAACCTTCGAAGATTATACTATATTTACGCTTCCCCGGTTTCGGGTTGATAGACTTATTTTGTACGAAGCCAGATCATGCAGTCGAGCTGATCGAAAGTATTGTTCTGTAATAATAATTATTTCATACGATTGTTTTGTTTTTCAGTAGTATTTTAATTATATAGGTACATATCTTTTCAGAAAGCCATAAACGTGAACAAGCCAGATATTCTATACGCAGGCTTGCGGTCAAGAAAATCGACAAGAGGTCGCTTGAAAGTGCACCTTTGGTGCATGGCTCTGCTTGTTATGATATTCACTTTGATAATGGCAGGCATGTCTATTTATAATTCTATTCAGGCATTTAACAGAGCCGTGACTAATCTGGCGGATATACAGGGTTTTTCTTTTGTTTTCATGGCTGCAAGTTTTATTTCAGCGGAACGCGGCCCTGCCAATATTTTGATGAGCGTGGACGATGCTTCCCGCAACCAAGCCTATGAAAACTGGCAGATCGCCCTGCAAAAGACTGACGCTGCGCTCAGCAAACTGGACACAAGCAGTGTTCCCAGAAATCTCCTCAAGGATGTGCGCGAGCAGTTGCGGCTTGGACGCATGAAAGTCGAGGCGGCACAATTCACAAATCCAGGCACATTACGCTATGGCGAGATCCATGAGGCCATTGTTCACCTGTTCCAGGCCCGAGAGAGTTACGACAAAATTGTTCAGCAGCAAGGAACCGAGCTGCTACGCCATGATGAGGATTTGGCCGCCGTTGTATTCAGGGTGACGATGCTCAGCAATTTGCGGGAATATGCTGGTAGGTTGGGATCATATTTGATTGCGCCAATGGCCGTAAGAAAACCAATTCCTGCCGAGAATGTGATCCATATGCGGATTATCGGGGGGCGGATCCGTGAAATCTGGCATTTGCTGGAACTCGGCAGAAAACCCGACGTTGAAGCCTCATCAGATGATCAAAAACACGAAGAAGCAAATTCACGCTACATGATTGGAGGGCTTGCGCTGATTGATCATCAGATTCGCACTGCTCAGCAGAATGGAGTTCCGGCTCTTGATGCGGTTACGTTTACTAAGCAATATTCCGCTGCAATGAAGCCATTGGCAGAATTGCGGGATATTTATTTTGCTGCATCCGTCGCCAAATTTGAAAAGCGCGAACGGATCGCGCGCCAAGCGCTCTATTATACAAGTGCGATGGCGTTTGTGATCCTCGGGCTGGTCGTCGGTCTGGTGGTGGTGGTGCAGAATTATATATTCAAGCCGCTTTTCCGCGGAGCCGAAGCAATCGTGTCGCTTGCCGATGACCTGCCGACGGATCTGCACCGGGAGACGAGGCATGTTGCCGAAATCCAGACGCTTTATTCTGCGCTTGAGGTCATTGCCATCAAGCTGAAAGAACGATCTTTTCTGGTCGCCCGGCTTGAACATCTGGCACATACGGATGGGCTCACGGGGCTTCTCAACCGGCGGGCGCTGGATATTTTGGGCAATTCAGCAACAGAAAACTACACCGGTCTGGAGCCGATACCTTTCCTGATGCTTGTGGATATCGATAATTTCAAAACCATCAATGACAAATATGGGCACGTTGTGGGGGATGAGGTGTTGAGAGAAATCGCCCAGCTGATGCAAAACAATATTTGCGACAGCGATTACGTGGCCCGTTTTGGCGGGGAGGAATTTGCAATATTGCTGAATGACAGTTCGTGCATGGATGCAGCCATCATTGCCCAGAAATTGCGGCTGGCGGTCGAGCGCCTTGCCATGACGACTTCGGATGGGAGCGTTTTGAAAATCACGGCGAGCTTCGGCGTTGCGCAAGTCGGAGATCAGTCCTGGAGTGAAACAGTCAATCAGGCTGATCTGGCGCTTTATCAGGCTAAAAAGGCTGGGCGTAATCGCGTGCGTTTTGCCGATCAGGTTGCCGACGCCTTGGAGCAGTATAGTGGGGCCGAAATCGAGGCGGTGAGGCACTCCTAGCGTTGTTCCGCTATCTGTCTGCGCGAGCTTTAAATTTTTTGGTGATCCCGACTGGATTCGAACCAGTGGCCTACAGATTAGGAAACTTATATTACACAATTAATATCAATTACTTGTAGCTCCATGTCGCATGTGTGTCGCAGTTATCTCAAAAGAGCGAGCTCTGAAGCGGTCAATTCTTCGGTATCGTCATTGCGTGGAAACAGATGCCAAAGGTATCCATGGCAGGGTGAGAGTGTCCAAGGCGTTCCTGCACCATTTTAGGCGGCAAGCTAAGTCCGCCGTCTTCCCGTCTGTTGATGCACCATGATGCATAGAAAATGCCGCAGCGAATGGAAGCCGGTATATTTCGCCTTCGATATTGGATTGCCGTCTTTGTCTGTCTCTCCGGTCTGAACCGACACGCCAGCTCGTATCTGTGATGGTTGGAATCCGCGCTGCATTATTTTTGACAGAGATTCGACCTTCCCGAGACTGTTTGGGAATACCAAATGTTCCGGCCGGATTTCTTCCGTCAGATGGTTCCATCAACATCCTTCTGCCCTGTCCGCGGGCGTGGGCATTCCAGGCCAAGAGCGGAATAGGAACCGTTCGCTCCCCGGCTTCGGATTTAGGTTTGCCAATTTGATTGAAGCGATCGGCCCTCTGGTGAACCCGGACTTCTCGCCCTTCAATATTGACATCTGACCATCGCAGCCCGCGTATCTCCGAAGCGCGTGGGCCTAGTGAATATCCAGTCAATAGCAATGGCCGCCATTTGCCCTCCAGGGCGTCCACAATAGCCTTGATCTCTTCGCGGGAGGGGGAATGTCTATCCCGATCTCAGCTTGCCTTTCTGGCGCGTCTCTTGATGTCGGTCTTTGCCCTTCTGTCGGGCGTGGCTCTTCTCTCTTACGGGATTTCTTATGACCAGACCGCGCTCTTGTGCATCGGCGAGAAGCGATCCGGCTTACGAGAACCTTGCGCACCATCGAAGGCGAACGGCTAGCGTCGATCATTTCATCTTCGAAGTTGCGAACCACTGGCACAGCGAGGCGCGAGCAACGTTGATCCGAGGAACGGAATTATGTGTAGATCAAGGTGCTGGCGATATTGGATGATTGTGCCTCGCTCAAGACCGTTCTGCGCGCTGCCAACAGGTAAACGGCTTTAACAAATTCCGTCGCCTGTTCCCATTCGCGCCTCATCTCAATAAACCGGCCGATTTGAGAGCGTTTTCGATCGTGTTCTTAATCGAATTGCCGCTCTGTTTGTCTGGAGATACTGAATACAAGCCGGCCGTCGGATTTAAAGCCGAAGCGGTCTCTGTGGATTTGCCGATTAGTCCCCACGATTGAGCGATATGCCAGGTAGATGAAGTCCCTACGTCGAGCATAAAGGGCCGCGCTGACCCGACAGCGTTTTCACCTCTACTGTTTATGGGAGTGCCATGAGCCATACCGTTGATAGCATAAGCCTCCAGAACTGTTTGACCGTCCGCATTTTGCCATTTTCGAACCTGATGTCCGTCAAGAGTGCTTTTTAATGCAGGTCGGTCTAATTCGTGCAGAATTCCCCACTGGCCAATAACCGCTTCCATATTAATTGGGTCTACGGTGGTGTCTGCCGTTCCGTGCCAGACTGATACCTTCGGCCAAGGGCCTTTATGGCTTGAAGCCTGACGAACGTGTGCGGCAAGTGCGGCCCCATCTTCAAGTCCATGACCTCGCATTCGGTCAAATGCTTGGGGAATGGTGGATGCCGTGCCATGTGCAATTCCCGCTATGATCGCCCCTGAATTGAATAACTCAGGATAAGTTGCCAGCAACGACGCGGTCATGGCTCCCCCTGCAGAAAGCCCCGTCACATAGACGCGCGTTCGATCAATCCGGTGGTTTTTCAGCAGGGTCTCTACCATTTGTGAAATTGAACAAACTTCACCTTCGCCGCGCGTTGTGTCACTGGTCGAAAACCAGTTGAAGCAGAGATTGGGATTATTCGTTCTTTGCTGCTCTGGGAAAAGCACGCCGAATCCGTAGTGCTCGGCAAGAAGTGACCAGCCCGAACCAACATCATAATCGTCGGCCGACTGCGTGCATCCATGAAGAACCACAACGAGCGGAGCGTCGGGCGGCAGTTTGTCTGAGAGGTAAGTCCAACTTCGCAATTGTCCGGGATTGGAACCAAAATCAGCGAGAGGGGACAATCGCCCTCGGTTGTTTGCAATTCCGTTGGACAGGACGCTCTGCTGTTTATTCAACCGTCTGATTGTGTCGGAAATCGTTCTCATTGCGCGCACCTCGTTGTGAAGAATTTCACATCAACTTACAGTAATGCTGCGGGTGCGAAATAGTTGCTGCGCTGCACAATAATTATGAATCTGGCGACATTAATAGATTGATGGACAACCAGTCGCCCCGCCAGGAGCACGAGCGGGCTTGGCTTTCATATGATGCGCAACTCGCGGCAGACCGCGAAGCTCGGATTGCGGCCAATATGAACCTGCAGCGCCAGGTCGATGAGATCAAGCAGGCGCAATCCGGGTTCTTTGGCCAGCGTGATCTCAATTTGCACGTTTTAAATAGGTTAGAGAAAATAGAGCGTGACCGACGAGCTGCAATTCCATAACTGTAGGAGCCCAGTCCTTGTCTGAACGACTCTTGAGATTTCCGCCATGAAACAGAATGAAACCAACAATCATTTTGAAGTTCAAAAATTTATGGATGAGATGAAAAACCCTCAAGATAATGCTTTTAGGATTCGAACAAAAAAAGAGATGGCCAAAGAATGGTGGGAATCGGTTTCATTGATCCTGGTCCTGATCGCAGTTGTATCAGGTGCTTATCTGATCCTTTAACATGATCCAGCGCTTGGACTGGCCAGTCCGGTGGGATCGTACATCACGTCAAGTTAAGGTACTGCCGAGCGTGCTGGTCATGCCGTTTCAGCCAACAGTATTTCACCAATCGGAATAAACCTTTCTGAGTGACTACGGATAGAAAGTAAGAGTCACCTGGCTCCATTGATCATACTTATCTGGAGGTAGTTTAAACGGTTGAGCACGATATACCGATCGCAGCGCCCAGTTTTTCATTTTGCTGCGAGTTATGAAATCGCCACCTTTGCCAGACACAATTGGAGTGCCGATGATCTTGCCGGCGCGGCTCAGTCGAAGTTTCACTACGACTACAATATCTCTGTTTCCTTTGATCTCACTTTCGCTCAATAAGCCAGCTTGGCCCCCCGTTTTCTGTTGTGGATCCGGTACGGGTGTCTGTGAGAATGAAGGCGATGCTAGGCCGAGAGCAATCCCTGCGATAAGGGCGATTCTGAAAAATGGTTTCGTCGAATAGGCCATTATTCGTCTTCTGCATTGAGATAGTCTAAATCCACGCTCAGAGTCGATGGAGACTTGAACAGTAGGTTTGGAAATGCAGATGCTGGAGCGAATAGAGCGCAAGCAGCAACCATTCCCAGTGGTGCCGTTTCAACACTTTCACGCCGTTCACTTGCGATGATGGGTTTTAACCATCGCTGCTGACCGCCAGCATTTATGTTCAACTCCAAGAATCTGTTCTCAGAAAGGTCTGCAAATATTGTGTTCGGCACCCTCAATGAACCGCTGGTCCATCGCCATGATTTGTTGTCGTAGAATTCAACTTGGTAACATTCTTGGTCCAAACAAGCATCCGCTGCCTCAATTCGACGGCATTGTCCTTGGTCGTCGCTAATCTGGAAACCATTGATGGAAATGCCAAGTTTCCGCGTGTCTCCGCCGTCAGACCACTCCGCCGGTATAAACGTTTCTGATAAAATATGGACGTCCCGAGCATTTGATGGAATCTGGAACCGCATCAGATTACCGGTGCCCTGCGGATTAATACGCATGCCATCGGCAACAACATGAATATCCATATCACTTGTCGTCGACCAGCCGAGTAGCTTGGCTCTTTCACGCAACCGAATAGCCACAGCTTCTACGGATGATCCATCCAACGTCAGGGGGCGACAATATTGTGCGGTAACCTCGCAGATGTCGATTCTGCGCCGCTTGTAAGAGCTTTGGTGGAATAAAGCCCGGGTCCCGCAATCAAGATAGCTTTCGGTGGGCAAACCATTGGCTATCAGGATGTCATGGGTTTCAAGCTCCACATGCCAGTAAGTAATTTCAGCGACATCCACCTGTTTGATTGTCGCACCGTTAATGAGATAACCGATTGGAATAAGCACTTCATCCAGAACTCGCACGCAGACGGCATGCCCGGGGGAGAGCCACAAATCGGCGTAGGGCTGTTGCTCACCAAAGGCATTGGCTTGAATGCGAACCGGGCGGGATATCTCGTATTGGCTCGAGCGCGTGCGTTTCAGATTGTAACAGCCAAGCCAGACAATCGGACGCTCAGCACCGCTTGACGTGACCACCAAGTCTCCAACTTTTAAAGTTTCAACAGCGACATCCCCCCTGACTGTACGGATTAATGTTCCCTTCGCAAAACATGGAGCGTTTGGATCAATTTGGAGTGTGGTGATTTTTCCAGTGCTTACATCGAAGATCAGATCAGAGACATCGACGTTGTCACCAAACTTTAGCGTGTAGTTGCCCGCCGTTGTCGTATAAGTCACCGTATGACCGTCTAAGGACATCCCGGTTATGCTGGCACCATTCACATTGAAATTGATAACATTGTGCACGTAAAAAGCTTCAATGGTCCCGTCAAACTGAGTGGAGAAAGAGAATACAGAACTCTCCACAGGCGAATGGTCGGGATCAACCGATGCCATCTTGATGGTTTGGGTAGAATTCGTGCCATTCCACTCATAAGAAGCTCCGCTGCCAATCTCAACTATCCCTGTGGCTGAGGACACGCCAGAACCGGCAATGAAATTGGCGCCATGCAAATATATCAAACCGCCCGAAATCACTCCGGGATTGAGGTATCCGACCAGTATTGAGTTGCTGACCAGCAGCGAGGAGTTGTTTAATACTAAACTAGCTACGTCCACGACATAGGAAGTAGTGCTGGTGTTGTTCAGGATTGCGACATCGCCCATTCCTGGAATGCCGTTATCCCAGTTCGACGAAGTGTTCCAAGGATTGAAAATCGGGTCGACGTTGGGATTTGACCACTGCATGTTGTCAGTGCCGCCAATCCAAGTAGTTGTTACCATGATCCCTCCCAATCAATAAATCTATTCACGCCGGATCTGGCGAAAGCCTCATGAGAGCTCTTCGAACAGCACCGATTGAGGCGTTGACCTCCAGGCTTTCCCTAAAACCTACTATTCCGTAGAACGTTCAAGCCTTTGCGCGATGACGTCAGACATGATGCGACGGCTTCGTCAGTTGTAATATTGGCTGAAGCGAATAGAGCGCGATTGGCGTCAACATTGCCAAACAAGCTGTCAGTTAATATGAAGGCGGTATGACGGACCCAAACATAACGACAGCCAACAGCACGCACGAAGCGTGGCTTATCGAGCACGATCCTCACGTCGATACGTCTTGGATCAATCGCTGCATTTTCGGTGGCGAATACATCATCGCCCTGTGCGGCGACAGTCCAGTCGGCTTTATTCGGTACAGTTGGTTCTGGGGCAAAATCCCTTACATGGATATGGTCTATGTTGTCCCCGAACAACGAGGAAGGGGCATCGGGAGAAAAATGTTTCGTCATTGGGAAATGCTGATGCTTGCAAAGGGGGGAGATGTCCTTATTACATCGAGTGTGATTGATGAGCTTGAGCCCCAAGCTTGGCATAGATCCAACGGTTTCCACGAACAAGGCAGAATTTCATTCGGCAGTTTTCAACCACAAAGTGAAGTCTTTTTTATCAAAGACTTGTCCTGTTAAGCGTTGCGCCGCATCTTTCCCTTGCGCCACTTTTCCAGTTTGTCGTTTGATGGCGGGCGACCAACTGCCTCGACGTAAATGTCGGCTTCCTTTGCTGCATCAATAAAAGCCATGCGACAATGCCGGGAGACAGCGTGCCATCGTAGCATTCCAGCAGCGCATGTTTGGCGATATCAAGCCTTTCGGTATCCGTGCCCGGCCACTCATTCACAATGAACTCCGCCGCCTGCATAATGGAGGTGATTACCTTCATCTTGCCGAGCTGGCGGGTCATTAAGGTTATTTCTTTGAATGGTTTATCTTCCATGAGTCGGTGAACGACTCTTGCAGGGAATCAGTCCCTAGCTAATCCGATCAATCTTCCCATCATGCATTGAAAATACGCCGTCTTGGCCACCCTGCTGATCGAAGTCGCGCTCAAGGTCTGCCCATCTTCCGATGAACTGATTGCAGGTACTGCAGAATATCGGAGTGTTACCCGTGACATTATCCGGAATGGTGAGGTAAATTGTACCGCAATCCTTGCAGTCTAATTTATGGTTGAGTCTTTCCATTCCCCTGTTGCCCCGTTGAAGTGAAACCCATCGTCTTCTGCTTTGATATCATAGTTGCCGCCGGGCGTCCCACGCGTACGCTCAATGTCTACCAAACTCATTTCACGGTTCATAGCCAGCGAACTCAACGTACTGGGACAATGCACGCCTCTGTCAAAGAACGTCATGACGCAACGCGCCAGCCGGTCTTTTCGCACCAGGGGATTGGTCCCAATTTGCTGGAAAGCTAATTCAAAGGCTATCGCCATGATATCCCAATCAAGGGATGAATACTTGTTGACGTAGATTTGACTACGAAAAGGCATAATCGTGCTCTCCCACTAGGCGAAGAGCACATCGTATCTCTCAAACATCGATCGCCGGTCCAATAAATACTATCGATGTTGAATTCAGAATACGCCGATGTCGGCCAGAGTCCATAAAATATTTTATAGCAATAAATCTGTGTCGCGGAACTTATTCGGTGACTAATAGGTTGACGGGTATGGTGCTTGAAAGGCTCTGTCGTGAGTGAAAACAATCCAACAACGAATCGAAGCGATGTGAACAAGTTTCGCGATCAAATGCGTACTCCTGGCTTTAGAGACGCCTTGCGTTCGGCAAAGGCTCCAATACCAACAAACAAGAGATTTGAAGTTCTTCTCGTCCGGTTGGAAGAAGCTGAAAAAAAGCAGAAATAACATTATTCAACTTGCGGTTGGCTTTGCTTCGGTACGTATGCCTTCCTTCGTTCTTGCTGCTCGAGTCGCTTCGCCACCCGCATATCCTTCTGTTCCCGGATTTCCAATGCCTTCTCGCGATTGATAGCCAAGGTGCTGAGAACCCCTGGGTCCGATATTCCGCGGCGGTACAGATCGACGATTGAACGTGCGAGGCGCTGACTGTGTTCGTGGTCTTTTGGATGGCGCTGAAGGCACGCGGATGCAAGATTTTGCGCTTTTGAAATTACTTGCCAGTCTATATTGGTAGAGCTCAGTCCCGGAGACTTTGAAAAAGGCAATGCCGTTTCCTTGTGCAAGAAGATTAAGGGCTTGGCATCCGTCATCTTCGCGCGAGGGTGAGGGTGCACCAAGCCAGTTGCCACGAACTACTCGAACTACACAATCCGCCCGAGAGCATTAGGTTCCGGAATTATTTCTGCGTTCACCTTCACCCTTATGCTCGCCGCAGTACCAGACAATCCCGTATCGTCTCGAGAAACCAAAGCTGCCCCACGCCTTGCAGTCTCCAGGCTTGGGCGGTGCTTCAGACATCGGCTAATCAGTCAGCCAATGTAATGATGAAACTGACATTATTCGTACCTCAGAGCTTCAACGGGATCGAGTTTGGCTGCGCGCCAAGCGGGGAAAAGCGTCGCCAGAAATGACA